>NZ_JBSKHW010000013.1:0-223024 GCF_057128765.1 Pseudomonas corni
GCGTCATGTTTAAAGCCTCGCGAACAAGTTCGCTCCTACAGGTTCGAGGTGCGTCAGATAGCGCGGTTCTGTAGGAGCCAACTTGTTGGCGAGGCGATCTTATTGCGCGTCATGTTTAAAGCCTCGCGAACAAGTTCGCTCCTACAGGTACGGGGTCACTGATCCGCAAAAAACGTCTTCGAGTCCTGCAGATATTCTTCCCGCTTGGCCATCCATTCTGCATAGAAGCCAATCAGTTTGGTGACGCGCAGCACGCGCATTTCCCGGTTGATGATTTCCATCGCCTGGTGACCTTTCACGCTGTTGGAGCAGCCGATGTGGGCGAACTGATATTTTGGGGCGTCCTTGACTGGGAAGAATTCCAGTTCATCGAGTGGGACTCCCTGTTGTTGAGCGTGAAAGCGCGCTTCCGGCCAGTAACTGATCAGCGCCTGAAAACGCCCCATTCGCTCCATCTGCAACATGCTGCCAACGGCGGCATTGCCGTAATGCAGCACCAGGTTGTCTTGCGCGGATTGGTGCAGCACCTTGTCGATGACCGGCCCGTAGCTGCGCTCGGCGACAATGCCGACCTTTACCGAATTGCTGGTCAATACAGCCGCCAGATCGATGTGCCCGTCTTCGCTGACGAAAGGCGCAAACCGCGCATGATCCCTGCGCTCGGTGATCAGGCCATTGCCCGGCGTGGCGTAGGTGGGGATGGAAAACAGAATGGTTTTTGCCCGCTCGGCCGTCCACAGCAGCGTCGGATCACAGGCGAAAATCTCCGGGTCCTGAAGCATCTGAATCCCGCGAGCGCGGTTAACGTGCACGATTTGGTGATCGTATTCGGGCATCCGTGCGATCAGTTCAGGCATCAGTTTGTCGATGGCGCCCTGACCCTTCAACGGCCCGGTAACAATGTTGAGCGGCGGGAAGTCACGCAGCACCCAGACCAACGTGTCCTTGGCCTGGCTCTCACGAGGCAACGCTGTGAAGAGCGCCGTCATGAACAACAAAGCAAATAGACAAGGCCGGGCGGACCCCCAGGATCGATAGACCATCCGTTGCTGTAATCCTTAAAAAAATGGGCCGAAATCAAAAGGCATCAAGCGAACGCCGATCCCAGGCGAGCGATTACTGACAACACGGTAAGTGCACCCCTGAGATCTCCTGGCCCAGGATTTCGCTAAAGGGTATCGCTGATGTGGATCATTTGCTTAACAGCCGTAACCTTCGCGTGAGTAAAGCACTGCTCGCAGCACCCGGCACGCTCTATTTGCGCCAGCCGGTCGCCCGATGCTGCGAGTTCGGTCGTTCAATGGTGGCGCATCGGTTAGACTTGCCGCCTTTCTTTATCTTCAGAAGCCCGTTCATGGCCCAGCCGTCCACGACCTACAAGTTTGAATTGAATCTCACCGACCTTGATCGCTCGGTCTACGAGAGCGTCAAACAGACCATCGCCCGGCACCCGTCGGAAACCGAAGAACGCATGACTGTACGCCTGCTGGCCTACGCCTTTTGGTACAACGAGCATCTGTCTTTTGGCCGTGGTCTGTCAGACGTAGACGAACCCGCGTTGTGGGAAAAAAGCCTGGATGATCGGGTTTTGCACTGGATCGAAGTCGGCCAGCCTGACGCCGACCGTCTGACCTGGTGCTCACGGCGCACTGAGCGTACCAGCCTGCTGGCCTATGGCAGTCTGCGTGTCTGGGAAGGCAAAGTGATCCCGGCGATCAAGACGTTGAAGAACGTCAACATCGCCTCGGTCCCGCAAGAAGTGCTCGAAACCCTGGCCAAAGATATGCCCCGCGTCATCAAGTGGGACGTGATGATCAGCGAAGGCACCATCTTTGTGACCGATGATCGCGGTCAACACGAAGTGCAGTTGCAGTGGCTGGCCGGCGAGCGCGGCTGATCGTCGCCGCATATCGTCGTTACAGCGAAATGAGTACCTGAAAACCAAGCGGAACCCGAATGCGCATCGAACCTCGTCTGTTGCCCGACACCTTGCCTTTTCTTGGCGATCTACCGCCTTTGCTGACTCGCCTGTACGCCGCCCGCGGTGTGCTTTCGCAGGAAGAACTGGACAAGGGTCTGGCGCGGTTGATTCCGTATCAGCAGCTCAAGGGCATTGACGCTGCGGTGGACCTGCTGGTGATCGCGCTGCAACAACGCCAGCGCATCCTCATCGTCGGCGACTTCGATGCCGATGGCGCCACGGCAAGCACCGTCGGCGTGCTGGGTTTGCGTTTGCTGGGCGCCGCTCATGTCGATTATCTCGTGCCTAACCGCTTCGCATTCGGCTACGGCCTGACCCCGGAAATCGTCCAGGTCGCGCTGGAGCGCACGCCTGATCTGCTGATGACCGTGGACAACGGCATTTCGAGTGTCGAAGGCGTGGCAGCGGCCAAGGCGGCGGGGCTTCAAGTCCTGGTCACCGATCACCACTTGCCGGGCCACGAGCTGCCGGCGGCCGACGCTATCGTCAATCCCAATCAGCCGGGCTGTACTTTCCCGAGTAAAGCGCTGGCCGGCGTCGGTGTAATTTTTTACGTGCTGATGGCTCTTCGTGCGCGGCTGCGGGACATCGGCTGGTTCGCGGCCAATGGTCAGGCGCAGCCTAATCTCGGGGAGCTGCTGGACCTGGTTGCGCTGGGTAGCGTCGCGGACGTTGTGCCGCTGGACGCCAACAATCGCATCCTCGTGCATCAAGGCTTGATGCGCATCCGCGCCGGTCGTGCGCGGCCTGGGCTGCGGGCAATCCTGGAGGTTGCCAAGCGTGAGGCATCGCGCATCACTTCCACCGATCTGGGCTTCATTATCGGGCCTCGGCTGAACGCCGCCGGTCGTCTGGATGACATGAGCCTGGGCATCGAATGCCTGCTATGTGAAGACGAAATCCAGGCGCGAGAAATGGCCGTGCAACTGGACGAGTTGAATCAGGACCGCAAATCCATCGAGCAGGGCATGCAGCGCGAAGCGTTGGCCCAGCTCAAGGACTTGCCGATCGAATCAATGCCCTTTGGCCTTTGTCTTTACGAGGCCGAGTGGCACCAAGGGGTTATCGGCATCCTCGCTTCACGCATGAAAGAGCGCTATCACCGCCCGACCATCGCTTTCGCCAGTGCGGGGGAGGGCGTGCTCAAAGGGTCGGCGCGTTCGGTGCCAGGTTTTCATATTCGCGATGCGCTGGATGCTGTCGCCGCAAGGCACCCCGAGCTGATCAGCAAGTTCGGCGGGCACGCGATGGCGGCAGGGTTGTCGTTGCCGGAAGAAAATTTCCAGGCATTCGCCGAAGCCTTCGATACCGAAGTGCGCCGCCAGCTCAATGAGGAAGACCTTACCGGTCGGTTATTGTCGGACGGCACGCTGGCGGTCGAAGAGTTTCATTTGGAGCTGGCGCGCGCTCTGCGCAATGCCGGGCCTTGGGGACAGCATTTCCCGGAGCCGCTGTTTCACGGCGTCTTTCAGTTGGTTGAGCAGCGTATCGTCGGCGAACGGCATCTGAAAATGGTGCTCAAGACCGAATGCGGCACGGTGAAGCTCGACGGTATTGCGTTCAGCGTTGATCGCGAAGTGTGGCCCAACCCGACCATTCGCTGGGTCGAATTGGCCTACAAGCTGGACCTCAATGAGTTCCGGGGAAATGAAACGGTTCAGCTTCTGGTGGCGCACCTGTCGCCGCGCTGATCATAGCAGTGCAAGATGCGCTGAACCCTCTCTTAAAGGCAGTTGTCGACTAGGCTCAATGTTCTGAAAAGACAATGTGCCTGGAACCCGATTCTTCCACTTGAGAGGTCCCCATGAGCCTGCTGCTTGAACCCTATACCATTCGCCAACTGACCCTGTTAAACCGCATCGCGGTGTCTCCGATGTGTCAGTACTGCTGCGTCGATGGCCTGGCCAATGACTGGCATCTGGTACACCTGGGCAGCCGCGCGGTTGGCGGCGCCGGTTTGATTTTTACTGAAGCCACCGCTGTAACAGAAGATGGTCGCATCACCCCCGAGGACTTGGGGCTGTGGAATGACGATCAGATCGAACCCTTGCAGCGCATCACCCGTTTCATCACCGCTCAAGGCGCCGTCGCGGGCATTCAGTTGGGGCATGCCGGTCGCAAGGCAAGCACGTGGCGGCCATGGCTGGGTAAGCAGGGCAGCGTGCCGCTGGACCAGGGCGGCTGGCAGTCATGGGGCGCATCGGCTATCGCCTTCGATCCTAATCACAGGGCGCCAACGCCGCTGGATGAAGCGCAGATCAAGGACGTGATTCAAGCGTTCGTGGATTCCGCCAAGCGTGCGCTGACCGCCGGTTTCAAGGTGGTAGAAATTCACGCGGCCCACGGCTATCTGCTGCATCAGTTCCTGTCGCCGTTGAGCAATCAGCGCCGCGATCAATACGGCGGCTCGTTCGATAACCGCATTCGCCTGACCCTTGAAGTTACCGAAGCGATCCGTGCCGTCTGGCCGGAAGAGTTGCCAGTGTTCGTGCGGGTGTCGGCCACCGATTGGGTGGAAGACGGCTGGAATCCCGATGAAACCGTGGAGCTGGCTCGTCGCCTTAAAGCCTTGGGCGTGGACTTGATCGATGTGTCGTCAGGCGGCACGGCAGCCCATGCGGAGATTCCCGTTGGGCCGGGTTATCAGACCCGCTTTGCCGAGCGCGTGAAGAAAGAGGCCGGAATTGCCAGTGGTACCGTGGGTATGATCACTGAACCTGCGCAGGCGGATCACATCTTGCGCACTGGGCAGGCGGATTTGATCCTGCTGGCCCGCGAGCTGCTGCGTGACCCTTACTGGCCGCTGCACGCCGATGACGATCTGGGCGGTCGAAAAGCGATCTGGCCAGCGCAATACCAGCGGGCAACTCATCGCGATCAGCCGATTCATGAGTCCGATTTGCGCGATTGATCAAAGTGGTCCTCCGCGCGCTTCGGCTTTTGATTCTGGCCGAAGACCGCAGGAGTGCTGCTGCTTGCTCGCGATGCGTTCGCTCAGCCGAAGACGTACCGACTGACTTACCGCAATCGCGAGCTAGCTCCCTCCCACATGGCTATGTGGTGCCCGGCTTGATGAACAGAATCAACGCCCACCCATGATCGCGATGTAGTCCTTCGTCCACCTGCTATACGGCACGAATTTGCCGCCTTCGGCCTGCGGGGTTTTCCAGAAAGCGATCTTCTCGAACAGGTCGAACCCGTTAGTGGTGCAGCCCTCGGCGCCAAGCAGTTCGCTGGATTTGCACGCCGCAGGCACCACCGGCAACGAGCCGAACCACGCCGCTACATCGCCCTGGACTTTCGGTTGCAGCGACCAGTCCATCCATTTGTAGGCGCAATTTGGATGTTTGGCGTCGGCGTGCAACATAGTCGTGTCCGCCCAGCCCGTGGCGCCTTCCTGCGGGATGGTCGAAGCCACCGGCTGTTTGTCCGCCTGCAGGCCATTGACCATATAGCCCCACGAACTGGAAGCAGCCACGCCTTCGTTCTTCACGTCGCTCATCTGCACAGTCGCGTCGTGCCAGTAACGGTGAATCAACGGCTGCTGTTCGCGCAGCAGATCGAGCACTGCCTTGTACTGGGTTTCAGTCAATTGATACGGGTCTTCGATCTTCAAATCAGGCTGTTTGGTTTTCAGGTAGAGCGCCGCGTCGGCAATGTAGATCGGTCCGTCATAGGCCTGTACCCGGCCTTTGTTGGGCTTGCCGTCGGGCAGGTCCTGAGGCTCGAACACCACGCTCCAGCTCACCGGCGGGGTTTTGAACACATTGGTGTTGTACAGCAGCACGTTCGGGCCCCACTGATACGGCGTGCCGTAGGTTTGCTTGTCGACCACGTACCACTGGCCCCCGACCAGGCGCGGGTCGAGGTTTTTCCAGTTGGGGATCAGCGAGGTATCGATGGGCTGTACCCGCTTGCCCGCGATCAAGCGTAACGAAGCGTCGCCGGAAGCGGTCACCAGGTCATAGCCGCCCTTGGTCATCAGGCTGACCATTTCGTCCGAAGTGGCGGCGGTCTTGACGTTGACCTTGCACCCGGTTTCTTCTTCGAAGCCCGTCACCCAGTCATACGCCTTGTCACTTTCACCGCGCTCGATGTAACCCGGCCACGCCACGATATCGAGCTGGCCTTCGCCAGTGCCGACAGCCTTGAGCGTTTCAGCGGCCTGCAATGTGGCGCTGGCGAACAATGCGGTGATTACAGCGCTTAACAGCGTGGTCTTGTGCACTGACATGGGGTTCCCTCTTTTTCAAATTATGGTCGGGGCAGTGTGAAGTGACGAATCTGGCGCAATGGCCTTATCGACGGGGCTATGCGCTTGTTTTTGTCGGATGCGATGAGTCTATATCGTTTTAATCAAAGGGCCATTACGTGATAGCAACATCTGGAAGCACTCCTGAGAACAGCCCATGAGCTGTTCGTTTTAATCTGCGAGCCGTTGAATTTTCCGACGACAACTCAGGAGAACTCCTATGAATACCCGTGGATTGTTGGATCAGTTGCTCAAATCCGGTCAAGACCTGCTACAGAACAAGGCAGGCGGTGCCGGTCAATCTCAAAACAAAAGCGGCGGCCAGGGCGGCCTGAGTGATCTGCTTGGCAAAGTGGGTGGCGGCAATCTTGGCGGTTTCTTGTCCGGCGCAGGTGGCGGCGCGGCAGCCGCGGGGGCAATGGGCCTGCTGCTGGGCAATAAAAGCGCGCGCAAGATGGGCGGCAAGGTGCTGACCTACGGCGGATTGGCCGCCCTCGGGGTAATTGCCTACAAGGCATATGGCAACTGGCAGGCCAATCAAGGCAGCGCGCCGCAGACTGAACCGCAGACTATCGACCGCGTGCCACCCGCGCAGGTTGAACTGCACAGTGAAGCCATCCTCCGCGCCCTGGTTGCTGCGGCCAAGGCAGACGGCCACGTCGATGACCGTGAGCGCGAATTGATTGAAGGCGAATTCACCCGATTGACCGGCGATCAGGAATTGCAGCACTGGCTGCATGCCGAACTGAACAAACCCCTGGACCCTTCCGACGTGGCCCGCGCAGCAAAAACGCCGGAGATCGCCGCCGAGATGTACATCGCCAGCGTGATGATGGTCGACGAAGAGCATTTCATGGAGCGCGCCTACCTGGATGAACTGGCCAAGCAACTCAAGCTTGATCCTGCGCTCAAGACCGAACTGGAGACCCAGGTCCGACAAGCCCAATAAGCGCGCTGCTCGCAATCTGTAGGAGTGAACTTGCTCGCGATGGGCTTGCGAAGTGGCGTCAAAACTTAGCGACCGTGTTACGCCTGACACACCGCATGCACCGGTTTACTGCCGCTGCGCAGCAGATCGCGAGCAAGCAACGCTCCTACGGCCTGCGGCCAGAATCAAAAGCGTTCGATGGCGCATTCCGATTCGTGTGCGGCCTGCGGCCAGAATCAAAAACGGGTAGCGCCACAGATCTGCTTCTGCGCGGAGCGCGTAGGAGTCTGGCTTGCCGACGATGGGCTGCGCAGCGGCCCCAAAACCTGCAAACCGTGTTTACGCCTGACACACCGCATGCACTGGTTTACTGCCGCTGCGCGCTAGATCGTCCGGATGCGGCCCAGAGCAAGCAACGCTCCTACGGCCTCGGCCAGAATCAAAAGCGTTCGATGGCACATTCCGATTCGTGTGCGGCCTGCGGCCAGAATCAAAAGCTTCGCGAGCAAGCCTCGCTCCAACGGGGTTGCGCCGTTGATCGCGGTTAGGTCCCAAGGGCTGGGCCGAGAATCAGAAACCCCGCACCCACTCTTAAAGCAACTCCCCTTCATGCCGACAACTTGTCAGAAGCGTCTGATATCCGTGTCGGAAAGTCAGCAAAACAGGTCAGAAACAGTCCGGTAAGTGCGTAAGCCGCTGGGCTATACTCCCGCTCGCTTTGGACCGTTGATCGGTCCGCTTCTTGAACCCGGCGTGGCCGCTGGCGTTGAACTCTTGAGGGCTGACTGTGAAGAACTGGACGTTGCGTCAACGGATTTTGGCGAGCTTTGCTGTGATCATCGCCATCATGCTGCTGATGGTAGTGGTGGCTTACACCCGGCTGTTATCGATTGAGTCCAGTTCGGAGGCGGTGAGTGAGGATGCCATTCCCGGCGTTTATTACAGCACTTTGACCCGCAGCGCCTGGGTCGAAAGTTACCTGCGCACCCTTGAGCTGCTCGGCGAAGACGAAGGCCGTCCGCTGACCAAGGAAGAAAGGGATCAGTACCAAGAGTTCGAAACGCGCCTGAACGCGCAGATGAACAACTATCGCAAAACCATCTTCGACGCAGCCGATCAGGCCGGTTTCGACAATTTCGAGAAGCTGCACCAAGTCTTCAATAAAGCGCTCGATGACACGCTTCGTGCCTACGAGGCCAACGATTTCATTGCTGCGCGGCAGATCTTCAAAGAGCGCATGAGCCCTGTCTGGATTGACGGTCGCCGTCAGCTCAATGACATTATTTTGATGAACAAGAAAGTTGCGGACGATGCGTCCCTGGCCATCCATTCCTCGGTGCAGAGCGCCAAGATCAGCATGGGCGTTTCCCTGTTGGTGGCCGTGCTTGCGGCAGGCGCCTGCGGGCTGCTGCTGATGCGCACGATTCTGGCGCCGATGACGTTGATCGTGCGCATCCTCGACACCATGCGCACGGGCGATCTGAGCAGCCGTTTGAACCTGGACCGCAAAGACGAATTCGGTGCAGTGCAAACCGGCTTCAATGACATGGTCGCCGAACTGGCGGCACTGGTGTCCCAGGCGCAGCGTTCTTCGGTGCAGGTCACCACTTCGGTCACCGAAATCGCGGCCACTTCCAAGCAACAACAGGCCACCGCCACGGAAACCGCAGCCACCACCACTGAGATTGGCGCGACTTCCCGGGAAATTGCTGCCACCTCCCGTGATCTGGTGCGCACCATGACAGAAGTCACCTCCGCCGCTGATCAGGCGTCGATTCTCGCAGGCTCCGGCCAGCAAGGTCTGGCGCGCATGGAAGAAACCATGCATTCGGTGATGGGCGCCGCAGACCTGGTGAACTCCAAGCTGGCGATCCTCAATGAGAAGGCGGGCAACATCAATCAGGTGGTCGTGACCATCGTCAAGGTGGCCGATCAGACCAACTTGCTGTCGCTCAACGCCGCCATCGAAGCGGAAAAAGCCGGCGAATACGGCCGTGGTTTCGCCGTGGTTGCCACCGAAGTGCGTCGCTTGGCCGATCAGACCGCGGTCGCAACTTACGACATCGAACAAATGGTGCGCGAGATTCAATCCGCCGTGTCCGCAGGCGTCATGGGCATGGACAAGTTTTCCGAAGAAGTGCGCCGCGGTATGTTCGAAGTGACCCAAGTGGGCGAGCAGCTTTCGCAGATCATCCATCAGGTGCAGGCCTTGGCGCCGCGCGTGCTGATGGTCAACGAAGGCATGCAGGCTCAGGCCACTGGCGCCGAACAAATCAATCAGGCGCTGGTGCAGCTGGGTGATGCCAGCAGCCAGACTGTGGAATCCCTGCGCCAGGCCAGTTTTGCTATCGACGAGCTAAGCCAGGTGGCGATCGGGCTGCGCGGCGGCGTTTCGCGATTCAAGGTCTGAGTCGGATCGATGATCGAGCACTCAGCCAGACGCGGGGCGCCCGTGTTGCCCAAGAACAAGCTGTTTCTGCTGTTTCGGATTGGCGCCGAGCGTTATGCGCTGGAAGCTGTGGAGGTGGCCGAAGTGTTGCCTCGGCTGGCGCTCAAACCCATCGCCCAGGCGCCACATTGGGTTGCCGGTGTGTTCGCTCATCGCGGCGCGGTCATCCCGGTTATCGACCTGAGCGCGCTGACGTTTGGTCATCCCGCGCAATCACGCACCAGCACCCGTCTGGTGCTGGTGCATTACCGGCCGGATGCAGAACGAGGGGCGCAACTGCTCGGGTTGATTCTGGAGCAGGCCACCGACACCCTGCGTTGCGCTGCTGCCGAGTTCAAGGATTACGGCGTGGACAACCGTCAGGCGCCGTACTTGGGGCCAGTGCGCGAAGACGAGATCGGTCTGTTGCAGTGGATCCGCGTTCAGGACCTGCTCAACGAACCGGTACGTGAACTGCTGTTTCCGTCCCAGCCGCTGAGTGTTGAAGCGTTCGAGGCGATGCCATGAGCGAAGACTCGCGTTTCTTCGCGTTTCTCAAGGATCGCATCGGCCTGGACGTGGCGTCGGTGGGCGAGGCGATCATCGAGCGTGCCGTTCGCCAGCGCTGCACCGCCTCCCACTCGGCGGACAACGATACTTATTGGCAATTGCTAGCAGGCTCGGCGGACGAGCAGCAAGCGCTGATCGAAGCAGTGATCGTCCCCGAGACCTGGTTTTTTCGTTACCCCGAATCCTTCGCCACGCTGGGCAAACTGGCTTTGGCGCGATTGGCGGAGCTGGGCGGTGCAAGGCCATTGCGTATCCTCAGTCTGCCATGCTCAACCGGTGAAGAACCGTACTCCATCGCCATGGCGCTGTTCGATGCAGGCGTGGCGCCGGGGCAGTTCAAGGTCGATGCGGTGGACATCAGTCCGCTTTCGATCCAGCGCGCGCGGCGTGGCGTGTACGGCAAAAACTCGTTTCGTGGCGATCAGTTGAGCTTTCGTGAACGTTATTTTCAGCCGGTCGAAGAAGGCTATCGACTCGATGAACGAGTGGCCGATCGGGTGGATTTTCAGCCCGGCAACCTGCTTGACCCGCATATGCCGCTGGCCCAGTCGGCCTACGATTTCGTGTTCTGCCGCAATTTGCTGATCTATTTCGACGTGCCAACCCAGCGCCTCGGTTTTGAGGCTCTCAAGCGCATGACCCGCGAGGAAGGCGTGCTGTTCATCGGCCCCGCCGAAGGCAGTTTGCTGGGGCGCATGGGCATGAGTTCCATCGGCATAGCGCAGTCGTTTGCCTTTCGGCGTCGCTCTGAAGTGGCGATAGAGCTACCCGTCATTGCTGCCACTTGGCCGATAGCCGAGCGCGCCAGGTTGCCCGTCAAAGCGCCGGTCTCGATGCCGTTTCGCACGCAAGTTCCAGCGCCGGTCAAACCCTTCTCGACGATCAAAACGCCCATCGCGAGTGCGCCCAGCAGCGACGCCAACACCTTGCTCGCCACCATCGGCAGCCTGGCCAACGAAGGCAAGACCGCTGACGCCAAAGCGGCCTGCGAACGCTACTTGAAGCAGCACGAACCGGTGGCGACGGTGTTCTATTGGCTGGGTCTGCTCAGCGAAGTCGCGAGCGACACGGCTCAGGCGTCGGGTTTTTATCGCAAAGCGCTGTATCTGGAGCCGCAGCATCCCGAAACGCTGGCGCAAATGGCTGCATTACTCGCAAGCCAGGGCGATGTGGCCGGGGCCAGACGGTTGCAGGAGCGTGCTGCGCGCGGGATGAATAAAGAAGGACGCAATCGATGAGCCAGTTGCACAGCGAATTGATGGTCACCGATGACGCGCACACCATCGATGATTGCTGGAACCGGATTGGCATCCACGGCGACCGTTCGTGTCCGTTGCTGGTCGAGCACATTCATTGCCGCAACTGCTCGGTGTACTCGGCGGCGGCCACCCGGCTGCTGGACCGCTACGCCCTGGCGGTGCAGGACCGCGCGGTGGTGCAGTCGAGCATCCTGCCGGGCGAAATCAAGACCCGTTCGATTGTGGTGTTTCGCCTCGGGGAAGAATGGCTCGGGCTGCCGACCCGCTGTCTGGTGGAGGTAGCAAACCTGCAGGCCATTCATTCACTGCCGCACCAACGCTCGCGGGCGCTACTGGGCGTGGCCAACGTGCGTGGCGCGCTGGTTGCCTGTATTTCGCTGGTGGAATTGCTTGGGCTCGACACTGCAAGCGGCGTGGCGCCTTCGGGCCGGATCATGCCGCGCATGTTGATCGTCGCTGCCGAAGGCGGGCCGGTGGTAGTGCCGGTAGACGAAGTCGATGGTATTCACGCCATGGAACAACAACTGCTGGACGCTGCCTCTGCGCCAGGTGAACACGCCACCGCCAGGTTCACCCAAGGCGTTTTGCAGTGGAAGCAACGCAGCTTGCGCCTGCTGGATGAAGCGCAGGTGCTGTCTGCTGTGAACCGGAGCCTCACATGACCCCCGACTGGATGCGTGACGCTTCGCTGTTCGAACTCTTCACTCTGGAAGCCGAAGCCCAGACTCAGGTATTGAGTGCAGGCTTGCTGGCGTTGGAGCGCAACCCGACCCAGGCCGACCAGCTCGAAGCCTGCATGCGCGCGGCTCATTCGCTCAAGGGCGCGGCGCGGATCGTCGGAGTCGACGCTGGCGTCAGCGTTTCCCACGTCATGGAAGATTGTCTGGTCAGTGCCCAGGAAGGCAGGCTTCACTTGCAGCCCGAACACATCGACGCCTTGCTGATGGGCACTGACCTGCTGATGCGCATTGCGACACCGGGTGCCAGCAGCGTCGGGCCGTCTGACGTCGACGGTTACGTGGCGCTGATGAACGATCTGCTCACTCCACTGACCACTGCCACGCCACTGGGCGAACCGCTGTCGGCTGATGAAATGCTGCTGGCCAACGCGCAGTTGCTGCTGGCTGTCTCACCCGGATCAGCGCCGGCACCCGCCGCGCCGCTGCCACCCGCGCCCAGCCAAAATGCCGCGCTGCCGGTTGCTGCGCCTCAATTGGCGACCTCGCCAGATCCAGAGGCCGATCCTGAGCCCGTCGCTAAAAACGCTGTGCCCCGAGGCGAGCAACGCCCGGCTCCCGGCAGCGAACGGGTCTTGCGGGTGACGGCTGAGCGTCTGAATAACTTGCTGGATCTGTCGAGCAAATCGCTGGTGGAAACCCAGCGCCTGAAGCCGTATCTGGCAGCAATGCAGCGGGTCAAACGCTCCCAAAGCGGAGCGAGCAGGGCCCTCGACAGTCTTGAAGCGCTGCTTGACGCAACGGTAGATCCCGACGCGCAAAAAGCGCTGGAAGAAGCGCGCCGCCTGTTGAGTGAAGCGCAGCATTTATTGATCCAGCAAACCGCCGACCTGGACGAATTCGGTTGGCAGGCCGGTCAGCGCGCGCAATTGCTCTACGACACCGCGCTCGCCTGTCGCATGCGCCCGTTCGCTGACGTCTTGGCAGGCCAGGCGCGGATGGTCCGGGATCTGGGCCGTTCCCTTGGCAAGCAAGTGCGGCTGGAGATCGATGGCGAGAAAACCCAGGTCGATCGTGACGTACTGGAAAAACTCGAAGCGCCGCTGACCCACCTGCTGCGCAACGCAGTGGATCACGGCATCGAATCCCCTGAGCAAAGGCTGGCGATGGGCAAGCCTGCCGAAGGGTTGATCCAGCTCAAGGCTTCGCATCAGGCTGGTTTGCTGGTGGTGGAACTGATCGATGACGGCGGTGGCGTCGATCTTGAAAAACTGCGCCAAAGCATCATCGAGCGCAAATTATCGCCGGTTGAAACCGCATCCCAACTGAGCGAAGAAGAACTGCTGAGCTTCCTGTTTTTGCCCGGTTTCAGCATGCGCGACAAAGTCACTGAGGTGTCCGGACGCGGCGTCGGGCTGGACGCAGTGTTGCACATGGTTCGTCAGTTGCGGGGCGGCGTCGAACTTGAGCAGCGCGCGGGCGAAGGCAGCCACTTTCATATCGAGGTGCCGCTGACCCTGTCGGTGGTGCGTAGCCTGGTAGTGGAGGTGGGCGGAGAAGCCTACGCCTTCCCGCTGGCGCACATTGAACGCATGCGCGACGTCCAGGCCGACGAGATTGTGCAGCTGGAAGGGCGTCAACACTTCTGGCACGAAGAGCGACACGTCGGCCTGGTCGCGGCCAGCCAGTTGCTCAATCGACCCCAAAGCCAAAGCGCCGAAGACGTGCTCAAAGTGGTAGTGATCCGCGAGCGCGATGCCGTGTACGGCGTGGCCGTCGAGCGGTTTATCGGCGAGCGCACGCTGGTGGTGCTGCCGTTGGACCCGCGTCTGGGCAAGGTGCAGGACATCTCCGCCGGAGCGCTGCTGGATGACGGTTCTGCGGTATTGATCATCGATGTCGAAGACATGCTGCGCTCGGTAGAGAAACTGCTCAATACCGGGCGCTTGGAGCGCATCGATCGACGTAATCGTCAGACCAACGCGGTACCCCGCAAGCGTGTGCTGGTGGTCGATGACTCCCTGACCGTGCGCGAGCTTGAGCGTAAATTACTCCTCAGCCGTGGCTACGAAGTGGCGGTGGCGGTGGATGGCATGGATGGCTGGAACGCGTTGCGCGCCGAAGATTTCGATTTGCTGATCACCGACATCGACATGCCGCGCATGGACGGTATCGAACTGGTCACCTTGCTGCGGCGCGACAGCCGGCTGCAGTCCTTGCCGGTGATGGTGGTGTCATACAAGGACAGAGAAGAGGACCGCCGTCGCGGGCTGGACGCAGGTGCCGATTATTATCTGGCCAAGGCCAGCTTTCACGACGATGCACTGCTCGATGCCGTCGTTGAGTTGATAGGAGAAGCGCAAGGATGAAGATCGCTATCGTCAACGACATGCCTATGGCGATCGAAGCGTTGCGCCGGGCTATCGCGTTCGAGCCGACGCACGAAGTGGTCTGGGTAGCCCGCGATGGCGCCGAAGCGGTCGACCGCTGCGCCGAGCTGACACCCGATGTCATCCTCATGGATTTGATCATGCCGGTGATGGACGGGGTAGAGGCCACTCGGCGTATTATGGCGGCCACGCCTTGCGCCATCGTGATTGTGACGGTCGACCGCGAGCAAAACGTGCACCGCGTCTTCGAAGCCATGGGCCACGGCGCGCTGGATGTGGTGGATACCCCGGCCATTGGCGGCAGCAATCCGAAGGAAGCGGCGGCGCCGTTATTACGCAAGATCCTGAACATTGGCTGGCTCATCGGCCAGCGTGACAGTCGGGTGAAGTCAGCCCCGGTGCCAATGCGTGAAGCTGTACAGCGTCGCAGTCTGGTGGCGATCGGTTCATCGGCCGGCGGACCTGCAGCGCTGGAAGTACTGCTCAAAGGGCTGCCGGTGAACTTTCCGGCCGCTATCGTCCTGGTGCAGCATGTTGACCAGGTGTTTGCCGCAGGGATGGCCGAATGGCTGAGTTCATCGTCGGGCATGCCTGTGCGACTGGCGCGCGATGGAGAGCCGCCGCAGCCCGGCCAAGTATTACTGGCGGGAACGAATCACCATATTCGCTTATTGAAAAACGGCACGCTGGCTTATACGGCGGAGCCGGTGAACGAAATTTATCGGCCGTCGATCGATGTGTTTTTCGAGAGCGTGGCCAGCTATTGGAACGGTGATGCAGTGGGCGTTTTGTTGACAGGTATGGGCCGTGATGGAGCTCAGGGGCTCAAGCTGATGCGTCAGCGCGGGTTTTTGACCATCGCCCAGGACCAGCAAAGTTGTGCGGTTTACGGCATGCCCAAAGCGGCCGCTGCCATTGATGCTGCCAAGGAGATTCGCCCTCTGGACACCATCGCGCCTCGCTTGAAAGAGGCATTCAGCCAATGATTTTCCAGGTGAATTCACAGTCCGTCTGTGACCAGGAGACTGTTAATGCATGATTTGCAGTTGGACGACGTGAAGACGACCGACGAGAACGCCGCGATGGTGCTGCTGGTTGACGATCAGGCCATGATCGGGGAAGCAGTGCGGCGCGGGCTGGCCCATGAAGACAATATCGATTTCCATTTTTGCGCCGATCCCCATCAGGCCATCGCTCAAGCCGTGCAGATCAAACCGACGGTCATTCTTCAGGACCTGGTGATGCCGGGTCTGGACGGGCTGACGCTGGTGCGCGAATACCGAAACAACCCGATGACCCGCGATATCCCGATCATCGTGCTGTCGACCAAGGAAGACCCGCTGATCAAGAGCGCGGCTTTCGCGGCCGGGGCCAACGATTATCTGGTCAAGCTGCCGGACAACATCGAGCTGGTGGCGCGTATTCGCTATCACTCGCGCTCCTACATGACGCTGTTGCAGCGCGATGAAGCTTATCGGGCGCTGCGAGTCAGTCAGCAGCAATTGCTCGACACAAACCTGGTGTTGCAGCGCTTGATGAACTCCGACGGCCTGACCGGGCTGTCTAACCGTCGACATTTCGACGAGTACCTTGAGCTGGAATGGCGTCGCGCGATGCGTGAACAGGGTCAGTTGTCGCTGATGATGATCGACGTAGATTATTTCAAGGCCTACAACGACAGCTTCGGCCATCTGGAAGGGGACGAAGCGCTGCGTCAGGTGGCCAAAGCCATTCGCGCCAGCGGCAGCCGCCCCTCGGACTTGCCTGCCCGTTATGGTGGCGAAGAGTTCGCGCTGGTGCTGCCCAATACTTCCCCGGGCGGCGCGCGTCTGCTGGCCGAGAAGCTGCGTCAGACCATCGCTGGCATGAGCATCCCCCACAACGCCCCGGTCGAGGGTTCGGTGCTGACGGTCAGCATCGGGCTGTCCACGGTGGTGCCACAGGTGGGCAGCCACAGTCGCCAGTTGATCCAGAGCGCCGACCAGGGTCTGTATGCAGCCAAGCACAATGGGCGTAATCAGGTGGTGGTGGGCTGAAACCTGGAGGAGCGCGCTTGCCCGCGATTGCGTTGTGTCAGATAAACCGCGAAGCAATACCGCTGACACGCCACCTTCGCGGGCAAGCGCGCTTCTACAATGGGGGCATTCTCATATTGACAACCCTGCCCAACGGCCTGCCATACCGAGGCCGGCTAGGGTATACTCGCCGGCTTTGAAAATTTCGCCTGCGAGTGCTGCCTACCATGGAAATCAACCCGATCCTAAACAGCATCAAGGACCTGTCCGAGCGTTCCGAAACCATTCGGGGGTATCTTTGACTACGATCACAAACATGATCGTCTGACCGAAGTTAACCGCGAGCTCGAAGATCCAAACGTCTGGAACAAACCCGAATACGCACAGAGTCTGGGCCGCGAGCGTTCGCTGCTGGCACAGATCGTCGACACCCTGGACGAAATGTCCACCGGGCTTGCCGATGCCAAAGACCTGCTGCTGATGTCTGCCGAAGAAGAAGACCAGGCTGCCGTCGATGACGTCGCTGCCGAAGTCGAGCGCTTGCGCGAATCGTTGGAGAAGCTTGAATTCCGTCGCATGTTCAGCGGCGAAATGGACCCCAACAATGCCTACCTCGATATCCAGGCCGGTTCCGGCGGCACCGAGGCTCAGGACTGGGCCAACATCCTCTTGCGCATGTACCTGCGCTGGGCCGACAAGCGCGGCTTTGAAGCCATCATCATGGAATTGTCTGCCGGCGAAGTCGCCGGGATCAAAGGCGCAACCGTCCACATCAAGGGCGAATATGCTTTTGGCTGGCTGCGTACTGAAATCGGCGTGCACCGTCTGGTGCGCAAGAGCCCGTTCGACTCCGGCAACCGCCGTCACACCTCATTCTCGGCCGTGTTCGTGTCGCCTGAAATCGATGACAACATCGAAATCGACATCAACCCGTCGGACCTGCGCATCGACACCTATCGCTCCTCGGGTGCCGGTGGTCAGCACGTAAACACCACTGACTCGGCGGTACGTATCACCCACGTTCCGACCAACACCGTGGTCAGTTGCCAGAACGAACGCTCCCAGCACGCGAACAAAGACACCGCCATGAAAATGCTGCGGGCGCGCTTGTACGAGCAGGAAATCCAGAAGCGCAATGCAGCCTCGCAAGCGGTTGAAGACACCAAGTCCGACATCGGCTGGGGTCATCAGATTCGCTCCTACGTGCTCGACGCCTCGCGGATCAAGGATTTGCGCACCAGCGTTGAACGCAGCGATTGCGACAAAGTGCTCGACGGCGACATCGACGAATACCTGATCGCGAGCCTCAAGCAAGGGCTGTAAACGCGACACCACTGTTGCGGGCCGGCACGTCATCATGATGCTGCCGCCCGCGATCCCTCGATCAAGTCGAGGGGCAACGAACCTGTGACGGAAAATCAAAAGACATGAGCGACCAACAACTCGACCCGCAAGCCCTGCAACAGGAAGAAAACTCCCTGATCGCCCTGCGCAAGGAAAAGCTTGCCGCCGAGCGCGCCAAGGGTCAGGCCTTCCCCAACGACTTCCGCCGCGACAGCTACTGCAATGACCTGCAGAAACAGTACGCGGACAAGACCAAGGAAGAGCTGGCAGAGGCTGCGATCCCGGTCAAGGTTGCCGGTCGCATCATGCTCAACCGTGGCTCGTTCATGGTGATCCAGGACATGACCGGTCGCATTCAGGTTTACGTCAACCGCAAGACCTTGTCCGAAGAAACCCTGGCCTCGGTGAAAACCTGGGACATGGGCGACATCATTGCTGCCGAAGGCACGCTGGCGCGCTCCGGCAAGGGCGACCTGTACGTTGAAATGACCACCGTGCGCCTGCTGACCAAATCCCTGCGTCCGCTGCCCGACAAACACCACGGCCTGACCGATACCGAGCAGCGCTATCGTCAGCGCTACGTTGACCTGATCGTCAACGAAGACGTGCGCGAAACCTTCCGCGTGCGCTCGCAAGTCATCGCCCACATCCGCAGCTTTCTGATGAAGCGCGACTTCCTCGAAGTCGAAACACCGATGCTCCAGACCATTCCGGGTGGCGCAGCGGCCAAGCCGTTCGAGACTCACCACAACGCGCTGGATCTGGAAATGTTCCTGCGTATCGCGCCGGAGCTGTACCTCAAGCGTCTGGTCGTGGGTGGGTTCGAAAAGGTGTTCGAGATCAACCGCAACTTCCGTAACGAAGGTGTTTCGACCCGCCATAACCCCGAGTTCACGATGCTTGAGTTCTATCAAGCGTATGCGGACTACGAAGACAACATGGACCTGACCGAAGAGCTGTTCCGCGAGCTGGCGCAGCTGGTTCTGGGCAGCACCGACGTGCCGTATGGCGACAAGGTGTTCCATTTCGGCGAGCCGTTCGTGCGTCTGTCGGTGTTTGATTCGATCCTCAAGTACAACCCTGAGTTGACTGCTGACGATTTGAACGACATCGACAAGGCTCGCGCCATCGCCAAGAAAGCCGGCGCTAAGGTGCTGGGCTTCGAAGGTCTGGGCAAATTGCAGGTGATGATTTTCGAAGAGCTGGTCGAGCACAAGCTGGAGCAGCCGCACTTCATTACCCAATACCCGTTTGAAGTCTCGCCACTGGCCCGTCGTAACGATGACAACCCGAACGTCACCGACCGCTTCGAGCTGTTTATCGGCGGCCGTGAAATCGCCAACGCTTATTCCGAGTTGAACGACGCGGAAGACCAGGCGGAGCGCTTCATGGCGCAAGTGGCCGATAAAGACGCGGGCGACGACGAAGCCATGCACTACGACGCCGATTTCGTCCGCGCGCTGGAATACGGCATGCCGCCAACGGCGGGTGAGGGCATCGGTATCGATCGTCTTGTCATGTTGCTGACCAACTCGCCATCGATTCGAGATGTCATCCTGTTCCCGCACATGCGGCCGCAAGCGTAATTGCTGTATGAAAAAGCCGCCTGAGTTGGGCGGCTTTTTTTTGGCTGTTCAGTGAGTGTTCAGGTGACTCAACGGACGCTATCGCGGGCAAGCGTGCTCCTACAGTGGACCGCGTTCCAAAGTAGAAGCGCGCTTGTCCGCGAAGGCGTCGGTCCAGACGATAAAGATTTTCGATCCAATCCACTACAACGCACCAAAGAGGAAAACCTGTCGTGAATCGTACGATCGCTCAAAAGGGAGCCGCCGGCCTGGCAACGGCCGTGGCGGAGAGTGTTCAGTATCAGGGCCGCAAGGCCAGTCGACAGGGAAGCGAACAGCGTCGACAGCAGATTCTCGACGCGGCAATGCGCATTGTCATTCGTGACGGAGTGCGCGCGGTGCGTCATCGGGCGGTGGCGGCAGAGGCCGCTGTTCCGCTCTCCGCGACCACCTACTATTTCAAAGACATCGACGACTTGCTCACTGATGCCTTCGCCCAATACGTCGAGCGCAGCGCGGCCTACATGGCAAAACTGTGGGCCAACACCGAAGTCGTACTGCGCGAAATGCTCGCCCGCAACGACGGCAGTCACGACGCCCGCGCGCGCCTGGCTGATGAAATCGCGCGTATGGCCATGGACTACATCCGCCATCAGCTAATGACCCGTCGCGACCAATTGATCGCCGAACACGCGTTCCGTCACGAGGCGTTGATTAACCCCAGGCTTGGCGCGCTGGTCAGTGCTCACCAGCAGATTTTGCTGCAGGGCAGCAGTCAGTTTCTGGAGGTCATGGGCTCTAAACAGCCTCATCTGGATGCTCAAGTGTTGACGGGCATTATCTGTCGGATGGAATATCAGGGCCTGCTGAACGGACCACAGCCCCATGCAGATGAAGAAATGCTCGCTATTCTCAGTCGCCAAATGCATCTGGTGCTGGGCACTGCGCAGCCAATAGGCGCGTAAGATCGCTCATTTCAGGAGAACCCGATGAAAGCCTGGCGCGTGTTGCTCGCTTTGTCGTTCGCGCTGTTGAGCGGATGCCTGGTGACGTTCAAGGACCCCTTGCCCGCCAATGAAACCGCCCCGACCAAGCTGTTGGGGACCTGGACCAGCAAAAACGCCTGGGGCGAGCCGCTGGAACTGGAAATCAGCCGGGCTGGCGCCAATCAATACAAGGCCGTCAGTTATCGCAAGGGCGATCGCAAGAACCGCGATGAGTACGCCTTCACCGTCAGCCGTCATGGCAGCCGTTGGTATCTCTCGGCGGCGCTGCCGGAAAAATACGGCGCCAATTACGTCATGGCCGGTTTCGAATTGATCGACAACGACGCATCGGCAGACGAGTTAGTGGTCTACGACCTGGACGTGGACCGCTTGCAGCAGTTGGTCGATCAGAAAGTATTCGACGGGCAGGCAACGGATACGGAAAAGGGCCCCGGCGTATTGATCACCAGCCCTCTGAACAGCGTTTTCGCCTATCTGGACGACCCGGCCAACTCCGATGTATTTCTCAAAGCAGCTCAATACCAGCGTATGACCAAGCAGTAGTGCTGCTAATCAAAAAGGAATGTTGAGTGGACGAATACCAGCTAACCATTCGCGCGTTATCCGACCGTATCGTCGTCGCGCAGACGCCCATTCGTGTCCTAGATGCGGTGAAGTGGGACGACTCCATCAAGCAGGATTTTCTGGCGGCCAAAGGCAAAAAAATGCCTGCCGTTGATCGTGCGTATTACGAAAACCGTCCGCTGGGGTTTGACTCCGGAGCTGCCAAACTGGAGTTCCAGAACATCGAGCGTGACATCACCCGACAGTTGGGCCAGTTCAACCCGGTCGGGCAAATCATGCGGCGCATGTGCAAGGAATACCGAATGGTAATCCGCATGCTGGAAGCGCGCGGCACGCCGGATTTCGGGCTCATTTCCCAAGAGCTCTACGGCTCGGCGTCCGATGCATTTCACGCCGGCGACCCGACATTGGCCGATCTGGGGCTGATGCTCTCGGATTATTTGAACAATATCGCCGGTCGCGGCGATTTGAAGGACGAGCCAAAAATCCTGACAGCCAAGGATGCCGTGGACTTGCTGCAAAGCCGGTTGAATCGGGTGTTCGGTGAAGCTGAAGGCACGATCCGGGTTTTCGAGTCGGACGGCATCGTGGCTGACGCAGCGGCGGGCGCCGATTACATCAAGATCCGCAGCGACGCGATGTTCAATGAACGTGATGTTCGGGCGCTGGAGGTTCACGAAGGCCTGGTACACGTGGGCACCACGCTCAACGGGCAGAATCAACCGATCTGTACCTTTCTCGCCAAGGGCCCGCCGTCGTCGACAGTGACGCAGGAAGGCCTGGCAATCCTCATGGAAGTCATCGCCTTCGCGTCCTACCCGAGTCGTCTGCGCAAGCTGACCAACCGCACTCGGGCCATACACATGGCCGAAGAGGGCGCGGATTTCCTGCAGGTGTTCGAATTCTACCGTGAGCAGGGTTTCGGCATGCCGGAAAGCTATGGCAATGCCAGCCGCGTTTTCCGCGGCTCTGTGCCCAATGGTCTGCCTTTCACCAAGGACTTGTCCTACTTGAAGGGCTTCATCATGGTCTACAACTACATCCAGTTGGCCGTGCGCAAAGGCAAACTGGAGCAGGTGCCGTTGTTGTTCTGCGGCAAGACGACCCTGGAAGACATGCGCACCCTGCGGCAGTTGGTGGACGAGGGACTGGTGGTCGCGCCCAAATACCTGCCCGAACAGTTTCGCGACATGAACGCGCTGTCGGCATGGATGTGCTTCTCCAACTTCCTCAATCACCTGAGCCTGGACCGGATCGAGGCGGATTATTCCAATATCTTGTGAGCTGGTGAATTGTAGGAGCGCGCTTGCCCGCGATGGCGATATTGCCCGCAACAAAAGGGTTAACTGACACACCGTAATCGCGGGCAAGCGCGCTCCTACAACGGCATTTGCCTGGCTGGATGATTCAAAATAAAAAGGAATCCGCTTGAAGCCCCTCATTACCCTCGCTCTGACACTGATCCTCTCCGGCTGCACCAGCCTGCTGTTTTATCCGGAAACCGGCCTGCCGCTGACTCCCGACAAAGCACATCTGCAATATCGCGACGTCAACCTGACTGCCGCAGACGGCACGCATCTGCGCGGCTGGTTTTTGCCCGCTAAAGAGGGTGTGCCGGTCAAAGGCACGGTGCTGCACCTGCATGGCAACGGCGGCAATATGTCGTGGCATCTGGGCGGTACGTGGTGGCTGCCTGAAGAGGGATATCAAGTCCTGTTGCTGGACTATCGCGGTTATGGATTGTCCGAAGGCGAACCAAGCCTGCCGGCGATCTATCAGGACATCGACGCCGCATTCGACTGGCTGAACAAAGCCCCTGAGGTGCAAGGCAAACCATTAGCAGTGCTGGGCCAGAGCATCGGCGGCGCGCTTGCCGTGCATTACTTGGCTGAGCATCCGCAGCAGCGAGCTCGGGTCAAGGCGTTGGTGCTCGATGGAGTGCCAGCGAGTTATCGTGAGGTCGCGCGCTACACCCTCAGCACGTCCTGGCTGACCTGGCCATTCAAGCGTCCGCTGTCGTGGGTGATTCCAGACGAAGACAGCGCCATCAATGGCCTGCCGAAGCTGGCGGGTACACCCATGCTGTTGTTCCAAAGTCTGGACGACACGCAAGTGCCGCTCTACAACGGCATCAGTCTGTATCAAGCCGCGCCCCCGCCCCGTGTGCTGCAGCTGACCCGAGGAGCTCATGTCCAGACCTTCGCAGACCCGACCTGGCGCCAGGTCATGATTCGTTATCTGGAAGACCCGCAGCACTTCAATGGCCTGCGCCGTCTGGCCGAAGTGCCCAATTATCCTGAGACTGGCACGCCGAAAGCTTCGCCATCTACCGAGACTGCGCAATGACCGAAGAACGCAACGCCATCCCCCTCATCATTACGGGCATCGCCTGCATCCTCGGTACGGTAGGGGTGCTGTGGTACTACGGTTATCTGCACTTCGCCAAGCCGGAGGATGCGTTGCTATTAGATCAATTCACGCTGCTCAAGACAGTGCCGGGCGAGGACTACAAAGTCGCGCTCGAACCCGCGGCGCAAGTTGCGCAATGCATCGACGGAGTCCTGGTGCTATTCGACACCGAGCAAAAAGGCCTGACCGGCGTGCTGATCAATAGCAAAAAGCAGGCAGTGCGTTGCATGGGGCAGGAGACGCCGCAGCAGTTGCTGCCGTGAGATTTCCCTTACACCATGGCACCGTGGAAGCGGACCTCTCCGCGAAGAGGGCGGCACATTCGCCGGATTTGTAGCGTCTGAAACGCCGCATTCGCGGACAGGTCCGTTCCCACAGGAAAGGGCCATTGCCTTTCGGAATCGGTTTATGGCTCACACAAAAAAGCCCCGCCTGTTATCAACAGGCGGGGCTTTGTTTTACAGCGTCAGTCGATCACTGCATCGAAGTACGCGGTGCAACCGGCTGGTTGTCGTTGGAAATGGTCACTTCCACACGACGGTTCATGGCACGGCCCGAAGCGCTGGTGTTATCAGCAACCGGGTATTCCTTGCCATAACCCTGCGACACGATGCGCTCAGGACCTACACCCATTTTGACCAGGGCCATGCGCACAGAATTGGCGCGACGCTCGGACAGGGACTGGTTGTAAGACGCCGAACCGCTGCTGTCGGTGTAGCCTTCAACGATCACTTTGCGATCAGGGTTTTCCTGCAGGAACTGGGACAGCTTGTTCACGTTGACCAGACCGCTGGATTTCAGCTCAGCCTTGTTCAGGTCAAACAGCACGTCACCGAAAGTTACCAGCGTACCGCGTTCGGTTTGCTTGGCGTTCAGGCTGTTCTGCAGTGCCTTGATCTGTGCATCGCGAGCGTCCAGACGCGCTTGAGCACGTTGGGCTGCGGCGTTTTTCAGATCGCCTTCGGCGGTTTTCAGATTGATGGTCTGCTTGGCCAGCTCAACGCGCTGGTTAGTCAGATAAGCCAGCTGATCGACTTTTTTCTCGTCGTCATTGTGGCGGTAAGCAGCGTCGGCCTTGTCCAGCCACTCGCTCGCATCTTTGGTCTCCAGAGCCGCCAGTTGGCTGGCTTTTGGATTGCTTTGCAGCGCCGTGTAGTTGGTGCGCGCTTGTTCCAGGTTCACGTTAGGTGGTGTGGAGCAAGCAGCCAGACCAACGCTCAGGGCCAACAGGGCAGGGATAAGTACTTGTTTACGCATAATAGGTTCGTCCTTTAAATCAATGGCCAATGCTTGAGGGGCGCAGAGTTACTTGCTGATCGGCTGGATCTGACGCATGCCGTCTTCACGCAGCTCGTTGACACCCTGACGCGCGTCTTGCACAGCTCTCTGAGCCTTGGCAGCCTGAGCTTTACGCTCTGCTACGCGAGCATCCCATTCAGCTTGTTCGGCATATTTGCGGGCTTCGTCGTATTTCTTTTCTTGCATGGCCAGTTCAGATTGCTTGAACTTGTCTTGCGCCGACTTCATTTCCACTGGGGCGAATTCGGTACCGCCGGCAGTCACGGCAGCATTGACTGCCGATTGAGTGACTGCGTATTGCTCGGAAGGCGGGTTACCTGCACAACCGGCGAGGATAAAGCTGGTACCGAGAGCCAGCGCGGCCAATTTAAGCCCGCGCAGGCCATTGAACTTGGTTTTGGCAGTGCTGGTGTTCATCGTAATCAACTCCATTGTGTTACTCCTGAAAACATAGTTTTTCCAAGACAGTCATTGCGCCTGTAGAGGTCTGGCCCAAAGGCCGCGAGCCTCTGCCATCTGTCGGCTTTTTCTGTAATGGCTAACTGCTCGGACCTGCGCGGTTTTTGAATAGTTCAGCCTTTATCATGAACATTCGGCCTGCATTTGTTTCGCGTTGTAAAATTGACGCCTCAAAATTGACACAAGAAAATACACACCGAGCCCGATTTAGAAGGGCTGGCGTGCATTATCCGAAGGTGAAAAGCGACGTCGTAATCAGTGCTGCTGCGTGTCTTGCTGATCGGTCAAATCCTGCAGATAGCGCTTGGACAATTCCAGAAAACGAGGCGTGGGACCGACGTCTTCGTAAAGCGGATCACCTTCTTCATCCGTAGCGACCACGTGCGACCCTTTCACGTACGGGAAGCTTGCCTCCAGTTCCTCCAGCGCAGCGCCGATCAGTTCACCCAGTAGCTCTTCGGGAACGCGTTTGGGATACATCTGGGCGATGGCGGCCAGACGCGCTGCGGCCTCGACGTCCAGATGGACCTCATAACCGGTCTTTGTCAGGCGACCTTTGGCGGTTTGTTCCCAGTGGTTGGCGAGTTCGCGAATTTTCATACTGACCTCTTCAAAGACCCGCGTAGCGGCGGGTGCAAGCAAGTATTAGCGCCCTGATGGGGTTCGTTGATGAGACTAGCCGGATCTGGGCGGTCGGTAGCACTTGTGTGAATTTGTTGCGCTATGCACAGTAGATAGAGACGGATTTTGCGCGCGCGTTCAGTTTCGACCTGGTTCAGGCTGAACCGTCCCCGGATAAAAACGCTAAGGAGAAGGGCTAGATGGCTGATATCGATGCACGTTTGCGCGAGGACGTTCACCTGCTGGGTGAACTGCTGGGCAACACGATCCGCGATCAACGCGGCGCTGATTTTCTTGAGAAGATCGAGCGCATCCGCAAGAGTGCCAAAGCTGGGCGACGCGCCTCGACCCAGAGCACCGAGCAGTTGAGTTCCAACCTGGAGAGCCTGAGCGAGGACGAGTTGCTCCCCGTCGCACGGGCCTTCAACCAGTTCCTCAACCTGGCCAATATCGCCGAGCAATATCAGCTCATCCATCGTCGCGACGACAGCAAGCCGCTGCCCTTCGAATCACGGGTTCTGCCAGAACTGCTGGAGCGACTCAAGCAAGCCGGTCACGCGCCTGAAGCCCTCGCGCGGCAAATCAGCAAGCTTGAAATCGAACTGGTACTGACTGCCCACCCCACGGAAGTGGCGCGGCGAACCCTGATTCAGAAATACGACGCCATCGCCGCGCAACTGGCTGCCCTGGATCACCGCGACCTGAATAAGCAGGAGCGCGCGCAGATCACCGAGCGCTTGCAGTTGCTGATCGCTGAAGCCTGGCACACCGAAGAAATCCGCCGTACGCGTCCGACTCCGGTCGATGAAGCGAAATGGGGATTTGCCGTCATCGAGAACTCGCTTTGGCAGGCCATCCCCAATTATCTGCGTAAAGCGGACAAAGTGCTGCATGCGGCCACCGGCTTTCATCTGCCCCTTGAGGCCGCGCCAATTCGCTTTGCTTCCTGGATGGGCGGCGACCGCGATGGCAACCCTAACGTGACAGCTGCGGTGACCCGTGAGGTGCTGTTGCTGGCGCGCTGGATGGCGGCCGACCTTTACTTGCGTGATGTCGATCAACTGGCCGCCGAGCTGTCGATGCAGCAGGCCAATGACGCCCTTCAGACGCTGGCAGGTGACAGCGCCGAACCCTATCGCGCCGTGCTCAAGCAATTACGTGAACGACTGCGCGCTACTCGCAACTGGGCACATGCCTCGCTTGCGGTTACGCAGCCTGCGCCGGAAGCGGTGTTGCACAATAATCGCGAGCTGCTGGACCCGTTGCAGCTGTGCTATCAGTCGCTGCATGAATGCGGCATGGGTGTGATCGCCGATGGACCGCTGCTCGACTGCCTGCGCCGGGCCGTGACCTTCGGTTTGTTCCTTGTGAAGCTGGATGTGCGTCAGGACTCCACCCGACACAGGTCGGCGATGACCGAGATCACCGATTACCTAGGCCTGGGTCGTTACGAGGACTGGGACGAAGAAGCGCGTATCGAGTTTCTGCTGCGTGAGTTGAGCAACCGCAGGCCACTGCTACCGAGTCATTTCAAACCAGCGGCCGACACCGCCGAAGTGTTGGCGACCTGCCGTGAAGTGGCGGCTGCGCCCGCTGCGTCGCTGGGCTCCTACGTTATTTCCATGGCGGGCGCTGCGTCGGACGTCTTGGCGGTGCAGTTGTTGTTGAAAGAGGCGGGGCTGCAGCGGCCGATGCGGGTGGTGCCGCTGTTCGAGACCCTGGCCGACCTGGATAACGCAGGTCCCGTGATCGAAACTTTGCTGAGCCTGCCGGGCTATCGATTGCGTTTGCACGGGCCTCAGGAAGTCATGATCGGCTATTCCGATTCGGCCAAGGACGCAGGCACCACCGCTGCGGCGTGGGCGCAATACCGTGCTCAGGAAAAACTGGTCGAGATCTGCCGTGCCCAGCAGATCGAACTGCTGTTGTTCCATGGTCGTGGCGGCACGGTGGGTCGCGGCGGCGGTCCCGCCCACGCGGCCATCTTGTCGCAACCTCCAGGATCGGTTGCCGGTCGTTTCCGCACCACCGAACAGGGCGAGATGATCCGCTTCAAATTCGGGCTGCCGGACATTGCCGAGCAAAACCTCAATCTCTACCTGGCCGCTGTGCTGGAAGCGACTCTGCTACCGCCGCCGATGCCGGAACCGGCCTGGCGCACGATGATGGATCAATTGGCCAGCGATGGCGTGGCGGCCTATCGCGCAGTGGTGCGCGAGAACCCCGAATTCGTCGAATATTTCCGTCAGGCCACGCCCGAGCAGGAACTGGGTCGGCTGCCATTGGGCAGTCGTCCAGCCAAGCGGCGTGAGGGCGGCGTCGAAAGTTTGCGTGCTATCCCATGGATCTTTGCCTGGACCCAGACCCGCCTGATGTTACCGGCCTGGCTGGGTTGGGAGTCGGCGTTGAGCAAGGCGCTGGAACGTGGCGAAGGGGATGTGCTGGGACAGATGCGCGAGCAATGGCCGTTTTTCAGAACCCGTATCGATATGCTTGAAATGGTGTTGGCCAAAGCCGACAGCGACATTGCTCAGCTGTATGACGAACGTCTGGTGGAGCCGGGCTTGCAACATTTGGGGGCGCATTTACGCGACTTATTGTCGCAGGCATGCAAGGTGGTGCTGGGTCTGACCGGGCAGGAGCAATTGCTTGCCCACAGTCCTGAGACCCTGGAGTTCATCAATTTGCGCAATACCTATCTTGATCCTCTTCATCTATTGCAGGCTGAATTGCTGGCTCGTTCGCGCACTCAGGATGCAACGCTCGAAGGTCCGCTTGCGCAGGCACTGCTGGTGTCTGTCGCAGGGATAGCCGCCGGATTGCGCAACACCGGTTGAGGGCGGCAGGTCGCGAGCGGGACACGCGCCCCCGTGATTCGCGGCGCAAGGATGATCGGGAACGGCGCATCCCTATAAGGTTGCGCCACGTCATACCCACTCGTTGAACGCCAGCAAGCTACCGATTTGTCTCGGGTTACTGCGACTTTCGGCGGCTTGTGCCGCCTGTGTCGGCTGTGTATCTTGATCAGCCTTTGGCCGTTGGGTCAGTATTTCTTTTTTTTAAGATTGGCCCCACGAGGCGAATCCGACGACATCTTTATAAAAATTGAGGAGCACAACAATGCGCGTGATTCTGCTGGGAGCTCCCGGGGCCGGAAAAGGTACTCAGGCAAAGTTCATCACCGAAAAATTCGGTATCCCGCAAATTTCCACTGGCGACATGCTGCGCGCAGCAGTCAAGGCCGGTACTGAGTTGGGCCTGAAGGCTAAAAGTGTCATGGACAGCGGCGGCCTTGTGTCCGACGACCTGATCATTGGTCTGATCAAGGATCGCCTGTCAGAACCCGATTGCGCCAATGGCGTCCTGTTCGACGGCTTCCCCCGCACTATTCCTCAAGCTGAAGCACTGCTGGCTGCCGGTCTGACCATCGATAACGTGGTCGAAATCAAAGTCGACGACGAAGAGATCGTTCAGCGTATTTCCGGGCGTCGCGTTCACGAAGGCTCGGGCCGTGTTTATCACCTGGTCTACAACCCGCCAAAAACCGAAGGCGTGGACGATGTGACCGGCGAGCCGCTGGTGCAGCGCAAGGACGACGTTGAAGCCACCGTGCGTCATCGTCTGTCGGTCTATCACTCGCAGACCAAGCCGCTGGTAGATTTCTACGAGAAACTCGAAACCAAGAATGGCAAGCCAAAGTGCAGCCATATCGAAGGCGTAGGTTCTGTAGAAGCCATCACCGCCAAGGTGCTGGAAGCGCTGAGCTGATAGTTGCTCGGACGCAGTTAACGACGGCCCGCTTGCGGGCCGTTGTTGTTTATAATGCGGCACTTTTTACCTACCATGGAAACCCCGATGAGCACCTTGCTGGCCCTGGATACCGCCACTGAAGCCTGTTCAGTTGCTTTGCTGCATGACGGCAAAGTACTGACTCACTACGAGGTGATCCCGCGCCTGCATGCCCAGCGCCTGTTGCCGATGATCAAAGATTTGCTGGCCGAAGCCGGTATTGGTCTGTCGGCGCTGGACGCCATCGCTTTTGGCCGTGGACCGGGGGCTTTCACTGGCGTGCGGATCGCCATTGGCGTGGTTCAGGGGCTGGCGTTCGGTCTCGACCGTCCGGTGCTGCCGGTGTCGAATCTGGCCGGTCTGGCCCAACGTGCATATCGCGAACAGGGCGCTCTTCAAGTTGCGGCCGCCATCGACGCGCGTATGGATGAGGTGTATTGGGGTTGCTATCGGGCTGCATCCGGGGAAATGCGTTTGGTCGGCGCCGAAGCCGTATTGCCTCCCGAACATGCCGCGTTGCCGGTCGATGCCAGCGGCGACTGGTTCGGTGCCGGAACCGGCTGGGGCTACGCCGAGCGCATGCCCGTGACTCTGGTCGGCGCGGACGCAACCATGCTGCCCCATGCGCAAGACCTGCTCACCTTGGCCACCTTCGCCTGGCTGCGCGGCGAAGCGATTGTCGCTGATGATGCTCAGCCGGTTTACCTGCGCGACAAGGTCGCTACACCCAAAGCCCGCTGAGCCGACGATTGTAGGAGCGCGCTTGCCCGCGATAGCTTCCGCCCATTCAATATTGATCTGCCTGACCCACCGTGATCGCGAGCAAGCGCGCTCCTACAGGGGGTAGTGGCGGACTCAAGGGTGCCAAGCGGCCATAACCCCGTTGAAGCGAGGCTTGCCCGCGAAGTTGACGCCTCGGTGTATCTGACACCCCTCGTCGTGCTCCTATGGACCGCCGCGTACGCAACATTCGGCAGCCAGGTCACGCAAATCACGACCGTTCGGCGACAAAACGTTTATTTCCGCTCGGCGGCTTTAAACGTTTTGTAATAACTGTGGTCTAGTTAACGTTCGCAGGTTGCATAAGGCTGGCCCGCGAGATTAAATTGCCACTACAAGACGCCGAGTAAGTATCGATGCGCATCACTGGTCCCTCACAACAGTCGTATCCGATCAAGCGCAAGCCTCGCAAAGGCTCTGCGCAGGTGGACGCGAGCTTTGAAGAACTGGATAGCGACATCGAAGTGGTTGCCCAGCAGCCGCGCCGTCAAACCGGCAGCACAGCCAACGTGCCCGCCCGCCAGCAAGACATCATATTCCCCCGCGCCATGAGCACCCGAGTTGCCCACGCCCTGAGCAGCTATCTGACGACTTCTACGTTTGTCGATTGGGACCTTGAGGTCTCAGGACTCGATTTACACGTTTGAACGTCGCCAACCCGCCTTATTACATCGGTTGTCCGTCCTGGAGTGAAAGCGCCTGGCGCCAGTCGCTGTACCCCGAAGACGCCCGTAGCACTGATTTCCTCGGGCTTTACGCCCAAGTGTTCAACGCCGTAGAAGGCAATACCACGTTTTACGCAAGCCCTGCGCCGAGCACGGTGCAACGTTGGGCTGAAACCATGCCCGAACACTTTCGATTCACTGCCAAGTTCCCCCGTGACATCAGCCACGGCGGCGACCTGCGCGATCACCTTGTCGCCATGGAAGGTTTCGTCCAGTTGCTGGCGCCGTTGGGCGCACGGGTCGCGCCATTCTGGCTGCAATTGTCGGCGAGCTTCACGCCGTCGCGACTGAACGAACTGGCGGCATTCATTGATGCGCTAGAGCGACCGCTGGCGGTGGAAGTCCGCAATCTGGCGTTCTTCGAAAAAGGCGACGACGAGAAACAGCTCAATCGCCTGTTGCTGGACCGCGGCGTCGAGCGCATCTGCCTGGACTCCCGCCCGTTGTTCAGCTGCGTGTCCACTGACCCTGCCGTACTGCATGCACAATCGAAAAAGCCCAAGGTGCCGCCACGTCCGGCTGCGCTCACTCAATTTCCGCAGGTGCGCTTTATTGGCCATCCGCAACTTGAGGCCAACGATAGCTTTGTCGAGCAATGGGCTCAGAAAGTAGCTGGCTGGATCGAGGAGGGCCGCACGCCGTATGTGTTCCTGCATACCCCGGACAACATTCAAGCGCCTGATCTGGCGCGGCGTTTTCATGAGCAGATGATGATTTTGCTGCCCGGACTTCCCCCGTTGCCGGTGCTGGATCGCGGGCCAGAGGTCGAGCAGTTAGGCTTGTTGTAGGCAACGATTAGCAACGTTTTGCGCTGAACTCTTGCGTAGGAAATTGCACTACTCTTTGCCATCCCTATCCTTCCCCCAATCCCCAGAGACCGGTCCGATGGAACCCTCACAGCTAATCCGCGCGCAAACCTTCAAAGCGCTGCATGAGCGCGACGGGGCGTTCGTCATCCCTAATCCATGGGACGCAGGCTCGGCCAAGATGCTTGCCTCCATGGGCTTTGAAGCGCTAGCCACCACCAGTGCAGGCCTGGCGTTTGTTCTGGGGCGGGCGGACGCCGAAAGCGCAATCAGCCGCGAAGAATCTCTGGCCAATGTCTCAAGCATCGTTGCCGCTACCTCACTTCCTGTGGCGGCTGATCTGGAAAATTGCTTCGCTGACTCCCCCGAAGGCTGCGCCGACACGCTGTTGAAAGCTGCGGCGACGGGTATCGTTGGGGGTTCTATCGAAGACGCAAGCGGCAACCCGGACGATCCGATTTATGACTTCGAGCTGGCAGTCGCGCGAGTCAAGGCAGCGGTGGCCGCCGTACGTAGCCTGCCGTTCCCCTTTATGTTGACGGCCCGCGCGGAGAATCTTCTGAACGGCCGGATGGATCTTTCCGACACGATCAAGCGGCTTCAAGCCTATGCCGATGCAGGCGCGGATGTGCTGTACGCGCCGGGGTTACGCACCCGAGAAGAGGTGATTGCTGTGGTGCATGCCGTCGCGCCGAAGCCGGTGAATGTGCTGATGGGCCTTGGCGGCGTGACGCTGTCGGTGGCGGATTTGACTGAGTGCGGGGTCAAGCGCATCAGCGTCGGTTCCTCACTGGCCCGTGCGGCATGGGGTGGTTTCTACCGCGCTGCCGAGGAAATCCGCAGCGCCGGTACATTCAGCTACGCCGAGGACGCATTGCCGTTCGATCACTTGAACACGTTGTTCAAAGGCTGACGGTGCGCGGTTTGTGGCTATTTCTTTTGTTGGTGCTGGCTTGTGCGGGCGCGGTGTTTTCGGTCTGGAGGGGCTGGCTGGACGTGCCGCCACGCTGGAATCCCTGGGCGCCGCTGGACGTGCGCGATACGCCGAATCTGCTGACCTCCTACAAACTGTCCAGACTGCAGAACGATCCTGAGCTGTGTGATCAGGCGCTGCGCACCTCTTCCCTACGTTTCAGCCATCAGGCCGACAGTGCGCCCGATGCGAAATGTCCACTGACCAATACGCTGCGGATTCAGGGGGGGGATGTCGCACTCAGCAGCAGCTTTCTTGCCAGTTGCCCGCTGGCTGTGGCTTACGCGCTGTTTGATATCCATGCGCTGCAACCGGCTGCACAACAGGTGTTCGGGCAAAAGGTGACGCAGGTTGACCACCTTGGCAGCTTCGCCTGTCGCAATGTCTACAACCGTTCCGAGGGACGACTCAGCCAACATGCCTCCGCCAACGCGCTGGATATCGCCGGATTTCGGCTCGCAGACGGGCGAAGGATTTCGGTGCTAAAGGATTGGAAAGAGGCGGCCGATGACGGGCGGTTTCTAAGGCTGGTGCGCGATGGCGCCTGCAAGAACTTCAACACCGTGCTCAGCCCGGACTACAACGCCGCACACCGCAATCACTTTCATCTGGATATGGGCGGTTGGCGGGTTTGTCGGTGAGTAAGTAATTTCGCGCGGGCTTGATGTCGCGGACCCCGCTTCTCTGTAGGAGCGAACTTGTTCGCGAGGCAATCTTGCGGATGACGCTGAAGCCGCCTCGCCAACAAGTTGGCTCCTACAGGGCGCGGCGACGCTTCGATAAAAGGCGTGTGTCGCGCGCGAAAATCAAGCAGCCTGACGCAAATTCTGCAGCACGATCGGTCGCGCCCAGCCGTTGTCGAAATCCAGGTTGCGCTGTTGTTCGATCATCTCGTTCAGGCTGAACGGCTCGGCAGGCTTGTCGGCCAGATCCCATTCCAGCTCGGCAATCGGCAGAAACAGTGGACGGGGTTGCGGCCCAGGGCCAGGTATGACGCTGTCGTCATAAGGTGCCAACACCGTTGGGCGAACCCAGTTGCTGTCGAATTCCAGATTGCGTTGTTGTTCGATCAGTTCGCCAGCGCTGAACGGCTCGGCAGGTTTGTCGGCCAGATCCCACTCAAATTCGGCGATGGGCAGGAACAGCGGTTCTGGTGGTTTGCGCTCAGTGTCGTGAACCTGCAGTTCGCGTTGATCGACGATTTTGCCCAAGACCTTCGCGCCAGCGACTGGCTCGCCAGTCATGCTGTCCATCGCAGCTTCGACGGGGAATTGCGGCGCCTCGCCAGCGTTGTCCTCGACCTGCTGCGCCATCGCCCGTGCGAATGCATCCTGCCAGAGCTGCGTGACGCCGCTCAGGGTCTGGGTATTGCGTACGCTGTAGTCACCAGCGTACGTCAAGTAACCTATGGAGGATGATTGCTGAATGTCTGACATTGGGCTCAGTACATACCGTGGGTTCTGGCAAAATGCCGGATACTTTTGTTATCGGCAGTCGTTGCCAATCATTAAGAAAATTTGAGCGTGTGGACACAATGAGTGAGCAACAAACGGGCAGTCGCATCCGGGTCCAGGCATTGACTGCCGAGGGGCAGGCGCTCGCTGAGCAGTGGGCGCAGCGTCTGGGTTTGCCGCTGGAAGATGCCGAGGCGGATTTTGCCCTGCAAGTGACCGACGCCGGTTTGCAGTTGCAGCAGTTGGGCGATGACGTGCCGGGCGCTGTGCGTGTGGATTTCGTCGAAGGGGCAGTGGCTCATCGGCGGTTGTTCGGAGGCGGCAGCGGGCAAATGATCGCCAAAGCGGTCGGCATTCAGCCGGGGGTTCGCCCCAAGGTGCTCGACGCGACTGCGGGGCTGGGAAAGGATGCTTTCGTGCTGGCGAGTCTGGGATGCGAGATGAGCCTTATCGAACGCCAACCGATCATCGCTGCGTTACTGGAAGACGGCCTGGCGCGGGGTCGACGAGACCGGGAAGTGGGCGCGATCATCAGCCAGATGCGCTTGTTGACGGGCAATTCCATCGAGTTGATTCGCAACTGGGAAGGCGAGCCGCCGCAGGTGATCTACCTCGATCCGATGTTTCCCCATCGTGAGAAAACGGCACTGGTGAAGAAGGAAATGCGCCTGTTCAGACCTTTGGTCGGCGATGACATGGACGCCCCGGCGTTGCTCGAAGCGGCCTTGGCGCTGGCAACCCACCGTGTTGTGGTCAAACGCCCGCGCAAGGCGCCGTGCATCGAAGGGCCTAAACCGAGTTATGCGCTGGATGGAAAATCCAGCCGGTATGACATCTATCCGAAGAAGGCGTTGAAGTCCTAGGTTAGGCCCCGCTCCTTCTGTGGGAGCCAACTTGTTGGCGAGATCCGCCACTGCGGTGTGTCAGGCGTATCGCCTCGCGAACAAGTTCGCTCCTACAGGGTTTATCACGCGTTTCTATAACCCCGCAAAAACAACCCCACCACGTCCTGCACATGACGCTCGGCCGCCTCGTCGTCCGGCAATTCGCCGCAGCCAATCAGCAATCGAAAATTGCACGCGCCCTTCACCAGGCTCAGGAAATGTTCGCCTGCGCTGGCCGGCGAATCGAAGTGCAGGCCTTCGGTGTCGTTGACGTGTGTGAGAAATCGCTCCATCTCATGAAGAATTCGCTGCGGACCCGCCTCGAAAAACACCCGTGACAGCTTTGGGTCCTGACTGCCAAGGGCAATCATCAGGCGGTGCAGCTCTAACGATTCCGGGCTGTTGATCAGCGTCTGAAACCCTCTCGCAATACCCAGCAACACTTTCTCCACCGGCATATCCACGGGCAAATCCACAAACAGTTCGGGCACCTGCTCTTCACAGCGCGCCACCACCGCCGCAGAAAACAGCGTCTCCTTATCGGTGAAATGACTGTAGACCGTGAGCTTGGATACCCCGGCTTCAGCCGCAACCGCATCCATGCTGGTGCTCGCATAACCGTTGCGCACGAACAGGTTTTTCGCCGCGTCGAGAATCGCCTGGCGCTTGATCAGGTCTTTCGGGCGACCAGGGCCGGAAGGGGAGGTTGGATCGGTCATGGGTTGGTCAGGCATATTCATTTCAATAGTGGACTGGTCAGTTTGGTAATTTTAAATATACTCGGCAGTACAATTATTCCAAGCCCTCCTTGCGCAGGTTTCACATCATGTTCCGCGATGCTTTGTTCCTCGCCGTCTCCATCAGCCTGGCGTCATTTCTGACAGCCTGCGGTCAGGAAGTATCAGTCCCCGCCACCGTGCGCCCGGCCATGGTAGTGCAACCACAGCCTACCGCCCAATCGATGGACAGCTATCCCGGTGAAGTGCGCGCCCGGTTCGAGCCGGAACTGGCGTTTCGAATCCCCGGCAAAGTAAGCAAGCGCCTGGTGGAAGAGGGCGAGCGAGTCAAGGCCAATCAACCGCTGGCAGAGCTCGATGCCCAGGACGTGCGCCTGCAACTGGATGCCACACGCGCTCAAGTCGCCGCCGCCGAAGCCAATCTGCAGATGGTCCGTTCCGAACGTGACCGTTACAAGACGCTGATGGACAAGCAAATGGTCAGCAAATCTCAATACGACAACGCCGAAAATCTCTACCGCGCCGGGGACGCGCGCCTCAGACAGTTGAAAGCAGAGTTCACAGTGGCCGGCAATCAAACCAGTTACGCCGTGCTTCGTGCTTCTCAGGACGGGGTGGTTGCCAAGCGCCTGGTGGAAGTCGGGCAAGTAGTGGCGGCGGGGCAAACGGTGTTTACGCTGGCCGCCGACGGCGAGCGTGAAGTGCTGATCAGCCTGCCGGAGCAAAACTACGGTCGTTTCAAAATCGGCCAGCCGGTGTCGGTTGAGCTTTGGACCCAGCGCGATCAGCGTTTCCCCGGCCGTATCCGTGAACTGTCCCCGGCAGCCGATCCAAGGTCGCGTACCTTCGCAGCCCGCATTGCCTTTGCCGAGGGCAAGGTGCCTGCCGACCTGGGCCAAAGCGCCCGGGTGTTTATCCAGTCAGAACAAAATGTTCCGTTGTCGGTGCCCTTGTCGGCGCTGACTGCCGAGAACGGCGAGACTTACGTCTGGCGCGTGCAAAGCGACAACACGCTCAAGCGTACGCCGGTGCAGGTCGGCGCCTATGGGCAGGAAACGGTGCCCGTCCTGAGCGGGCTTGAAGCCACCGATTGGGTGGTCGCAGCCGGTGTGCATGTGCTGCACGAGGGCGAACCGATTCGTCCAGTGGATCGCAGTAATCGAGCGGTGAAACTGGCGGCGAAGGAGTAGGCCCGGATGCGTTTCAATCTCTCGGAATGGGCCCTGCGCAACCGCCAGATGGTCCTGTATTTAATGATTCTTCTGGCGGTGGTTGGCGCGCTGTCTTACACCAAGCTGGGGCAAAGCGAAGACCCGCCGTTCACCTTCAAAGCCATGGTCATTCGCACGTTGTGGCCCGGCGCCAGCGCTGAAGAGGTTGCGCGGCAGGTTACTGATCGCATAGAAAAGAAGCTGATGGAAACTGGCGATTACGAGCGCATTGCCTCGTTTTCGCGACCCGGCGAGTCTCAGGTGACATTCGTCGCGCGGGACAACCTGGTGTCGGCAAAACTGCCCGAGCTTTGGTATCAGATCCGCAAGAAGATCAGCGATATCCGTCAGACCCTCCCCGTCGGCGTGCAGGGTCCGTTCTTCAACGATGAGTTCGGCACCACGTTTGGTAACATCTACGCGCTGACCGGCGAGGGGTTTGACTACGCCGTGCTCAAGGATTACGCCGATCGCATCCAGATCCAGCTGCAACGGGTCAAGGACGTGGGCAAGGTCGAACTGCTCGGGTTGCAGGACGAGAAAATCTGGATCGAGCTGTCCAACGTCAAACTCGCCACCCTCGGACTGCCGATGCAGGCGGTCCAGCAAGCCCTCGAAGCACAGAATGCTGTCATCGCCGCGAGCTTTTTTGAAACCCCGAGCGAGCGCGTGCAACTGCGCGTGACCGGGCGTTTTGAAACCGTCGATGAGATTCGCAGCTTCCCGATCCGCGTGGGCGACCGCACGTTCCGCATCAGCGATCTGGCCGAAGTTCATCGTGGTTTCAACGATCCTCCGGCGCCGCGCATGCGTTTTATGGACCAGGACGCTATCGGCCTGGCCGTGGCCATGAAAGACGGCGGAGACATTTTGGTTCTGGGCCGGGCGCTAGAAGGTGAATTCGCGCGATTGCAAGGCAACCTGCCCGCTGGCATGCAATTGCGCAAAGTGTCGGACCAGCCGGCGGCGGTCAAAACCGGCGTGGGTGAGTTCGTCCAGGTACTGGCCGAAGCGCTGGGCATCGTCCCGCTGGTGAGCTTTTTCTCGCTGGGTATGCGCACCGGCCTGGTCGTCGCGCTGGCGATTCCGCTGGTGCTGGCGATGACGTTCGCCTGCATGTACTACTTAGGGATCGGCTTGCACAAGATTTCCCTCGGCGCTCTGGTGTTGGCGTTGGGACTGCTGGTGGACGACGCGATCATCGCCGTTGAAATGATGGCGATCAAAATGGAGCAGGGCTACGACCGGATGAAGGCCGCCAGTTTCGCCTGGACCAGCACCGCGTTCCCGATGCTCACCGGCACGCTGATCACGGCGGCGGGTTTTTTGCCGATTGCCACTGCGCAGTCCAGCACCGGCGAATACACGCGTTCGATCTTCCAGGTGGTGACCATCGCGCTGCTCGCTTCGTGGGTCGCGGCCGTGGTGTTCGTGCCGTATCTGGGCGAGCGCCTGCTGCCGGACCTGGCGAAGATTCACGCAGCCAGACATGGCACCGGCCCCAATGCGCCCGACCCTTATGGCACGCCGTTTTATAAGCGCGTCCGGGGTTTGGTGGGCTGGTGCGTGCGCCGACGCAAGACGGTCATCGTCCTGACGCTATTGCTGTTCGTGCTGTCGATTGCGATGTTTCGTTTCGTGCCTCAACAGTTCTTTCCCGCCTCAGGGCGACTGGAGTTAATGGTCGATCTGAAGCTGGCCGAAGGCGCTTCGTTGAGCAGTACCACCGAGCAGGTCAAGCGTCTTGAGGCGATGCTCAAAGACCACGAAGGCATCGACAATTACGTTGCGTATGTCGGCACCGGTTCGCCACGTTTCTATTTGCCGCTGGACCAGCAATTACCAGCGGCGAGCTTCGCGCAATTCGTCGTTCTGGCTAAAACCATCGAAGACCGAGAGGTCCTCCGTAGCTGGCTGATCACCACCCTGGATGAGCAGTTTCCGATGTTACGCCCTCGGGTGACACGCCTGGAAAACGGCCCGCCTGTAGGGTATCCGGTGCAGTTTCGGGTGACCGGCGAGCACATCGATCAGGTGCGCGCACTGGCGCGTAAGGTTGCCGCCAAGGTCCGTGAAAACCCCCATGTGGTGAATGTGCATCTGGATTGGGAGGAGCCGAGCAAAGTCATTTATCTGAACGTGGATCAGGATCGTGCGCGTGCCTTGGGCGTCACCACGGCGGATCTGTCGCGCTTCCTGCAGAGCCAGTTGACCGGTTCAAGCGTCAGCCAATACCGCGAGGACGACGAACTGATTGAAATCCTGGTGCGCGGCACCGAGCGCGAGCGACAGGAACTGGGCGCGCTGTCGAGCCTGTCGATCCCGACCGCCAATGGCAGCAGTGTGGCGCTGTCGCAAGTGGCGACGCTGGAATACGGTTTTGAAGAGGGCGTTATCTGGCATCGCAACCGCCTGCCGAACGTGACGGTGCGAGCTGACATTTACGGCAAAGAGCAACCGGCAACGCTGGTCAAACAGATCATGCCCACCCTCGATGGCGTGCGCGCAGAACTGCCGGACGGATATCTGCTGGAAGTCGGCGGCACGGTTGAAGATGCGGCGCGCGGGCAGAATTCGGTGAACGCCGGTGTGCCTTTGTTCATCGTGGTAGTGCTGACGTTGCTGATGATCCAGCTGCGCAGTTTCTCACGCACCGTGATGGTGTTTCTGACCGCCCCACTCGGTTTGATCGGGGTCACGTTGTTCCTGCTGATCTTCGGCCAGCCGTTTGGCTTCGTCGCGATGCTCGGGACCATTGCCCTGTCGGGGATGATCATGCGCAACTCGGTGATTCTCGTGGATCAGATCGAGCAGGACATCGCCGGTGGGCTAGACCGTTGGCAGGCGATCATCGAAGCCACGGTGCGACGTTTCAGACCAATTGTGCTGACTGCGCTAGCGGCGGTGCTGGCGATGATTCCGCTGTCACGCAGCGTGTTCTTCGGCCCGATGGCGGTGGCGATTATGGGAGGGCTGATCGTGGCGACGGCGCTGACACTACTATTTTTGCCTGCGCTGTATGCGGCGTGGTTTCGCGTCAAAAAAACCCACTGATGCCAATCCTGTAGGAGCGAACTTGTTCGCGAGGCGTCTTACCTGACACACCGCAGTGCCCGATCTCGCCTGTAGGAGCGAACTTGTTCGCGAGGCGTCTTGCCTGACACACCGCAGTGCCCGATCTCGCCTGTAGGAGCGAACTTGTTCGCGAGGCGTCTTGCCTGACACACCGCGGTGCCCGATCTCGCCAACAACTTGGCTCCTACAGATGAAGCACCACCCGTTAAAGTGCGCCAAAAACCTTCTTCGCCAGACTGGTCGCCGCCGCTGCCGGGTTCGCACGAATGCTCTCTTCCTGCTTGGCGATCATCTCGAACAGCCCGTTCAGCGCCTGTTCGGTCACGTAGCCCTCGATGTTGGCGCTCTTGGCATCCAGCACGCCCAAGGTCGCAGCCTGACCGGCAAACGCGTTGTACTTCTGCGCGAGCCCGACCTTGTCAGTGGACTGTTTGACGATGGGCAGGAACTTGGTGCGAATCTGCTCGCGGCTGGTTTTGCTCAAGTACTGGGTCGCTGAATCCTTGCCGCCGCTGAGAATGCCCTTGGCATCTTCCACACTCATCTTCTTCACAGCATCCACCAGCAGCGCCTGGGCCTGAGGCACAGCGGCTTCAGCGGCCTGGTTCATGCTGGTTTCCAATTGATCGACCTGCGCGCCCATGCCGAACTGCTTCATTTTCTTGGCCACTTTGCCCAGGTTGCCCGGCAGTTCGATGCGCACGTCCTGGTTATTGCTGAAGCCGCCCGGCACCCCCAACTGCTTGACCGCGACTTGCGCGCCTTGGGTTAGCGCGTCTTTCAGACCGCCCGTGGCGTCCGATTGCGAGAGATCGCCCAGCGACAGCGCGAACGCATTGGCCGAGAGCAACAGGCCAGCGCACAGGCCGGTGAACGTAAGGGTGCGAAGCAGCATGAGCAGCGTCCTTTTCAAAAATGGGGGCGTGTAATGGAGCTTAGCGCGCCGGGTTCAAACGAATACGCACGGGCGGTTTTTCTTCTAGTGTCAGGTCCACGCTGTAGCGTTCGGTGCTGATCATCAGCAGCTTGCCATCCACCTCGATGCGCGCACTGACCGAGTAGGTGTGACCTTGCTGGATCTGTTTCTGATCGTAAGTCAGGTGAAACGGCATCGGCACCTGCCCTTGAATCGGTCCGCTTTGTTTGGCCAGGGTTTGCGCCGGCGCGTCTGCCAGCGACACGTCCTGCAGGCTGACGGTCAGCGTCGCAGTTGGCGGCAGCGCCATGCGTTGCAGGTAGAACACTTCGCCATCGAGGCTGCCGCGAAGGTTATCCGGGGCATGCGTACACGCTGCAAGGAGCATGGTAAGAAGCGTGAGCGACAGTTTTTTCATCGGGATCTCCGTATCGACGGCGCCCGGATGATCCCGGACGCCGCTGCAGATTCTACGGAAAGTACAATGAGTTATCTGCCCTCAAAGGGAGCTGATTTAATTGCTATCACGCAGTCAGGTCGATTTGCTCCGGATGGATCGTCAGCGCAGCCTTTACGCCCCGGTCGTTCTCATAACCGGTGATTGCATACTTCTTACCCGGCTTGACCCTCGCTGGATCGTAGCTGACGTACGCCCCCGTTTCTTCCCAATCGCTAGTCGACTTACCAATGACCGCGGTCGAATCGTCGGCTTCATGCAAAACGGCTGACCAGGTTGCCCCGGCAGAACGTGCGCGATTAGGCGGATCAATGATATCGGCATACACGTAGCCTTCCGGGCTTAGAAACACGTGATGTTCCCGATCGCCGGTCAGTGTTAGCACATGCTCGCACTCCAACAATAACGGTTTCTTTTTATGGAAAATGCTGACGTTGACTGAGTGCTCAAGCTCCCAGATTGGTGTGTTGGTTTTTTCGAGGGTAAATACGACGCGCCATGGAAACGTCGGCATTTGATAGCTGGACGATTCCAGTACGGTGCGTGAGCTATCCGGGTTGGAAATATCGTGTGCGGTGACATGAACAAGCACGTCTTTGTGTGGCAGAACATAGCCAGCGGGCATGTGAAAGATGACGGTGATTTCGGTTTTGTCGTTCATGATCGATATCCTTATCGATTACGTCGGTATTGACGTGAGCTTCAGCCTAGCGCCGATTTCAGGACCGAAAATCCCCGTCCTTGTTTCCTGTTCTGTTTAAGGACGGGGATCACGATGGGAGGGGATTTTTCCCACTTAACCAGCGTTGCCCTCAGGCTCAGGTTCTTCATTGCGGTGCAGTGCAACCTGGCGAATCGACAAACGAATTTCCGCAGGCAGAACACGCTTCGCCGCGCCCTCGGCGAGCTCACCCAGCAGTTCGTGGTAACCAAGTTTGCCGGCTTCGTCCTTGCGAACCACACCTTGATCTTGCAGCGACTGAATAAAGTGACGAAACAGGCTTTTATCGAAGAACTCCGGAGCATTCAATCCATGCAAAATCGACAGCCGTTGGGCCATGACCGTACACAGGTCTTCCAGCTCCTCGGCGCTCAGCGTGTGTTGACCGCTGTTGAGTAACAGCGCGATAGCCATGTAGAAGCGCTGCAACGTCTGAGCAATCGCTCGGGACAACAATGTCAGTAGCACAAAATGGCGTGAGCTCGGCGCCGGACGCAGATATACCCCGTTCTCGAAACGCAGCAAGCCTTGTTCAACGAACGCCTCCAGCCATTGATCAACCACTGCGTCCAGTTGATCCATCGGCCAGCGAATGAACAGCTCCGACTGCAGATACGGATATAACGCGCGGGTGTAGCGCAGTATCTGCTCACGACTCATGCGCGACGAACTCTGGAAGAAGCTCGCCAGTAAGGAGGGCAGGGCGAAAATATGCAGCACGTTATTGCGGTAGTAGGTCATCAGAACGGCGTTCGGCTCGTCCAGATACAGAATCTTGCCCAGCGCGTCTTTCTGCTCGGACAGCAGGTCCATGCCTTTGACGTGCTCGATCAACACGCGGCCATCCCCTTCAGGCAGCGTGGTGTGCGGCGAGTACGGCACGCGACGCAGCAGGGTCAGATACAGGTCCAGCACACGCGCCAACGCTTGATCATCCAGGGCGTGTCTTTGCGTTGACAGCAACGCCAGCGCCACCAGATTCACGGGATTGATCGCCGCCGCTTCGTTCAGATGCTGAGCCACGCGTTCGCCCAGACGGTGAGTGGTTTCGTGCAACCACGCCGGTTTGAACTGCGGGCCAAGCGCCTGCGCGCGCCAATCGGGTTGTTGATGGTCGAGAAATTCGGCCAGTTTGATCGGCTCCCCGAAATTGACGGATACCTGGCCGAAACGCTGCTTGAGCGCGCCAATGACTTTGAAGATGTCGAAGATCGACTCTTTCTTCTTCGCTGCGCCACGCAGTTCGCCCAGGTAAGTGCGGCCTTCCAGGACGCGTTCGTAGCCGATGTACACCGGGACGAAGACGATCGGCGTTCTGGAATTGCGCAAGTAGCTGCGCAGAGTGATTGCGAGCATGCCGGTCTTGGGTTGCAGCATGCGCCCTGTGCGTGAGCGCCCGCCCTCGACGAAATATTCAACCGGGAAGCCTTTGGTGAACAGGGTGTGCAGGTATTCGTTGAACACGGCGGTGTAGAGCGGGTTGCCCTTGAAGGTACGGCGCATGAAGAACGCGCCGCCGCGTCGAAGCAGGCCGCCAATCACCGGCATGTTGAGGTTAATGCCAGCGGCGATGTGCGGCGGCGTCAGCCCGTTGCGAAACAGCAGATAGGACAGCAGCAGGTAATCGATGTGGCTGCGGTGGCACGGCACGTAGATGATTTCGTTGCCTTGGGCGACGTTCTGCACGCCTTCGATGTGGCTGACCTTGATGCCGTCGTAAATCTTGTTCCAGAACCAGCTCAGCACCACTTCCATGAAGCGGATCACCGTGTAGGTGTAGTCCGAAGCGATTTCGTTGCCGTAATGCAGGGCCTTTTCCCGGGCTTTTGCCTCCGGGATTTTCTCCCGTTCTGCTTCCTCCAGGATCGCCTGCTTGACCATCGGATCCGCCAGCAAACCCTTCACCAGATTGCGTCGGTGTGACAAGTCAGGACCGATGACGGCGGTTTTCAGATTGCGGAAATGCACCCGAAGCAGACGTTGGGCCATGCGCACGGTGCGTTCGTAGCCTTTGTTTTCGTCGACCAGTTCGCGCAAATGAATCGGCGCCGAAAACTGCACGCGGGTTTTGCGGCCCAGGATCAGGATGGTAATGAACTTGCGCAGCCGTCCGGTGACCGCCCAACTGTCAGCGAACAGCAGCTTCCACGGGCTGTCTTCCTTGTCCGGAGATTGGCCCCAGAACACGCTGACCGGGATGATCTGTGCGTCTTCAGTCGCATTTTGGGTTACCGCGCCCACCAGCCGCTCCAGCGTTGGCGGCGCGCCTCGCTTGTCCTGTCGCCCCAGCCAGTCTGGCGCAGGCGTCAGGTAAAAGAACGCCGCAGGCTCCGTCAGATCACCCACCGCCACCGAAAGCACGGGCCTTGGCAAACCGGCCTTGCGGCACTCGGTGTCGAGTACCGCCAAGTCGCTGATGGACGGGTTTTGCAGGGCGTAGAAGACCGGCCTGCTGCGGTCCAGATTGAGGGTGAACGAGGATTGATTGATCGTTTCCGAGCGAACCCAGAGGTACAGCAATCGACGCACGGTGCCGAACACAAGACGGCGCAACGGGGAACGGGTCATACGGAATCTGCTGAAAGGGGGCGAGGCCCGCGAGGGCGCCAGTTTGCCGCATATGGGGGGGATGGGCAAAGTCAGCTAATGGCGCCGCTTATTGTAGGAGCGCGCTTGCCCGCGATAGCTTTCTTTCAGCCAACATTGTTATGGCTGACACAGCGCATTCGCGGGCAAGCGCGTTCCTACCGGGTTACGCCGTGCGCCAGGTGATTTCTTCTTCACCGTCGGCACTGATGCGAATCCAGCGATCTGCCGCTTCGTCTGCTTCTTCTTCGACCCAGGTCCCGGGCGCGCAGCGCACTTCCACGTTCAACGCGGCGAATGCGGCACGGCCGCAAGCGATGTCGTCTTCCCACGGGGTTTGATCGCTTTCCAGCAGCAGGCTGTTCCACTTGCCCACGGCTTTGGGGACCCACGTCACCGGAATTCCGGCAGTGTTGCATTTCCAGGTCTGGCCCTGTTGAGCCCAGTCGCTGCACGGGCCAATGGCCGACGTGAGCCAAGCCGTGATGGCTTTGTGATCAACGTCGCTGTCTTTCAGGTAAATCTCGATGTCAGGTTGGCGCATGGATGCCTCGTCGGTGATCTTGAAAATCCATTCGCGGATTCAGTCTTGAAACAGGGCTACCCAGGCAGCCCTTTGAAATTGCGGCTTGTGCGTCATTGCAGAACGAAATAATCGTAGCGCATCGACACCGTGACCTCGAAAGGCTCGGCCTGCTCGATGACCGCAGCTCGGCGTTCGGCACTGGCGCGCCAACCGTGGGGCGTCATGGCCAACAGATTAGCGCGGGACTGACCATCCACCAGGCTGAGTGTGAAGCGCAGGGTTTCACTGTGCGCAAGGGTCATGCCTTCGGGGATCAGTGCCAGGTGTTTGTCATCGGCGTAGTCACGCACTTCGTCGTACAGCCGTTCGCGCAATTGCATCAGGTGTTCGTTGGTCGGTCCTACACGCATCAGTCCGCCGCCCTTGCTCAGCAAGCGCTTGGCCTCTTGCCAGTCCAGCGGGCTGAACACGCTGGCAATGAACTGGCAGCTGTCGTCCGGCAATGGCACGCGGGCCATGCTGGCGATCAACCAAGTCAACGCCGGGTTGCGGCGACAAGCGCGTTTGACGGCCTCGCGGGAGATGTCCAGCGCATAGCCTTCGGCATCTGGCAGTGCCTCAGCGATCTGCGTGGTGTAATAACCCTCACCGCAACCAATATCGAGCCAGCGCTGCGGCGCGTATTGGGCGGCCAGTTCAGCCAAGCGCTTGGCGACCGGCGCGTAATGCCCGGCGTTGAGGAAATCCCGGCGCGCCTCGACCATGGCTTGATTGTCGCCTGGGTCGCGGCTGTTTTTATGCTGCACCGGCAGCAGGTTCAGATAACCCTGGCGCGCGCGGTCAAAACGGTGGCCTGCTGGGCAGACCACGCCGTTATCCGCAGCATCCAGCGGCGCTGAGCAAATCGGGCAAGTCAGCATCACGCGAGCAACTTAACCAGGGTGTGGTAGTAAATCTCGGTCAGCACGTCGAGATCGCTCGCCAGAATGCGCTCGTTGACCTGATGAATCGTTGCGTTGACCGGCCCCAGTTCGACCACTTGGGTGCCAAGCGTGGCGATAAAGCGACCGTCCGAGGTGCCGCCGCTGGTGGACGCTTTGGTCTCACGACCGGTGACATGCTTGACGCTGGCTGCCACTGCATCAAGCAGCGCGCCGGGTTCGGTCAAAAACGGCAGGCCGGATAGCGCCCATTCAACGTGCCAATCCAGTTGATGCTTGTCGAAAATGTCGGCAACGCGCTTCTGCAGACCTTCGACGGTTGATTCGGTGGAGAAACGGAAATTGAACACCGCCACCAGATCCCCCGGAATCACGTTGGTCGCGCCGGTGCCGGAATTGAGATTGGAAATTTGAAAACTGGTCGGCGGGAAGAATGCGTTGCCTTCGTCCCAGTGCTCGGCGGCCAATTCGGCCAGCGCAGGGGCGACGAGGTGAATCGGGTTCTTGGCCAAATGCGGATAGGCGACGTGGCCCTGAATGCCGCGAACGGTGAGGGTCGCGCCCAACGAGCCGCGACGGCCGTTTTTCACCACATCGCCCACCAGCGTGGTGCTTGACGGCTCACCGACGATGCACCAGTCCAGCCGCTCTTTGCGCGCCGCCAGTCGCTCCACCACCGCTTTGGTGCCGTGGTGCGCCGGACCTTCTTCGTCGCTGGTGATCAGGTAAGCGATCTTGCCTTTGTGGTTGGGGTGATCGGCGACGAACCGCTCTGTGGCGATGATCATGGAGGCCAGGCTGCCCTTCATGTCGGCGGCGCCACGGCCACACAGCATGCCGTCTTCATCGATCAAAGCGCTGAACGGATCGTTCTGCCAGGCTTGGACCGGGCCGGTGGGGACCACGTCGGTGTGACCGGCAAAGCACAGCACCGGACCGTCCTGCGTGCCGTGGGTCGCCCAGAAGTTATCCACATCCTCAATGCGCATCGGCTCCAGCGTAAAACCGGCATCGCCCAGGCGTTTCATCATGACGGCCTGGCAATCGGCATCCAGCGGCGTGACCGATGGCCGGCGGATCAGGTCGCAGGCGAGTTGAAGAGTGGGCGAAAGGTCGGCTGGGGCTGTCATGGAAGATCCGATGAAATGGGTGTGATCTTGTAGGAGCGCGCTTGCCCGCGATTGCATTTGTCCTGACGCCGATGCATTGACTGATGCACCGCAATCGCGGGCAAGCGCGCTCCTACAGCGGAAAAAGGCGCTTATCTTAAAGCAAAACGGCGACCCAAAGGCCGCCGTTTGGCTATGCATTTACCCGCTTTAGACCGTCACCGGCTCAATCACAGTCTTGGGTTTAGGCAACGACGACAGAAACGCCATGATCAGCGCGGCCAGGTATGGCAACGATTGCACCAACAGCATGGCGACCCAGAAGCGCATGTCATTGCTCGGCAAGCCTTGTACCAGGCAAATCCCCAGCGCCGCGCCCCACAGCAGCAACATGATGAACATCTCTTCGCGGGCCTCGGAAATGGCGACCAGGAAGCCATGGCTGCTGGCGTTTTTCGGCGTCCGGAAGAACGGAATGCTGGTGGTAAAGAAGCCGTATAGCACCGCTTTGGCGATGGTGTGCGACAAGGCCAGCCCGGCCAGCGCGGCGAAGAACGCATCCTTCAGGTTCACGCCCACGGCGCGACGATAAAGGAAGATGATCTTGCCGACTTTGAAGAAGAACAGCGCCAGTGGCGGGATCGCAAAAATCAGCAACGGCGGATCGACGCGCTTGGGCACAATGATCATCGCCGACGACCACATCAATGCGCCGACGGTGAAGAAGATGTTCATGCCGTCCGCCACCCACGGCAGCCAACCCGCGAGGAAGTGATAACGCTGACCGCGGGTCAGTTCGGTGTCTTTGCCACGCAGCAGGCTGGCGGCATGGCGCTTGATGATCTGGATGGCGCCATAGGCCCAGCGAAAACGCTGTTTCTTGAAGTCGATGAAGGTGTCGGGCATCAGCCCCTTGCCGAAGCTGTTGTGAGCGTAAGCAGCCGAATAACCCTTTTCGAACACCCGCAGCCCCAGTTCGGCGTCCTCGCAAATGCACCAGTCGGCCCAGCCAAGTTCTTCGAGCACAGAGCGACGGGTCATGGTCATGGTGCCGTGCTGAATGATCGCGTCGCGGTCGTTGCGAGTGACCATGCCGATGTAGAAGAAGCCTTTGTATTCCGAGTAGCAGAGCTTTTTAAAAGTGCTCTCGTTCTGGTCACGATAGTCCTGCGGAGACTGCACAACGGCGATTTTCGGGTCGGCGAAATGCGGGACCATGTGTTTGAGCCAGTTGCGATCAACGCAGTAATCCGAATCGATCACGGCAATGACTTCAGCGTCAGCGGCTGTGTGCGGAATCAGGTAATTGAGCGCGCCGCCTTTGAACCCTGCCAGTGGCGCGACGTGGAAGAACTTGAAGCGCGGGCCGAGCATTTCGCAGTGTGCTTTGACCGGCTCCCAGACGGCGGGGTCCTTGGTGTTGTTGTCGATCAACAGCACTTCGAAGTCTGGATAGTCGAGAGCGGCAAGTGCGTTGAGGGTCTGTTTGACCATCTCCGGCGGCTCGTTGTAGCACGGCACGTGGATGGACACTTTCGGTCTGTAGGCGCTGTCCGTTTCCACCGGCAGGAATTCGCGACGCCGCTTGTGGGTCCATACCGCTTCCGCCAGTTCATGGGCTTCCGTGAGCAAGACGATGAACACGCCCAGCGCGCCCAATGCTAGCAAAAAGCCCACCAGCAAGCTGAACCAGGTGCTGTATTGCTGGCTGTAGTCGTAGCCGATCCACACCAGCACCGACCCGCACAAAAACGCGATGAAGGTCAGGAAGGTGCGACCACGCTGACGAAGGGCCGAGCCATCGATCAGCAGCAGCGCCAACGACAACATCGCCAGCACTGCTGAGCCCGTAGCCAGTACGCGCCACTGCGGGATCGCGACCACCGGGCCTTCGAAATTGAATTTCTGCTGGCGGTTGGCGTTGTAGACGCCCCAATACGCGCCGACCGAACCTTCGTCGCTGGCCTTCCACGGCTGGTCGAACGCTTCGATGACGAAGTAGTTGAAGCCCTGACGGTTTAGCTTGTTGACCAGTGTGCGTAGATAGACCGCCTGATCGGCAGGGGTCGCGTCAGCACCGCCGCGCATGTGTCCGTTGCTCGGCCAGCCAACTTCTGACAGCAGCAACGGCTTTTTCGGGAACATGCGTTTGAGCTCTCGCGCACGGTCAAAAACGAACTGCCCGGCGTCGGCCATGGGCACAAATTCCCAATAGGGAAGAATGTGCGCGGCGATCAAATCTACGTGCTTGCCCAGCTCGGGATTGTCTTTCCAGATGTGCCATTGCTCGGACGTGGTCACCGGGACTTTCACTGCCGCGCGCACGCGATCAATGACCGCGATGAGCTCTTGAACAGTGATCTCTTTACGAAACAGGGCTTCGTTACCCACCGTCACCCGCACGACGCTGCGGGTGGTGTTGGCCAGTTCGATGGCGCGAGTGATTTCCCGCTCGTTGCGTTCCTGGTCGGGGCTGATCCAGATACCTAGCGTCACCCGCAGGCCGAACTCTTCCGCCAGTTTTGGAATGTCGCCCAAAGGGCCGTCAACCGAATAGATGCGGATGCTGTCGGTTTGTTTACTGATCAGCTCCAGGTCCTGACGCATTTCGTCGTCGGACGGGTACACGCCTTTCTGTGGGTTTTGTCCAAGGCGGAAGGGCGAATAGGAGAAGCCAGAGATTTGTTCCGGCCAGTTGGGCGCGGTTACCGGGCGATTGATTAACGCCCAGAAGCCCGTGAACAGCGCGGCGATAGCCACGACCACGACTAGGTTGAGTCCAAATTTACGCGATGGCATAGATGTTTCGGGTTCCGAAGGGTGGAACAAGCGATCACCGAAGAGCTTCGGTAGGCTGGGTATTTGGCAGCCTACACAGCGTGAAGTTCTATTCAGTTTTTGGTGTAGGAAGATTCTACCGGGTGGCATCTGCTGTAGGAGCGAATTTATTCGCGAAGGTTTTCTCGACCTGCCCCCCTTTGTCGGATGGATCGGCGGCTCGCGAATGAATTCGCTCCTACAGGCCGCGCGCAAGACCTATAATGCGCGCCGGTTTTTGGGGGATTGGTCATGAGCACAGAAGATCCGCGTTTCGCTGGCGTCGCCCGGTTGTATGGCATTGAGGGCCTGGAACGCCTGCGCGCGGCGCATGTGGCAGTGGTCGGCATCGGCGGCGTGGGGTCGTGGGCAGCGGAAGCCATGGCTCGCTGTGGCGTAGGAGAAATCTCGCTGTTTGACCTGGACGACGTCTGCGTCAGCAATAGCAACCGTCAATTGCACGCTCTGACCAGCACCGTCGGGCGCGTAAAAGTCGAGGTCATGGCCGACCGCCTGCGTGAGATAAACCCCGACTGCGTCGTCCACGCGGTAGCCGATTTCGTCACCCGCGAGACCATGGCTGAGTACATCACGCCAGACATCGACTGCGTGCTCGACTGCATCGACAGCGTCAACGCCAAGGCCGCGCTGATCGCCTGGTGCAAGCGCCGCAAGATACAGATCATCACCACTGGCGGCGCAGGCGGACAAATCGACCCTACGCTGATTCAGGTCTGTGATCTCAACCGTACCTACAACGACCCGCTGGCCTCGAAAGTACGCTCGACCCTGCGCCGCGATTACGGCTTCTCACGCACCGTCACTCGCCATTACAGCGTGCCATGTGTGTTCTCGACCGAACAGCTGCGCTACCCGAAACCTGATGGCAGCATCTGTCTGCAAAAAAGCTTCGTCGGCGATGGGGTGAAGCTTGATTGCGCTGGCGGTTTTGGCGCTGTGATGATGGTGACAGCCACGTTCGGGATGGTCGCGGCGACCAAAGCGGTGGATAAAATCGTCGCTGGCGTGCGACGTCCATCCGACCGCATCAAAGCAAGCGAAGCCGCTCAGCCCGCCAGTTGACGCATCCGCTGCAGCACGGCATTGAGACCGTTGCTGCGCGAAGGGGAGAGCTGGCGGCTCAACCCCAATTGATCGAACCAGTGGTTCAGGTCGACGCTTTGCAGCTCGGCCGCCGACAAGCCGTTGACTCGTGCCAGCAACAGCGCCACCAGCCCGCGAATCAGCCGCGCGTCACTCGCCGCGCGAAACTGCCAGCGGCCGTCCTTGAAGTCGGCCAGCAACCAGACTTTGCTTTCGCAGCCGTCGACCAGATGCTCATCGGTTTTTTCGTCTTCAGCCAAGGCAGGCAAGCGCTCGCCCCATTGCATCAACAATCGGGCGCGCTGCTCCCAGCTCAAGGGCGCGCTGAAGGTTTCCAGCGCTGTCTGTGCGTCGATTGGCAAACTCATCGCAGCAACTCCAACGCCTGATCCAGAGCGGAAAAGAACCGCTCAAGATCGTCGGAATCGTTGTACATCCCCAGCGACACTCGAATCGCCCCGGCCAGGCCCAGACTGTTCAGCAGCGGAATTGCGCAGTGATGGCCGGCGCGTACCGCGATGCCTTGTTCGGTGAGCAAATGCGCCAGATCAGCGTTGTGTACGCCTTCCACCACAAAGCTTGCGAGGGCCAGGGTCGGGCTGCCGAGCAGTTGCACGCCGGTCCGGGTGAGCAGACCTTCGCGCAAGAGGGCGTGGAGGCCTGCCTCATGCTCCGCGATGGCTAGACCGTTCAGACTGCTGAGGTAATCGAGCGTTGCCCCCAGGCCGATCACCCCGGCAATGGGCGGAGTGCCTGCTTCAAATCCAAGGGGAGCGGGGCGGAAGGTCGCGTCGTGATAGCTCGTCTGCAGCAGCATTTCGCCGCCAAACTGCCAGTGACGCAACATTGCCAGCGCTTGATGCCGACCAAACAGCACGCCGACACCGTCCGGCCCGTACAGCTTGTGGCTGGAAAAAACGTAGAAATCGCAGCCCAGTGCCGCTACCTCCTGTCGACCATGGACCACGCCCTGCGCACCATCGACCACGGTAATCGCATTATGGGTTTGAGCCAGCTCCAGCAATTGCGCCAGCGGTTGCCAGGCACCCAGCACGTTCGACAGCTGGCTCACCGCCACCAGGCGCGTGCGTGGGCCGATGAGAGACGCCGCCGCATCCAGATCGATCAGGCCATTTTCAGCGAGCGGCAGCACCACCAGTTTCAAACCCCGGCGCTGCGCCAGTTGCTGCCACGGCAACAGATTGGCGTGGTGTTCCAGGGCACTGATGACGATTTCATCGGCGGGTTCGAATAGGTGCTCCAGCCCGTAAGCCAGCAGGTTGAACGCCGAGGTCGCGCCATGGGTGAACACCACTTGTCCGGCTGAACCGGCATTGAGCCATTGGCCGACTTTATGGCGAGTGTCTTCATAGGCTTGAGTGGCCAGTGCGCCGGGCAAATGTTGCGCCCGATGAACGTTGGCCGCGCCGTTGCCGTAGTAGTGGCTCAAGGCGTCGATCAGGCGTTGCGGTTTTTGAGCGGTGGCGGCGCTGTCCAGATACGTCTGGCCTTGCCGTTGCAAGGCGGCGATGGCTGGAAAGTCAGCGCGCCAGGGAGAGGGAAGCAACATGTTCAGGAACTCGGTGGGCGGGTTCCAAGCCCGAGAGGCTCCGAACCCGCACGCAGCATCGATCAGTTGTGAGCGTGCAGCGCTTCGTTCAGCTCGATGGCCGACTTGTGGGTTTTGCATTCCACGGCGCCGGTCTGCGAATTGCGGCGGAACAGCAGGTCAGGTTGACCGGCCAGGTCACGCGCTTTCAGCACTTTGACCAGCTCATTGTTTTCATCGAGCAGCGCGACCTTGGTGCCGGCGGTGACGTACAGACCGGATTCAACGGTGTTGCGATCGCCCAACGGGATGCCGATGCCAGCGTTCGCGCCGATCAGGCAGCCTTCGCCGACTTTGATCACGATGTTGCCGCCGCCGGACAAGGTGCCCATGGTCGAGCAACCGCCGCCCAGGTCCGAACCTTTGCCAACGAATACGCCAGCCGACACGCGACCTTCGATCATGCCCGGACCTTCGGTGCCGCCGTTGAAGTTGACGAAACCTTCGTGCATGACGGTGGTGCCTTCGCCGATGTAAGCACCGAGACGAACGCGCGCGCTGTCAGCGATACGCACGCCACTCGGCACAACGTAGTCGGTCATTTTCGGGAATTTGTCGACGGAGAACACTTCCAGCAGCTCGCCTTTCAAGCGCGCTTCAAGCTGACGCTGAGGCAGTTCAACCAGATCAACTGCGCCCTGGCTGGTCCACGCCACGTTCGGCAGCAACGGGAAGATGCCGGTCAGGTTCAGGCCGTGAGGTTTTGCAAGACGATGGGACAGCAGATGCAGCTTCAGGTAAGCCTCAGGCGTTGAGGTCAGCGTGGCGTCTTCGGCCAGCAATGTGGCGACCAGCGGCTTGTGGCTTTCGGCCAGACGGGTCAGCAGGGCTGCTTGAACCGCGTCTACGGATTTCAGTGCGTCGGCCAGTTTGGAGGCCAGATCGGTATTGAATGCGATGGCCTGGTTGCCGCCGGTATAGCCCAGGACAGGTGCGACCGCGGCGATCAATTCAGCCGACGGATTAACCAGTGGCTGAGCGTAAAACACTTCCAGCCAGGTGCCTTGACGGTTTTGTGTGCCAACGCCGAAGGCCAGGCTGAACAGGGAAGTGGACATGTAAATACCTCTTAACGATTAAAGGCTATCTCAATCAGGCGATAGCCGCTGCGTACAGTTCGGGTTTGAAACCAATCAGGGTTTTGCCGCCAAGATCCAGCACGGGGCGCTTGATCATTGAGGGTTGCGCGAGCATCAGTTCGATGGCCTTCTCTTGGTCGAGATCGGCTTTCTGAGCGTCGTCGAGCTTGCGGAAGGTCGTGCCGGCGCGATTGAGCACCACTTGCCATCCGTGCTCGTTGCACCATTGAGTCAGGTGCTCACGATCAATGCCTACCGCTTTATAGTCGTGGAAATCGTAATTCACCGATTTTTCATCGAGCCAGGTGCGAGCCTTTTTCATCGTGTCGCACGCTTTGATCCCGAACAGGTGCAACGTGTTGATTTCATCAGCCATGAACGTGTCGCCGGTGAGGAGTTGGAAAAAACGGTCACGGATTATGCCACGACCAAACCGATTGGGCTTGGCCCGCTGGCGGGTTTATCCGGTCGATACCTGTGTGCGGTCTGTTTATACCCATGGGTAACAGCGAAATGACAGCTTAACCCGTTAAGATGGCACTTCGAAGCTGCAGCGCAGTCAGTCTCCGGACGACTTACTCCACTCGTCCGATCAGGAAAGTACGCCGATGCAAACAGCCTATACCGTCCTTATTTTGTTGACGCTGGTAGGCCTCTCCCGGTTAGTGGCACGGGTCATTCCGTTGCCATTGCCGTTGGTGCAGATCGCTGCCGGAGCCTTGCTGGCCTGGCCGACACTGGGTCTGCACGTGGCCCTTGATCCCGAGCTTTTTCTCTTCTTGTTCCTGCCTCCACTGCTATTTTCAGACGGTTGGCGCATGCCTAAGCGTGATCTCTGGCGTTATCGCGGGCCAATTCTTACGCTAGCGGTCGGCTTGGTGATCTTCACCGTCGTCGGTGCCGGTTATTTTATCCACTGGATTTTGCCGACCATTCCACTCCCGGTCGCTTTCGCACTGGCAGCAGTGCTTTCGCCTACAGACGCCGTGGCAGTTTCGGCCATTGCTCAAGACCGTTTGCCCGCGCCTATCATGCGTTTGCTGCAAGGCGAAGCGCTGATGAACGATGCGTCTGGTCTGGTGACGTTCAAGTTTGCCCTGGCCGCTGCGATCACCGGCGTATTTTCTCTGGCCGACGCCAGCCTGACCTTCGTATTAGTGGCAGTGGGTGGTTTGGCGGTGGGTGTGGCGTTGAGCTGGCTGGTAGGGCGATTTCGCAGCTGGATGATCGCGCGAGGCTGGGACGACCCGGCAACGCACGTGGTGTTCATGCTGCTTGTGCCCTTTGCGGCGTACGTGCTCGCCGAACAACTGGGCGCCTCGGGCATTCTTTCTGCCGTGGCAGCCGGGATGATGCAAAGTTGGGTCGATCTGCTGCCTCGTCAAACCAGTACCCGTCTGCTTAATCGCAGCGTCTGGACACTCCTGGAGTTTGCCTTCAACGGGCTGATCTTTTTGCTGCTGGGTTTGCAGTTGCCGGACATCATCGGCGCTGTCGCTCACGACCAGACGGCACTGTGGCCGACGCTGATGTGGCGTTGCCTTGATGTACTGGCGATTTTCCTGGTGCTGATCGCGCTACGTTATATCTGGGTTCAAAGCTCATGGCGTCTGATGATTGCGATCAGGCGCTGGCGCGGACGCGGCGACGAATCACTGGAACCGACTACCCGTTCGGCATTGCTGTTGACCGTTGGTGGTGTGCGCGGGGCAGTCACCCTGGCCGGTACATTGTCGGTGCCGATGCTGATTGCGGCGGGTGTGAACTTCCCCGAGCGCGATTTGCTTATTTTCATCGCCGCCGGGGTGATTTTGCTATCGCTGGTCGCTGCCAGTATTGCGCTGCCGCTGCTGCTGCGAGGGGTGGAAAATCAGCCCGATCTGAAGTTGAAGCGCGAAGTCCGTGACGCCTGGAAACACACTGCTGAAGCCGCGATTCACGCCCTGGAAAGCGAAGAAATGACCGACGCTACGCTCTCGCCGGACGCAGCCCAAGCCGTGCTCGCCACCGAGGTGAAGGCGCGGATCATGTCGGAATATCGGCACCGGCTGGAGATATTCAACGACACTGCGGAAGCACAGGCGCTGGCCTTTCAGATGGACGTGCTGGAACGCAAAATGCGCGTCAAGGCGCTGCGAGCTCAACGGCTTGAGCTTTACCGGCTGCATCGTCATCGCCAGATCGGCGATGACGTCCTCGCGCAGATATTGGCTGAACTGGACCTGAGCGAGGCCAATCTGGGGCAGGGCAGGTAGCGCTGTTAAGCCTCCTGGTTTGCGGACGCCTGGGGGTATATTCCGGCCATGAACTCAATGTCTTTAGTGCTCAGGGTTTTGCCGCTGTTGTCGATCTCGAAGTCATTGCGGGTAAACTTCTTAGGTACGTTGTAGTGCATCACTGACGTCGGGTCATAGTTTGAATAGGCGTAATCGCCGGAGTTTAGCTTTCTGAGCATGTTCCAACGAACGTTCTCTTCGGTAACCCCGCTGCCCTTGAATGCCTTTATGACCTTGTCCTCATCCCAAGGGATGTTGGCGTCCGGGTGCTGATGTTCATGTTCGGCACCCAAGGCATGACCAAACTCATGCAGCACGATTCTCTTGAAATCCGGCAGCCAGACTTTGCTGGTGTCGAAGCGAAACAGTGTTCGTCCGGTCGGCAGCGCTAATTTGCTCATGTCGATCAATTCGCTGACGTTGAAGCCCATGGTAGGCAGGCTCTGGTCCGAATAGGCCAGCATGGCGTCGGTGCCAATGGCGCTACCATTGATTTTCCAGTCCAGCGCGATGCGTATTTCGCAATCTTCTTCAGGCGCCAACACAAACTTGAGATTGATATGCGACAGCCATTCGCACGCCGCGTCGAAGATGGCTCGATAGAAGAAATCGAAGGCAGGCGTTATGAACTTTATCTTTAGCGTCCGGCCTGGAATCCAGTATTTGCTGTGCGCAGTAATCAGTCGGGGTTGGTTCGCGAGCGTTCTGCCCGCCGAGTCGATGACGGCGATGCTGGCATTGTTCGGGTCCTCATGTATGGCTGCTGCGTAGGAGGAATGCGGATCGTCCGGTCTCAGAACGCTGCACGGATGTAATACAAGGTTGCTCATGGGTATTCCTTAACTCCCTTCGCAAGAAGGGTCGCCGTTTGTATGGGCGATGGGTGAATGAAGCGATCACCTGTCAGCTACTGACGGTGATCGTTCACTCACGTTAAGGAGATTGTTCACGACCAGGTGCTACATATTGCTAGTGTTTCGAAAACTGGAATTGAACGACGCTAACGACGGATCGAGCCTGTCGGAAGCAGAACCCCCGGCAGTTTCTATTGATCACATTTTTGGATAAGCCTTGCGCATGAATTCTTTGTCCTTTTCGCTTAGCTTGCGATTTTGACCCACCTCCCAGTCGCCCAGGGTGATCTTGTTCGGAATGGGGTAATGCATGATCGAATCCTTGTCGTAGGCCGTATAGGTCGAGGGGCCTGACTCGAGTCTGCTCAGGACGGATTCGTCGACGGTCTCTTTGGTGTGGCCGGCTGCAGCGTAGTACGCGTACACGGCAGGCAAGTCCCAAGGAATATTCGCTTCCGGGTGTTGGTGCTCGTGCTCAGCCCCCAACGCATGACCAAACTCATGCATGACGATAGATTCGAATTTTGGATCGTCTGGATTTACACCCAGCACCATGGTGGGCGTCCATGGATCATTGAGTCTGGCGTCGGTGCCGATGAGCGTGTAGTTGAGGTCAGGGCCAACATTGGTCGTGATGCGGATGTCTCCCTTACCATATTCGGGTGCCCCCTCTCGACCGTCGATGAATTCAAACACCAGACTGACATAGGGTTGCCACTGGTTGATGGCACGCATAATTGCCTGTTGGTGGGAATCGGTAAGGTCGTCATCGGTAAACGCGATTTTAAGCGTGCGGCCATTTGCCCATAGTCGCGAAAATGCAGCGACTGCCCGTTTTTTGCGCCTGCCCGGGATGGGCGCACCACCGTTAGCGGGGTTTTCTTCAATAGCTGCTTCATACGACGCTTGTACGTCTTTGTACGGGCGTGCGAAACACAGTTGAACGTCACTCATATTCGAACTTCCTTGTTCGTGAAACTTAGATAGGAAGTTCGATTATCTAGCACTGAGATCACGCCGAGGCACTACATATGTATTGCCTTCGACGTTCAGCTTTGAAGGAGAATGACCGCTCCTGTTTTCCCGGACCTCAGCCCTTGATGAAGCTACGAATCCGCTCAGCCGCCTCGATACATTCCGCCAATGGCGCGACCAATGCCAGACGCACGCGGCCAGCCCCCGGATTGAAACCGTCTACTTCCCGAGAAAGGTACGAGCCCGGCACAACGGTCACGTGTTCCGCTGTGTACAAGTCGCGGCAGAATGCGGCGTCGTCGGTGCCCACGTCGGGCCATAGATAGAAACCGCCGTCCGGGCGCTGTACGTCCATGACCGGCGAGAGGATATCGAGCACGGCGTCGAATTTTTCGCGGTACAGCGCACGATTGGCGCGCACGTGTTCTTCATCACTCCAGGCTGCGATGCTCGCCAGCTGGGTTTGAATCGGCATGGCGCAGCCGTGATAGGTGCGATACAGCAGAAACGCCTTGAGAATTTCGGCATCGCCTGCGACGAAGCCCGAACGCAGGCCCGGCAGGTTGGAACGCTTGGATAGGCTATGGAACACCACGCAACGCTTGAAATCCTTACGGCCCAAAGCGACGCACGCGCTTAACAAACCGGCAGGAGGAGTTTCTTCGTCGAAGTAAAGCTCGCTGTAGCATTCATCTGCGGCGATTACGAAATCATGCTTGTCGGCCAGCGCGATCAGCTTCTTCAGCGTTTCCAACGGGATTAGCGCGCCTGTAGGGTTGCCGGGGGAGCAAAGGAAGAGAATCTGGCAGCGGTCCCAGATGTCATCCGATACCGCGTCAAAGTCGGGGTTAAAACCATGGCTTTTCAGGCACGGTAGATAGTGCGGCTGAGCACCGGCAAGAAACGCTGCGCCTTCGTAAATTTGATAAAACGGGTTGGGGCTGATCACAAGGCCATCGTCGCTGCGGTTGACAACGGTCTGGGTGAAAGCGAACAGCGCTTCACGGGTCCCGTTGACCGGCAAAACGTTTTTCGTTGGATCAAGCCAGCCGTCCGGTACGCCGAAGCGGCGCTCGCACCAGCCGGAGATAGCTTCGCGAAGCGCCGGGATGCCCGCCGTCGTCGGATACACCGCCATCTGATCGAGATTGTCGGCCAATGCCTGGGCCACGAAGGCAGGCGACTTGTGCTTAGGCTCACCAATGGACAGAGCAATGGGACGCTTGGTCGGGTTCGGCGTGGCGTCGCCAAGCAGGATACGCAGCTTTTCGAACGGGTAGGGCTGAAGCTGTTGCAGGGCGTTGTTCATCGGATATCAGTCTCAATAAGCGGGGCGGCTGCGTTCGCTCGAGCGAAACGCGGGCGCCGTTAAATCAAATGTTCTGGCCAATCAGATGCTGATGCGACCCTCGACGGCGGGCTCTTGCGTGACGCTTAGCTGTTCAACGATGGCTGCCTGTAAGCGCATACACAATTGAGGGTCGGAAAGCGGCTGATTGTTTTCATCAGTTATGAAGAAAACGTCCTCCACTCGCTCGCCCAAGGTGGCGATCTTCGCGTTCTGCAGCGACAGGTCGAACTCCAGAAAAATCTTGCCGATACGCGCGAGCAATCCCGGCCGGTCTGGAGCGCTCAGTTCCAATAACGTCACAGGCCGCTGGGCATCGTTGGAAATCGTGACCTGAGGCGGGAAGGCAAAATGTTTGAGCTGGCGCGGTACACGGCGTTTGATAATCGTCGGGTAATCGTCCGGATTACGAAGCGCTTCAGTCAAACCTTCACGAATGTCCTTGATGCGCTGCGGATTGTCACCGATCGAGCCGCCTTCACTGTCCAGGACGATGTAGGTGTCGAGGGTGAACTGGCTACTCGATGTGATGACGCGGGCGTCATGGATGTTCAGGTTGAGCTGATCCATGGCGGCCACGGTCACCGCAAAGAAATCATGTTGGTCCGGCGCATAAATGAATATCTGCGTGCCGCCCTCAAATTCGCGCTGGGTGGTTTCCTTGATCAACACCAAAGGCCCGCCGTCGGCAGGTTGCTGCAGAATGGCATCGCTGTGCCAGGCCACGTCGCCTGCGGTATGACGCAGAAAATAGTCGTCCCCCAACTGCGACCACAGCTGCTCGACGTCGTCCGGATCAGTGCCGTTGCGCACCAATATGTCCAGCGCAGCGGTTTGCGTGCGGCGAATCTGCTCTTCGCGGTCCACCGGGTTTTCCAGACCGCGTCGCAAGGCGCGTTTGGTTTCGGTGTACAACTGGCGCAACAGGCTGGCGCGCCATGAATTCCACAGTGTCGGATTGGTCGCATTGATGTCGGCCACGGTCAGCACGTACAGATAGTCCAGATGCACTTCGTCACCGACGAACTGGGCGAAATCGTGGATCACCTGCGGATCAGACAAATCCTTGCGTTGGGCGGTGGTCGACATCTGTAGGTGGTTCTGTACCAGCCACACGATCAGATGGGTGTCCCAATTGGGCAACTGATGGCGAATCCCGAACGCTTCGGCGTCAAGTGCGCCCAGCTCTGAGTGATCGCCGCCACGGCCTTTGCCGATGTCGTGGTACAGGCCCGCCAGGTAGATCAGCTCGGGTTTGGGCAATTTGCCCATGATCTTGCTGGCGAGCGGGAATTTTTCCGACACCTGCGTGTACTGCAACTTACGCAGGTGCTTGATCAGATTAAGTGTGTGGGCATCGACGGTGTAGATGTGGAACAGGTCGTGCTGCATTTGCCCGACGATATGGCCGAACTCCGGCAGATAAAGCCCCAGAATGCCGTAACGATTCATCCGCCGCAGATTGCGATGGATGCCGATCTCGCATTTGAACAACTCGATGAACAGGCTGGTATTGCGAATATCGTTGCGGAAGTCGTCGTTGATCAGATGCCGGTGCTCGCGCAGCAGACGAATGGTATCTGCGCGCACGCCCTTGATTTCCGGGCGTTGAGCCATCAGCACGAAAATCTCGAGCATCGCAAACGGCGTGCGCTTGAAGACGTTCGCGTGCGTGGCTTCGATGTAGCCGTCGTGAAGCTGGAAGCGCGAGTTGATCGACTCGGTGAGCTCGTTTTGATCGTCCGAAAGAATCACTTCCTCGAAGTGCTGGATGATCAGATCGCTCAGTTGCGCGATGCTCATCACCACGCGGTAGTACTTCTGCATGAAACGTTCGATCGCCAGTTTCGCATCGCTGTCCTGATAACCCAGCAATCGTGCGATGGTGCTTTGGTGGTCGAACAGCAGCCGATCCTCGGAGCGCCCCGCGAGCATGTGCAAGGCGTAGCGCACTTTCCAGAGAAACTCCTGGGACGAGGCCAGCAGGTTGTTTTCACTCTCCAGCAGGAAGCCTTCGCCTGCCAGCGCGTGGAGATTCAACGTCCCGTATTGGCGACGGGCAACCCACAAAATGGTCTGGATGTCGCGTAGTCCGCCAGGAGAACCTTTTACATTGGGCTCCAGGTTGTATTCGGTGTCGTTGTACTTGTGATGGCGATTCTTCTGTTCGGCGCGTTTGGCCAGGAAGAATTCCTTGCTCGGCCACATCTGGCTCGGGCTTGTGACTTCCAACATGCGCTGGCGCAGTCGCTCCGGCCCGGCAATGGTGCGGCTTTCCATCAGGTTAGTGATCACCGTCAGATCGGCGCGCGCCTCAACGGCGCACTCATCGACCGAGCGCACACTTTGCCCCACTTCCAGGCCGATGTCCCAAAGCAGCGTGAGAAATCGCTCGATGGGCTCGCGGAAAACTTCGTGGTCGGCGCTGTCCAGCAGAATCAGCAAATCGATGTCGGAATAGGGGTGCAGTTCGCCACGCCCATAGCCGCCGACTGCCAGCAGCGCAATGTCGGCGTCTTCACTCCAGTTGAACTGATCCCATGCCTTTTGCAGGATGTTGTCGACAAACCAGGCGCGGTCCTCAATCAGTCTGCGGATGTCGCGGCCTGATTTGAAACGTGCGTCCAGCACTTCATGCGCCTGACGGATGGCTTTCTTGAACGCAGCTATAGGGCTCGCCTTCAGCGCCAGTTCGGCCTGAAACTGACCGCGATCGAACAAATCTGGATCCACCTGCGGCATCGAACTGCTTTCCTTCTATCTATATCGGGCCGAATGTCAAAGTCGGCGCAACCATCAGGCCGAGGTGCGGGCAATGGTGTCGTCGCTGCGAAGGGTGAAGATTTCGTAGCCGTCGGCAGTGACAAGAATCGTGTGTTCCCATTGCGCCGATAGCTTGCGGTCCTTGGTGATCGCTGTCCAGCCATCGCCAAGCAGGCGAGTTTCAGCTTTGCCCTGGTTGATCATGGGCTCGATGGTGAAGGTCATGCCTTCTTTGAGCTCAATACCATCGCCGGCTTTGCCGTAGTGCAGGATCTGTGGTTCTTCGTGGAACACTTTGCCGATGCCATGGCCGCAGTATTCGCGAACTACCGAAAACCCGCTTTTCTCGGCGTGCTTCTGGATCACTTCGCCGATATCACCCAGGTGTGCGCCGGGTTTGACGACCTCGATGCCTTTGTACAGGCACTCCTGCGTAATGCGCGAAAGGCGTTCTGCCCACTCAGGGACCTTGCCGACGTGGAACATTTTGCTGGTGTCACCGTGGTAGCCATCTTTGATGACGGTGACATCGATGTTGAGCACGTCGCCTTCCTTCAAAGGTTTCTCATTGGGAATGCCATGGCACACTACGTGATTGATCGAAGTACAGATCGACTTGGGGAAGCCTTTGTAGTTGAGCGGGGCAGGGATGGCCTTTTGCTCGTTGACGATGTAGTCGTGGCAGATGCGGTCAAGCTCATCAGTGGTGACACCGGGCTTGACGTACGCACCGATCATTTCCAGTACGTCGGCGGCCAGACGGCCGGCAATGCGCATCTTTTCGATGTCTTCAGGGGTTTTGATGGTAACGGTCATACAAGGCTCTCTGGTCGCGGCGCAGCCGCAGCTAAATACGGAAAAACGCGATTCTATCAGACCACTGGAAGGGCGGTTATCATCGTGGCTTACACTCAGAGTGCAGGCAGGGTACCGATGCCTTTGCGATCACAGCAAAAACACCCGAAGAAACAGGCGCTTATTTCGTGTTTCGTTATCGAGTCTTTTGTGATATAAAATGCGCCGCTTTCCGGGGTCCGTCCCTGCGAGCTTAAACCCACACACGTGTCGACACGATGACCTGGGTGCCCTCGGCTTTAGCCGCTGGTTGGTCATTGGGATACGTGGAGGCCTAACCCGACTTATCAAGGAACTATCATGTCCCAAGTCAATATGCGCGATATGCTGAAGGCCGGTGTGCACTTCGGTCACCAAACCCGTTACTGGAACCCGAAAATGGGTAAATACATTTTCGGCGCGCGTAACAAGATTCACATCATCAACCTTGAAAAAACCCTGCCTATGTTCAACGAAGCTTTGACTTTCGTTGAGCGCCTGGCGCAGGGCAAAAACAAGATTCTGTTCGTCGGCACCAAGCGTTCCGCTGGCAAGATCGTTGCTGAAGAAGCGGCACGTTGCAACTCGCCGTACGTCGATCACCGCTGGTTGGGCGGCATGCTCACCAACTTCAAAACCATCCGTGCTTCCATCAAGCGTCTGCGCGACCTTGAAGTTCAGGCCGAAGACGGTACTTTCGCCAAGCTGACCAAGAAAGAGGCGCTGATGCGCACTCGCGATCTGGAAAAGCTGGATCGTAGCCTGGGTGGTATCAAGGACATGGGCGGTCTGCCAGACGCACTGTTCGTTATCGACGTTGATCACGAGCGCATCGCGATCACCGAAGCCAACAAGCTGGGCATCCCGGTTATCGGCGTAGTCGATACCAACAGCAGCCCGGAAGGCGTTGACTACATCATCCCAGGCAACGATGACGCAATCCGCGCTATCCAGCTGTACATGGGTTCGATGGCTGATGCTGTAATCCGTGGTCGTAACAATGTTGCTGGCGGCACCGACGTATTCGTCGAAGAAGCTCCAGCTGCAGTCGTTGAAGGCTGAGTAGTTAACGCCTAGCGTTTACTCAGTACGCAAAAAGGGGGCTTAGCCCCCTTTTTGCCACCTCGAAAACCCTTCTGGCGTTGTCATCGATCAAATGGTCATGTGCAGATGTCAGCATGGATTTTCAAGAATTTGAACGCCCGCTTTAGCGGGTGGAATGGTTGAAGACCTATCCAAAGAGGATTTTGAAATGGCAGAGATTACTGCAGCGTTGGTCAAAGAACTGCGCGAGCGTACCGGCGAAGGCATGATGGATTGCAAGAAAGCCTTGACCAAGGCTGGCGGCGACATCGAAAAAGCCATTGATGACATGCGTGCTTCGGGCGCTATCAAGGCAGCCAAGAAAGCAGGCAACGTTGCTGCTGAAGGTGCTATCGCCGTTAAAGTCAGCGAAGATGGCAAGCGCGCTACCATCATCGAAGTCAACTCGCAGACTGACTTCCTGGCTCTGCAAGACGATTTCAAGAATTTCGTCAACAACAGCCTGGAAAAAGCATTCGCTGATAAGCTGACTGATGCCGCTCCGTTGATCGAAGCGCAAGAAGTCGAGCGTACTGCACTGGTTGCCAAGGTTGGCGAAAACGTCAACATCCGTCGTCTGGCCAGCATCGAAGGTGATGTGGTCAACGCTTACCTGCACGGCAACAAGATCGGCGTAGTTGTCGTTCTGAAAGGCGGTGACGCTGAGCTGGCAAAAGACATCGCGATGCACGTTGCTGCAAGCAACCCTGAGTTCCTGCTGCCGTCGGAAGTTTCGGCTGAAGCGATCGAGCGCGAAAAGGGCGTCTTCCTGCAGTTGAACGAAGACAAGATCAAGGGCAAGCCAGCCGAAATCGTTGAAAAAATGGTTGGCGGTCGTATCACCAAATTCCTGGCTGAAGCCAGCCTTGTTGAGCAGGCGTTCGTTAAGAACCCTGAAGTCAAGGTCGGTGAACTGGCCAAGAAAGCCGGCGCTGAAATCGTTTCCTTCACTTACTACAAAGTGGGCGAAGGCATCGAAAAGCCAGTCGACAACTTCGCTGAAGAAGTCGCTGCTCAAGTAGCTGCCAGCAAGAAGTAAGACGGTTGTCCAACTGTCGCCCCGAAGAGGCTGCCCGCTTACGCGCGCAGCCTCTTTTTCAAAGCGGCAAGGGGAATTTGTTTTTCAGGGAGTGGTCCACAAGGCTGCTTTTACCTGACGTTGTAGCCTAGAGTAAGCGCAGGAACGGGCTCGCAACCTGATTTTTTTATAACGCCGCAGGAGAGATTCGCAATGGCTCAGCAGGGCAGTGGTTATCAAGCTCGCTATAAACGCATTCTACTCAAGCTTAGCGGCGAGGCCCTGATGGGGTCTGAAGAATTCGGTATTGATCCCAAGGTGCTGGATCGCATGGCGCTTGAAGTCGGCCAACTGGTCGGTATCGGTGTCCAGGTAGGTCTGGTCATCGGTGGGGGCAACTTGTTTCGTGGCGCGGCGCTGAGTGCTGCGGGCATGGATCGGGTGACAGGCGATCACATGGGCATGCTGGCCACAGTAATGAATGCTTTGGCGATGCGCGATGCGTTGGAGCGCGCCAACATCTCGGCCATCGTCATGTCGGCCATTTCCATGGTGGGCGTGACTGATCACTATGATCGTCGTAAGGCTATGCGTCATCTGAACGCCAAAGAAGTCGTGATTTTCGCAGCTGGTACGGGCAACCCGTTCTTCACCACTGATTCGGCCGCTTGCCTGCGAGCGATCGAAATTGACGCCGATGTGGTGCTCAAGGCGACCAAGGTCGATGGCGTGTACACTGCGGACCCATTCAAAGACCCACACGCCGAGAAGTTCGATCATCTGACCTACGATGAAGTTCTGGATCGCAAATTGGGTGTTATGGATCTGACAGCTATCTGTCTGTGTCGCGACCACAAGATGCCGCTGCGTGTATTTAATATGAACAAGCCCGGCGCCCTGCTGAATATCGTGCATGGCGGCGCTGAAGGCACCCTGATCGAGGAAGGCAAACAATGATCAATGAAATCAAGAAAGACGCTCAAGAGCGGATGCAAAAATCCCTTGAGTCCCTGGCCCATGCGTTTGGACAGATCCGCACCGGCAAGGCGCATCCAAGCATTCTGGGCAGCGTGATGGTTCCTTACTACGGCTCGGACACTCCATTGAGCGGCGTCGCCAACGTGACCGTCAAGGATTCCCGGACCCTGCAGGTCGTGGCGTTTGAGCGCAACATGCTCGCAGCAGTCGACAAGGCTATCCAGAGCGCTGGCCTCAACCTCAACCCTACCAACCTGGGTGAGTTGCTGTTGATCTCCATGCCAGCCCTGACTGAAGAAACCCGCAAGGGCTTCACTAAGCAGGCTCGCAGTGCAGCAGAGGACGCTCGCGTGGCCGTACGCAACATTCGCCGCGATGCCTTGGGTGAATTGAAAAAGCTGGTCAAGGACAAAGAAATCAGCGAAGACGAAGAGCGTCGTGGTGCAGCAGATATCCAAAAGCTGACTGATAAGGCTGAAGCGGATATCGATGCCGCAACCAAGACTAAAGAAGCAGACCTGATGGCCGTATAAGGGTCCGGAAGCTTTCATGGAAAAGACTAAGCTGGCTGAGCCGTCGTCGGTGCCGCGTCATGTCGCGATCATCATGGATGGGAACAATCGTTGGGCGAAAAAGCGCTTGCTGCCGGGTGTCGCCGGTCATAAAGCAGGCGTGGACGCCGTTCGTGCAGTGATCGAAGTGTGCGCGGAGGCCAAGGTCGAGGTGCTGACGCTGTTCGCCTTTTCCAGTGAAAACTGGCAGCGTCCTGCCGAGGAGGTTGGGGCGTTGATGGAACTGTTCTTCACCGCTTTGCGTCGAGAGACCAAGCGGCTGAATGACAACGGCATCAGCTTGCGTATCATCGGCGATCGCTCTCGTTTCCACCCCGAGCTGCAAGCAGCCATTCGCGAGGCGGAAGCGCGCACGGCAGGTAATGATCGGTTTGTCCTGCAAATTGCTGCCAATTATGGCGGACAGTGGGACATTGCCCAGGCGGCGCAACGCTTGTCACGTGAAGTTCAGGCAGGACATCTGCGGCCCGAGGACATAACCCCCGAACTGCTGCAGACCTGCCTGTCGACAGGTGATTTGCCATTGCCTGACTTGTGCATTCGTACCGGCGGCGAGCACCGGATCAGTAACTTCCTGTTATGGCAGCTGGCATATTCCGAGCTGTACTTCTCCGACCTGTTCTGGCCGGACTTCAAACACGAAGCCATGCGCAAAGCGCTGGCCGATTTTGCTTTGCGCCAACGCCGCTTCGGGAAAACCAGCGAGCAGGTAGAAGCCGGAGCCCGAGCTTAATGCTGAAACAACGAATCATCACTGCGCTGATTTTGCTACCGATCGCCCTGTGCGGCTTCTTCCTGCTCAAAGGCGGCAGTTTTGCACTGTTCATCGGTGTGGTCGTTACGCTTGGGGCCTGGGAGTGGGCGCGTCTGGCCGGGTTCGAGGCTCAATCATCGCGGGTGCTCTACTCGGTCGTTGTCGCGGTTTTGCTGTTCCTCCTTTATTTGCTTCCGGGACTGGCGCCTTGGGTGTTGGTGGCGGCACTTATCTGGTGGCTGGTTGCGACCTGGATGGTGCTGACGTATCCAGAGTCCAGCGAGCACTGGTCCAGCTCTATCTGCAAGCTGGTCATTGGGCTTTTGATTTTATTGCCAGCGTGGCAAGGCTTGATCTTGATCAAGCAGTGGCCGTTAGGTAACTGGCTGATTCTGTCGGTCATGGTGCTGGTCTGGGGGGCGGACATCGGTGCCTATTTCTCGGGCAAAGCATTCGGCAAGCGCAAGCTGGCACCCAAAGTCAGCCCTGGCAAAAGTTGGGAAGGGCTGTACGGCGGGCTGGTCGCCAGTTTGCTGATTACCGCCGTGGTCGGGATTTACCGCGACTGGTCCATTTCGCAATTCTTCTTCTCATTGATCGGCGCGGCCATCGTTGTGCTGATTTCGGTGGTTGGCGATTTAACGGAAAGCATGTTCAAGCGCAAATCCGGGGTGAAAGACAGCAGTAATCTGCTGCCCGGGCATGGCGGCGTGCTTGATCGTATCGACAGCCTCACGGCTGCAATACCGATTTTCGCTCTGCTGCTATGGGCTGCCAATTGGGGCGTAATGTGAGCCAGCTCCAGCAGATCACCGTTCTGGGTGCTACAGGGTCGGTGGGCTTGAGCACGCTGGATGTCATTGCAAGACATCCGGAGCGCTACCAGGTCTTCGCCTTGACCGGTTTTAGTCGTCTGGCCGAATTGCTCGCGTTGAGTGTGCGCCACAAACCGCAATTTGCGGTCGTACCGACGGCAGAGGCCGCGCGGACATTGCAGATCGATCTGCAGGCCGCTGGTCTGGACACGCGCGTGTTGGTCGGGGAGGGCGGTCTTTGTGAGGTGTCTGCTCATCCCGAGGTCGATACCGTTTTGGCCGCAATCGTCGGCGCCGCGGGTTTGCGTCCGACCCTGGCTGCCGTCGAGGCCGGGAAAAAAGTCCTCCTTGCCAACAAGGAAGCGCTGGTCATGTCTGGAGCCTTGTTCATGCAGGCGGTCAGGCGCAGCGGCGCAGTATTGTTGCCTATCGACAGTGAACACAACGCGATCTTTCAATGCCTGCCGGGTCACTACACCAATGGTCTCGATGCGGTAGGGGTGCGTCGCATATTGCTGACAGCCTCGGGCGGTCCGTTTCGCGAAACACCGCTGGCTGAGTTGAAAGATGTGTCACCGGAACAAGCGTGCGCGCACCCTAACTGGTCAATGGGCCGCAAGATCTCGGTCGATTCTGCCAGCATGATGAACAAGGGTCTTGAGCTGATCGAGGCCTGCTGGTTATTCGATGCCAAGCCTGCACAGATCGAAGTGGTGATTCATCCGCAGAGCGTCATTCATTCAATGGTTGACTACATAGACGGCTCGGTGCTGGCTCAGTTGGGCAATCCTGATATGCGCACCCCCATAGCCCATGCACTGGCATGGCCTGAGCGTATCGATTCAGGGGTGGCGTCACTGGATCTGTTCTCAATTGCGCGTCTGGACTTTCATGCTCCTGACGAGCTGCGCTTCCCATGCCTGCGGCTGGCGCGTCAAGCTGCGGAAACGGGCGACAGTGCGCCCGCCATGCTTAATGCGGTGAACGAGGTGGCTGTTGCTGCGTTTCTGGACCGGCGTATTCGCTATCCGGAAATCGCGAGTATGATCGACGAGGTTTTGAACAAGGAGGCTGTGGTCTCCGTATCCGAACTTGATGCTGTGTTCGCCGTGGATGCCAAAGCCCGCGAGCTGGCCGGGCAGTGGCTTCGCCGAAATGGGCGCTAATCTGGATATGTCATTCTTTATAGGTCAGTTGGCTTGCGCATGCGTGGATAAGCCTTTGCCAGGAGAACAGCAATGAGCGCGCTATATATGATTGTTGGCACCTTGGTTGCGCTGGGTGTGCTGGTGACCTTTCACGAATTTGGTCACTTCTGGGTCGCCCGGCGCTGTGGCGTCAAAGTGCTGCGGTTTTCAGTCGGCTTCGGTATGCCGCTGTTGCGCTGGCATGATCGTAAAGGCACCGAGTTTGTCGTTGCCGCGATTCCGTTGGGTGGTTACGTCAAAATGCTTGATGAGCGGGAGGGCGAAGTTCCCCCTGAACTCGCTGATCAATCGTTCAATCGCAAGACCGTCTACCAGCGTATCGCCATCGTAATTGCCGGTCCGGTCGCTAACTTTTTACTGGCAATTGTATTTTTCTGGATACTCGCAATGCTGGGCAGCCAGCAGGTGCGGCCTGTTATCGGTGCCGTGGAAGTGGGCAGTATTGCCGATAAGGCAGGCCTGAGCGCTGGGCAGGAAATTGTTTCCGTAGACGGTGAGCCGACTTCCGGATGGGCTGCAGTTAATTTGCAGCTGGTCAGGCGTCTGGGCGAGAGCGGCACTATCGCATTGAAGGTGCTCGACAAGGATTCCACTGCGCAGTCCCCTCATGAGTTGGTTCTGAGTGATTGGCTCAAGGGCGCCGATGAGCCCGATCCGATCCGCTCGCTGGGTATCCGTCCGTGGCGTCCAGCGTTGCCACCAGTTTTGGCTGAGCTCGATGCCAAAGGTCCCGCTCAGGCTGCCGGTCTGCAAACAGGAGATCGCTTGCTGGCGATGGACGGTCAGCCGCTTGCGGAGTGGCAGCAAGTGGTCGATTGGGTTCGTGTCCGCCCTGAAACCAAAGTTTCGTTGCGCGTTGAGCGTGATGGTGCGCAAATCGACGTCCCTGTCACTCTCGCCGCACATGGCGAAGGTAAGGCTGCTACCGGTTATCTGGGTGCGGGCGTCAAAGGTGTCGATTGGCCATCGGAAATGCTTCGGGAGGTCAGTTACGGGCCTGTAGCCGCCATTGCAGAAGGTGCGCAGCGTACTTGGACCATGAGCGTGCTGGCGCTCGATTCGCTCAGGAAAATGTTGTTCGGCGAGCTGTCCGTAAAAAACTTGAGCGGACCGATAACCATTGCTAAAGTGGCGGGCGCTTCGGCCCAGTCGGGTGTAGGTGACTTCTTGAATTTCCTTGCTTATCTGAGCATAAGCCTGGGAGTTCTCAATTTGCTGCCCATTCCAGTATTGGACGGGGGGCACTTGCTGTTCTATCTGATCGAGTGGGCGCGTGGTCGTCCCTTGTCAGAAAAAATACAGGGCTGGGGGGTTCAGATCGGTATCAGTCTGGTGGTCGGAGTGATGTTACTCGCACTGGTCAATGATCTGGGACGACTGTAAAAGCTACACCGAATTGTGAATCTGCCGCATTTTGCGGCAGTTTGTTTATTGCCAGTTGGAATAAGAAAGGACTTCATGAAACGTCTGCTGCTAACTGCGGTTCTTGCCGTACTGATGATCGCCGAAGTTCACGCTGAGTCCTTCACTATCTCCGATATCCGTGTCAATGGCCTGCAGCGGGTGTCCGCTGGCAGTGTCTTTGGTGCGCTGCCGCTGAACGTGGGTGAGCAGGCGGATGATTCGCGTCTTGTTGACGCGACTCGTGCGTTGTTCAAGACCGGATTCTTCCAGGACATTCAGTTGGGTCGCGACGGCAACGTCCTGGTCATCACTGTCGTCGAGCGTCCTTCCGTCTCGAGTATCGAAATCGACGGTAACAAGGCAATCACCACTGAGGACCTGATGAAGGGCCTCAAGCAGTCAGGCCTGGCGGAAGGCGAAATCTTCCAGCGTGCCACCCTTGAAGGCGTGCGTAACGAACTCCAGCGTCAATATGTGGCTCAGGGTCGCTATTCCGCCGAGGTTGCCACTGAGGTTGTTCCTCAACCGCGCAACCGTGTTGGTCTCAAGATCAACATCAATGAAGGCGCTGTCGCAGCCATTCAGCACATCAACGTGGTGGGCAACAATGTCTTCGCTGACGACGATCTCATCGATCTGTTCGAGCTCAAGACCACCAACTGGCTATCCTTCTTCAAGAACGACGACAAATACGCTCGCGAAAAACTCTCGGGCGACCTTGAGCGTCTGCGTTCGTACTACCTCGATCGCGGCTATATCAATATGGATATCGCCTCGACTCAGGTCTCGATCACGCCGGACAAGAAAAGCGTTTTCATCACCGTCAACATCAATGAAGGTGAGAAATACAGCGTTAAATCGGTCAAGTTGAGCGGTGACCTCAAGGTTCCTGAAGATCAGGTGAAATCGCTGCTGCTGGTCAAGCCGGGCCAGGTCTTCTCCCGCAAGGTCATGACCACCACGTCCGAGCTGATCACCCGTCGTCTGGGTAACGAGGGTTACACCTTCGCCAACGTCAACGGTGTGCCGACCGCTCACGACGAAGACCACACTGTCGATATCACCTTTGTCGTCGATCCAGGCAAGCGTGCGTACGTCAACCGCATCAACTTCCGTGGCAACACCAAGACTGCGGACGAAGTGCTGCGTCGTGAGATGCGCCAGATGGAAGGCGGTTGGGCTTCCACTTACCTGATTGACCAGTCCAAGACTCGTCTCGATCGCCTTGGCTTCTTCAAGGAAGTGAACGTTGAAACTCCACCGGTGCCGGGCACCGATGACCAGGTTGACGTTAACTATGCCGTTGAAGAGCAGGCATCCGGTTCGATCACTGCCAGCGTTGGTTTTGCGCAGAGCGCTGGTCTGATCCTTGGCGGCTCGATCAGCCAGAACAACTTCCTCGGTACGGGTAACAAGGTCAGCATCGGTCTGACCCGCAGCGAATACCAGACCCGCTACAACTTTAGCTACGTCGATCCGTACTTCACGCCGGACGGTGTGAGCCTGGGTTACAGCGCGTTCTACCGTAAGACCAACTACGACGACCTCGACGTCGACGTGGCGAGCTACTCGGTGAACAGTCTGGGTGCCGGTATCAACATGGGCTACCCGATCAACGAAACATCGCGTCTGAACTTCGGCCTGTCCGTACAGAACGATGAGCTGAGCACCGGTCGCTACACTGTCGATGAAATCTTCGACTTCATCGACAAAGAAGGCGACAGTTTCACCAACTTCAAGGGTTCGATTGGCTGGTCCGAGTCGACCCTGAACAAGGGCACCTTGCCTACCCGTGGTTCGTCCCAGAGCCTGACGCTTGAAACTACCCTGCCGGGCAGTGACCTGTCGTTCTACAAAATTGACTACCGCGGTCAGTTGTTCCACCCGATCACCAATAACTACACCCTGCGTCTGCACTCGGAGCTGGGTTATGGTGACGGCTACGGTTCGACCTCCGGTCTGCCGTTCTACGAGAACTACTACGCAGGTGGCTTCAACTCGGTGCGTGGTTTCAAGGACAGCACATTGGGTCCACGCAGTACGCCTAGTAAGGGTTTTGGAAACCCTGGTGGTAAACCGGGAACGATTCAGGACCCGGACCAAGATCCACTGCCGTTCGGTGGCAACGTTTTGATCTCCGGTGGTGCTGAAATCCTGTTCCCGCTGCCGTTCATCAAGGATCAGCGCTCGCTGCGCACCTCGCTGTTCTGGGATGTGGGTAACGTTTTCAACACCAATTGCGGTGCTACTAAAACCACACTTGATCAGGAAAAAGTCGAGTGCAACGGTCCTGACCTGTCCGGTCTGGCCAGCTCCGTGGGTGTCGGCGTGACCTGGATCACCGCTCTCGGCCCGTTGAGCTTCGCTCTGGCGATGCCGATCAAGAAGCCGGACGACAGCACCGAAACCCAGATCTTCCAATTTTCTCTCGGTCAGACCTTCTAATCGTCTGCCCTTCGATAACGACAACGGATTCTGTAGGAGTACATCGTGCGTAAGTTGACCCAATTGGCATTGCTGGCAACGGTTTTGATTGCCACTCCCGTATTTGCCGACATGAAAATCGCTGTTCTGAACTATCAGATGGCACTGCTGGAATCTGACGCAGCCAAGAAATACGCTGTAGACGCAGAGAAGAAATTCGGCCCGCAACTGGCCAAGCTCAAAACCCTGGAAAGCAGCGCCAAAGGTATTCAGGACCGTCTGGTCGCTGGCGGCGACAAGATGGCCCAGCCAGAGCGCGAGCGTCTTGAGCTTGAATTCAAACAAAAGGCCCGTGATTTCCAGTTCCAGTCCAAAGAGTTGAACGAAGCCAAAGCTGTTGCTGACCGTGAAATGCTCAAGCAACTCAAGCCTAAGCTGGACCAGGCTGTAGAAGAAGTGATCAAGAAAGGTGCCTTTGACCTGGTATTCGAGCGCGGTGCTGTGATTGACGTCAAACCTCAGTACGACGTTACTCGCCAAGTCATCGAGCGCATGAATCAGCTGAAGTAACTTCATGACCGCGACTATCAAACTCGGCGAGTTGGCCGAGTTCCTCGGCGCCACACTACGTGGCCCTGCGGACAAAGAAATATCCGGGCTGGCCACGTTGCATGAGGCGGGTCCCGGTCAGGTCAGTTTTCTGGCCAATCCGCAATATCGTAAATTCCTCGCCACGACCCACGCCTCTGCGGTGCTGCTAAAGCCCGCGGATGCCGAAGGTTTTGCCGGGGATGCGTTGCTTATAGATGACCCGTACCTGGCCTACGCACGAATTTCCCACCTGTTCGATCCGAAACCCAAGTCAACTGCGGGCATTCACCCGAGCGCTATCGTTGCTGATGATGCTCAGGTTGACGCAACTGCCAGCGTGGGTGCTTTTGCGGTCATCGAAAGCGGTGCGCAGATCGCGGCGGGTGTCACGATCGGCGCGCACTGCTTTATCGGGGCGCGCAGTACCATCGGGGAGGGTGGCTGGCTTGCCCCCCGCGTCACGCTCTATCACGATGTGCGGATCGGGCAACGCGTCGTTATACAGTCAGGTGCGGTCCTTGGCGGCGAAGGTTTTGGTTTCGCTAACGAGAAAGGCGTCTGGAACAAGATTGCGCAGATCGGTGGCGTGAGCATTGGCGACGATGTCGAGATCGGTGTGAACACCGCTATCGACCGCGGCGCAATGGATGACACGCGTATCGGAAACGGAGTCAAACTGGACAATCAGATCCAGATCGCGCACAACGTCCAGGTGGGGGATCACACCGCCATGGCCGCCTGTGTGGGGATCTCCGGCAGTTCAAAAATTGGCAAGCATTGCATGCTTGCAGGCGGGGTTGGACTGGTCGGGCACATCGAGATTTGCGATGGGGTTTTCATCACCGGGATGACCATGGTCACCCGGTCGATTACCGAGCCTGGCGCTTATTCATCGGGTACTGCAATGCAGCCTGCCGCTGAATGGCGCAAAAGCGCAGCGCGTATGCGTCACCTCGATGACATGGCCCGACGCCTGCAACAGCTGGAAAAGATTGTCGAGGCAGTGACCTCAGGCGGTAAAGCTTCATCTGATGGCTGATACCTTTTTCTTATCAAGTGTGCACAGCCGATAAACTGCCTCCTTGATTTGCTAGAGGAGTGCTGCGCAACCGTCGCGCACTCCCAATCTTTACTACAGGCTTCCTCTCGAAATGATGGACATCAACGAAATTCGCGAATATCTGCCCCACCGTTACCCGTTCCTGTTGGTGGATCGGGTGGTGGAGCTGGATGTTGAGACTAAAAGGATTCGAGCCTACAAAAACGTCAGCATCAATGAGCCGTTTTTCAACGGCCATTTCCCCCAGCATCCAATCATGCCGGGCGTGTTGATCATCGAAGCAATGGCGCAAGCTGCTGGCATCCTTGGCTTCAAGATGCTTGACGTGAAGCCTGCTGATGGCACTCTTTATTACTTCGTGGGCTCCGACAAGCTGCGCTTCCGCCAGCCAGTACTGCCAGGCGACCAATTGATTCTTGAAGCCAAGTTCCTCAGCTGCAAGCGTCAGATCTGGAAGTTTGAGTGCCAGGCTTCGGTAGACGGCAAGCCGGTATGCTCCGCAGAAATCATCTGTGCGGAACGTAAACTATGAGTTTGATTGACCCTCGCGCAATCATCGATCCGACAGCCATTGTGGCTGACAACGTTGAGGTCGGCCCTTGGTCGATCGTCGGAGCCGGTGTGGAAATTGGCGAGGGTACCGTGATTGGTCCACATGTGATCCTTCGCGGGCCTACCAAAATCGGTAAGCACAATCACATTTACCAGTTTTCATCAGTGGGTGAAGACACGCCTGACCTGAAATACAAGGGTGAAGAAACTCGCCTGGTCATCGGCGACCATAACGTGATTCGCGAAGGCGTGACGATTCATCGGGGCACGATTCAGGACCGCTCTGAAACCACTCTCGGTGATCACAATCTGGTCATGGCCTATGCCCACATCGGTCACGACAGTGTTATCGGTAATCACTGCATCCTGGTGAACAACACCGCGCTGGCTGGCCACGTCCACGTCGATGACTGGGCGATCCTTTCAGGTTTCACGCTGGTTCATCAGTATTGCCGCATCGGTGCCCACAGCTTTTCCGGCATGGGCACTGCAATCGGCAAAGACGTGCCTGCGTTCGTCACAGTGTTCGGCAACCCCGCCGAAGCGCGCAGCATGAACTTCGAGGGCATGCGTCGTCGCGGCTTCTCCGAAGACTCCATCCACGCCTTGCGTAGCGCCTACAAGGTTGTCTATCGCAAAGGGCTGACAGTGGATCAAGCCATCGCCGATCTGGCCGAGCCAGCCGCGCAATTCCCTGAAGTCGCGTTGTTCCTTGAGTCCATCCAGACTTCGACTCGCGGCATTACCCGCTAATCATGGCTGCCCTGCGTATCGCGCTGGTTGCCGGCGAAGCGTCCGGCGACATCCTGGGCTCGGGACTGATGCGTGCTATCAAGGCTCGGCATCCGGATGCAGAGTTCATCGGCGTCGGTGGTCCGCTTATGGAAGCCGAGGGGATGACGACCTATTTCCCCATGGAGCGGCTGTCGGTCATGGGGCTGGTAGAAGTCCTTGGTCGCCTGAAGGAGTTGCTGGCCCGCCGCAAAGAGCTGATTCAAACGCTCATTGCCGAAAAGCCCGACGTCTTCATCGGAATCGATGCGCCAGATTTCACCCTTAATATCGAACTCAAGCTACGTCAGGCCGGCATTAAAACCGTGCATTACGTCAGCCCGTCGGTATGGGCGTGGCGGCAGAAACGCGTACTGAAGATTCGCGAAGGCTGTGATCTGATGCTGACACTGCTGCCTTTCGAAGCGCGCTTTTACGAAGAGCAGGGCGTGCCGGTGCGTTTTGTCGGTCATCCGCTGGCCGATACCATTCCTCTGGAAGCGGACCGAGATGCTGCGCGCGCCCAGCTGAAACTTGGCAGCGGCCCGATAGTGGCGTTGATGCCTGGCAGCCGTGGCGGCGAAGTCGGGCGTCTTGGCGCTTTGTTCTTTGACGCAGCCGAGCGAATGCTCGCGGCCCGTCCCGGGATGCGCTTCGTGCTGCCCTGTGCCAGCCCTCAGCGCCGGGCGCAGATCGAGCATCTGCTTCAAGGTCGCGACTTACCACTGACTTTACTCGACGGTCAGTCTCATCTCGCGTTGGCGGCCTGTGACGCGGTGTTGATCGCCTCCGGCACCGCTACCCTTGAAGCGCTGCTGTACAAACGACCGATGGTGGTTGCCTATCGCTTGGCGCCGCTGACCTTCTGGATACTCAAGCGTATGGTGAAAAGCCCGTACGTATCCCTGCCAAATCTGTTGGCCCAGCGCATGCTGGTCCCGGAACTGTTGCAGGATGCGGCGACCGCCGATGCCCTGGCCCAGACGCTGCTCCCGTTGCTGGACAACGGCGTAGCACAGACGGCCGGTTTCGACGACATTCACCGGACCTTGCGTCGCGATGCATCCAATCAGGCCGCCGATGCGGTATTGAGCCTGATCGGCGCTTCGCCTTCACAATGAGCACGTGTTAAATGCAAATGGGTCTGAACTTCAATCTGGTCGAAGAGCTTGTCGCTGGCGTCGATGAGGTGGGCCGTGGCCCGCTGTGTGGCGCTGTTGTAACGGCAGCTGTGATTCTCGACCCCAAGCGCCCCATTCTTGGGCTCAATGACTCAAAAAAGCTGACGCAAGCCAGGCGCGAAAAGCTGTTCGACGAGATCTGCGAAAAGGCCTTGTGCTGGCACATTGCGCGGGCCGAAGTCGAAGAAATCGACGAGCTCAACATCCTTCACGCCACGATGCTGGCGATGAAGCGTGCTGTCGAAGGCTTGCTCATTACACCGAAGCTTGCGCTGATTGATGGAAATCGTTGCCCGCAACTGTCTGTGCCCAGTGCGCCGGTGATTCAGGGTGACGCGCAGGTTCCGGCCATCGCGGCGGCGTCGATTCTGGCCAAGGTGAGCCGCGACCGCGAAATGGCCGCCATGGAGCTGATTTATCCGGGCTACGGGATCGGCGGGCACAAAGGCTATCCAACGCCCGTGCATCTGGAAGCCTTGGCTCGACTGGGCCCGACGCCTATTCATCGCCGTTCATTCGCACCGGTACGTGCTGCTCACGAAGCGCGCGACATGATGATCGCCACATCGTTTACGCCGCTGCCATTCGTGTGAGCGCGTGCTGATGTTTTCATACGAGGCCGGTACAATCCGGCCTTCGTTTTCTGTGCTTGATAGGATCACCCATGCCGGCTTCTTTCGTTCATCTACGCCTGCACACCGAATATTCCCTGGTTGATGGTCTGGTCCGGGTCAAGCCGCTGGTCAAGGCCTTGGCCGGTATGAATATGCCTGCGGTGGCGGTGACCGATCAGAACAACATGTGTTCGCTGGTCAAGTTCTACAAGGCGGCGATGGGCGCAGGCATCAAACCCATCTGCGGCGCGGATTTGTGGCTGGCCGGGCGAGATAAGGATGCGGCGCTGAGCCGTATCAGCTTGCTGGTGATGAACCCCAAAGGCTATCGCAACCTGACCGAACTGATTTCCCGAGGCTTCATTAGTGGCCAGCGCAACGGTCTGGTGATCATTGAGCGTGAATGGATCGCCGAAGCCAATGAGGGTTTGATTGCTCTGTCCGCCGCCAAAGAAGGCGAGATCGGCATGGCGTTGCTCGGTGGCAATCCGGGCGAGGCCGATCAGTTGCTAAAAGAGTGGATGGGCGTTTTCCAGGACCGTTTTTACATCGAGGTTCAGCGCACCAGCCGAATCAATGACGAAGAACATCTGCATGCCGCTGTCGCCCTTGCTGAGCGCCACGGTGCGCCGCTGGTGGCCACCAATGATGTGCGCTTCATCAAACAGGAAGATTTCGAAGCCCACGAAACCCGTGTTTGCATCGGCGAAGGCCGCGCCCTTGACGACCCTCGTCGTTCGCATAACTACAGCGATCAGCAATACCTGAAAAGCGCCGCCGAAATGGCCGAGCTGTTCAGTGATTTGCCGGACGCGCTGGAAAACACCGTCGAGATCGCCAAGCGCTGCAACATCGATGTGAAGCTGGGCACGGCTTTCCTGCCCAACTTTCCGATTCCTGATGGCATGACCATCGATGAGTATTTCCGTAAGGTTTCCTTTGACGGTCTTGAAGAGCGCCTCGCCGTGCTTTGGCCCAAAGAGACCACTCCAAACTACGACGAAAAGCGTCAGGTGTACGTTGATCGGCTGAATTTCGAGCTGGATATCATCATCCAGATGGGCTTCCCCGGTTATTTCCTGATCGTGATGGACTTCATCCAGTGGGCAAAAAGCAACGGCGTGCCAGTGGGCCCTGGCCGTGGTTCGGGTGCCGGTTCGCTGGTGGCTTATGTGCAGAAGATCACCGACCTCGACCCCCTGCAATATGACCTGCTTTTCGAACGCTTCCTGAACCCGGAACGGGTCTCAATGCCTGACTTCGACGTCGACTTCTGCATGGACGGTCGTGATCGGGTCATTGATTACGTGGCTGAGAAGTACGGCCGCAACGCGGTGAGCCAGATCATCACCTTCGGGTCGATGGCGGCCAAGGCGGTGGTTCGTGACGTGGCGCGGGTGCAGGGCAAGTCATATGGATTGGCTGATCGCCTGTCGAAGATGATTCCGTTCGAAGTCGGCATGACCCTGGAAAAAGCCTACGAGCAGGAGGAAATCCTGCGTGACTTCCTCAAAGTTGACGAGGAAGCGGCAGAGATCTGGGAGATGGCGCGCAAGCTTGAGGGCGTCGTGCGTAACGTTGGCAAGCACGCCGGTGGTGTGGTCATCGCACCGACCAAGCTGACTGACTTCTCGGCCATTTATTGCGATGAAGAGGGCGGTGGTCTGGTTACCCAGTTCGACAAGGATGACGTCGAAGCCGCTGGCCTGGTGAAGTTCGACTTCCTCGGCCTGCGAACGCTGACCATCATCGACTGGGCGCTCAAGACCATCAATCGCGACCGTGCCAAGGTCAACGAACCGCCGTTGGACATCGCGTTCATTCCGCTGGACGACGCGCCGACCTACGAGCTGCTGCAAAAAGCCGAAACCACGGCCGTGTTCCAGCTTGAGTCGCGGGGCATGAAAGAGCTGATCAAAAAGCTCAAGCCCGACTGTCTGGAAGACTTGATCGCACTGGTAGCGTTGTTCCGTCCCGGCCCGCTGCAGTCGGGCATGGTTGACGACTTCATTAACCGTAAACACGGTCGCGCTGAACTGTCGTACCCGCACATCGATTATCAGTATGAAGGCCTCAAACCCGTGCTACTGCCGACCTACGGCATCATCCTGTATCAGGAACAGGTGATGCAGATCGCTCAGGTAATGGCGGGCTATACGCTCGGCGAGGCAGACATGCTGCGTCGTGCGATGGGTAAGAAAAAGCCCGAAGAAATGGCCAAGCAGCGTGGCGGTTTCATTGATGGCTGCAAGACCAATAACATCGAGCCGGACCTGGCCGGTAACATTTTCGATCTGGTGGAAAAATTCGCCGGTTACGGTTTCAACAAATCTCACTCGGCGGCCTATGGCCTGGTCTCTTACCAGACTGCCTGGCTGAAGAAGCACTATCCGGCGCCGTTCATGGCGGCGGTGTTGTCGGCGGACATGCACAACACCGACAAGGTCGTAACGCTGATCGAAGAAGTGCGCAACATGAAACTGCGCCTCGATCCGCCGGACGTGAACACTTCCGAGTTCAAGTTCACCGTGGACGACGACGGTCGCATTCTGTATGGCCTGGGCGCAATCAAAGGCGTGGGCGAGAGTCCGGTCGAAGCGATCACGGAAGCGCGCATGGACGGCCCGTTCACTGATCTGTTCGACTTCTGCGCCCGCGTGGATCTCAAGCGCGTCAACAAGCGCACCCTCGATGGCTTGATCCGTAGCGGTGCGCTGGATCGTCTCGGGCCGTACTTTTTCGACGAGCCAAAACCGTATCAGGCCAACATCGACCGCAACCGCGCGGTCTTGCTGGCTGCACTGGCTGAAGCGATCCAGGCCGCAGAACAAACAGCACGCAGCCATGACAGTGGTCATGCCGACCTGTTTGGTGGTTTGTTCGTTGAAGAAGATACCGACGTGTACGCCAACCATCGCGCAGCCAAGGAAGTCACGCTCAAGGAGCGACTGCGTGGCGAGAAAGAAACTCTGGGGCTGTACCTGACCGGTCACCCGATTGATGAGTATGAAGGCGAGATCCGGCGCTTTGCCCGCCAACGCATCGTTGATTTGAAGCCTGCTCGCGACACCCAGACCGTTGCTGGCCTGATCATCAACCTGCGAGTCATGAAGAACAAAAAGGGCGACAAGATGGGTTTCATCACCCTCGATGACCGCTCCGGACGTATTGAAGCATCGCTGTTTGCCGAAGCGTTCCATTCCGCTCAGTCGTTGTTGCAGACCGATGCGATGGTCGTGGTGGAAGGGGAGGTCAGTTCGGACGACTTCTCCGGTGGCCTGCGGTTACGCGCCAAGCGGGTGATGAGCCTGGAAGAAGCGCGTACTGGTTTGGCCGAAAGCCTGCGCCTGACCGTGCGCAGCGAGTCGCTCAAGGGCGATCGTCTACGCTGGCTGGGCGATCTGTGCAAAAAACATCGCGGCGCATGCCCGATCACACTCGACTACACCGGGCTGGATGCCAAGGCGTTGTTGCAGTTTGGCGAGTCGTGGCGAATTGATCCCGCAGACAGCTTGATTCAAGCGTTGCGTGACCAGTTCGGGCGAGAGAACGTCTTCCTGCAGTATCGTTGAACGCACAGGTACCGTTGCGAATGCTGGCCGCGAAGGTCGGGTTCAAACAGTGCCTGTTCTCAGCCCTGAATTTTTAATCTCGACCTGAATGCGCCATCTCCCTTATGGTATGGCGCTTACGGATCAACCGGCCGGCCTCTTGGCCGTCGACCCAAGACGGATGCCTATGAACCCGAATTTTCTGGATTTCGAACAGCCGATCGCTGACCTGCAAGCCAAAATCGAAGAGCTGCGTCTGGTTGGCAATGACAATTCGCTGAATATCGGCGATGAAATCTCTCGTCTGCAAGAGAAGAGCAATACGCTCACCGAAAGCATTTTCGGCAACCTGACCAGCTGGCAGATCGCGCGTATGGCGCGTCATCCGCGTCGTCCTTACACACTCGATTACATCAGCCACATCTTCACTGAATTCGATGAGCTGCACGGCGATCGGCACTTCTCCGATGACGCTGCCATCGTCGGCGGTATTGCTCGCCTGGACAACCAGCCTGTCATGGTGATCGGTCATCAGAAGGGCCGTGAGGTGCGCGAGAAAGTTCGCCGCAACTTCGGCATGCCGCGTCCTGAGGGCTACCGCAAGGCTTGCCGTCTGATGGAAATGGCCGAACGCTTCAAGATGCCGATCCTGACGTTCATCGACACGCCGGGCGCCTACCCTGGCATCGACGCCGAAGAGCGTAACCAGAGCGAGGCGATTGCCTGGAACCTGCGTGTGATGGCCCGTCTGAAAACCCCAATTATCGCCACCGTAATCGGCGAAGGCGGATCGGGCGGCGCATTGGCGATCGGTGTTTGCGATCAGTTGAACATGCTGCAGTACTCCACTTACGCGGTTATCTCCCCGGAAGGCTGCGCTTCCATTTTGTGGAAAACCGCCGAGAAGGCGCCGGACGCTGCGGAGGCCATGGGTATCACGGCTGACCGCCTGAAAGGCCTGGGCATTGTCGATCAGGTTATCGGCGAGCCGTTGGGTGGCGCTCATCGTGATCCAGCGGGAGCTGCTGCGTCGATTCGTGAAGAGTTGAGCAGCCAGCTGTCGATGCTCAAGGGGTTCAAGACTGACGAACTGCTGGCTCGTCGCTATGACCGTTTGATGAGCTACGGTATTTGATTCAGCGTCATCCTTGATTGACGTCCGGCCAGCGTAACGCAGGGTCTTTCCAGCATGAGCAAGCCGGACTCCAACAAAAAAGAACTCTCCACCCGATTGCTCTCGCGCCTGGCTCCCTGGCGCGAGGCAGCCGGTTGGCGAATTGCCTTCTCCGGTGGTCTCGATTCCACTGTCCTGCTGCACCTGCTCGCTGATCTTTCCAGACACGAGTCGCTTCCTCCTCTCTACGCAGTACACATCCATCATGGCCTCCAGAGCGCTGCCGATAATTGGCCAGCGCATTGTCGTCGCGTCTGCCAGATCCTGGACGTTCCGCTGCAGGTCATATCGGTTCAGGTCTTGGCCGGGCCCAGTGTCGAACAGGCAGCACGGGAGGCTCGTTATGCCGCATTCAGTGAGTTATTGCTGGAGGACGAAGTGCTGCTCACGGCGCAACACCGGGATGATCAAGCCGAAACCCTACTGTTTCGTCTGCTGCGCGGGGCCGGTGTTCGAGGTCTGGCGGCGATGCCCTTTGAGCGCGAGCTAGGCGTAGGCCGACTGTTGCGACCGCTGCTCGATGAGTCTCGGGAACGACTGGAGGCATACGCCCGTGAGCAGGGTTTAAGCTGGGTTGAAGACCCGAGTAACGAGAGCGGCCGCTTCTCGCGTAATTATCTGCGGCACCGGGTCATGCCGCTATTGACCTCGCGCTGGCCGCAAGCGGTGTCGAGCATGGCGCGCGCAGCAAGTCATCTGGCCGAAGCTCAGACATTGCTGACGGAGCTGGCCGAGCAGGATCTGGCTCAAGCGTCAACGCAATCGCCTTTCGACTGGCTCGACATCCCCTCGCTGGAGCTGGCGCCACTCGAGGCGTTATCACCGGCGCGGCAACGCAACGCACTGCGTCATTGGCTGAGCGCGCGAACGCGTCTGCCTGACAGCGATCATTGGGCTGGATGGGACAGCTTGCGCGATGCTGGCCCCGATGGACGTCCGATCTGGCGTCTGACCGATGGCCAGTTACACCGCGCGCAAGGGCGCATCTGGTGGTTGGCCGGCGTCTGGATGCGCAACGTCAGCGGCGCGCACGCCTGGCCGATGCCTGATGAACCGCTGATCCTTCCGGGCAATGGTCAGCTGGAGTTTTTGGGAGATGCGCCCAAAGGCGGTCTGCACATGCACTACCGGCAGGGCGGCGAAATGATGAATCTGCCTGAGCGCGGGCGGCGCGATCTCAAAAGGCTGCTCAACGAACGCGGCGTGCCCATGTTTTTGCGCGGCCGATTGCCGCTGCTGTATCGCGGCGAGGAGTTATTGGCTGTCGCCAACCTGCCCGGGCTGGACGCTGAGGCCCGTGGACAATGGCGATTGCACTGGTCGCCGCCGACGAACGACCAAAGTTTGAGCTGAAAGGGCGTTTCCGGTAGACTACGCTCCCTTCTTGATACAGCTTCTGTCGACCCATCTGGATCGATGAAAGTTGCCGATTACCAGCCAGTATTTACTGGGCGATTCTCAAAAATGTGGCGAACTATGGACAGGCCTTCATCCGGTCAGCCGTTTCCAGCGCAACAGTTTCAGGAATGCACTGTGAAGCACGCAGGTCATCGGGGGCTTCGGCCTTCCTTCGCTCTCCCCGGCGGCTCTGACCGCTTTAACGCAGACTTCTAGGGTTTTTCATGACGCGCTACATCTTCGTCACGGGCGGTGTTGTTTCTTCATTGGGGAAAGGCATTGCTTCGGCATCATTGGCGGCCATCCTGGAGGCGAGGGGACTTAAGGTCACCATGCTCAAACTGGACCCGTACATCAACGTCGATCCGGGCACCATGAGCCCTTTCCAGCACGGTGAAGTGTTCGTCACTCACGACGGCGCCGAAACTGACCTGGATTTGGGTCACTACGAGCGTTTCATTCGCACCACCATGACCCAGAACAACAACTTCACCACCGGCCGTGTTTACGAACACGTCCTGCGCAAAGAGCGCCGTGGTGATTATCTGGGCGCGACCATTCAGGTCATTCCGCACATCACCGACGAGATCAAGCGCCGCATCATCAAGGGTGCAGGCGACGCCGATGTTGCATTGGTCGAAATCGGCGGCACCGTGGGCGACATCGAGTCGCAACCGTTCCTCGAAGCGATCCGTCAACTGCGTTTCGAAGTCGGCGCACGCCGCGCGATGTTGATGCACCTGACTCTGGTGCCTTACATCGCTACCGCTGGCGAAACCAAAACCAAGCCGACGCAGCACTCGGTCAAGGAATTGCGTTCCATCGGTCTGCAGCCAGACATTCTGGTCTGCCGTTCCGATCACCCGATCGACATGTCGTCCCGTCGCAAAATCGCGCAATTCACCAACGTTGAAGAACGTGCGGTAATCGCGCTGGAAGACGCAGACACCATCTACAAAATCCCCGGCATCCTGCATTCTCAAGGCCTGGACGACTTCGTCGTTGAGCGCTTTGGTCTGCAATGCTCCGGCGCGGACCTGTCCGAGTGGGAAGCGGTGGTCGACGCCAAGCTCAATCCTGAGCATGAAGTCACCATTGCCATGGTCGGCAAATACATGGAATTGCTGGACGCTTACAAGTCGCTGATCGAAGCGATGAGCCACGCCGGCATCACCAACCGCACCAAAGTCAATCTGCGCTACATCGACTCTGAAGATATCGAAAATCAGGGCACCGGCCTGCTGGAAGGCGTGGACGCAATTCTCGTCCCTGGCGGTTTCGGTCTGCGCGGCGTAGAAGGCAAGATCACCGCTGTTCAGTTCGCTCGCGAAAACAAGGTGCCGTACCTGGGCATCTGCCTGGGCATGCAGGTGGCCGTCATCGAGTTCGCACGTAACGTGCTGGGCTGGAAAGACGCCAACTCCACCGAGTTCGATCGCAGCAGCCCGCATCCGGTTGTCGGCCTGATCACCGAGTGGGAAGACGCCACCGGCGCTGTCGAAACCCGTACCGAAACCTCCGATCTGGGCGGCACCATGCGTCTGGGCGCACAGGAATGCCAACTGGAAAACGGTTCGCTGGTACATGACTGCTATGCCAAAGACGTGATCGTCGAGCGTCATCGTCATCGTTATGAAGTGAACAACAACCTGCTGCCGCAACTGATTGGTGCCGGTCTGAAAATCTCCGGTCGTTCCGGCGATGGAGCTTTGGTTGAAGTGGTTGAAGCGCCGGATCATCCGTGGTTCGTGGCTTGCCAGTTCCACCCTGAGTTCACTTCGACACCACGCGACGGCCACCCGCTGTTCAGCGGTTTCGTCAAAGCAGCACTTGTCCAACATCAGAAAAAAGCCTGATAGGGAATTCATTACATGGCACAGAAAACTATCCGCGTCGGTTCTATCGAGATTGCCAACGACAAGCCAATGGTCTTGTTCGGCGGCATGAACGTGCTGGAATCGCGGGACATGGCCATGCAGGTCTGCGAAGAATACGTGCGGGTCACCGAAAAACTCGGTATCCCCTACGTGTTCAAGGCGAGCTTCGATAAAGCCAACCGTTCTTCGGTGACGTCGTATCGCGGGCCAGGTCTGGAAGCGGGTATGCGTATTTTCGAAGAGATCAAGCGCACCTTCAATGTGCCGGTGATCACTGACGTGCATGAGCCGGATCAAGCGGCGACGGTGGCTGAGGTCTGCGACATCATTCAGCTCCCAGCATTCTTGTCCCGCCAGACCGATCTCGTTGTGGCAATGGCTAAAACCGGTGCTGTGATCAATATCAAGAAAGCCCAGTTTCTCGCGCCCCAGGAAATGAAACACATCCTGTCCAAGTGCGAAGAAGCGGGTAACGGTCAGTTAATCCTGTGCGAGCGTGGTTCGAGCTTCGGTTACAACAACCTGGTGGTGGACATGCTCGGCTTCGGCATCATGAAGTCGTTCGAATACCCGGTGTTTTTCGACGTGACCCACGCGTTGCAGATGCCGGGCGGTCGCTCGGATTCAGCAGGAGGGCGTCGGGCTCAGGTGACTGATCTTGCTAAAGCAGGCATCAGCCAGGGCCTGGCGGGTCTGTTTCTGGAAGCGCATCCGGACCCGGACAACGCTAAATGCGACGGTCCGTGTGCATTGCGCCTGGAAAAACTCGAGCCGTTCCTGACTCAGCTCAAGACGCTGGATGATTTGATCAAAAGCTTCCCGCCCGTAGAAACCGCGTAAGACAGGCTTCTCTGGCGCTGCACCCTCCGGTAAAGTGCCGCTCGTTCAGTTCCCGACCAATGGGTCGGGAATTTTGTCGTTTCAAGGCCTGCCCGTTGTCCTAGAGCCTTGAGATGCACAGCCGTTTCCAGCTGCGTCGTTTTCGTCAATCTTGGAGTGTTTACAACAATGGCAAAAATCGTCGACATCAAAGGTCGTGAAGTTCTCGACTCCCGTGGCAATCCCACCGTGGAAGCAGATGTGCTCCTCGACAACGGCATCATCGGCAGTGCGTGCGCGCCGTCCGGTGCTTCCACCGGCTCGCGTGAAGCACTTGAGCTGCGTGATGGCGACAAGAGCCGTTACCTGGGCAAAGGCGTTCTGAAAGCCGTGGCCAACATCAATGGCCCGATCCGCGACCTGCTGCTGGGCAAAGACCCGGTTGATCAGAAAGCGCTCGACCACGCGATGATCGCGCTGGATGCCACTGAAAACAAAGCCAGCCTGGGCGCCAATGCGATCCTTGCTGTGTCTCTGGCGGCTGCCAAGGCTGCGGCGCAGGATCAAGACCTGCCGCTGTACGCACACATTGCCAACCTGAACGGCACCCCGGGTGTCTACTCGATGCCGGTCCCGATGATGAACATCATCAACGGTGGCGAGCATGCCGATAACAACATCGATATTCAGGAATTCATGATCCAGCCAGTCGGCGCCAAGACCTTCTCCGAAGGCCTGCGCTGGGGCACTGAAATCTTCCATCACCTCAAGGCCGTTCTCAAAGCCCGTGGCTTGAACACTGCTGTGGGTGACGAAGGTGGTTTCGCGCCAAACCTGAACTCCAACGCCGACGCGCTGGACGCCATCGCTGAAGCCGTCGCCAACGCCGGTTACAAGTTGGGCACCGACGTGACCCTGGCGCTGGACTGCGCCGCCAGCGAGTTCTACAAGAACGGCAAGTACACGTTGAGCGAAGAAGGCGAGTACGACTCCGCCGGTTTTGCTGACTATCTGGCCGATCTGGTCAGCAAGCACCCGATCATCTCCATCGAAGATGGCCTGGATGAATCCGATTGGGCGGGCTGGAAAGTTCTGACCGACAAGATCGGCGACAAGATCCAGCTGGTGGGCGACGACCTGTTCGTGACCAACACCAAGATCCTGAAAGAAGGCATCGACAAGAAGATTGCTAACTCTATCCTGATCAAGTTCAACCAGATCGGCACCCTCACCGAAACCCTGGAAGCCATCCAGATGGCCAAGGCCGCCGGGTACACCGCCATAATCTCCCACCGTTCGGGTGAAACGGAAGACTCGACCATTGCCGATCTGGCTGTGGGCACGGCAGCCGGGCAGATTAAAACTGGCTCGCTGAGCCGTTCTGACCGTGTAGCCAAGTACAACCAACTGCTGCGTATCGAAGAGCAATTGGGCAGTAAGGCGAAATACAATGGTCGCGGCGAGTTTCGCGGCTGACACGGAGATGGTAAAAAGGCAGCAGGCGTTGTAGGAGAATTCTCGTTTTTGAGAGTTTTTGGACGTTCTGATCCGTGAGCCCGGTGATAATCGGGCTTTCGGTCGTTTTGCATGGTCGCTTCTGCTGTCTTTTTCTTCACCGGGTAACTGATATTTCCAATGCGCAGTCCTAACTGGTTGTTCCTTGTTCTGCTTTTACTGCTGGCTGGCTTGCAATACCGACTTTGGGTCGGAAACGGCAGCCTTGCGCAAGTGGCAAGTCTGACCCAGCAGATCGCTGATCAACACGCTGAAAACGATGTGTTGCTGGAGCGTAACCGCGTTCTCGACGCCGAAGTGCTGGAGCTGAAGAAAGGCCTGGAAACTGTCGAAGAACGTGCCCGGCACGAACTAGGCATGGTCAAGGATGGCGAAACCCTCTACCAGTTAGCGCAATGATGTTGGTGCAATGACACATTCCCTTCCTGCCTTTTGGGCAGTGATACCCGCAGCGGGCATTGGCGCTCGCATGGCGGCAGACCGACCCAAGCAATATCTGCAACTGGGCGGCCTCACCATTCTGGAACACAGCCTGCTTTGTTTTCTCGATCACCCCCGGTTAAAGGGGCTGGTGATCAGCCTGGCTGTGGACGACCCTTACTGGCCGACATTGCCTTGCGCCCTAGACTCGCGAATTCAGCGTGTGGACGGTGGCAAGGAGCGTTCGGGTTCAGTGCTTAACGCGTTGCTGCATCTGCATGCGAACGGCGCGGACGACAATGATTGGGTGCTGGTCCATGACGCCGCCCGGCCGAATCTTGCGCGCAGCGATCTGGACAATCTGTTGAGTGAGCTTTCCGATGACCCCGTCGGCGGCCTGCTTGCTGTGCCAGCGAAAGACACCCTCAAGCGCGCGGACAGCAACGGCCGGGTCACAGAAACCGTCGACCGCAGCCTGATCTGGCAGGCGTATACGCCGCAGATGTTTCGCCTTGGCGCATTGCATCGGGCGTTGGCGGATAGCCTTGTTTCGGACGTCTCGATCACTGACGAGGCGTCGGCCATTGAGTGGGCGGGGCAGTCGCCTCGTCTCATCGAGGGGCGTGCCGACAACATCAAAGTCACGCGGCCAGAGGATCTGGAGTGGCTGCGGCAGCGGCGCAGTGATTTCAACCGGTAACCTGTAGGAGCGCGCTTGCCTGCGATTGCAATTTGCCTGCGCCGATTGCATTGACTGACACGACGCTATCGCGGGCAAGCGCGCTCCTACAACGTTGGGTGCTTACCCTGCCCGATACTCCTCCCGCATCGCCAATCCTTCCTTCAGATAATCCACCAGCTTCCTCACTTTCGGCGACAAATGCCGTTGCTGCGGGTACAGCCCCCAGACCGCTGTGTTAGGCGGCTGATGCGCCTCGAGCAGTGAGATCAACGCGCCGCTTTTCAAATGGCCCAGGACGTAATAATCCGGAAGCTGACACAAGCCTGTGCCGTGCAACGCCGCATCCAGCACCGCTTGCCCACTGTTACAGCGCCAGTTGCCGTGAATCCGTTGGGAAAATTCCTTGCCGTTTTGCTGGAGCAGCCATGTATCGGAGCTGCCAATCAGGCAGTTGTGTCGGCTCAGCTCCGACACGCTGTGTGGACGACCGTAACGCTGGATATAGGAAGGGGAGGCGCACAGATACATTCGCCGTGGCGCCAGGCGCGTCGCTACCAGTCGTGACTCCTGCAGACGGCCCAGCCTGATCGCCAGATCCATGCCCTCGTGTACCAGATCCAGCGTGTCGTTGGTCAGCTCGACGTTCACGCGCAACTGCGGGTATTGGTCCATGAAGCGCGTTACCAAAGGCGCGATAAACCGCTCGCCATAAGCGACTGCGCAGGTCATGCGCAAAAGCCCCTTGGGTTCGCTGGTGAGATCGCCGACTGCGCGTAACGCTTCTTCGCGACCGTCCTGCAAGCGTTGGCAGTGGTGCAGAAACGTCTGGCCGGCCTCCGTTAAAGCTACTCGTCGTGTGCTGCGATACAGCAGCTTGGTCTGCAAGCGCTCCTCCAAGCGGGCAATCTGCCGACTGATGTGCGATGACGACACGCTGAGGCGTTCGGCGGCGGCAGTGAATTGCCCGCATTCGGCCACTGCGACGAATTCATCCATTCCTTCCCAACGATTGGCGGACATCGATTATCCCTGTACAGCATTAATGTTTTGCTTTTGGCTGGATTATTCATCAACTGGCGATGTATTACACTCCATGGCTTGCGTTTACATCACTGGAGAAGATTGATGATCAAGTCACGTGCTGCCGTTGCCTTCGGCCCTAACCAACCTTTGCAGATCGTTGAAGTGGACGTCGAGGCGCCAAAGGCGGGTGAAGTCTTAGTCCGAATCGTCGCCAGCGGTGTTTGCCATACCGATGCATACACCCTGTCCGGCGCAGACTCTGAAGGCGTATTCCCCTGCATCCTTGGCCACGAAGGCGGCGGCATCGTTGAGGCGGTAGGCGAGGGCGTCACTTCTCTGGCTGTCGGCGACCACGTAATCCCGCTCTATACCGCCGAATGCCGCGAGTGCAAATTCTGCCTGTCCGGCAAAACCAACCTTTGCCAGAAAGTACGTGCTACTCAGGGCAAGGGCCTGATGCCTGATGGCACCACGCGTTTCAGCTACAAGGGCGAGCCGGTTTATCACTACATGGGCTGCTCGACCTTCTCCGAATACACCGTGTTGCCTGAAATCTCCCTGGCAAAAATCCCTAAAGAAGCCCCGCTGGAAAAGGTCTGCCTGCTTGGTTGCGGCGTGACCACCGGTATTGGCGCCGTGCTGAACACCGCCAAAGTAGAAGAGGGCGCGACGGTCGCGGTCTTCGGCCTCGGCGGCATCGGCCTCGCCGCGATCATCGGCGCGAAGATGGCCAAGGCCTCCCGCATCATTGCCATCGACATCAACCCGGCGAAATTCGATGTGGCCCGTGAACTGGGCGCCACTGATTTCATCAATCCGAAGGACCACGACAAGCCAATCCAGGACGTCATTGTCGAACTCACCGATGGCGGCGTGGATTACAGCTTCGAATGCATCGGGAATGTGGGCCTGATGCGCGCAGCGCTGGAGTGCTGCCACAAGGGTTGGGGCGAGTCGGTCATCATCGGCGTGGCACCTTCGGGCCAGGAAATTTCCACCCGGCCGTTTCAGCTGGTTACCGGTCGCGTCTGGCGCGGTTCGGCGTTCGGCGGCGTAAAAGGCCGTACCGAGCTGCCAAGCTATGTCGAGAAATCCCAGACCGGGGAAATCCCGCTGGACACATTCATTACCCACACCATGGGGCTGGATGCCATCAACGAAGCGTTTGACCTGATGCATGAAGGCAAGAGCATTCGCACAGTCATTCACTTCTAACAGCAGCTATTAGCTGCAAGTTTCAAGCTGCAAGAGGAAGGGTGTATCACTTTCTTGCAGCTTTTAGCTTGCGGCTTGCAGCTGGGAGCCCGCGACCATGACCCTGGAAAATATCTCCTGCCAGAAAAGCTTCGGCGGCTGGCATAAGCGTTACAAGCATCATTCCGATGTGCTCGGCTGTGACATGACCTTTGCCGTTTACCTACCGCCGCAAGCCGAGCAGGGCGGCAAGCTGCCCGTGGTGTACTGGTTGTCAGGCCTGACCTGCACCGATGAAAACTTCATGCAGAAGGCGGGGGCACATCGTGTCGCGGCCGAGCTTGGGTTGATCATCGTGGCGCCAGACACCAGCCCCCGCGGCCCTGACGTTCCGGATGATCCCGAAAAGGCCTGGGACTTCGGACTGGGTGCCGGTTTTTACCTCAACGCCACCCAGCAACCCTGGACTCGGCATTACCACATGCATGATTACGTGGTGAAAGAATTGCCGGCGCTGGTCGAGGCGCATTTTCCAGCCTCTGATGTGCGCGGTGTAAGCGGCCATTCAATGGGCGGGCATGGCGCGCTGGTGTGTGCGTTGCGCAATCCGGGTCGCTACAAATCAGTGTCGGCGTTTTCACCGATCACTAACCCGATGGATTGCCCATGGGGCCAGAAAGCGTTTTCCAACTATCTGGGTGAGGATCGCGCGCGCTGGCGTGAATGGGACACCTGCGCCTTGATTGCCGAGGCGACAGAAAAGCTGCCGATCCTTGTGGATCAGGGTGATCGTGACGATTTCCTGGCCACTCAGCTTAAGCCCGAGGCGCTGGTTCAAGCGGCCAAAGCAGCCAATCACCCGCTTGAGTTGCGCCTGCAACCGGGCTATGACCACAGCTATTTCTTCATCGCCAGCTTCATCGAAGACCACTTGCGACATCATGCACGCGCCTTGATGCGCTAATGCGCTACAAAGTAGGTAGAATCACGCCCTGACTTTTTCAGGGCGTTTTTTTATGCGTATTGGCCACGGCTACGATGTGCACCGTTTCGCTGAAGGCGATTTCATTACCTTGGGTGGGGTGCGGATTGCGCACAAGTCCGGTCTGCTTGCTCATTCAGATGGTGACGTGCTGCTTCACGCTTTGAGCGACGCATTGCTCGGCGCGGCTGCATTGGGCGATATAGGCAAACATTTTCCTGACACTGACCCTCAATTCAAAGGCGCCGACAGCCGCGTTCTGTTGCGTCACGTCTTGGTGCAGGTCCAGGCCAAGGGCTGGAAAGTTGGCAATGTCGACGCCACGATCGTTGCCCAGGCCCCAAAAATGGCTCCGCACATTGACGCTATGCGTGCATTGATTGCCGCTGACCTGCAGGTCGAGCTCGATCAGGTCAACGTCAAGGCCACTACCACCGAAAAGCTTGGATTTACTGGCCGCGAAGAGGGCATTGCGGTTCATGCCGTTGCTTTGCTGATTGCCCAATGACCGAATTCGAATTGTTGGGCCCGCGTGCCTATGGCGATGCGCTGGGAAGTGCTGTGTTGAAAGCCACTGCCGAAGACTTCCAGGTCGATGAAGTGCTGGACATCCCGTTGTCGGGCGATGGCGAACACCTGTGGTTGTGGGTCGAAAAACGCGGTTTGAACACCGAAGAGGCCGCGCGCCGACTGGCAAAGGCGGCCGGCGTGCAATTGCGCACAGTGAGCTATGCCGGACTGAAAGACCGTCAGGCCCTGACCCGTCAGTGGTTCAGCATTCAGTTGCCCGGCAAGGCCGACCCGGACCTGTCCGCCGCCGAAAACGACACCCTCAAAATTCTCAAGAGCACCCGGCACAAGCGCAAGTTGCAGCGCGGCGCCCACGCGGCCAATGGCTTCACCCTGCGCCTGACGCAATTGCAGGCTGACACCGCAGCGCTGAATGCCCGCCTTGAATCGATCAAGCTCAAAGGCATTCCCAACTATTTTGGTACCCAGCGTTTTGGCTACGAAGGCGGCAACGTCGGGGAAGCGCGTCAGTACGCGGAGCGCAAGGCGTTGCCCGAACAACGTAATGTGCGGTCGCGATTACTTTCGACTGCCCGCAGTTATCTGTTCAACAAGGTGTTGGCGGCACGTGTAGCCGATGGCAGCTGGCAGCGCGCGCAAGTGGGCGATTTGCTGGCGTTCACCGACAGCCGCAGTTTCTTCCCGGCAGGTGAAGCCGAGTGCAGCGATCCGCGCCTGGCGATCCTCGACCTGCACCCGACCGGGCCTCAATGGGGCGAAGGCGATTCGCCCGCTTCAGGGGTGACCGCCGATCTTGAAAACGCTATTGCCGGTGACGAGTCTGCGCTGCGTGACTGGCTGATCAGGGCGGGGATGGAGCACGAACGGCGCATCCTGCGACTGCCCATTGGGCAGTTGACGTGGCATTATCCCGAGCCTGACATTCTGCAACTGGAATTCGTCCTGCCGGCCGGATGCTTCGCCACTGTTTTGGTGCGCGAACTCCTAGATCTGGTGGCGGTAGGGCAGACGGACAGCTCATGCGTATTCTGATTTCAAATGACGATGGGGTCACTGCACCCGGCATCGCTGCGCTCTATGGTGCGCTGGCCGATTATGCCGAGTGCGTTGTCGTGGCTCCCGATCAAGATAAAAGCGGGGCGAGCAGTTCGCTGACACTCGATCGGCCGCTGCATCCTCACACGCTGGACAACGGTTTTATCAGCGTCAACGGCACGCCAACCGATTGCGTTCATCTTGGGCTCAATGGCCTGCTGGACGTCGAGCCTGACATGGTGGTATCCGGAATTAACCTGGGCGCCAACCTGGGCGATGATGTGCTGTATTCGGGTACGGTCGCAGCTGCACTCGAGGGGCGCTTTTTGCAGCGTCCGTCATTTGCCTTTTCATTTTTGTCACGTCAGGTCGATAACCTTGCAACCGCAGCCCATTACGCCCGTTTGCTGGTCCAGGCCCATGAGCTGCTCGATCTGCCACCGCGCACCGTGTTGAATGTGAATATCCCAAACCTGCCCCTCGAACATATACGCGGTATTCAACTGACGCGCCTCGGCCATCGCACCCGTGCGGCCGCGCCTGTGCGCGTGGTCGACCCGCGCGGCAGGGCCGGTTACTGGATTGCCGCTGCGGGTGATGCCGAAGACGGCGGTCCGGGCACTGATTTTCATGCTGTCATGCAAGGTTATGTATCGATTACCCCGTTGCAGCTGGATCGGACCTATCAGGACGGTTTCAACAGCCTGAACGCTTGGCTTGAGGGAATGGCCTGATGTCGCGTGAACAAGATGACCTGCTGCGTCGCGGCGTAGGGATGACCTCCCAGCGTACGCGCGAGCGTTTGATTCAACGCTTGTATGAAGAAGGCGTATCCAACGCCCAAGTATTGGAAGTGATCCGCAAGACGCCTCGGCATTTGTTCGTCGACGAGGCATTGGCCCATCGCGCCTATGAAGACACCGCGTTACCGATCGGCCATAACCAGACCATCTCCCAGCCCTACATGGTGGCCCGAATGAGCGAGCTGCTGCTGGCGGCTGGCCCGCTGGATAAAGTGCTGGAGATTGGCACCGGATCGGGATATCAGACGGCTGTGCTGGCACAACTGGTCGAGCGCGTATTTTCAGTGGAGCGCATCAAGGTGCTTCAGGACCGGGCGAAGGAGCGTCTGGTCGAGCTGAACTTGCGCAACATGGTTTTTCGTTGGGGGGATGGCTGGGAAGGCTGGCCTGCGCTGGCGCCGTACAACGGCATCATTGTGACCGCAGTGGCGACCGATGTGCCTCAGGCGCTGCTTGATCAACTCGCGCCGGGTGGGCGTCTGGTGATTCCGGTGGGGTCGGGTGAGGTACAGCAGTTGATGCTGATCATTCGTGAAGAAAACGGATTTTCACGACACGTACTGGGCGCCGTACGCTTCGTGCCGTTGCTCAACGGACCTTTGGCGTAGTGCTCGTTTCACGCAGTAATGAATTCTCGCTGATGCCGTCTGTCTACAGGCTGGCATTTTGGCGCTTTGCCAGGATCAGGTCCCGGTAATCGTTACAACGCATATCTATACCAGCAATCGTCAAGCTGTCCGCCGTATGCTCGGCACCTCAGGCAGCTTCAATTCAGTCACCAGTAAAGGGAGTGGCGGGTGAGTCTCACAGTCATTCGGCAGCGTATGTCTTCAACAAGTTTTCAGCGGCTGGTGATTGGCATTGCCCTCAGTGTCCTGTTGGTCGGCTGTTCCAGTACCCCATCCGGCGGCGTCCGCGTCGTTGATCGCAACGGTAAACCTATCGCGCCTCAACGCCAGCCAGTCACGACCGGGCAGTATGTGGTCAAGCGTGGCGACACCCTGTTTTCCATTGCTTTCCGTTACGGTTGGGACTGGAAAGCGCTAGCGGCGCGCAACAGCATTCCTGACCCGTACACCATTCACGTGGGTCAGACCATCCGGTTTGATGGTCGCTCCAATTCCGCTTCGGGCACCGTCGCTTCAGTAGCGCCAAGGACCACGACAAGCAGCTCGACATCGCCTTCAGGGTCCCTGAAAACCACGGTTATTTCTCGTCCCGTGGGTGGCGCGCCGGTTGTTGTACCTCCGGTTGTAACGACACCTGCGACCACGCCGGTTATCGCCGGAGTGAAGTCGGCAAGCGGCTGGGCATGGCCAACAAACGGCATTTTGATCGGCAAATTCTCTTCAAACGGTAGTTTGAATAAAGGAATTGATATCGCTGGGGATTTGGGACAGCCTGTTTTGGCTGCGTCTGATGGTGCGGTGGTTTACGCCGGGAGTGGCTTGCGGGGCTACGGCGAGTTAATCATCATCAAACACAGCGATACCTACGTCAGTGCTTACGGTCACAACCGTAGGCTGTTGGTACGGGAGGGGCAGCAGGTCAAGGTCGGGCAAACAATTGCCGAGATGGGGTCGACGGGTACTGACCGGGTGAAACTGCATTTTGAGATTCGCCGCCAGGGTAAGCCTGTAGATCCGCTGGAATTTTTGCCGCGTCGTTGATCAGTTGTCAGCCTGTTCCTGCCGTAGAGGGAACAGGCTCAAGCGTTGCCAAGGAAAACACAGGCGTCGCTAGAGCTTGAGGTCGAACTCACCAAAGGACTATAACAATGGCTCTCAGCAAAGAAGCGCCGGAGTTTGACATAGACGACGAAGTTCTCCTGATGGAGCACGCAATCGTTCTGGATTCGGCATCGGACAAGAAGCCAGCTACGCCTTCTGTCCGTGCCAAGCCCAAAAACTCCACAGCGCTCAAGCAACACAAGTACATCGATTACACACGGGCGCTCGACGCCACTCAGCTGTATCTCAACGAAATTGGTTTTTCTCCTTTGCTTTCTCCGGAAGAGGAAGTCCATTTTGCGCGGCTGTCGCAAAGCGGATGTCCGGCCGGGCGCAAGCGCATGATCGAAAGCAACCTGCGGCTGGTTGTGAAGATCGCCAGACGTTACGTCAATCGTGGGCTTTCACTCCTGGATCTGATCGAAGAGGGCAACCTCGGGCTGATTCGGGCGGTAGAAAAGTTTGATCCGGAGCGCGGTTTTCGCTTCTCGACTTACGCAACCTGGTGGATTCGTCAGACCATCGAACGCGCCATCATGAACCAGACCCGGACCATCCGGTTGCCTATTCATGTGGTCAAAGAACTCAACGTTTACTTGCGTGCGGCACGCGAGTTGACACAAAAGCTCGATCACGAGCCGTCTCCTGAAGAAATCGCCAATCTGCTGGAAAAGCCGGTGGGCGAGGTCAAGCGCATGCTTGGTCTGAACGAGCGGGTTTCGTCTGTCGATGTTTCTTTAGGTCCGGACTCGGACAAAACCCTGCTCGATACTCTGACCGATGATCGTCCGACCGATCCTTGCGAGCTGCTACAGGACGATGATCTTTCTCAAAGCATCGACCAGTGGCTTTCGGAGCTCACCGATAAGCAGCGTGAGGTAGTCGTACGCCGCTTTGGATTACGCGGACACGAAAGCAGCACGCTGGAAGATGTGGGCCTGGAGATCGGTCTGACCCGGGAACGTGTCAGACAGATCCAGGTTGAAGGCCTCAAGCGCCTGCGTGAGATTCTTGAAAAAAATGGGTTGTCGAGTGAGTCACTGTTCCAGTGATGAGCTGACTGCCTACGTAAAAAAATAGCCCCGACCATTCGGGGCTTTTTTATGCCTGCGCCAAAGGTGCGGGAATCGAGTAGCGGTTTATCTCGACGGGATTTGAATGGCGTAATTCATATGATTTTTTAGAGGGTCAGCTTCGGACTTCGCCTGTAAGCGATCGCTTACTTGTGCTGTAAGCGATGTTGGTATCAGGGGGGAAGTTTTAAGTCCGAAGGAAGTAGGATGATTCTTATGTATTTGATTTATAACGATATCTATAAAGTATTGGGTGCGCGCAGGTATTTTTTTGTAAGGTTTGGGTGGTTGCGAACAGCGCTCAAACCACTAATATCAGAACTGTGTCGAGGGATCGACGCAAGCGGTCAAGGAAGACTGCTCAAGGACATCGCAGGACGCGATTCATCAGGATGATGAGAAGGATTAAAGGGATTAAGGAAAAAATGTGGGCGGGTCATACCGCCCCTTTTTTCGCCTGCAGAAAAGTGCTCAGGCCATCTGAAAGTAAAAAGGGCCCAAACGAGGCCCTCTGCTGGTGTCGCCTTGATCAGCGTTCCAGATCGGCAATCTTCCCGGTCTTGCCATCCCACTCTTTCGCATCAGGCAACGCATCTTTGCGTTCGGTGATGTTCGGCCAGATGTCTGCCAGCTCAGCGTTCAATTCCGTGAAGTTCTCCATGCCAGCGGGCACTTCATCTTCTGAGAAAATCGCATTGGCGGGACACTCAGGCTCACACAACGCACAGTCGATGCACTCATCCGGGTGAATCACCAGGAAATTCGGGCCTTCGTAGAAGCAGTCCACCGGACATACTTCTACGCAGTCGGTGTACTTGCACTTGATGCAGTTGTCGGTGACGACGAAGGTCATTTCTAATTCTCTCCTCAGGCGGCGGCAGCAAAGCCCTGCACGCGGGGCTGCTAGGTTCGGGAAGTCCCCCGGCCGTTAAAACTCAGCTTTTGCCAAGCAGCGCGCTGATTGTTTACCTCAGCTGCACTGCTCGACCCTGGTTCGCTGCGTTTAAGCACGGCTCGGATTCTATGAAGCCAGGCTAAAAGCTCACAGCATCCCAAACCGCGCGGGATTCTAGCAGCTTGTTACGATTCTCGTTAGAGCCGTGTTTGCAATACGTACAACAAGTCCAACGCCTGACGCGGTGTCATGTCATCTACTTTGACTTTCGACAGCTCTTCGAGCACTGGGTGCGGCAGACTTGCGAACAAGTCGCTCTGCATGGGAACCGGCGGCTTGCCAGGTTTCGCCTTGGGCTGTTCGTGGGGCAGGCTGGTGGTTTCAAGGCGCTGCAGATGCTCCTTGGCGCGACTGATGACCTTTGAGGGAACCCCCGCCAGTTGCGCAACCGCCAAGCCATAACTCTGACTGGCAGGACCAGGCAGAACACGGTGAAGAAACACGATGCGTTCGTTATGCTCGGTTGCGTTCAGGTGTACGTTGGCCACCAACGGCTCGCTTTCCGGGAGCACGGTCAATTCAAAGTAATGCGTTGCGAACAGCGTATAGGCACGGAGTTGCGCCAGGCATTCCGCCGCCGCCCAGGCCAGCGATAGACCGTCGAAGGTACTCGTGCCGCGTCCGACTTCGTCCATCAGCACAAGGCTTTTGTCGGTGGCGTTGTGCAGAATGTTCGCGGTCTCACTCATTTCCACCATGAACGTAGAACGACCGCCAGCGAGGTCATCGCTCGAGCCGATCCGGGTAAAAATCCGGTCGACGAGAGACAGTTCGCAGCTGGCTGCAGGCACGTAACTGCCAATATGTGCCAGCAGAACGATCAGCGCGGTCTGGCGCATGTAAGTGGATTTACCGCCCATGTTCGGGCCCGTAATGACCAGCATGCGCGTGTTGTCGTCCAGCGCCAGATCGTTGGCCACAAACGGGGAGGCGAGTACCTGTTCAACCACCGGATGACGGCCTTGCTCGATGCGCATGCAGGGCTCATCGACGAAGCGCGGGCAGTTCAGGTCCAGATTCAGTGCCCGCTCGGCCAGATTACTCAGCACGTCCAGTTCTGCAAGCGCCGCGGCGGTGTCCTGCAGTGGCGCAAGGTGGCTGATCAAATCTTCGAGCAGTGCTTCGTAGAGCATCTTCTCCCGCGCCAGCGCGCGGCTCTTGGCAGAGAGTGCCTTGTCTTCGAATTCCTTGAGTTCTGGCGTGATGAAGCGCTCGGCGCCTTTGAGCGTCTGGCGTCGAATGTAATCAGCGGGGGCCTGTTCGGCCTGCTTGCTTGGCAGCTCGATAAAGTAGCCGTGCACGCGGTTGTACCCAACCTTCAAATGCGACAAACCGGTACGAGCCTTTTCGCGGGTTTCGAGATCAATCAAGAACTGACCAGCGTTTTCGCTCAGCGATTGCAGCTCGTCGAGTTCGGCGTCGTAACCGGTTTTCAGCACGCCGCCGTCACGGATGATGGCAGGTGGATTGTCATTAATTGCGCGTTGCAGCAAGTCGGCCAGTTCCGGGTAGGTGCTGGTGGTCAGTGCCAGTTGCTGCAGGTGTGGGGTGTCCAGGTCGACCATGGCCAGTTGCAATTCCGGCAACGCGCCGAGTGCGTCACGCAGTCTCGCCAGGTCCCGCGGGCGGGCGTTGCGCAAGCCGATCCGCGCCAGGATTCGCTCGATGTCACCGATCTCCTTGAGCTGCGGCTGGAGTTTCTCAAAGCGATACTGTTCGAGCAGGCAGGTGATCGATTGCTGACGCGCCTGGAGGATATTCAGGTCTCGCAGCGGGCGGTTGAGCCAACGGGTCAGCAGGCGCGTGCCCATGGCGGTCTGGCAGCGGTCCACTACCGATTGCAGCGTGTTTTCGCGACCGCCAGACAGGTTGGTGTCCAGCTCCAGATTGCGTCGGCTGGCGCCATCCAGCACCACCGTGTCGTCCAGGCGTTCATGTCGCAAGCTGCGCAAATGCGGCAGGGCGGTGCGCTGGGTTTCCTTGGCGTAACCCAGCAGACAGCCGGCAGCGCCAATCGCCAGTGTCAGGTTCTCGCAACCGAAGCCTTTTAAGTCCTGAGTCGAAAACTGTTGGCACAGGCTTTTGTGCGCCGAGTCACGCTCAAAGTCCCACGGCGCACGACGACGAGCGCCACGACGTTTCTCGGCGGGCAACCCCTGAGGCCAGTCATCCGGGATCAACAGCTCCACTGGATTGATGCGTTCCAGTTCTGCGAGCAGATTTTCCCAGCCCTTGATTTCAAGCACGCTGAAGTTGCCGCTGGTGATGTCCAGAACGGCCAGCCCGAACAGGCGCTCATCGCCCAACACGGCAGCAATGAGGTTGTCGCGGCGCTCGTCGAGCAGGGCTTCGTCACTGACGGTACCCGGCGTGATGATGCGTACCACTTGCCGATCAACGGGGCCTTTGCTGGTCGCCGGATCGCCGATCTGTTCGCAGATCACCACCGACTCGCCCAGCTTGACCAGTTTTGCCAGATAGCCTTCGGCCGCGTGATACGGAATGCCGCACATGGGGATGCTCTGGCCCGCCGACTGACCCCGCGCCGTCAAAGTGATATCCAGCAGCTTGGCGGCTTTCTTGGCGTCTTCGTAGAAGATCTCGTAGAAGTCGCCCATGCGGTAGAACATCAACTGGTCCGGATGCTGGTTTTTCAGCTTCCAGTACTGCTGCATCATCGGCGTGTGTGCGGAGAGATCGGAAATTGCTTTATTCATCAGGTATTTAGGCAAATTCGTTGGGAGGTGGGGGCAAATACGGGACAGCGGACTGGAATACCACCTACATGGTCTGTCGATATGTCCGATTGCTTTTGCGATGGGCGCAAGGTTAACACGCGCACTTGAGGGGCGCCGAACCGGTGCAATCGTCACCCTTCATTTCAAATCGATATTTTTTGCGGATTGCTCGCTAGGCTGTCGGAACCGCCGCCAATTAAGGCGGCTCATATCAAAAGGACTTTATATGAAAAGAAAACGTGGGCGTGATTCGGTGAATGGACGCTTCATTCCGCTCGAGGAAGCCAAGCGTCGTCCGAACGAAACCGTGATTGAAACAGTCAAAAAACCCTGCCCTCAAAAAGAGCGCACCGCAGAAAAGGAACCCGCTTAGGTGGGCGTTCAGCCGGCGGCTACTTCGGTAGCCGTTCCGGGCCTTGCACCAGAATCTGCCTCGTGTACGGTATCGTTTTTTACCCACCCCCACAGGAACATCTGCTTTGGATGAGATCTCGCAACTGGCCGCGGCATTGGGTAAAACCTTGCGGGCATCGGGCGCCCAAGTGACCACCGCCGAGTCTTGCACTGGCGGTGGTATCGCGGAGGCTATTACGCGTATTCCCGGCAGCTCTGCATGGTTCGAAGCAGGTTATGTGACTTACTCCAATGCTCAGAAGACTCGACAGCTGGGTGTGCCGAGCGATTTGTTTCAGTCAGTGGGTGCCGTCAGTCGGGAAGTCGTCGAAGCCATGGTCGTTGGCGCGCTTGAGAAAAGCGACGCACAGTTTGCAGTGGCGGTCAGTGGTGTCGCAGGTCCGGATGGCGGCTCCCTCGACAAGCCTGTCGGCACGGTATGGATCTGCTGGGGCGCTGGCGAGCAGTTACACACCAGCCGCTGGCATTTCGACGGAGACCGGGATGCGGTTCGCCGACAAACGGTGAAGGCCGCGCTAGAGGGGCTGGTACGGCTCGCTTCTGGAGAAATACCAAACCGGGGGTAGGCGCGCGCCGAACCCTGTGGAATAATACTGTCTACTTATACAGTTGTGTCGGCCGTCAGGCCCCAAATTATTACGTGAGGACTTCAATGGACGACAACAAGAAGAAAGCCTTGGCTGCGGCCTTGGGTCAGATCGAGCGTCAGTTCGGCAAAGGTGCCGTAATGCGCATGGGTGACCATGACCGCCAGGCTATTCCTTCTATCTCTACCGGCTCGCTCGGTCTCGATATCGCATTGGGTATCGGCGGCCTGCCAAAAGGCCGGATCGTGGAAATCTACGGTCCTGAGTCTTCCGGTAAAACCACTCTTACCCTGTCGGTGATCGCCGAAGCCCAGAAAATGGGCGCAACGTGCGCGTTCGTCGATGCTGAGCACGCCCTCGATCCTGAATACGCCCTCAAGCTGGGCGTCAATGTTGACGACCTGCTGGTTTCGCAACCGGATACCGGTGAGCAAGCGCTGGAAATCACCGACATGCTGGTGCGTTCCAACGCCATCGACGTCATCGTTGTCGACTCCGTTGCGGCACTGGTGCCGAAGGCCGAAATCGAAGGCGAAATGGGCGACATGCACGTCGGCCTGCAAGCCCGCCTGATGTCTCAGGCACTTCGTAAAATCACCGGTAACATCAAAAACGCCAACTGTCTGGTCATCTTCATCAACCAGATCCGTATGAAGATCGGCGTCATGTTCGGTAGCCCGGAAACCACCACCGGTGGTAACGCGCTGAAGTTCTACGCTTCGGTCCGCCTCGACATCCGCCGCACTGGCGCGGTGAAAGAGGGTGATGAGGTCGTTGGTAGTGAAACCCGCGTCAAGGTCGTGAAGAACAAAGTGGCTCCGCCGTTCCGTCAGGCTGAGTTCCAGATTCTTTATGGCAAGGGCATCTACCGTAACGGCGAAATCATCGACCTCGGTGTACTTCATGGCTTCCTGGAAAAATCAGGCGCCTGGTACAGCTATCAGGGCAGCAAGATCGGTCAGGGCAAGGCTAACTCAGCCAAGTTCCTGCAGGACAATCCTGAAATTGGCGCCACCGTCGAGAAGCAGATCCGCGAAAAACTGCTGACCGCCGCACCTGACGTCAAAGCTCAATCGACCCGTGTTCCTCAGGACGATTTGGCTGAAGTCGAAGACGCCGACATCTGATCACGTCTATGTCAGCGGTACTTGATACACCCGTCGCCATACGGCGCACTGCAATGGACCTGCTCGCACGTCGCGAGCACGGTCGGGTCGAGCTGACGCGTAAATTGCGTCAGCGCGGCGCTCCCCCTGAGTTGATTGATGCTGCCCTCGACCGTTTGACGGAAGAGGGTCTGCTCTCCGAATCCCGTTATCTCGAAAGTTTTGTCTCGTACCGTGCCCGATCAGGCTACGGCCCTTCGCGCATTCGCGAAGAGCTGGGGCAGCGCGGTCTGCAGCGCGACGATATCGAGCGCGCGCTGAGAGAGTGCGGTATTGATTGGCAAGAAAAGCTCGAAGAAACCTGGAACCGAAAATTTTCCGGACAGCTACCTACTGATATTCGCGAGCGGGCTCGTCAAAACCGTTTCCTGAGTTATCGTGGCTATCCGCTGGAGATGATCGGCCGCCTGTTAAGCGGCCGCAGAATGGACGACTGAGGCAGCCTCCTCTGACTGCCCGTACGTCCCGCCTCATGTTTCCCGCAGCGGCTCACGGGTCTGAACGGTATCTGATTGCGAAGTCGTCACCCAATTCCCCGACTGGTTGATGAAGTTCACCAGTTCGCGCAGACGTCCTTGCGTCCGGCCATTGAAATTGAATGCCAGGCGAGTCAAGTCGCTGAACTGTACGTCATCGTGTTCCTCACCCATATACACGTGCTGATGGAAGTCGTCGTTCTGGCGCAAGTCAGCAAATGCATCATGGATATGAGCCAATGCCGAGTCGTTTAGCGCATGGCGCATGCGGATGACGAACTTCTTTTTCAGCCAGCGGGTTGAATGGAAGTTGCTGTAGAACTGATTGATTTCCTCAACCGCTTCATCTGCGCTGTAAACCAGTTTAAGCAGGTTCATGTCGGCGGCCAGGATGTAATGGTTGCCTTCCAGCTCTTGCTTGATGAAATCAAGCGCTCCTTTCCAGAATGTACCGCCCGGTGCGTCCAGCAAAACGATTGGCACCAGCGGGCTCTTTCCCGTCTGGATCAACGTGAGCACTTCCAGAGCCTCATCCAGCGTACCGAAGCCGCCAGGGCAGAGGACCAAAGCGTCAGCTTCCTTGACGAAGAACAACTTGCGGGTGAAAAAGAAGTGGAAGGGCAGTAAGTGATCAGTGCCATCGACGGTTGCGTTGGCGTGTTGTTCAAATGGCAAAGTGATGTTGAAACCAAGGCTGTGATCCAGACCGGCCCCCTCGTGAGCCGCAGCCATAATTCCGCCGCCTCCACCGGTGATCACCATCAAGTCCGAGGCGGCAAGCTTGGCTCCCAGCTCTTGGGCCAGAGCATAGACGGGGTGCTCGCGCGGAGTGCGTGCGGAGCCAAAAACGGTCACCTTGCGCTGGCCCTTGAAGGCATCAAGCACGCGAAAGGCGTTTTCCAATTCGCGCAGCGCCTGCAAAGTGATCTTGGCGTTCCAGCGATTGCGATCGTCCTGAGCCATGCGCAGGACAGTCAGCATCATGTCGCGGTACAGCCCGATGTTAGGGCTGTCGGGTGCTACTCGATTGATTTGCTCTTCGATACTGTTAACGAGATCAGCACCGTTGCTTTGAAAATGGGAAGACAGGGCATCATTAGATTCGTACGGCATTAAAGCTTTCTCCTTCTGCAGAATCATCGACCCGTCGTTTATGACCGATCGCGACGCATCATGCGTCGCTGCTGGCAGCCTCTTATGGTGAAGGCGCGCACGGATGAAATGCCACACTCATCCACACTGATTCTGCCTTTGTCCTGGGTTTAAAAAATATCGTTGTGGATAACACGCTCGGCAATCCGGGCTTGCCTAAAGACAATCACATTGCTCAGGTCGCTGCCGTTGATGATGTGCCTATAAGCGCCGCTCAGGCAACAGCCGTCGAGGCTGGCGGTGATGAAGAACTGAATCGGCAGGTTTAGCGGTCAGTTGATCGACGCAGCGAAAAGCAATCACACGACCCTTGGGCAAGAGTACATGGGACGATTGGCGTCAGGAGGGGATAAACGCATTGCATGCAGTCGTTATAGGCAGACATGCACGCCGACGATCTGGAGCGACGCGCAGTCAAGCACTAAGCTGGCGAACTATTTTTTGGCGGGTTTCGCGGCACAGTCAGCAGCGGTAAAGACCTGGCTGGTGATAGGGCGGTTAGTCTTGTACTCAGAGAACTGATACTTGAGCGTCGCGCCTTTAGCCATCAGCTGACGAAACCCGGTGTTGTGGCAAACGCTACTGCCCAGCTGGTTGCGCACGGCATCAGGGTTCGTGCGCATTTGCTGCGCTTGGCCCGACTGCACGCTCAGGTGGTTGATCAGCTCCTTGCCGTTAACGGTGTAGCCCTGATCCAGAATGTCTTCGTTAATGGCTCGGGGGGTGCCGACGCTGCTTTCCGTCGCAACTTTTTCCAGCATTTTGCTCAGTTCGAAATCCTGCTTCGACGCCGCTTGGGCGCAAAGGGGAGCGACGAGTAAAAGCGTGAGGGTAGGGACGATGAGGCGCAGCATTAAATTCTCCTGGTTCAGTGAATGGGCGTTGGACCCAACATAGGTGCAGGCGTTCACTGGCGGCACGGGTGCTTTGAAGCGCCGCAGTATAGGTGAGTCGCCGGGGCCGACACCAGTCAGTGCGCAGTGTCTGCTAGAATCCGCCGACTTTTTTACCTGAGCTTCCCCCTCCGATGTGCATCCTTACCCCGATCAATTGCCCATGGCTGACGACGCAATGAGCCACGCGGTGTCTCGTCTGCGTGCCGAGCGTCTGGCGCGCAGTACCAAGCCTTTTATCGCGAGGGGATCGCGTGCGCCTCGCTGTGCAGGTTGTAGGGTCATTGACAGCTACTGCCTTTGCGCGTGGAAGCCAGAGGTCCAGGCTCTTTCGGCGATGTGCCTGTTGATGTACGACACAGAGCCGCTCAAACCGACCAATACGGGTTGGTTGATCGCTGACGTAATTAAAGACACCGAAGCTTTTGGCTGGTCGCGCGTCGACGTGGACGCCCAGTTGCTCGCATTGCTCAGCGATCCGCAATGGCAGCCTTATATTGTCTTTCCTGGGGAGTTCGTTGCGCCGGAACGCGTGGTCACTGAGGTCTCTGTCGAGAAGGGCAAGCGCCCGTTGTTCATTCTGCTGGACGCTACCTGGAACGAAGCGCGCAAGATGTTTCGCAAAAGTCCCTACCTTGATCGCCTACCGGTGCTAAGTCTGGCGCCGGAGCAGATGTCGCGCTATCGCTTGCGGCGATCCAAACGCGACGACCATTTTTGTACGGCGGAAGTGGCGGCTTTGTGCCTGGAGTTGGCCGGTGACAACGTCGCGGCGGGCGTGCTCGACGCCTATCTGGATGTGTTCAGCGCGCATTATCTTGGGGCAAAATTCCAACGTCCGATCAATCTGGACGATGCTGCGCACACCCATCTCAAGGCTTTTCTATAAGCGCGTTGGTGTGAGCAATGAGGTCGGCGTCTTTGCGTGGCCATAACTGCGCCAATAGCATTCCGGCAAGCATCAGGGCGCAGCCCAGGTAGCCGCGCATCTGCAGGGATTCGCCCAACAGCCAAGCGCCTGCGATAGCCGCGAATACGGCTTCCATCGAGAAAATGATGGCAGCGTGAGAAGCGATGGCGTCTTTTTGGGCGACGACTTGCAGTGTGTAGCCGATGCCAACAGCTACCACGCCGCCGTAGAGCAGCGAGGGTAGAGCACTGACAATCGAAGAAAGCTCGATGGGTTCGAAGCCGACCGCCAGCAACAGGCTGACTACCGCGCAGGTGGCAAACTGCAAAAACGCCAGACGGATTGGATCGTGACGGCTGGCAAATACGCCCACCAGCACCACGTGTCCGCCCCACACAAACGCCCCGATCAGTTGCAGCCAGTCGCCTGACGCGACATGGAAATTGTCGCCAACGCTGAGCAAGAACATGCCGATCACTGCCAGCGCGCAGCCAATCCAGATCCCGACACCGGTTTTATGTCCCAGCATCAGACCCAGAAGCGGAACTACAATCACATACAACCCGGTGATGAACCCGGAGTTAGTCACACTGGTAAACAGCAGGCCTACTTGCTGCAGGTTTATGCCCAGCGCTAGTGCAACACCCATGATTACGCCGCCCTGCAGCAGTCCGCGGGTCAACAGGGGTTCAGGTGGCGGCCCTTCGGCAGGGCGGCGAAGAATCAACGGAAGCAGGCACAGTGAGCCCAGCGCAAAACGCAATCCGGAAAACAGATAGGGGCCGATGTGATCCATTGCGGCAGTCTGTGCGACAAAGCCGGAACCCCAGATCATGGCTATAAGCAGCATCAGCAGATCGGCGCGAAGGGCTTTTTTTCTCATGGTACGGCTCAACGGGTCAGGGGCCGCAGACTTTGCCGTAAAGCGCCGAACTTGACCACCCCGGATTCGCTGGGCATCCTTGGCGCCGCGTGACTGCCTGAACGCCGTTTTCTGCATGTCTGGCGTTGTATGCGCCCCGTTGGCGCAGCGTGTATGTGTTGGCATTCGCGGGTGCCATCGCGACGACTGAATCCTTCAGCCATCGCCTATAAAAACAGGATCATTGAAATGACCTACGACATCCTGATCGCCGATGACCACCCTCTGTTTCGCAGCGCCTTGCATCAAGCATTGACGCTAGGCCTTGGGCCCGATGCGCGGCTGGTGGAAGCGGAGAGCATCGCTGATCTGGAAGCGCGCCTGAACGAAAAGTCGGATTGGGATCTGGTCCTGCTGGACCTGAACATGCCAGGCGCGTACGGGTTTTCCGGTTTGGTGCTGTTACGCGGACAATATCCTCAGGTGCCCGTGGTGATGGTTTCAGCCCAGGAAGAAGCGTCGGTGGTGGTGAAGTCCAGAGAGTTCGGCGCCAGTGGCTTCATTCCCAAGTCAAGTTCACTCCAAACCATCCAGCAAGCGGTTCGTCTGGTACTCGATGGTGATGTCTGGTGGCCGCCGCAGGTCAACGAAACAATCAGTGTGTCACCCGAAGCCAAGGCGGCGAGCCAGGGTCTGGCCAGCCTGACACCACAGCAGTTTCGGGTACTGACGATGGTCTGTGAAGGGTTATTGAACAAGCAGATCGCCTATGAATTGAGCGTTTCCGAAGCAACCATCAAGGCTCACGTCACAGCGATATTCCGCAAACTCAACGTTCGCACTCGAACCCAGGCCGCGCTGCTGTTGCAACAATTGGAATCGATTGCGCCGAGCTAAGGTGCCTTTCATCCAGCGTTTGCGGGCTAACCGTCGGTAAGTCTTCACACATTTTTGACTGGCTCTGCACTAGCCTCCCTCGTCCTCATTATTAGTAGCCTTATTTATGTCTTCGCCCTTCAAAGGTCAAACCGGCCTAAAACGTATTCTCAACGCATCGGGTTATTCGCTCGACGGCCTGACCGCTGCTTTCAAGGGTGAGGCTGCGTTCCGTCAGTTGGTCATGCTGAACGTCATCCTGATTCCCATCTCGTTCCTGCTGAACGTCAGCCGTGTCGAGCGGGCCTTGCTGATTGCAGTCTGCCTGCTGGCGCTGATTGTCGAGCTGCTGAATTCGGCCATTGAAGCAGCGATTGATCGTATTTCCCTTGACCGTCATCCCCTGTCCAAGAACGCCAAAGACATGGGCAGCGCTGCGCAGTTTGTGGCACTCACGATGATCGGAGCGGTCTGGTTACTGATTCTGCTTGGCTAATCAGGCAATGCTGGGCAAGACAATCTCATCGCTGCGGCGCACACCCGCAGTGAATGAGCGACAAAGGTCGAGGAATTCGCGAATCGCCGATGTCTGATATTTCTGCTTGTGCCAGATGAAATAAAACTGCCGCACCAAATCCAGTTCCGGCGTCTCTACCGCCACCAGACTTCCCCGTCGAAACGCGTCGCGCAGTGCCAGGCGTGAAATACAGCCAATCCCCAGTCCTGACTCCACAGCGCGCTTGATCGCTTCGGTGTGCTCAAGCTCCAGTCGCACGTTCAGACTGTTGAGGTGGTGGCGCATGGCTTGATCGAAGGTCAGCCGAGTGCCCGATCCTTGCTCGCGCAGAATCCAGGCTTCCCTGGTCAGCTCCTCCAGGCTCGCTTTACCCCGTTTGGCCAGCGGATGCTGTGGCGCGCAGAACACCACCAACTCATCCTCCACCCACGTCTGCACCTCGATGTCCGGGTGGCTGCAATCACCTTCGATCAGTCCCAGGTCAATTTCGTAGTGAGCGACTTGCTGCACGATGTTGGCCGTATTTTGCACGTGCAATTTCACCTGGCTTTCAGGGTGGCGCTGCATGAAGCTGCCGATCAGCAGCGTCGCCAGATAGTTGCCGATGGTCAGCGTGGCGCCGACCGCCAGTGAGCCGAAGCCTGACTTGCCATTGAGCAGGTCTTCGATTTCCTTGGCCTGATCGAGCAGCGCGACGGCTTGCGGGAGCAGTTGCCGACCCGTGGCATTGAGGCTGAGGCGCTTACCGGCGCGATCAAACAGCTGGCAACTGGACTGACGCTCCAGTTCAGTTACCGACGTACTGGCCGCCGATTGCGAAAGAGAAAGCTGCACCGCAGCACGGGAAACGCTTTCCTGCTGGGCGACGGCGACGAAGACCTGGAGCTGACGAAGAGTAAATCGCATATCTATATAACCGATAACCCATATCTTAATAATTCAGTTAACAGATATTGTGTCTGCCACTAGAATGTCGCGCAATGGCGCATTCACCGGCGCAGGCATATTTCAGGAGTTCCCACGTACCATGAGCAACATGAATCACGAGCGTGTCCTCAGCGTCCATCACTGGAACGACACCCTCTTCAGTTTCAAGTGCACCCGTGACCCAGGCCTGCGATTTGAGAACGGTCAGTTCGTCATGATCGGACTGCAGCAGCCTAACGGGCGCCCGCTCATGCGTGCTTACTCCATCGCCAGCCCGAACTGGGAGGAGCATCTTGAGTTCTTCAGCATCAAGGTTCCGGACGGTCCGCTGACCTCGCAACTTCAGCACTTGAAGGAAGGCGACGAGATCATCATCAGCAAAAAGCCTACGGGCACGCTGGTACTGGATGACTTGAAGCCTGGCAAACACCTTTATCTGCTCAGCACCGGTACGGGTTTGGCGCCTTTCATGAGCGTGATTCAGGACCCGGAAACCTACGAGCGCTTCGAGAAAGTCATCCTCTGCCACGGCGTACGCTACGTGAACGAAGTCGCTTACCGCGAGTTCATCACCGAGCATCTGCCGCAGAACGAATTCTTCGGCGAATCCCTGCGTGACAAGCTGATTTACTATCCCACTGTTACGCGCGAGCCTTTCGAAAACGAAGGCCGCCTGACTGACCTGATGCGCAGCGGCAAGTTGTTCAGCGATATCGGTCTGCCACCGATCAACCCGCAGGACGACCGCGCCATGTTGTGCGGTAGCCCGAGCATGCTCGACGAGACAAGCGAAGTACTGAACAGCTTCGGCCTGACCGTTTCGCCACGTATGCGCGAGCCGGGTGATTACCTGATCGAGCGGGCGTTTGTAGAGAAGTAATTTCGGCTAACGCCACCTGACTTTGTAGGAGCTGCCGAAGGCTGCGATAAGAGCTGAATGCTGTTTATCGATTCGATCTGATCGCAGCCTTCGGCAGCTCCTACAGGGGGAATGTGTATTTCACGTTCCGCGTGTACAAAAAAACCGCCTGGAGGTCACGGACCAGGCGGTTTTTTTGTGGGTGAAGATCGCAAGGTGCCGTTTGGGCTCAATAACCAGCCAGAACGACCTCAAGCACCCTTATCAAGCCCGGCTGCGGATAATGCCAGCGCACATCCACGTCCCAGAACTGCGCGCCGTAGCGGCGCTCTGGTGTCGGCAGTTGATATGCCGGACGCGGGTCCTGCGCCAGGCACTGCTCAATCAGTTCAATCATCGGCTCGCCCAGGCGCAAGCCGTGTTCGCGGCCTTGAGCCAGCGCGGCCAGCTCCCACTCCACGGCAATCAACGTCGGCGCGGCGCTGGCCATAGTGTTGGTCGCTTCACTGATGACGTCGGCGTAAGGCACATACGGTTTGATGTCCAGCACCGGGGTGCCGTCCAACAGATCGATGCCCGACAACCAGAGTTTTCCGGCTTCGACTTTGTCCAGTTTGACCACCGATTGCCCGATGCCATTCGGCCTATGGGTGGCCCGCGTTGCGAACACCCCCATGGACTGATTGCCGCCGAGCCGTGGAGGGCGCACCTTCAGGCGCGGCTTGTCTTCCAGTGCCTGATGAAACACGAACAGCAGCCAGACATGACTGACGTGTTCCAGTCCCTGCACCGCCTCGTCCTGATCGAACGGCGCCACCAGCTCCAGCACGCCACGGGCAGCTGGCGCCAACTGTGGCTGCCGCGGGATGGCGAACTTTTCCTTGAAGCACGAACGAACGTAGCCGACAGGAGAAACGCTGAACGTCTCAGACATCGCGAATCAACAGCCGTTAGCCGCGAACGCGCAGGGTCAGGCCCTTGAGGAAGTTGCGCAGGAACTGATCACCGCAGGCGCGGTAGTTGTTGTGACCGAACTTGCGAAACAGCGCGCTCAGTTCAGGTTTTGAGACCGGGAATTCAGCGGCCTTGAGGATTGCGTGCATGTCTTCTTCCTTCAGTTCGAAGGCTACACGCAGCTTTTTCAGAACAGTGTTGTTGGTCATCGGCAATTCAGTGGCGACTGCCGGGCGGCTTTCATCCTTGCCGCGCTTGAAGAACACCAGGCCGTCGAGAAAGGACGCCATGATCTCGTCGCTGCACGGCTCGTAGCCTTCTTCTTCGTCTTTCTTGGTGAATGCAATCACGTCAGCTTTGGTCACCTCGTGGCCACCGAGCTTGATGATGTCTACGACTTTAGCGTCGCTGATATCAAGCATGTAGCGGACGCTACGCAATACATCGTTGTTCATCATGGTGCTGGTGTCCTGATCAATCGGGTTAAGCGGCGCGCAAGACTGCGCGCATCACTGAAAAAGAGGGGCTGCGGGATTAAAACTTTTCTTTGTCATTCATGTAGCGCCATTGGCCTTCTGGCACCTTGCCGATCGACACGCCACCGACGCGGATCCGGCGTACTGAAACGACCTTCAGTCCGACCGCTTCGCACAACTGTGCTATCACGCCCGGCTGCGGGTTTTTCATGGCGAAACGCAGGCGGGTTTCGTTCTGCCAGCTGGCTTTGACCTTAGGCAATTCCTTGCCCTTGTAGGTCATGCCGTGGTTCAGGCGATTCAGTCCGTGGGCGACCATGTCGCCGGAGACCTCGACCACGTACTCCTGCTCGATCTTGCTGCGATCGTCGGTCAGTTTGCGCAGGATTTTCCAGTCTTGGCTGAAGATCATCAGGCCGCTGGCGTTGGCCTGCATGGTCGATATCGGCTCCAGCCGCAAAAAGTGACCTTTGAGCGGGCGCTTGCTGAAGCTGTGGTCTGCAGACAATGTGCCCGGCGTGATAAGCGCCAGAGCCACATCGTCGGCCATGCCGGCCGGTTTGTTCAGCAGGAGGGTCACTGGCTCCGGGGCATCGGCCTTGGCATCCGGGCTGAGTTCGACTTTTTGATTCTCGACCTTGAACTGCGGCTCCTCGATAACCTGGCCATCAACAGTGACCCAGCCACCTTCAATGAACAGCTCGGCCTCCCGACGGGAGCAGCCGACCAGTTCGATGAGGCGTTTGGAAAGGCGAATGGGGTCAGTCATGAGAAAAGCCGTTACAAAGAGGAAAGGCGCCCATTGTACCCGTGCAAGCAGCGTTAATCGCGGCCACATTAAAAATGCACGGCCAATAGCGTCTATTCCGGAGATTTTTTCTGGGAGCATCGCTCCGCGTTGTGGTCTTCTGCTCATCCCACGACACTTTCGACCCTGGAGTTTTTACATGGCCAAGTGGCTTCCCGCGTTGCTTTTGAGCTTCAGCCTGCCGTTGATGGCGGCTGAAAAACCTTCCTACGGCCCGCAACTGGAAGGGTTTGAATACCCGTTCTCGGCGCAGAATTTCAGCTTCGAGTCTCAAGGCCAGAACGTTCAGATGGGCTACATGGACATCAAGCCTACCAGCGCCGCCAATGGTCGCAGCGTGGTGTTGTTGCACGGCAAGAATTTCTGCGGCGCGACCTGGGAAGGCACCATCAAGGCGCTGAGTGCAGCCGGATATCGGGTGGTCGCGCCTGACCAGATAGGCTTCTGCCGTTCGAGCAAGCCTGCCGACTACCGCTATACCTTCGAGCAGCTCGCGCAGAACACAAAAGCGCTTTTGACCCATTTGGGCATCGACCATGTGACCGTGGTCGGTCATTCGATGGGCGGCATGCTGGCCACACGTTTTTCGCTGCTGTACCCCGAGCAGGTAGATCAACTGATGCTGGTCAACCCGATCGGTCTTGAAGACTGGAAGGCCAAGGGCGTGCCGGATCGCAGCTTCGATGACTGGTATGCCCGGGAGCTGAAGACCAACGCCGACAGCATCCGCAAATATCAGCAGTCGACGTACTACGCCAATGAATGGCGGCCTGAGTTTGATCACTGGGTCGACATGCAGGCCGGAATGTTCAGCGGCAAGGGCAAGGAGGCGGTGGCGCGGGCGTCGGCGCAGACCTACGGAATGATCTTCAACCAGCCGGTGTTTTACGATTTTGAGAAGCTAAAGATGCCGACCGTGTTGTTCATTGGTCAGAAGGACAACACCGCCATCGCCAAAGATGCTGCACCAGAAGTACTGCGCAAGGAGTTGGGCAACTATCCGGAGTTGGGCAAGGCCGTTGCCAAGCGCATCCCTCAGGCGACGCTGGTGGAATTCGCCGGGCTTGGTCACGCCCCGCAGATTCAGGACCCTGAGCAGTTTAATCGGGTGTTGATCAGCAACCTGAAGCGTTAATCCTTGTTGGCGCCGGTGGGATACCGCCCACTCGCGCCATGAGGATCACTGACGTAAGCGCATACGCAGCATCGGATAGGGCCTTCCCAGCCCATCGACTTTCGAGCGGCCGACGACTTCAAACCCTTGCTTCACATAGAAGCCCAAAGCTTGCGGGTTCTGTTCGTTGACATCGAGCTGGTCAATATCGAAGTGCTCGATGGCGTAGTTCAGCAGCTTCTTTCCCAGCCCTTGGCCACGGCATTCAGGAGCGATGAACAGCATTTCCAGCTTGCCGATGGTGGTTCCCGCGAATCCTGTGATTTTCAGGTTTGAATCGCGCAGACAGATCAAATTGACCGCGTCCAGGTACTGGGTCAGCAACAGGTTCTTCAGCAGGGCGATATAGCCGTCGGGAAGGAAATCATGGGTAGCGCGTACGGAGTCCTCCCAGACCCGAGCGATTTCCGGGTAGTCATAAGCTTTCGGCAAATAGATGACCGAATGGTGAGGCATGGTGCCGGCTCTCCCGTGACTCAGACCTGTACGCTGAAGCCCTTACGATAGCCAGAAAAAACAAACCCCGCCGTTGGAGGGGCGGGGTTGGTGTCACTCAGATCAGATTGTCTCGGCCCACAAATCGTATTCATCGGCATCGATCACGCGACACATCACTTTGTCCCCAGGCTTGAGGTTCTTGTCGCTTTCGACGAACACACTGCCATCGATTTCCGGAGCATCGAAGAAGCAACGGCCCACGAAACCTTGCTCGTCCACTTCGTCGATCAGGACTTCGATTTCCTTGCCGATCTTCATCTGCAGACGCGCGGCGCTGATGGCCTGTTGGTGAGCCATGAAACGGTCCCAGCGTTCCTGCTTCACATCGTCCGGCACGATGGCTGCGTCCAGCAGGTTGGCTGGCGCGCCTTCGACCGGGGAGTACTGGAAGCAACCGACGCGATCCAGCTGCGCTTCGGTCAGCCAGTCCAGCAGGTACTGGAAGTCTTCTTCTGTCTCACCCGGGAAGCCGACGATGAAGGTGGAACGGATCACCAGATCCGGGCACTGCTCACGCCAGTTCTTGATGCGCGCCAGGGTCTTGTCTTCGAAGGCCGGACGCTTCATCAGCTTGAGGATCTTGGGGCTGGCGTGCTGGAACGGGATGTCCAGGTACGGCAGGATTTTGCCTGCGGCCATCAACGGAATGATTTCATCGACGTGCGGGTACGGGTAAACGTAGTGCAGACGGACCCAGACGCCGAGCGAACTCAGGGCCTGGCACAGCTCGGTCATGCGGGTGCGGACCGGCGCGCCGTTCCAGAAACCGGTGCGGTACTTGATGTCGACGCCGTAGGCGCTGGTGTCTTGCGAGATCACCAGCAGCTCTTTGACGCCGGCTTTGACCAGACGCTGTGCTTCGTCGAGTACATCACCCACCGGACGGCTGACCAGCTTGCCACGCATCGACGGGATAATGCAGAAACTGCAACTGTGATTGCAGCCCTCGGAAATCTTCAGATAGGCGTAATGACGCGGGGTCAGCTTGATGCCTTGCGGTGGCACCAGGTCGATCAGCGGGTTGTGATTGAGGTTAGGTGGCGCGGCGTCGTGCACGGCGTTGACCACCTGCTCGTACTGCTGCGGACCGGTCACCGCCAGCACGCTGGGGTGAACATTGCGGATGACGCTCTCGTCCACGCCCATGCAGCCGGTCACGATAACCTTGCCGTTTTCGGCCAGGGCTTCGCCGATCACTTCCAGCGATTCTGCCTTGGCGCTGTCGATAAACCCGCAGGTATTGACCACCACGACATCGGCGTCTTCGTAGGTCGGCACGACTTCGTAGCCTTCCATACGCAGCTGGGTAAGGATGCGTTCGGAGTCGACGAGTGCCTTCGGGCACCCAAGGGATACGAATCCAACCTTCGGGGCGGAAGGCGTGGTAACGATGGACATGACTAACCTCGGCGTAGTGTGCCCAGGCTGTTGGCCGAGACACTGACTGGGCGCTTGGTGCGCCTCTGATCAAAAAGTGCGCAATTCTAGCGATGAGTCGCGCGATTGACCAGTGTTAAACCAAGAATTACGACGAGTGCTGCGCTATGCTTCGCCGCGTTGCACCCAAGGTACAGACTGCGGGCGGCATCTGAATTTAACGGTGGGGCGTGGGTCAATCTCCCAGTGCGCTATCGCGACGCTCGAGTCATGGTTTCAGGAGTGGTAAATGGGTCACGCAAACAGTTCGGCAGAAGCCGGGCATCAGTCCGCCAAACCATTGAGTCTATTGGTGGCAGCGGTTGGTGTGGTGTATGGCGATATCGGCACCAGCCCGCTTTACACGCTCAAGGAAGTGTTTAACGGCGGTTATGGCGTGCAGGTCAGTCATGACGGGGTGTTGGGCATTTTATCGTTGATTTTCTGGTCCCTGATCTGGGTCGTTTCCTTCAAGTACATGGCATTCGTCCTGCGCGCTGACAATCAGGGCGAGGGTGGAATCATGGCCCTGACTGCGCTGGCGCGGCGAGCCACCGCCAAATATCCCAAATTGCAATCGGCGATGATCGTCTTCGGCCTGTTCGGCGCGGCGCTGTTCTACGGCGACAGCATGATCACTCCCGCCATCTCGGTGTTGTCGGCCATTGAAGGCATGGAGTTGGCGTTCGACGGGCTCGAACGCTGGGTGGTGCCGATTTCCTTGGTGGTGCTGGTGGGCTTGTTCCTGATCCAGCGGCACGGTACGGCGCGCATCGGCATTTTGTTCGGCCCGGTGATGGTGACGTGGTTTGTAGTGCTTGGGGTCTTAGGCGTTTACGGGATCGCACAGCAGCCGGAAGTGCTGCACGCGGTCAACCCGATGTGGGCCGTGCGCTTCTTCATCGTGCATCCAGGCATTGGCGTAGCGATTCTGGGTGCTGTGGTGCTGGCGCTGACCGGTGCCGAAGCCTTGTATGCGGACATGGGGCATTTTGGGCGCAAGCCGATTTCCCGCGCCTGGTTTGCACTGGTGCTGCCAGCGTTGGTGCTCAACTACTTCGGGCAGGGCGCTCTGGTGTTGCAGGACCCTGAAGCGGTGCGCAACCCGTTCTATCTGCTGGCGCCAAGCTGGGCGCTGTTGCCTTTGATCGCGCTTTCTACACTGGCCACGGTTATTGCCTCGCAAGCGGTGATTTCCGGCGCGTTCTCGATGACCCTGCAAGCGATTCAGCTGGGCTACATTCCGCGCATGTTCATTCAACACACGTCCAGTGATGCCCAAGGCCAGATCTACATCGGTGCGGTGAACTGGTCGCTGATGGTTGGCGTGATCTTGCTGGTACTGGGTTTCGAGTCATCTGGCGCGCTGGCTTCTGCGTACGGCGTGGCGGTTACCGGCACCATGCTCTGCACGACGATACTGGTGTCGTCAGTGATGCTGTTGTTGTGGAAGTGGCCGCCTTTACTGGCAGTGCCGATTCTGGTGGGCTGTTTGCTGGTGGATGGTCTGTTCTTCGCCGCCAACGTGCCGAAGATATTCCAGGGCGGCGCATTCCCGTTCATCGCCGGTATCGCTTTGTTTATCCTGATGACGACATGGAAGCGCGGTAAGCAGTTACTGGTGGAGCGTATCGATGAGGGCGGCCTGCCGTTGCCGATCTTCATCAGCAGCATTCGTGTGCAGCCGCCCCATCGGGTGCAGGGCACGGCTGTGTTTCTGACAGCCAGGCCAGATGCCGTTCCACACGCGCTGTTGCACAACTTGCTGCACAACCAGGTGCTGCATGAGCAAGTGGTGCTGTTGACGGTGGTGTACGAGGACAGCCCGCGAGTGCCTGCGTCCGAGCGCTTTGAAGTGGAGGCGTATGGGGAGGGGTTCTTCCGGGTGATCCTGCATTTTGGCTTCATCGACGAGCCAGATGTACCAGCCGCACTGAAGCTGTGTCACTTGCCTGAGCTGGATTTCAGCCCGATGCGAACCACCTATTTCCTGAGCCGCGAGACCGTAGTGTCTTCCAAGCTGGTGGGCATGGCGCGTTGGCGTGAAGGTCTGTTCGCCTTCATGTTGAAGAACGCCAACGGCAATCTGCGGTTCTTCAAGCTGCCGTTCAATCGGGTGATCGAACTGGGTACTCAAGTAGAGATGTAACGCACCCCTGACGATAAAAAATCCCCGCAGTCTCACGAGTGCGGGGATTTTTTTTGCGTGCAGTTCGTGGCTTATTGTGTCGCTGTCTTGCCCTGGCGCTTGTTGATGGCATCGATCAGGCGCTTGGCCAGCGCAGGGTAGTTCTCATCGAAGTGATGCCCCCCTGGCAATTGCAGCTTCTCACCTGGGGCCGTGGCTTCGGTGCAGCCGCTTTCGTCCTTCTCTTCAATGCCGTAGACGCACAGCACCTTCGCCGCCGGAAGCTTGGCCATTTCAGGGCCGGTAGCAGCTTCTTTACCTGCGGCGCCCAGCCAGCCTTCTACTGCAATCTCGAAACTGCCAGTGCGCGCGAAGGCCAGCAAAACGATGCCGTCGACACGGTTTTGATCATCAGGATCAAGGCGGTTGTAGATTGCTGGCAGCACGTCGGCGCCGAACGAGTAACCCATGAGGATGAAGCGCTTGGTGCCCCATTTCTGACGGTAATGGGCCATCAGGTCAGCAAGGTCAGTGGCCGTCTGCTCCGGGGATTTGTGCTCCCAGTAATAGCGCAAAGTATCGATACCCACGGTCGGGTAGCCGACTTTGGCCATTTCCCCGGCGACGTCTTTGTCGAGGTCGCGCCAACCGCCGTCACCGGACAGAAACAGTGTGACAGTGTCAGTCGGCTGTGCGACCGGGACTTCCACCACTGGAATGCGCAGGCCACCGTCGTCATCGTCGCCACCCACGAGTTGGTGACGAAGCGCGGTGTTCAGCACCTGCGGCAATTTGATGTCGTAATCGCCGATGCTGGTTTCAGCGTTGGGCTGGTCGCGGACCAGCTTGGCTGCGGTGTCATCCGGCCAGTCATTCCAAGCGGCATACCAGTGACCATGGGCGGCTGATTGCGGCAGATTGTCATGGCAGCCTGGATCTTCAAGATTAAGGCCGACCGAAATGGCGACTGCCTTGTCATCGGTCTGCTCTGCGAGCCAGCGCCAGGCCAGAATCGAACCTGGGCCTATGCCCCCGACCAGCGTGGCAGGCTTATCGAGTTTGCCGGCCGCCTGCTTGAACGTTTGCTCTTGCAGTGCGCAATCGTCCTTGGGCAGTAGCACCTGAACGATCTGCGCGGAACCGTCACGGCTCAGGGCCAGCAATTGTTTCTCGCTCAACGCATCTTCTGCTGTGACGGCCAGCGCGACGTGGGCTTTAGGGCTGGACGGCGGAGTAGCACGGATCAGCGCAGTGCCGTTGTCTAGTGTGAGGTTTTCCAGGGTGGCTTGCGGGGCAGGGCGGTTCCACATCCAGGCCGCCAGTGCAACGGCGAGAATAATCAGACCTGCAAGCAAAAATCGCCAGTAGCGTTGAATCATCAGCGTTTCACCAATCCAGTCAGGCCGCCTGCAATCAGGGCGGCGGTGTCAGCCAGTGCAACGAGCGGATCTAGTCCGGCGGGCACGGCCATATAGCGGGGTTCCCAGTCAGGCTGGAATTTGTCTTTGAAACGGCGCAGACCCTGGAAGTTATAGAGTTGCTCGCCGCGACTAAATACCATGGAGCCCAGACGTTGAGTCAGCGGCGCGCCGCGTCGGGGTTGCAGGCCCGATAAAGGCACCATCCCTAGGCTGAAGCGTGCGTAACCTTCCTTTTTGTAATGCAGTATCAAGCCGACCATCATGAATTCCATGGTCAACTTCGGCGCCTCAGGGTGGGCGCGCATCAGGTCCAGGCTTGCCAGGTCGTGGCGCGAGGTTTCCAGTAGATTGGAAAACGCTACCGGCTTGCCTTCGAAGTGAATGATCGCGATGCGGAAGTGCTTGAGGTACTCGGGGCTGAAGCGGCCCAGCGAGAAGCCTTTTTCGCGAACGTTCTTGCCGGTGAGCCAAGCGTCGGAGATAACTTTGAGTTCATCCAGCGGCGCTTGTCCGACTTCGTAGATTTCCAGCGAAAGACCATCACGACCACCCCGATTCCAGGTGTAGCGCAGGTCTTTCATTTCCTTGCCCTTGGCTTCGATGTCGAACTTGTGCAGATCGACCCGTGCTTCCTCTCCCAGCTTGATCGCGGTCAGCCCGATGTCCATGTAGAACGGCAGGTTCTCGGCGCGGACCTGATAGAACACAGGGCGTGCATGGTGGACGTCGCACAGATCACGAAATTGCCAGATCAGCTCGGCACGCTGTTGCGTCGGGCCGATAGGGTCATACAGCGCCACCAGACTGCGACCACGATGGGCGTACATCAGAAACGCGTTGCCGTCGGGGTGCATCAGCACTGCTTTGTCGCCGGTCAGGACCAGTCCGCCGTCAGGCTGATTAGAGGCATTGATGATCTGCGCCGCTTTCGCCAACTCTTCAGCGTCGGGCAGATGGATGACCGGGCGTGCGGTGCGTAGCAACCAGGTCAGCGACACGATCACCAGCAATACCGCGCTGCCCAGCGCTGAACGCAGACCCCGCGGGGCGTCGGCGTCAAGGGTGAATTGCCACCACAGCTGATGGCTGTACGGAACGTCCTGGTAAGCGAACAGCAGCAGCCAGAATGACGCGCCCAGCACGCAAATGCTGGCAACCAGATACAGCGGTGAAAACGGCAGTTCCAGCAGACGGCTTGGGCGGTAGAAGGAGCGTCGGAAGATCGCCAGCAAACACGCTGTCAGCAACAGCATGCTCGCTTCTTCCCAGTCGAAACCCTTGAGGATCGAGAGAATCGAGCCGACGAATAGCAGAATCGTGGTCAGCATCCAGGCCGCGGAAAGGCGACGCCGCAGGCCCTGGGCAAGCAGCAGGCACAGCACGCCAATCAGGCTGGCGCCAAAGTGCGACGCGTCGATCAAGCGATGGGGAATCAAGAACCCGAGACTTTCCAGGCGCGTATCGATTTCGGGAGTCGCCCCGGAAAACAGCAGCACCACGCCCGACAAAAAGACCAGCAGCGCGAGGATGGGTGCGCCAAGACCAGAGGCGACACGGATGGCCTGTTGCGCAAAAATCAGGCGTTTGGCTTCGCTGTATAGCAATACGAGACACGCTACGAGCAAAGGCAGCACGACGTAGATCAATCGATACAACAGCAGTGCCGCGGCTAGAGGTGCGGCGCCGAGTTCGTCGGCGAATGCGGCCAGCAATATGGCTTCGAACACGCCAACGCCACCCGGTACATGGCTCAACACACCGGCAGCAAGTGCCAGCAGGTAGACCAGCAGGAACGCTCCGAGAGGCGGAGCTGAAGGCAGTAGCATGTAAAGAACGACGGCCGCGGCTGCGACGTCCAGTGCCGTGATGAGCAGTTGCATCAGCGTCAGTTGCACGCCCGGCAAACGCAGAGTGCGACGTCCGGCGCGGACCAGCAGATTATGAGGCAGCGTCTGTTCAGGCAGGCGACGGCGATACACCGCAAAACCAAGCAGTGCCGTTAACGCCAGGATGATCACTGAAACGGTGGCAAGCACTGGTACCGAAAGGTGCAGCGCCAGAGAAGCCGATGGCAGATCGCTCAATGTCGCCAAGGCCGCCAGAGGGGGTAGGGCGCAACCCAGCGACAGGCTGGCGAACAACGTCATTCGGGCTACTTCACCGGCGCCCACGCCATGGCGCGAATACAGCCGGTACCGAACGGAGCCGCCCGAAAGCATGGACAGGCCCACGGCGTTGCCGATGGCGAACGCACAGAAACCGCCCATGATCAGCGTCTTCCTGGGCAAGTTCACGTTGGCATAGCGGCTGGCGGACCACTCGTACCCCAGCAAAATGGCGAACCCCACGACAGTGGCCAGTACAGCGCCAATCAACGACGGTGCAGGAACGCTGAGCAAGGAATCCTGCAACGCATAGATGTCCAGCTCTGCCAGCATATGGCGGCAAGCGATCAGGGCGACTGCAAATAAAAGAATCGTGACGCCCAGCCCAATGGACTGACGGTTCTTGCCGAAAAAATCAAGCAAGCGCCGTCGGGCAGGGTGAGGCGATGTATGCGCCGGGACTGCTTCGGCATTGTTGTCTGACGGGTTGGCGCGCATCAATCACTCCTTGGATCGTGCGCGACAGGATGGAGGTATACAGCCAAGTTACCAATCCCTACGCAAAAAATAATTCAGGATGTTAGCGCTTCAACGTCTAACGAGCGAATAAGGCGGAAACGTTTAGGGAGCTATTCAGTCTAGGTTCAGCTGATCTCTACCCTATCGGCAGCACGATGAGAAACTGCTGCGCTATTGAAAATTCAGGTCAACACCGCTTGGGACCAATGGTCCTGCCGTTGTATGACACCCCTTTGCGTGTGCTGTTCGGGGACTTTTTACCCGGGCAAAAAAAAGGCCACTCTTTCGAGTAGCCTTTCTTTCTAACGTTGGTTGCGGGAGCCGGATTTGAACCGACGACCTTCGGGTTATGAGCCCGACGAGCTACCAGACTGCTCCATCCCGCGTCTGTGTGGCGGCATTCTACAGTCGAACGCCGAAGTGTCAACCTTTAATGCAGAACCTCGACAAAATAACCACATCTGCTGAAGAGCGTTCGTAAGTGGCGGTGTAGCAAGGCTTTTATGAATAGACGCCGATCGTTCCATTGCCGGGATAAATGCCGGCACCAAGGAAGCAGTGGCCGGGTAAAAACGCACACGCACAAAAAAGGCCACTCTTTCGAGTAGCCTTTTTTGATGTTTGGTTGCGGGAGCCGGATTTGAACCGACGACCTTCGGGTTATGAGCCCGACGAGCTACCAGACTGCTCCATCCCGCGTCTGTGTGGCGGCATTCTACAGAGGAATGACGGGCTGTCAACCGTTGCATTGAAAAAAATGCTTTTCCTTCAATCGCTTAGCGAGCTGCATAAGCGGCGAATATACCAGCAGCCCCAGCGGGGCGGGCGTATGAGCGTATATTCCTACGGCCGATCTGGACATTGGCAGGGCGCATATTCAGACATTTCCTGCTGACAGGTCTGCGTGGCAAGTGCGGCGTTCGGGCGTCAGTGAGATACTGCGCCACCATCCTCCGTACGACCGCACGTTATGCCGCAGCGCAAAATCATCCATGTTGACTGTGACTGTTTCTACGCCGCCATTGAAATGCGCGACGATCCGCGGCTGGCCGGCAAACCGTTGGCGGTGGGCGGGTCGCCGGACCGGCGTGGGGTGATTGCCACCTGCAACTATGAGGCGCGCGCCTACGGTGTGCGCTCAGCGATGTCTTCGCGTCATGCGCTGACGCTGTGTCCGGACCTGACCATCGTCAAGCCGCGTTTCGATGCCTATAAAGAAGCCTCGAAAGAAATCCATGTGATTTTCCGCGAATACACCGATTTGATCGAACCGCTGTCGTTGGACGAAGCCTTCCTGGACGTATCGGAGAGCGAACACTTTGGCGGCAGCGCTACGCGTATCGCCCAAGACATCCGTCGACGGGTTTCCAATCAACTGCATATCACGGTATCGGCAGGGGTCGCGCCGAACAAGTTTCTGGCCAAGATCGCCAGCGACTGGAAAAAGCCCAACGGGTTGTTTGTGATAACCCCCGATCAGGTCGAGGCATTTGTTGCTGATCTGCCCGTTTCCAAGTTGCACGGGGTCGGCAAGGTGACGGCGGACAAGTTGGGCAGGCAGGGCATTATTAGCTGCGCCGATCTGCGCCAATGGAGCAAGCTCTCGCTGGTCCGGGAGTTCGGCTCATTTGGTGAAAGGCTCTGGGGCCTGGCCCACGGGATCGACAAACGCCCGGTGCAGAACGACAGTCGCCGGCAATCGGTCAGTGTCGAGAACACCTATGACACAGATCTGCCGGACCTTGCGAGCTGCGTGGAGAAACTGCCCGCGTTGATTGAGACGTTGTCCGAGCGCATCGAGCGAATGGATACCCAATACCGACCGGGCAAGCCCTTCGTGAAAGTGAAATTCCACGACTTCACGCAGACGACTCTGGAGCAGGCGGGGGCAGGGTGGGATCTGGAAAGTTACACCCAATTGCTGACACAAGCCTTCGCCCGGGGTAGTAAACCGGTTCGGCTGCTTGGGGTAGGGGTTCGACTGCATGACCTGCGCGGCGCCCATGAACAGCTGGAGCTGTTCACCCACTGACCCCACAAGTCTATGTTGTGGGGCTATTCGGCAAGTCAGGCAGGGCGAAGTTATTCAGCGCTGGCCGGCACAGCAACCAGACGGCCCGCATCCTTGGCAAGGGACCGTAAAAACTCGTGCTGCAATTGCGGATCGTTGCGGGTCATTTCGATCAACGTCTGTTCCAGTTCGCTCGCTTCTTCCTCAAGTCCCAATTCAGACAGGCGCTTTACGCGATGAACCCACTGGCTGACTTCATCGTCTTCCAGGTCATCGTAAATTAGCCCATGGGCCTCGATCAATTTGCCGCGCAGTGACTTGCTCAGTGGCAAAGACGCGTTGGTGTGGACGGTGGCCTGATCGTCTTCCACTCGAAGGTTAAGTTGAGTGACGCGACTCAGATCCTGTTCCGCGAAGGGACTGTCCAGCAGGTTGATACGCAGCACGCCATTGCGATCGGTGGTCAGTTCGTGGGCCTGATTGCCGGCTTTCACTTCCACCGGACTCTCGCTCCAGGGCAGGCTCGTGTGCTCGATACGATGATCATGCTGAACCTCGTCGATACCCGCCAGGTTTTGCTGTGCGCGTCCGTGGGAGGGAACGTTCATGAACGGATTGAGCCCGGCAACGCCGTAGCTGATCCAGTCTTTGGTGACGCTGTCGGGCAGGCTGCCAAATGTGATGACATTGACGATGTTCGCGCCGATCCCGGCGACGACTGTCACAGCCCCCAGCGGAATCTCGTAGATCTCCCGCCAAGGCTGATAGGGGGTGTAGCGGTCGTAGTGACGCGTGACTTCAAATTCGGTGACGTCGAAGGTTTTTAGCTCGTGAATGCGCACACGCCGCTGCGGCAGTTCAAGGGTCTTGGGCTCACCGATATCCACTTCCAGGCTGTGCTCTAGCAGTTTTCGCTCGACGCGTTCTTCGTGCTCGCTGCGTTGAGACAAATGATTGGCGCAACCGCCGATCAACAGCGTGCCGCAAAGCGTAGCGCTTGCGAGGCTTAGGGAACTTCGCTTGGACATGGGATCTCTTGCAGCAGAAAAGGCGAACACATTCGGACAAGCGTCGAAGCTGAGGGCGCGCGTTCGCAGGACGAACGCGCGCAGGTCTCAGCGGTTGAGACGACCCTTGATGAAAGACAGCACGTCAGCGACGGGCAATGCCTGGGCTTCTGGCTCGGTGCGGCTCTTGTATTCCAGGTTGCCTTCGGCCAGACCGCGGTCGCTGACGACGATGCGGTGCGGGATGCCGATCAGTTCCATGTCAGCGAACTTGATGCCAGGGCTCACTTTTTTGTCGCGATCATCAAGCAGCACCTCGAAGCCGGCAGCCGTCAATTCAGCGTAAAGCTTGTCGGTGGCTTCACGCACAGCCTCGGTTTCATAACGCAGCGGGACAAGGGCGATCTGGAATGGCGCCAGGGTGTCACTCCAGATGATTCCGTTAGCGTCATTGTTCTGTTCGATAGCGGCCGCCACTACGCGGGAAACGCCAATGCCATAGCAACCCATGGTCAACAGGACTGGCTTGCCATTCTCACCCAACACCTGGCACTTCATCGCTTCGCTGTACTTGGTGCCCAGCTGAAATATGTGGCCGACTTCAATACCGCGCTTGATCACCAGCGTGCCTTTGCCGTCAGGGCTTGGGTCGCCAGCCACGACATTGCGCAGATCGGCAACCTCAGGCACCGGAAGGTCGCGCTCCCAGTTCACGCCGAAGTAGTGCTTGTCATCAATGTTTGCACCGATGCCGAAGTCGCTCATCAGCTCGACCGAGCGGTCGATGATGCATGGCAGTGGCAGATTCAACGGGCCCAACGAACCTGCGCCAGCGCCGATCGCGTCGCGGAGTTCTGTTTCGGTTGCCATTACCAGCGGGCTGGCTACCTGATCCAGATTGGCAGCTTTGATTTCGTTGAGTTCATGATCGCCGCGAATGATCAGCGCGATTAATTTGCCTTCTTCTGCGGCGTGGACCACCAGCGTCTTGACGGTTTTCTCGATGGGCAGGCCAAACTCTTCGACCAGTGCAGCGATGGTCTTGGCGTTAGGTGTGTCCACCAGACGCAGCTCTTGAGTGGCAGCGCCGCGGCTGGTTTCCAGAGGAATGGCTTCTGCTTTTTCGATGTTCGCAGCGTAATCCGACGTATCGCTGAACACGATGTCGTCTTCGCCGGATTCGGCCAGTACGTGGAATTCGTGAGAACCAGCACCGCCAATCGAGCCGTTGTCTGCTTCAACCGGGCGGAAGTTCAGGCCCAGGCGGGTGAAGACATTGCAGTACGCCTGATGCATGCGATCGTAGGTTTCCTGCAGGGAATCCTGAGTCGTATGGAATGAGTAAGCGTCCTTCATGATGAATTCACGGCCGCGCATCAAACCAAAGCGCGGGCGGATCTCGTCACGGAACTTGGTCTGGATCTGATACATGTTGATTGGCAGCTGCTTGTAGCTGTTCAGCTCGTTGCGTGCCAGATCGGTGATGACTTCTTCGTGGGTCGGGCCCGCGCAGAACTCGCGATCATGTCGATCCTTCAAGCGCAGCAGCTCAGGGCCGTATTGTTCCCAGCGACCTGATTCCTGCCACAGTTCGGCCGGTTGAATACCGGGCATCAAGACTTCCAGAGCGCCTGCTGCGTCCATTTCTTCACGCACGACCGCCTCGACTTTGCGCAGTACACGCAAGCCCATGGGGAGCCAGGTGTAGAGGCCTGATGCCAGTTTGCGGATCATGCCAGCGCGCAGCATCAGTTGGTGGCTGATCACGACTGCGTCGGAAGGGGTTTCTTTCTGTGTGGCGAGCAAATATTGACTGGTGCGCATGGTAGGCCGTTGTCGGTTGCTGGGACTAGAAATGACCCGGCATTGTACGGTGGTGATACGGTCGAGTACAGGGCGAGGGCGGCGTTACGAAGGGAGAGACAATGGTTTTTGCAAGCAATGAAAAAGCCCGGCACAAGGCCGGGCTTTTCTATAACGAGTGTCAGACTGTGCGATTACAGAACCGAAATCGGGTAGTCGACGATCAGACGGAACTCGTTAACATCGCCTTCACCCTCGTCGGTGTTGGCACGGTGGAACGCTTGACGGATGCGGAAAGACAAGTCTTTCGCAGGGCCAGTCTGAACAACGTATTTAGCTTCAACGTTGGTCTCGTGGTGGCTACCGTCTTTGCCATACAGGCCGGTGTAGGTGCTGTTCGATGGCGTGTTGGTGCCGTCGATGTCAGTACCGCTGATGTAACGGGTCATGAAGCTCAGACCAGGTACGCCATAAGTGGCCATGTTCAGGTCGTAACGTGCCTGCCAGGATTTCTCGCCAGGACCGTTAAAGTCGGAGTATTGAATCGAGTTCGCAAGGAAGATCGAGTCGCCGCCGCGGTTGTTGTCGCCGATACCGATGTAGTCGAACGGGGTGTCGCCGTTAACTTTCTGGAAAGCCAGGGTCAACGTGTGTGCTGCCAGGAACGAGTAAGCTGCAGACATCGAATAAGCGGTGTTGCTGATATCGCCCGCTTTCTTGCTGCCGGTGTCTTTGGTGTTGTAGATGTTGAAGTCGAAAGCCAAAGACTGGTCGTCAGTTAACGGCAGTGCGTAGTTCACGTTACCGTAGTACTGGTTCCAGACGTCTTCCAGTTTGCTGTAGTAGAAGCCAACACCGAGGCTGTCGGTAATGGCGTACTTGCCGCCGCCATAAGTAGCAGAGTTGGAAGTCACACCAGCGTAAGTGGCCCAGATATCGCCGTTACGGTTGGTTTCGTCCTGGCTGGTGCCGGAAGTGAAGCGACCTGCTTCAACGTCCAGACCCTTGAGCTCGCTGCTCTGCAAGGTGACGCCAGTAGCAGTTTGTGGCAACAGACGGGAACCGCCGACTGCGAACACTGGGTTTTGAGGCTGCATGTCGCCGATTTTCAGCTCGGTTTTCGAGATGCGGAACTTGGCAGCTGCGCCGGCTTTGCCGAAGCTGTCTTCGTTTTTGCCTTGGCTGTCGGTAACCAGGTTGCCCGAACCTGAATACTTGTCGGAGCCGTCAAGTTTGAAACCGACGTAACCGAATGCGTCAATACCAACACCAATCAAACCTTGGGTGTAACCGGAGCTATAAGTACCCCAGAAACCTTGAGTCCAGTCTTTGTCGTCTACAGCACCGTTTTTCTTGTCGCGGTTGTAGTAGTAGTTGCGAGCCTTAAGATCCAGATGGCTGTCTTCTACAAAACCCTTGGCTTCAGATTGGTCGCTTACGAAAGCTGCCGCTGTTGCCAGTTGGGTGCTGGCGGCGGTAACTGCCAGTGCGATTGCGCTCCACTTCATCACTCTCATCGTGACTTTGCTCCTTTGGTTTTTAAGAAGAGTACTGCCGTCCCACCTGTTTTTTTATCTGGGCGGCTCTTTCTTTTTGTGTCGGCGAAACTTATAGCACGCTGACATTATTGGCGATAGTTACGAACCTATCCTTTCAAATTCTTTACGGCGTTGTCGCAAATCGGTGCTGTCCGTGTCGCCTTTAAACAGCCTCAATCATCAAAAAACGTACAACTACGACAGTTTTTACGAGGGCTACAACCCACTCCGCAGTGGTCTGAAATCCGCCCTGCACATCTCCCCAAGGGAGCCTGGCCGTTGCCGCTTTCTGGCCTTCGTTTGGATTCTTTCGGATCCGCCCTGATGAAGCTCCTGTGAGTGATAAAGCAACAACCGTGCTCAAAGTTCCTGGTGACATGAAAAAAAAGTGAAACGGCGATGCTAATTCGCAGGTTTGCCTTGTATCTATATGTTTTTAATGAAAAAAATATTAGTCAAATAAATGCATATTTTGTCTTGGTAGGGGCAGCCTACGTCCCGAAGATGTCACCTTCGTTACCTGCTACCCAGTGTAAGTGAGTAAATCGCGGATGTGACGGGTAGATCCTGCTCCAGCAGTGAGTCGTTTTGGTGCGCGAGCCTGAATATATGCCAGATATTGGAACCTGGATCCCACTGCCTCGCCGAATCGGATGCAAGCGGCAGTCAATTCGTTGATCGGAAAATGCGAAGGGCTTGATTAGACATGATTTACGCCAGGAACCCCTTGAAAGTCGTGGCGGGGGGTACAGCCATTCTCACTGGGCATCTTGGGTCATATCAGTGCGTAGCTATCAAATTCGTTCAGCGGTGGTGCATGCCGCTTGGCAGGCTATTGATTGCGGTAGCTGTCTCTGACTCAACAATGATTGTGCAAAGTGCTGCTCGCGGCGTTGGCATGCGTGATTCCCATGCCTTTCCCGCGTATCCTGCCCGCTATTACGTGGCAGCGTCGAAGTGCTCTGCCAGGCTTAACCCGTTTGAGGTGCACTTATATATGTTTGTCTTGGATGCGCGGTTAGTGCAGGACACTTTCCCTGTCGGAGATTTCCCACTGTGCCGGTTGCTATTGTCAAACGACGCGAACTATCTGTGGTTCATTTTGGTGCCACGTCGTGCTGACATATCGGAAGTGTTTGAATTGACGGAAGTGGATCAACTGCAGCTGTGGAAAGAGACGACCACCTTAGCCCGCTTGCTCGGCGATACGCTTAAGGCAGACAAGCTCAATATTGCCGCCTTGGGTAATGTTGTCAGCCAATTGCATATGCACGTCATCGTTCGCTATCGCACTGATATTGCCTGGCCAGCACCGGTCTGGGGTAAGCATCCCGCCAAGCCATATGCCTCTGAGCAGGTCGTCGCGATTTACCAGCAACTCAAGGACGTTATGCCAGATGATTTCCAGTTCGCGCAGGAGCAGGTATGAGCGTCGACGACCGGGTTACCGAGCTTGAAACCCGCCTGGCATTTCAAGACGACACCATCCAGGCCCTCAATGACGTATTGGTTGTGCAGCAGCGCACACTGGAAAGGATGCAGCGCCAGGTCGCAGCGTTGATCAAGCGGCAGGATGAGATGGGTGGGCAATTCGAAGCGTCAGAGGAAGAGGCGCCACCGCCTCATTATTAAGCGGCGCTCCTCAGTTGCAAGAGTCCATAAAAAAACGCGCCCCGACCGAGGCGCGTTTTTTTTGTATTACAGACGCTTATCGGCGAGGCAGCGCCGCAATCACATCTTCGGCTTGCAGGCCTTTATCGCGGTTCATCACCGAGAACTCCACGCGCTGGCCCTCGACCAGTACGCGGTGACCTTCTCCACGGATGGCTCGGAAGTGCACGAAGATATCGTCGCCAGAGTCGCGCGAGATAAAGCCAAACCCTTTGGATGTGTTGAACCACTTCACGGTACCGGTATCACGATTGCCGAGGTCTTGGCTCTGAGCTGCCGGGGAGGAGGGTGATGACTTATAGAAGCTGACAGCCAGATGAAGTGCAACTGCGATCACTACGGCGATCAGGCTAATCAGAATGGCCGGTTGGCCTGCGATGGTTTCAAGCGGTATCAGCAAAATCATGATTTGAAGAACGACAGCAAGGATGAGCAATGCGCTGACCAGATTTTGCAATTGGTGGCGTGGTCCTCTGTTCCAATAGGGGATCACTGGTGCAAGCACCAGGTTAAGCAAGCCGAAAAAAGCAAGATACAGCGCATCGGGTTGAGAGAGGTAGGAGGCTAATGCCTCGCTGCGCAATCCCGGTATGAATGACAGCAGCAGGGCAGCGGCGCCCGTTAGCAGGTGGACTATTTTCAACATTTTGAATAACTCACATTAAGACGGATCACGAGGAAATAGCTGCTGACCTTCGGTACGCTTCAAAAAAGTGGAAGGCGTGATGCACTTGGGTCAAGTCAGCCTATGCGCTACAGCCGGTTGGCAAATCGATAGCGACACGTGGTGTATTTAACAGCAAAGCCGAGAGCTACTCAAATCAAGTGCTTAGCGTTCCTGAATGTGGAGATGAGTGGCCCTTTGACTTGAAATTGGCTCTCCTGCGCAGAAGGCTATTGCAGAGCGGTCGGACCAATGATGGCTGGCCCCTTGCGGGATAGGCATCCCAAGCTTTTGGTGTTCGGGGCGATGATCGGCGCATGTGATATACGCCTTTAGTCAGTCGCCAGGAACGAACCTCATACCGATGGATGGCTGCGCTTGTGGCGCGCTCTTGGTAGAGTGGTAAAGATTTGTATGCAAAACACCATCATATAAAGGGGAAGAAACATGGCAATCGATATCGGTATTAGCGAAGAGGATCGCAAGTCGATCGTGGACGGTCTTTCGCGTTTGCTGGCTGATACCTATGTGCTTTATCTGAAAACCCACAACTTCCATTGGAATGTCAGCGGCCCGATGTTCCGTACTTTGCATCTGATGTTTGAAGAGCAATATAACGAGCTCGCGTTGGCAGTTGATTCTATCGCTGAACGTATTCGGGCACTTGGCTTCCCGGCACCGGGTACTTATTCAACTTATGCGCGCCTGTCGACCATTAAAGAAGAAGAAGGCGTTCCAAGTGCAGAAGACATGATTCGCTCGCTGGTCCATGGCCAGGAAGCGGTAACGCGAACTGCACGCGGTATTTTCCCGCTGCTGGATAAAGTCAGCGACGAACCTACCGCCGACTTGCTGACGCAGCGTATGCAGGTGCATGAGAAAACCGCCTGGATGCTTCGCTCCATGCTCGAAACCAAGTAACGCAGTGGGCGAGCGGCGCCCCGCGCTGCTCGCCTCGCTACCCTTGTCCTCATTCACCTCCGATAACGACCCGGCAGATCTGCCTCCGAACCCGCGCTGTCACCTGCTGGTTCCGTATGTGTCCATTCATATCGGCCGCAATTCAGCTCTCCAGGAAAAATACTTGATAGATGCCATAAGTATGTTGGCTTAAGGTTTTAATTTCCTTTTCGTATATGGCAGCCTCGAAAAATTAATAATTACCACCATAAATCTTTTTTACCAATTGCCTATGGTAACTACCCGATATTCCTCGGATAAAAGTGGTTCTCTCCTACGCTCTTCAGGTGTTGTACCTGCTGGATAAACTGGTCCGGTTAAGGCTTGATAGAGCTGCATTCATGTATGTAAATATTTCTTGGTAACTGAGTCAGGTATTGAAATTAAGGAGGCGTCATGGGTCGAGTATTCTCTCGAGAAATGAATGATATGGACGGGGGTGTCGGTATAACGAGCGATCCATTTGTTGAAAATTTCAACATGCAACTGGCACAGCCTCAGGCGCGGTCAGTGAGATTGAATGGTTTGGCAACGTGTCTGCGCCTTGAGGAGGTTTACTGGAATATCCTCTCGGAGATGGCAAGGATCAACTGCTGTTCTGTGAACACGATTTTGTCGCACGTCGATCGAGAGGTTCACCTGCGACACGGAGGAGTGAAGAATTTCAGCGGGCTGATTCGAGTGGTTTGCGTGACGCATCTACTCAAGGGTGACGATTTGCATCTCTCGAAAGCGTAATACCGAAGGATTCGAAATTTCGCAGGCTTGCCGTGAGCCGGGCCTGCACTCTAAGGGCTGCCTTGCCTGCGCGACAGACCCGCATGGGGAGGCAGTCGTCGTTGCGATCAATTTGCGCGGCTGCACAGCCTTGATTAACTCTATATAATCCCCCGCCTTACTATGGAAGGCAGATACATACCGCTGGGTTGATCTGCATACCGAGGCTCTCGCACCGTTGCCCGCCAATGATGACGAGGGCTCCACCGAATTCCGAATTACGAGAAGTGAAAACACGATCATGATGCGCAGCCATTATTGCGGCCAACTCAACGAGAGCCTGGAAGGTCAAGAAATCACCCTGTGTGGATGGATTCACCGCCGTCGCGACCATGGAGGTGTGATTTTCCTCGACATTCGCGATCGTGAAGGTCTGGCTCAGGTAGTGTTCGATCCTGATCGTGCTGAAACCTTTGCTGCTGCCGATCGCGTGCGCAGCGAGTACGTGGTCAAGGTGACCGGCAAGGTTCGTGCGCGTCCTGCTGGCGCGGTTAATGCGAACATGGCCTCCGGCGCAATCGAAGTGCTGGGCTATGACCTTGAAGTGCTCAACGAATCTGAAACCCCCCCGTTTCCTCTGAACGAATACTCAGACGTCGGTGAAGAAACCCGTCTGCGTTATCGCTTCATTGACCTGCGCCGCCCGGAAATGGCTGAAAAGCTGCGTTTGCGCTCACGCATTACATCCAGCATCCGTGGATTCCTGGATGGCAACGGTTTCCTTGACGTTGAAACGCCGATCCTGACCCGGGCTACCCCTGAAGGCGCACGCGACTATCTCGTTCCGAGCCGCACCCATGCTGGCAGTTTCTTCGCCTTGCCGCAGTCGCCTCAGCTGTTTAAGCAATTGCTGATGGTTGCGGGCTTTGACCGCTATTACCAGATTGCCAAATGCTTCCGTGATGAAGACCTGCGCGCCGACCGTCAGCCTGAGTTCACTCAGATCGACATCGAGACCAGCTTCATGAACGAAACTGAAATCATGGGCGTGACTGAAACCATGATTCGTAAGCTGTTCAAGGAAGTGCTGGATCTTGAGTTCGGTGACTTCCCGCACATGACCTTCGAAGAAGCCATGCGTCGCTATGGCTCTGATAAGCCGGATCTGCGCAACCCGCTGGAACTGGTTGACGTTGCCGATCAGCTCAAAGACGTCGAATTCAAGGTATTCAGCGGTCCGGCCAATGATCCGAAATGCCGCGTCACTGCCCTGCGTGTTCCGGGCGGGGCGAGCATGCCGCGCAGCAAAATCGATGATTACACCAAGTTCGTAGGCATCTACGGCGCCAAGGGCCTTGCGTACATCAAGGTCAACGAGCGTGCCAAAGGTGTTGAAGGTCTGCAGTCGCCTATCGTCAAAAACATCCCGGAAGCCAGCCTGAACGTGATCCTGGATCGCGTTGGTGCGGTTGACGGCGACATCGTGTTTTTCGGTGCCGATAAATTCAAAGTGGTCAGCGAAGCATTGGGTGCGCTGCGGATCAAGGTTGGTAATGACCTGAACCTGCACACCTGTGAGTGGGCACCGATGTGGGTCGTCGACTTCCCGATGTTCGAAGAAAACGAAGACGGCAGCTTCTCGGCCTTGCACCACCCCTTCACTGCGCCGAAGTGCTCACCTGAAGAGTTGGAAGCCAGCCCTGCTACGGCGCTGTCTCGTGCGTACGACATGGTTCTCAACGGCACCGAGTTGGGCGGCGGTTCCATTCGTATTCACCGCAAGGAAATGCAGCAAGCGGTGTTCCGTCTGCTGGGTATTTCAGAAGACGAGCAGCAGGAGAAGTTCGGCTTCCTGCTCGACGCTTTGAAATACGGCGCACCGCCTCACGGCGGCCTGGCGTTCGGTCTTGACCGTCTGGTTATGCTGATGACTGGCGCTCAGTCGATTCGTGAAGTCATCGCTTTCCCGAAAACCCAGAGCGCTGCGGACGTAATGACGCAGGCTCCAGGTGCTGTCGATGCCAAAGCGTTGCGCGAGCTGCACATTCGCCTGCGCGAACAGCCTAAAGCCGAGTAAATCGGGATCGGCGTTCTGTATATAAGGAGCGCCCTGATACTGGGCCGCAATGAGTGAAGCGTCGTCGCTTGAGTTATTTAAGCGACGGCGTTCGTGTTTCAAGGTTTGGAGCGTGTTATGGCTGGTCATTCCAAGTGGGCGAACATCAAGCACCGCAAAGAGCGTCAGGATGCCAAGAAAGGCAAGATTTTTACCAAGTGGATTCGTGAGCTGACTGTCGCTGCTCGTCAGGGTGGTGGAGACCCAGGTTCGAATCCTCGTTTGCGTCTGGCGCTGGACAAGGCCTTGGGCGCAAATATGACTCGCGACACCATTGATCGCGCCGTTTCCCGTGGCATTGGTGCCGATGACGGCAACGATGTTGAAGAGCTGGGTTACGAAGGGTACGGTCCGGGCGGAGTGGCGATCATGGTTGAAACCATGACTGATAACCGCAACCGCACTGCCGCAGCTGTTCGCCATGCGTTCAGCAAGTGCGGGGGTAATCTTGGTACCGACGGCTCGGTTGCTTATCTTTTTGAGCGCAAGGGCCAGATTTCCTTCGCGGCAGGTGTCGACGAAGACGCCCTGATCGAAGCGGCCATGGACGCCGATGCTGACGACGTAGTGACCAACGAAGATGGCTCGATTGACGTGTTCACCTCGTTTGCGGGTTTCTATGCGGTACGCAACGCTATTGATGCGGCAGGTTTTAACGCTTCCGATGCTGAAATCGCCATGCAGCCTACTACCAGTACGGTGCTTGACCTTGAGATGGCTGAGAAAGTATTGAAGCTCATCGACATGCTTGAAGATTTGGACGACGTACAGAACGTTTATTCCAACGCTGAAATCCCGGACGATGTGCTGGAGCAGCTTGGCTGACAGTACTTTTGTCGGGAATTTGAAGCCGGAGCGACGAAGCGTTGATGACCTCATCGCTATCGGCCTCCGGCTTCTGCCTTTATGCTGCGATTCTTTGTGCGCACCACTTCTCATGCTGCAGGCGTTATGACTCTTATTCTAGGTATCGACCCCGGTTCGCGAATCACCGGTTACGGCGTTGTACGCGACACCGGACGCGGCTGCGAATATGTCGCTTCGGGATGTATTCGCACGGGCAGCGGGTTGCTGCACGAACGATTGCAGATAGTTTTTCGAGGCGTCAGGGAAGTCATTCAGACCTACGGTCCCGTAACGATGGGCATTGAAAAGGTGTTCATGGCCAAAAATGCCGACTCTGCGCTGAAGCTGGGGCAAGCTCGGGGCGCGGCTATCGTTGCAGGTGCGGAAGAAGGTCTGGAGATTGCTGAATATACGGCGACTCAGGTCAAGCAAGCGGTCGCCGGAACCGGTGGCGCGAACAAAGAGCAGGTGATGATGATGGTCATGCACTTGTTGAAACTGACGCAGAAACCACAGATCGATGCATCTGATGCGCTGGCGATTGCGCTGTGCCACGCGCATACCCGTTCAAGTCTCATCCCTCACGGTTTGAATACCGCGCGTAGCCGGGGTGGACGACTTCGTCTCTGAGGCATTATTCGCTAATAAATTTTCACTTGCAGGCAACGCAAGTCCTGCAAACATGGCGAACACGGTCAAGCCGGGAAAGCGCATTGCTCCGGTTATCGAAAAGGATCTGATAGGTGATTGGACGTTTACGCGGTTCACTGGTCGAGAAACAACCGCCGCACCTGGTGCTGGATGTGGGTGGAGTGGGGTACGAAATTGAAGTCCCCATGACCACGCTTTACAGGTTGCCGCACCTGGGCGAGCAGGTCACCCTGCATACTCATCTGGTTGTCCGCGAAGACGCGCACCTGCTGTTCGGATTCTATGAGAAGCGTGATCGCGAGATGTTTCGTGAGTTGATTCGCCTCAACGGTGTAGGGCCCAAGCTGGCGTTGGCTTTGATGTCCACTCTTGAGGTCGACGAGCTGGTACGTTGCGTTCAGGCCCAGGACACTTCGGCGCTGACTCGCGTCCCTGGGGTCGGCAAAAAGACCGCCGAGCGTTTGCTGGTCGAACTCAAGGACCGCTTCAAGGCCTGGGACTCGCTGCCGGGTTCGTTCCGGCTGGTGTCTGAAGGGCCGGGCGCGCCGGTACAAGTGGCGACGGCCGAATCCGACGCGGTCAGCGCGCTCGTTTCGCTTGGATACAAGCCTCAAGAGGCCAGCAAAGCAATTTCCGCAATCAAGGACAAAAATTTGAGCAGTGAAGATTTGATCCGGCGCGCATTGAAGGGGATGGTCTAAGTGATTGATGCCGACCGCCTGATAGCCGCCACCGGGGGACGTGACCGAGACGAGCAGCTTGATCGCGCGATACGGCCGCTGAGTCTGGCCGATTACATTGGTCAGCCCACCGTGCGCGAGCAAATGGAGCTGTTCATCCAGGCAGCACGTGGACGCAACGAGGCGCTCGACCATACGCTGATATTCGGTCCTCCCGGTCTGGGCAAGACGACCCTGGCCAACATCATTGCTCAGGAAATGTCGGTTTCGATCAAAAGTACCTCAGGGCCAGTACTTGAGCGTCCAGGCGACCTCGCGGCAATACTGACCAACCTTGAGCCGCACGACGTCTTGTTCATCGACGAGATTCACCGGCTGTCGCCTATCGTCGAGGAGGTGCTGTATCCGGCGATGGAAGATTTCCAGCTCGACATCATGATCGGTGAAGGCCCAGCTGCGCGCTCCATCAAGCTCGATTTGCCACCGTTCACGCTGGTGGGGGCGACAACCCGGGCTGGCATGCTGACCAATCCCCTGCGTGATCGATTCGGAATTGTGCAGCGTCTGGAGTTCTACAACGTCGCGGACCTGTCGACGATTGTCTCGCGTTCGGCAGGTATTCTGGGATTGCATATAGAAGACGCGGGGGCATTCGAGATTGCCAGGCGTGCCCGTGGCACTCCGCGTATTGCCAATCGGTTGCTACGTAGGGTCCGAGACTTCGCCGAAGTTCGGGCTCAAGGCCAGATTACCAAGGAGATCGCTGATCTGGCCCTCAACTTGCTGGACGTGGATGAGCGCGGCTTCGACCATCAGGATCGACGACTACTGCTGACGATGATCGAGAAGTTCGACGGCGGGCCGGTAGGGGTGGATAACCTTGCCGCTGCGATCAGCGAAGAAAGACACACGATTGAAGATGTGCTCGAACCCTATTTAATCCAGCAAGGCTATATCATGCGCACGCCTCGCGGCCGTGTAGTGACACGTCACGCCTATCTGCATTTCGGTCTTAACATCCCGTCCCGAATGGGCGAGCTGCCGACCTTGAGCGCGCCGGTCGAAGATAACGATGATTAAAGACGATCCCGGGCGATTTATTCGGATGTTTCATGGTCTGACGGGCAGTCGCGAGAAAATCCTGACGCGCCACGCAGCAAAATCGATGAAAAACAGTTGCCTGGCCGGATTGGCAACCTGAGGAGTAAGCACTAGAGTATGCGCGCGCAAACCGGGGGTCAGTCGTTCGCACATCGCTGTCGCGTTTATTACGAGGACACCGATGCGGGCGGCATCGTCTATTACGTAAATTATTTGAAATTCATGGAGCGGGCTCGTACCGAGCGGCTGCGGGACCTGGGTTTTGCCCAATCCGCACTGGCCGGTGAGAACCTGTTGTTTGTCGTGCATTCCAGTGAGGCCCGATATCACAAGCCTGCCCGGCTGGACGATGAGCTGCTGGTCAGCGCCGAAGTAACCGAATTGAACCGTGTCAGTCTGCGCTTTCATCAACAAGTCAGGCGGGCAACGGATGATGTACTGCTCTGTGAGGGGCAGTTTTTAGTGGCGTGTGTGCGCGCCGACAGTTTGAAACCCCGGGCCATTCCCGAAGCTTTGCGCACGGCCTTTGCCGGTCAGAGCGGCGCGGGTACACAATCAGAGCAGGAGATACAGCGTGGAAGCTAATGTCGTCGACCATTCCTCCATGTGGAGTTTGGTCAGCAATGCCAGCGTGGTCGTTCAATTGGTAATGCTGATCCTGGTGGCTGCTTCAGTCACTTCATGGGTCATGATTTTTCAGCGCAGCAGCATGCTGCGTGCAGGTCGTCGTGCGCTGGACAGCTTCGAAGAGCGGTTCTGGTCGGGCATCGATCTTTCCAAGCTATACCGTCAGGCGGGTAGCAACCCGGACCCGGATTCTGGTGTGGAGCAAATCTTCCGCGCGGGCTTCAAGGAGTTTTCCCGCCTGCGCCAACAGCCTGGTGTCGATCCTGATGCCGTCATGGAAGGCGTGGCCCGTGCCATGCGCGTTGCGATTTCCCGTGAAGAAGAAAAGCTTGAGCAAAGCCTGCCCTTCCTCGCAACCGTAGGTTCCACAAGCCCATATGTAGGTTTGTTCGGGACCGTCTGGGGGATCATGAACTCCTTCCGTGGCTTGGCCACCGCTCAGCAAGCTACCTTGGCAACCGTTGCGCCGGGCATCGCCGAAGCACTTATCGCGACTGCCATCGGCCTGTTCGCGGCAATCCCTGCAGTAATCGCCTACAACCGTTTCGCCGCTACCGGTGAAACCCTGATCGGTCGTTACTACACATTCGCCGACGAATTCCAGGCAATCCTGCACCGTAAAGTGCACACCAGCGAAGACTAAGCAGGTATTTCCAAATGGCTTTAATCGCTCGCGATCGACGAAAAAAACGCAAGCCGGTCGCCGAAATGAACGTGGTGCCATACATCGACGTGATGCTGGTGCTGCTGGTCATTTTCATGGTGACCGCACCAATGATTAACCAGGGCGTGAAAGTTGATCTGCCCAAGGTCTCCAGCGAGGCCTTGCCGCAGGACAACAACAACCAGGTGCTGACCATCTCGATCAAAGCTGACAAGACCTATTACTGGAACCTTGGCACCGAAGTCGATACCGACAAGCAGATGGACAAGGCCATGACCCTGCCGCAACTGACCAGCGCTGTGACCAAAATCATCGCTGCTGGACGGGAAGCTGGCAAACAGACTCAGGTCTTCATTCGTGGTGACAAGACCGTCGACTACGGGGCAGTCATGGGCACCATGGGTGGGTTGCAGAAGGCCGGGGTCGGGAACGTTGGTTTGATTACTGAGGCGCCCTGATGCAGCCAATTCGAGAGCCGACAGCCTCGGAAAGCTACTTCTGGCCCGCGGTTTGGGCTGTGGCGTTGCACGTCCTGATTTTTGGGCTGCTCTTCGTCAGTTTCGCGATGACACCGGAACTGCCTGAGGCCAAGCCTATCGTTCAGGCGACGCTCTATCAGTTGAAGTCTAAAAGTCAGGCAACAACCCAGACCAACCAGAAGCTTGCCGGCGAGGCAAAGAAATCCGCTGCGCGACAGACCGAAGTCGAGCAGATGGAGCAGAAAAAAGTTGAGCAGGAGAAGCAGGAAGCGGTGAAGGCGGCGGAACAAAAGAAAGAGGATGCCGCTCAAAAAGCCGAAGAACAGAAGGCCGAAGAAACCAAGAAGGCGGACGAGGCTAAAAAGGCGGATGACGCCAAGAAAGCCGATGACGCTAAAAAGGCTGAGGCCAAAAAAGCTGATGACGCGAAGAAAGCGACAGAAGAAAAACAGTTGGCTGACATAGCCAAGAAGAAAGCCGAAGACGACGCCAAGAAAAAGGCCGACGAAGACGCCAAGCGTGCTGCCGCTGAAGAAGCGAAGAAACAGGCAGCCGACGACGCGAAAAAGAAAGCCGCTGAAGACGCCAAGAAACAAGCTGCCGATGATGCCAAGAAGAAAGCGGCCGAGGACAGCAAGAAGAAGGCTGCTGCCGATTCTGCCAAGAAAGCCCAGGAAGCTGCGCGTAAGTCTGCTGAAGACAAGAAGGCCCAAGCACTGGCTGACTTGCTTTCCGACAAGCCGGAGCGTCAACAGGCATTGGCCGATGAGCGTGGCGATGAAACAGCGGGTAGCTTCGATGATCTGATTCGTTCGCGAGCGGCTGAAGGGTGGGCTCGACCACCTTCGGCGCGTAAAGGTATGACAGTGGTCCTGCAAATCGGCATGTTGCCGGACGGTACGATCACTTCAGTCACGGTTGCCAAGGCAAGCGGAGACGGGCCTTTTGATAGCTCCGCGGTGGCTGCGGTCAAGAACATTGGTCGTTTGACAGAAATGCAGGGTTTGAAACCTTCTGATTTCGCCCCTTACCGGTCATTCAAGATGACATTCACACCTGAGGATCTAGCCTTGTGATAAACATTCTTCGAGGATTGCTTGTCGTTCTATGTTGCGCAGCGGGAATGGCCGCTGCCGACGAAAAGAACATCCTGGTCACCAGCGGTAGCGACCGTGCCACGCCGATTGCGGTCGTACCGTTTGGCTGGCAGGGCGGTAGCGTATTACCGGAAGACATGTCGTCGATCATCAGCAACGACATGCTCAACTCGGGTTATTACACCCCGATCCCCAAGCAGAACATGATCAGCCTGCCGACTCAGGCAAGCGAAGTCATTTTCCGTGACTGGAAAGCGCTGGGCGCTCAGTACGTCATGGTCGGCAGCATCACTCCGGCTGGCGGGCGGCTGCAGGTGCAGTACGCACTATTTAACGTGGCCACTGAGCAGCAAGTGTTGACTGGCAACGTGTCAGGCACGCCTGATCAGTTGCGTGACATGTCGCACTACATCGCTGACCAATCGTTCGAAAAACTGACTGGCATCAAAGGTGCGTTCTCCACCCGCATGTTGTATGTCACGGCTGAGCGTTTCGGCGGCATGAATACCCGCTACACGCTGCAGCGGTCGGATTACGACGGTGCCCGTGCAGTGACCTTGTTGCAATCGCGCGAGCCAATTCTGTCACCGCGTTTCGCGCCTGATGGCAAGCGCATCGCTTACGTGTCCTTTGAGCAGAAGCGTCCGCGCATTTTCATTCAGCACATCGATACTGGCCGTCGTGAGCAAGTGACCAACTTCGAAGGTCTTAACGGTGCTCCTGCATGGTCTCCGGATGGCAGCAAGCTGGCGTTTGTTCTATCGAAAGACGGTAACCCCGAAATCTACGTGATGAACGTAGCGTCTCGTCAAATCAGTCGTGTGACCAATGATGCGTCGATTGATACCGAACCATTCTTTGGTAAAGATGGATCGACCATTTACTTCACATCCGATCGTGGTGGAAAACCACAGATCTATAAAACCAACATTAGTGGTGGTGGTGCAGAACGCGTAACTTTCATCGGTAACTACAACGCCAACCCTAAACTGTCGGCAGATGAAAAAACGCTGGTTATGATTCATCGCCAGGATGGATTCACCAACTTCAAGGTTGCAGCTCAGGATTTGCAACGCGGTAGCGTTAAAATCCTCACAGACAGCAACCTTGATGAGTCGCCTACTGTTGCGCCCAACGGCACCATGGTAATCTACGCCACCCGCCAGCAGGGCCGGGGAGTCTTGATGCTCGTGTCCATTAATGGACGCGTAAGGCTCCCGCTTCCTACCGCTCAAGGCGAAGTCAGAGAACCTTCCTGGTCCCCTTACCTGAACTGACGCGGCGCTTCACGTTTTACTTAACACACTGGGGTTCATTAGGAGTTTTACGATGGAAATGCTGAAGTTTGGTAAATTTGCTGCGCTGGCTCTGGCCATGGCTGTAGCTGTAGGTTGCTCGTCCAAAGGCGGTGATAATGCCGGCGAAGGCGCTGCTGTAGATCCAAACGCTGGTTACGGCGCTAACACTGGTGCTGTTGACGGCAGCCTGAGCGAAGAAGCTGCTCTGCGCGCAATCACCACCTTCTACTTCGAATACGACAGCTCGGACCTGAAACCAGAAGCCCTGCGCGCTCTGGACGTTCACGCCAAAGACCTGAAAGGCAATGGCGCTCGCGTAGTTCTGGAAGGCAACACCGACGAACGTGGTACTCGTGAGTACAACATGGCTCTGGGCGAGCGTCGTGCGAAAGCCGTTCAACGCTACCTGGTCCTGCAAGGTGTTTCGCCAGCTCAGCTGGAAGTGGTTTCCTACGGTGAAGAGCGTCCAGTTGCTACCGGCAACGACGAGCAATCCTGGGCTCAAAACCGTCGCGTCGAACTGCGTAAGTAATTTGACATGCGAACGTGCCGCCGTGCTTTAACCGTTTTGGCCCTCTCCCTTCCGCTTGCAGCGTGGGGTGCGGTTCCTGTGGTCGATGACAATTCTGGCTCTGCTGGTAGCAGTTATCCGCCATCAGGTTATGGTACGGCCGGCGCCTACGCCGGGGGTGGGGCTACGGCTCAACCCTCGGCGCAAGGTCAGCTGTTCATGCAGTTGCAACAGATGCAGGAAGAAATTTCGCGCTTGCGCGGAATAGTTGAAGTCCAGCAAAACGATATCCAGCAGATAAAGCAGCAATCGCTGGAGCGTTATCAGGATCTCGATTCCCGCATAGGAGCTGGCGGCGCACCTGCTGCACCAGCTGCCAATAATTCTTCATCCGACGGCAGTAACAAAGCCGGCGGATCGTCCGTTGCACCGGCCGGGGCTGCCCAAGCGCCCCAAGCGGGCAGCGAGCCGCCTGATCCCGCCAAAGAAAAGCTTTATTACGAAGCTGCTTTTGACTTGATCAAGGCAAAGGACTTCGACAAAGCCAGTCAGGCTTTTTCGGCTTTTCTACGCAAATATCCGAACAGCCAATATGCAGGTAACGCGCAGTATTGGTTGGGCGAAGTGAATCTGGCCAAAGGCGACCTTCAAGGCGCAGGTCAGGCGTTTGCCAAGGTGAGCCAGAATTATCCCAAGCATGCGAAAGTGCCGGATTCTCTGTACAAGCTGGCCGATGTCGAGCGTCGCCTTGGTCATACAGACAAGGTAAAAGGTATTTTGCAGCAGGTTGTTGCCCAATATCCTGGCACTTCGGCCGCTCAGTTGGCGCAGCGAGATCTTCAGCGTCTCTGATCAAGTCTGACCGCCGATTCAAGAAAGCCGCGCTTTGCGCGGCTTTTTTCGTTAGAATCCTGCACCCGAAATTCCGGTATTGTTTTCGCTTCTCTGGATTCTGCGAGCGCAGAGTGCTTTGAAGTGCCTGACGGAGGCGGATGGCCTGTTTAGCCGTTACGCCCGTGGCCTATATGCACGACACATTACGTATCACCGAAGTCTTTTACTCGTTGCAGGGTGAAACACGCACTGCTGGTTTGCCCACTGTGTTCGTGCGCCTTACAGGTTGCCCTCTTCGTTGCGAATACTGCGACAGTGCCTACGCCTTCACCGGCGGCACAATACAAACGCTGGATTCGTTGCTTGAACAAGTCAGCAGCTATCGTCCTCGTTACGTCTGCGTCACGGGAGGCGAACCTCTTGCCCAACCCAATGCAATTCCACTGCTCACGCGTCTGTGCGATGCGGGTTATGAAGTGTCGCTTGAGACCAGTGGCGCATTGGACATTTCCAAAGTCGATCCTCGTGTAAGTCGTGTTGTCGATTTAAAGACTCCAGGCTCCAAGGAAGTGACGCGCAACCGGTATGAAAATATCGAGTTGCTGACCGCTAATGATCAAGTCAAATTCGTTATTTGCTCCCGGGAAGACTACGACTGGGCAGTATCGAAGATCATTCAATACGGATTGGATCGGCGCGCAGGCGAGGTGCTGTTTTCCCCGGTGCACCGTGACCTGAATGTCAGAGATTTGGCTGACTGGATCGTCGCCGACAATTTGCCGGTGAGGTTGCAACTGCAACTGCACAAGATCCTCTGGAATGATGAACCGGGACGCTGATATGAGTGAGCAAGCAATGAGCGAGAAAAAAGCGGTAATCCTGCTGTCGGGCGGTCTGGATTCGGCCACGGTCGTTGCGATGGCTCGTGCTGACGGTTACGCCTGCTACACCATGAGCTTTGACTACGGTCAGCGCCACCGTGCCGAATTGCACGCCGCTGAGCGAGTGGCGAAAGATCTGGGCGTCATTGAGCACAAAGTGATTGGGCTCAATCTCAATGGCATTGGCGGTTCCGCTCTCACTGACAGCAGCATCGACGTACCTGAGACTCCAGGTGAAGGCATCCCGGTAACCTACGTCCCGGCGCGAAATACCGTATTTCTGTCGTTGGCGTTAGGCTGGGCCGAAGTGTTGGGTGCCCGCGACATATTTATCGGCGTGAATGCGGTGGATTATTCCGGCTACCCTGACTGCCGCCCCGAGTTCATCGAGTCATTCGAGCGCATGGCCAACCTTGCGACCAAGGCCGGGGTAGAAGGGCTGGGCTTTACTATTCAGGCGCCGCTGCAGAACCTGAGCAAGGCCGATATCGTCAAAGCGGGAATGCGCCTTGGTGTTGATTACGGGCTAACGGTTTCCTGCTATCAGGCTGATGATCAAGGTCGGGCGTGCGGCAAATGCGACAGCTGCCGCTTGCGCGCAGAAGGCTTTGCAGCGGCGGGTGTGAGCGACCCAACTCGCTATTTTTAAATTATTTTCAAATCAGGTGTTGAATTACTGAGAAAAATCAGTAATATACGCGCCACCACAAAGCGGGTCGTTAGCTCAGTTGGTAGAGCAGTTGGCTTTTAACCAATTGGTCGTAGGTTCGAATCCCACACGACCCACCATTTTGAAAATCTGGAAGGCCCACGAAAGTGAGGATTTCCAGGTTTTTTTTTGCGTGAAGAAAAGTGGTTCGGTACCTGCAAACGAATAGCAGGCGCGCGTAGCAGGCAGGACGCGTTCCCAGGCGGGCCGGTCTAGATGAGCAGCCGCTGCAGGCACTCAGCGCCATGACACCATTAAATCGGCTGATGCCCCGGTCAGTCATGCTCCCCTGATATTCGAGCTAAGCTTGCCCCCAGTGAATGCAGTCTGGAAGAGCGCGTAAGCCGGGCTATTTCTGCATTGCATCGCATCCCGGCGTTCACCTGTGGAAGGAGCGAAACATGTACGACCCCTTCAGTCTTTCCCGTTTCGTCGACGCCCAGGGGCCAGCTTTCAGCCGAGTCATGGCCGAGCTGCGTTCAGGCCGTAAAACGAGCCATTGGATGTGGTTTATATTTCCGCAGTTGAAAGGTCTTGGTCGGAGCGAGATCGCCAATCACTTCGCTATAACAGGCGCGGACGAGGCCCGGGCGTACCTTCAGCACCATCTGCTCGGCCAGCGACTTGAGGATTGCGTCAAGGCGCTGCTACAACATCACGAACTGAGTGCTGTGCACATCTTCGGCTCACCGGATGACATGAAATTGCGCTCCTGCCTGACGTTGTTCAGCAGCGTCCAGCCTGAATCAGCCGTGTATCAGCAGGCCCTTGATCAGTTTTATTCAGGTGAGCCGGATCGCAAGACCCTTTGCCTGCTTGAAGCAAACCTCAGGTGATATTCATAGCAGCCAGCGCACGCGTGCAGGCGTTGAATACGTACCACCAGCCTCTTATGAGCGTTTCTACCCACTGCTGATTCTTCTTCGGGGCGGCAAGAAGGCGGTGCTTCCAATCTTTACGAGCCACGCACGCCAACACGTTTGCGCATGTCGGCACTGATCGTCTGGCGGGTGTTGCTGAGGTCCGCCCAGGGATCTGTGTCGAGTTCGCCCAGTCGTTCGTGGATATTCCCTATGTTCCAGGCATTGGCGCCCTTGATCTCCAGCAGTTCCTCTCGAAAGATCGGCACCGACACTGGCAAGCCTTCACGCGAGCGAACGGCGTACGCACAGATGGTTGTCGCCCCCAGGCCGTTGCGCAGGTAATCGATGAAAATCCGGCCGACGCGATTCTTGGGTCCGGAAACGGCCGAGAATCGATCCGGAAGCAGTTTCGCGATGTGTTTGACGATGCCATGGCTGAAGCTCTTGACCGCTTCCCAGTCGTCCTGCGGTGTCAGCGGAACAACCAGGTGGATGCCTTTGCCACCGCTGGTCTTCAGGAAGGATTTCAGTCCCAGCTCATCCAGGACGGCCAGCGTCAATTGGGTGGCTTCCACCATGCTTTTCCAAGGCAGCGCCGGGTCGGGATCGAGATCGAGTATGAAGCGATCAGGCCGTTCAAGCTCCTCGGACACCGCATTCCAGGTATGCAGTTCGATGGTGCTCATCTGCACGGCGCCAATCAGGGCTTCGATGTTGTTGATCAACATCACGGGGTGTCCGGTGTATTCCTTTCCCATGGTTTCGATGCCGGGTATGGCAAGACGGTCGGCGTTTTTCTGAAAAAACAGTTCGCCAGCGATGCCGTCGGGTGCTCGAACCAAAGCAACCGGGCGGTCAGCAAGCTGGGGCAGCAACCACTCAGAAATCTGGATGTAGTAGTCGGCTAGATCGCGCTTGGTGGCACCGCTAGTAGCGTCAATCACGCGCTCGGGGTGCGTCAGTCTGATCTTGCCGGAAGTCGCCGATTGAGGCTTTGTCGCTTCATCGTTCTGTGCAGTTACGCGCGACTTTCTTGGTGGCTTGGATTGGGTTGGTGTCTTCTCACTGATCGGTTGAGCAGGGCGTTCTTCGGTAATGGACTCGGCTGGTTTGTCGTTACGCATCCCATGAAACACTGCGTGACGTACGGAGCCTTCTTTGGTGATTTCCGCGAACGCCACTTCTGTCAGAAGAATCGGTTTGAGCCAATGTACGCCTTTGGCTTCAAAGCCCGTCGGTGGATTAACAACCGGCGCTTTCTTGATTTCCAGTGGTACCAGTTGGCCGTGAATTGTTGTCAGGGTGGCTTCGTTGAATCCGGTTCCCACTTTGCCTGCGTAGCGTAATTCACCACTGTCGGCGTCGTGCAGCCCCAACAGCAGCGCGCCGAACTTACTCCGGGCGCCCTTGGGGTCGCTGTAGCCGACGACCACGAATTCTTGCCGCCGTTTGCATTTGAGCTTGATCCAGTCCCCGCTGCGACGTGACACGTAGCCACTGCCTACGCGTTTGCCGATCAGGCCCTCCATTTTCATCTGGCAGGCACTGTTGAGCAGCGCATCCGGCTCCTCGCCGAAGTCTTCCGAGAACCTGAGGTTTTCGTCCTCACTGGCCGCCAGCACCTTTCCCAGCGCAGCGCGACGCTGTTGGAGTGGCACCTCACTCAGATCCATGCCATTGAGGTAAGGAAGGTCGAACACGTAATAAACGATATTGCCGCTTCGGTTGACCTCGAATGCGTTCTGCAACGCCTGGAAATCAGGGACACCTTCTTCGTCGGCAACAACCATTTCCCCATCTAGCCAGGCCGACTTGAGTCCCAACGCGGCGATGGCCTCAGCTTGGCGGGGAAGCTTGTGAGTCCAATCGTGACCATTGCGCGTGAAGAGCTGGACCTTGCCGTCATCAACTCTGGCCATGATGCGATAGCCGTCGAACTTGATCTCGTAACGCCAATCGCCTTCAGGCGCCGACTCCACCAATGTCGCCAGTTCGGGTTTGAAGCTGTCAGGCAGCACTGAAGCCACAGCTCCCGTTAATTGCGCCTTGCCCGGTTTCTTCCTGGGAGCCGGTACTTTTTCCACTGGTTTAGGAGTGGCGGCCTTACCACCAAGCTTCTTCGGCAGATTTGGAGGCGGTGCTGATTCAGCCGCAGCCCGGTCAGTTTTTCTGGAGGACTTTTTCGGCTTTGTCTGCGGCTCCCCGATCTCAATCCAGGTGGGCGCATGATCGCTGGCATGCTCTTCACCGCGCACCCATGCGTCTACACCTGCGTTCAGCAGATAAGGAGCTAGTGTCGGGTTCAACAGTAAATGGTCGATCCGCAGCCCGGAATTAGTTTGCCAATGCTTACGAAAGTAATCCCAGTACGTATAAATGCGTTCTTCCGGGTACAGATGCCTCAGTGAGTCCAGCCAGCCTTGCGCCAGCAACCGCTCAAAACAATCACGACTCTCAGGCTGGAGCAAAGCGTCCTTAAGCCAGGAGCGAGTGTTGTAGATATCCAGATCGGTGGGCACGACGTTGAAGTCGCCCGCGAGCAAAACCGGGTGCTCGCTGGATTGTAAGGTCTTGGCATGTTCAATCAGATGTTCGAACCACCTGAGTTTGTAGTCGAACTTTGGACCCGGTTGGGGGTTGCCGTTGGGCAGGTAAAGGCATGCGACGATAACGCCGTGGGCAGCAGCTTCAAGATAGCGAGATTGAGTATCTGCCTCTTCGCCCGGAAGACCCTTGTGAATCAGCAGCGGTTCGGCGTCGCGCGCCAAAATGGCCACGCCGTTCCAGCTGGCCTGGCCCAAGTGCAATGAGCCATAGCCCGCCGCTTCAAGCTCGCGCGCGGGGAAATCCTTGTCCTGCGCTTTGAGTTCTTGCAAACACACGATGTCAGGCTGTTCACGCTCAAGCCATTTCAGAAGATTGGAAAGTCGTGTGCGGATGCCGTTGACGTTGAATGTCGCTATCTTCAGCGTTTGCATCTTTCGTTCCTTCGATTGATCGAGCCTCCTTATCTGAGGCGCGGCAGTCGGTGGAGTTCGAGATTTTTCGGCCCAGAGCGTGGCCGTATGAGAGATTTACCGAACGACATCGCGTTCTTGCCTTCGAACTCATATGCCGCGACTCATTCGAGGCTACCGGAGGCGAAAAATGAAAAGTAAGTCAGAGCTGGAAGGTGGATCAGGAAATGGTGCATCAATGGCGCCGCTCGAACCAGGCAGTCCGGATGTGATGCCCAATCCGCCAGTCGAAAATTCAGACCAATCGGACGAAAGCAAAACCCCCGTGGAGGACGATGGGGCAAGCGAAGAAGAGGATATGGAAGATGTGGAGGTCAACAATTCAGTCTCGCAAGAGAGCCCCCCTGAACGCTAGTTGATAGTCTGCCGCCTTCATGAAGATGAGGCTTTTCAACGCACAGGCAGCGCTGATTAGCCTGATCTTCGGGGTAAGTCTTGCCGCATTTTGTACAGGAATGCTTAGCTTTCGCGAGGCAGAGAATACCCGTGACACACCAGTTCAAGCTCATCCCAAGGGTTAATGGCTTCACGTCCGGAACGACAATTCGATAGATGCTGAAAGGGCAGGGATTTGTCGTTTTCGGATTGCTTGGCATGGCACTCTCGGCAGGTTGCACAGCCGCCACGAAGCTGCCACTGAAAATGCCACTTAATGAGTCGATCTTGAAAATTCATAATTCATAACCCCTCCGGATTCAACCTCGGAGCGGGATTGATCAATGAGAATGCGCGCTACCTATTCGAATAGATATATAAATCTCGCACGCAACTCATTTGAGTGATGGCCGGTAACGGGGTCGATACTCGGTAGATACCGGATCAAAAAGAGATGGAGCCGAAATGATCATGCCGTTGACGGTGAAATAGATTCTCTATTCTGACTACCTAATCCACACAAATCAGTTGGGTGTTTTTAAATAACGGTGTTCGTGATCCGCAGTAGGTATTTGGATGGAATCGTATTGGCCGAACAGCTTGTAGCGGTTAATGGCTATTTTGTCGTAAATCCAGTCGCGCATTCCGCGGGGCACGATCTGCGCTATCTGTAGCCAGCGCCACGGAGCTCGCAATCTTGCTGCGATCTCGAACATGGCTTCTGATCGTATGAAAAACTCGTCTTTGGAAATAAGGACGATTGTATTGAAGTTGTCGGTGGGCAAGCCTGCCCAGGCCAGCAGTTCCTGCCCTTGAGAAGACTGGACCGTCGCCAGCTTTATCAGGTGCGCCTGATCATGCGCAATCACGAATCGGGCCCATCCGTTGCAAAGCTTACAGGTGCCATCGAAAAGAACGACGGTATCCTCGGGAGCAAGCAGGGGCGGTGGGGTATTTTTCTCGTTACGCATGCTCTTCTCTCGTAATAGGCCGGGTGAGGCAGCGCTTGGCAGGTCATCCAAAGCACGGTTATGACATCGTGGCTTCCATTGTTTGCTTAAGCATTTCAAGCGCTTGATCAATAAGTCTGTTCGTTGAACTTCGTTCGACCCCTTATGTTCGAAGTAGCTCATTAAATAAACATGGGGTTTTACACGTGCAGAAGTTTTTAGCTTTTCCTCTGATATTGGCTGCCGCCATCAGTATGTCGGCGTGCGACTCAAAGTCCGAAGACAAAGCACAAGAAGCTCAGCATCACGCCGAGCAAGCTCAAGACAAAGCGAACGACGCCGCCACAGAAAACCAGAAGGCCGCCAAAGCTGAAGCTGAGTCAAAAAGCGCTGCAGCCGCAGAGAACAAAACATTTGTTCCCTCCAGCGCGGTTCCTGAATCCATTCAAACGCCGCCCAAGAACTGACTGCGTATAAGGACTGTGATCTTTGAGACTTGGCCGCAGAGATCGCTGACGACGCTAAAACCGGCGCAGAGGGAGAAGGTTTTTTCTGTCTGTCGTCGGGTGTAAACTTCGCGCTCGCGCGCAGGCGCACTCAGGTCTAGCGAACATGACACAGATTTCCGAACGCCTTCTGGTTCAGGCTCATCTTGATGCCAAACAGCCCAAACCCCTGACGCCCGATCAAGAGGCGCAATACCGCCGCGACATTGCCGCCGAGCTCAAGGCTCAGGACGCGGTACTGGTTGCCCACTATTATTGCGACCCGGTTATTCAGGCTTTGGCCGAGGAAACCGGCGGCTGCGTGTCTGATTCCCTTGAGATGGCGCGCTTCGGCAGGGATCACCCCGCCAAGACCGTACTGGTCGCAGGCGTGCGTTTCATGGGGGAGACCGCAAAGATCCTGACCCCCGAAAAACGTGTGCTGATGCCGACCCTCGAAGCCACTTGCTCACTTGATCTGGGGTGCGCCGTAGATGAGTTTTCGGCGTTCTGCGACAAGCATCCCGAGCGCACGGTGGTGGTGTATGCCAACACCTCAGCCGCTGTCAAAGCCCGGGCTGACTGGGTCGTGACTTCAAGCTGCGCGTTGGAGATTGTCGAAAGCCTGATGGACAACGGCGAGAAAATCATCTGGGCACCGGACAAGCATCTGGGCCGCTATATCCAGCGTGAGACCGGCGCCGACATGCTGCTGTGGGATGGCGCTTGCATCGTCCACGAAGAGTTCAAGTCCAAGCAGCTCGAAGACATGAAGGCGTTGTATCCGGACGCTGCGATCCTGGTGCATCCCGAATCGCCCGAGGCGGTGATCGATCTTGCGGATGCAGTGGGCTCTACCAGCCAGTTGATTGCCGCCGCGCAGAATTTGCCGAACAAGACTTTCATCGTCGCGACCGACCGGGGCATTTTCTACAAAATGCAGCAGCTATGCCCGGACAAAGTGTTCATCGAAGCCCCGACCGCTGGCAACGGCGCTGCCTGCCGCAGTTGCGCACATTGCCCTTGGATGGCCATGAACACGCTGGAGCGCACCCTGCAGTGCCTGCGTGAGGGCACCAATGAAATCTTCGTTGACCCGGCGATCATTCCCCACGCCGTCAGACCACTGCAGCGCATGCTGGATTTCACCCAGGCTGCGCGGTTGAAGCTGGCGGGGAATGCTTGAATCCTCTGTAGGAGCGCGTGTTAATTCATCATCTCTTTCACCGCCCGCTCCTGAGCGATGATTTCTTGCTGGCGGGCGTCGATCCGTGACGCCAGCTGGAAGTTGTTGTTCGCCCGACGTTTGGCGAAGTCCAGTTGCTGGATGGCCTGTTTGAAGTCACCGACCAGCGCAAAGTATTCGGCGCGGGCCTGATGCAGGCCGATGGTGTCGCCGGACAGGCCGCGCGTTTCCGCAACCATGTACCAGACGTCCGGGTCTTCCGGGCGGCTCTTCACCAGTTTTTCGAGTACTTTCTGCGCCTCGGGTGCGCGGTTTTGCTTGAGCAAGACGTCAGCCCGCTCCTGGATGAGCGGGTAGTTGTCCGGATAGATAGACAGCATCCGCTCGACCCGCTGCTGCGCGTCGGGCAGCCGGTTGTTGGTGATATCCAGGTCGATCTGCGCCAGGTTGTAGGTGATGTCATTCGGAGCTTTGTCGAGCAACGGCTTGAGTGACTCGCGCGCCTCGTTCAGTTGTCCGGCCTTGGTCTGCGCCAGTGCCAAGCCGTAGCGTGCAGCGTCGGACTTCGGGTTCTCGGTCAGTTGGGCGCGGAAACGCTTAGCCGCCATGCCCGGCGTTTCCTCGTAAATCAACGCAACGCGAGCGCGCATCAATTGATACTGCGGGCTGTCTTCCTTGCCGCCGGGCTTGGATTGCTCGGCGCGGTTGCGAGTGTCGGCGATGCGCGATTCGGTCACCGGGTGACTCATCAAAAACTCAGGCGGTTTGCGGTCGTAACGGTACTGGCGCGCCAGCCGCTCGAACATGGTCGGCATGTTGCGCGGGTCGTATCCGGCTTTTTCCAGGTTGAGAATGCCAATGCGGTCTGCTTCCGCTTCATTCTGGCGAGAAAAGCGCGCCTGCTCCTGAATCGCAGCAGCCTGTGTGCCGGCAATGGTGGCGATCCCGGCATCACCCGCGCCGGCTGCGGCCAGCACGATGCCAGCAAGCATGGCCGCCATCACAGGGACCTGCATGCGCTGTTGCGCCTGCACCCCTCGCGCAAAGTGGCGTTGCGACAAGTGAGCCAGTTCGTGTGCCAGTACGGCGGCGTACTCGCCCTCGCTTTCAGCGTGCAGAAACAGGCCTCCGTTGACACCAATGATCCCGCCTGGCGCGGCGAAGGCGTTGATTTCCGGCGTGTTGATCAGAATGAATTCAAGGCGGTGGTCTTGAACCTGGCTGGTTTCGGCCAGGCGGTAAACCGAGGTTTCGACATAATCCTTGAGTTGCGGATCATTGAGTTGCGCAACTTCCGAGCGCAACAGACTTAACCATGCGCGACCCAAATCATGTTCTTGTTGTGGAGAAACGACCGCAGAACTGGCGTCTCCGAGCGACGGCAAGTCATCGGCCGAACTCGGCATGGCGAGCAAGCATGCAATCGTCAGCAGGGTGGGGCGCAAAAAATTCATGCACGAAACTCTAAGGCAGAAAGGCCTTACTGTAGCTGGCTCAATAGCTTGCTGACCAGAGTGGGGTATTCTTGCGCTCTTATGCGAAACGTTCGCCAGTTCGGTTTGTGTTTTTCCACAATTGAATGTGTCTGCCCGGAGAGAAACGATGTCTGACGCTGTAGTGCGCCCCGAGACCTGCGATGCCGAGCTCGATGCCAGCGGCCTTAACTGCCCGCTGCCCCTGCTCAAGGCCAAAATGGAGCTCAACCGCCTGACAGCCGGGTCGGTCTTGAAAGTCACGGCCACCGATGCTGGCTCTCAGCGTGATTTCAGAACCTTCGCCAAATTGTCCGGCCATGTATTGCTGCACGAAGAGGCGGCCGACGGCGTCTATCGCTACTGGCTACGCAAAGCTTGATTTTGTTCACCCTCCGCCCAAAGGATTTTTGATGTTCAAGGTGCTTCGTGACTGGATGCAGCGCTACTTTTCCGATGAGGAAGCGGTGGTGCTGGCGGTATTGCTGATCCTGGCGTTCACGATCGTTTTGACTCTGGGCGGCATGCTCGCTCCGGTGCTGGCCGGTTTGGTGCTGGCGTTTCTGATGCAGGGGCTAGTGATCCATCTGGAACGCTTGCACATGCCCGAGGGCGCCGCCGTCGCATTGGTTTTCGCACTGTTCATGGGCGCGTTGGGGGTTTTCCTGCTGGTGCTGGTGCCTTTGCTTTGGCATCAGCTGATCACCCTGTTCAACGAATTGCCGGGCATGCTCGCTAAGTGGCAGTCACTGTTACTGCTGCTACCTGAGCGCTATCCGCATCTGGTGTCGGATGAACAGGTATTGCAGGCCATCGAAGTCGCGCGCGGGGAAATCGGCAAATTCGGTCAGTGGGCGCTGACCTTCTCGCTGTCGAGCCTGCCACTGCTGGTCAACATGATGATCTACCTGGTGCTGGTGCCGATTCTGGTGTTCTTCTTTCTGAAGGACCGCCGCATGATCGGACGCTGGGTGCGCGGGTATCTGCCCCGTGAACGCACGCTGATTACGCGCGTCGCCGAAGAAATGAACCGGCAGATTGCCAACTATATTCGCGGCAAAGTCATCGAGATCTTCATTTGCGGCGCCGTGACCTACGTCGCGTTCTGGGCGATGGGCCTGAATTATTCGGCGCTGTTGGCGATGTTGGTGGGGATTTCGGTGGTGGTGCCTTACGTCGGTGCGGTCGTGGTGACCGTGCCGGTGGCGTTCATCGCTTTGTTCCAGTGGGGCTGGAGCGATCAGTTCATCTACTTGATGGCCGTCTACGGCATCATCCAGACGCTGGATGGCAACGTGCTGGTGCCATTGCTGTTTTCCGAAGCGGTGAGTCTGCACCCGGTCGCCATTATCTGCGCGGTGCTGCTGTTCGGCGGGCTCTGGGGCTTCTGGGGGATATTCTTCGCCATCCCGCTGGCCACGTTGTTCAAGGCCGTGCTGGATGCCTGGCCGCGCAATGAGCCGACGGTCGCGCCGTTGTTGTAGGGGGGCGGACTCTGTAGGAGCCAACTTGTTGGCGAGAGGTCTTTGAGCGGCGAATCAGATCCGCCGTCTCGCGAATAAATTCGCTCCTACAGGATGAACATCAAGCGTTGTTCAGCGCCTGAGCCTGCTCCAGCACCGCATCAACATGCCCCGGCACTTTCACGCCACGCCATTCCTTGCGAAGTACGCCGTCCTTGTCGATCAGGAAAGTACTGCGGTCGACGCCCAGGTATTCCTTGCCGTACAGCTTTTTCAGCTTGATCACATCGAACAGCTGACACAGCGACTCATCCTTGTCCGAGATCAGCTCGAACGGAAAAGCCTGCTTGGCCTTGAAGTTCTCGTGGGACTTCAAACTGTCCCGCGACACACCAAACAAAACGGTATTGGCAGCTTTGAAGGCTTCGTGCTGATCGCGGAAACCTTGTCCCTGGGTCGTGCAGCCTGGGGTGCTGTCTTTGGGATAGAAATAAAGCACCACTTGCTGGCCTTTCAGCGCAGACAGGCTGACAGCCTGATCGCTGGTGGCCTGTACCTGAAAGTCGGTAACGGGTTTATCCAGTTCAACGGCCATGAGGTTTCCTTACATCGGTGCTTGTGGGCGCCAGGGTTCGATCAGCGCATCGAGATTCAGTGCGTCGGCGAAATCCAGGAACTGGTCACGCAGCCAACTGATTTGCGTACCGGCTGGCAGGGTCACGGTAAACGTCGCGTTGAGCATGGTGCCGCCGGTTTGTGGGGCCTGATAGGTGTCGCAAATCAGGTTCTCCAGCTCGACGTTATGGTCGATGAAGAACTGACACAGCTCATTAATGATGTCCGGGCGATACGCCGAGCTGACATAAGCCACATAAGGCAGAGCCTCCGGGCGGCTTTCGAGCGAAGCGCTGCGCACCACACTGACGGTGAAAGCGTGTTTCTTGGACAGGTTCGGCAGGCCGGTTTCGAGGCGGGCCAGGGCGTCCCAGCTGCCGGAAATCTGGAGAATCAGCGCGCTGTACTCGCCATGACGAGTCAGACGGGAGCTGACTACCGAGCAACGGTTTTCATGACTGGCGCGGCACAGGACGTTGGTCAGCTCCATTGGGTTGGCGCCAAGGGCACTGATGACAAGGAATTGTTCGCGAACTGTGGGGATTGACGACATGCAGCATTCCTAAGCGATGAGCGGTCGGTACATTATTGGCTTGCGTGGCGGGTTCGACGAGCGTCGACATCAAAAATACCCCCGTGCCGCTGGCTGATCGCGCTGGCGTGAGCTAGCCACGGCACGCGACGACAACGCTGGAGCGGGGGTTGCGACGACGAAAACGGGTGATCGAACGAGCTGCGCAGATGACCAGTACCGATCAAAGAATGAAGGGTAGCGAAAACCGTCGCTCAGGGGAATGCTCGTAGCACGGTACTTCGCTTGTGCAAGGCTGATGGCGCCAGTACCATTACCGCTCTCTTTTTCCGGCAGGAGCGGTTTGCATGATTGCGGGCAGTATGGTGGCACTGGTCACACCGATGGATGCACAAGGACGTCTTGACTGGGACAGCCTGAGCAAACTGGTGGACTTTCACCTGCAAGAGGGCACCAACGCCATTGTTGCCGTCGGCACCACTGGCGAATCCGCGACGCTGGACGTCAACGAGCACATCGAAGTCATTCGGCGTGTGGTCCAGCAGGTCAATGGCCGCATTCCGGTCATCGCCGGTACGGGCGCCAATTCCACCCGCGAGGCGGTCGAGCTGACCACCAACGCCAAAAACGCCGGTGCCGATGCCTGCCTGCTGGTAACGCCGTATTACAACAAGCCGACCCAGGAAGGCTTGTACCAGCATTTCAAGCACATCGCCGAAGCCGTCGACATCCCGCAAATCTTGTACAACGTGCCGGGCCGTACAGCCTGTGACATGCAGGCCGCCACTGTCATTCGACTGTCGACAGTCAAGAACATCATCGCTATCAAAGAAGCCACCGGCGACTTGCAGCGCGCCCGAGATATTCTGGCTGGCGTAAGCAGTGACTTCCTGGTGTTCTCCGGCGATGACGCAACGGCTGTCGAGCTGATGCTGCTGGGCGGCAAAGGCAATATTTCCGTAACTGCCAACGTTGCGCCGCGCGACATGAGCGATCTGTGCAAGGCCGCGATTGCGGGTGATGCCGTGACCGCTCGTGCGATCCACGAAAAACTGATGCCCTTGAACAAGACTTTGTTCATCGAATCCAACCCTATTCCCGTGAAATGGGCCCTGCATGAAATGGGTTTGATGCCGGACGGTATCCGTCTGCCGCTCACCTGGCTCAGCGAAGCCTGTCACGAACCGCTGCGGCAGGCCCTGCGCCAGTCCGGCGTATTGGTTTAATGAGGAAGCACTACGCAATGAAGCGACTGGCCGGACTTTCCGCACTAGCCCTGATTATCACCAGCACCAGCGGTTGCAGCTGGTTGTTTGGCCAGGATGGTTATTTCCGTGATCGCAGCAGCGATTACCTGGAAGCAACTCAGAAGCCACCGATGCAGCTGCCTGCCGGCGTTGCCGAGACCAAGCGTCTTGACCCGCTGTTGCCGATCCCGCGCAACGTGTCTGACGACGCTCAGAAGGGCGGTGAATTCAACGTGCCGCGTCCGCAGCCGTTGGCCACCACTCAGGAAGCCAGCGATTTCAGCCTGCAGAAAGCTGGCGATAACCGCTGGATTCTGGCTCAGCGTTCCCCGGCCGAAGTCTGGCCAGTGGCGCACCAGTACTTTGAAGACAACGGTTTCCGCATTGCCGAAGATCGTCCTGCCACAGGCGAGTTCAACACCAGCTGGCAGCGCATGGACGAATTGTCCGCAGCGGTCGCCAAACGCATGAGCACCGGTGGCTCGGCTGCCGACACCGAAACCAAAGTGCGCGTACGCATCGAGCCGGGTGTTCAGCGCAACACTAGCGAGATCTACGTGGTCAGCGTTCAGCGCCCGGCAGGCAGCACGTCAGAGGCCGAGTTTCCAACCAACAGCACCAACGTTGGCCTGGATTCGGTTTTGACCGATGACATGCTGGCGAGCCTGAGCCGCAACGCCGAGAAGGGCGGTTCGATCTCCCTGTTGGCTGCACAGGATTACGACACCCCAAGCCGCGTTTCGCTGAGCGAAGATGGTAGTGGTAACCCGGTTCTCAACCTGGGTGCCGACCTTGATCGCGCATGGTCCAGTGTGGGCCGCGCGTTGGGGCAGGGCGATTGGCGCGTTGAAGACATCAACCGAAGCCTGGGTCTTTACTACATCAACCTGGCTGAAAAGGCCGACAAGCCTGAAAACAAACCTGGCTTCTTCGCGCGCATGTTCAGCAGCGAAGAAACCACGGAACAGAAAGAAGCCCGTGCCGACCGCTATCAGGTCCGCCTGAGCAAAGTGGGTGACAACGTGCAGGTGACGGTCGAGAAGAACATCAACACCGTCGCGCCGTCTGAAATCGCCCGTCGCGTGCTGGGTGTGATTCAAGACAACCTCGGTTAAGTGCGCTTCGCGGTTCTGGGCAGCGGCAGTCGTGGCAATGGCACGCTGATCGCAAGCAACGACACGTACGTTCTGGTCGATTGCGGTTTTTCTCTGAGAGAAACCGAACGTCGGCTGGACCGGTTGGGTGTCAGCGGCAAGCAGCTGAGTGCCATCCTGGTGACCCACGAACATGCCGATCACGTGCATGGCGTGGGTTTGCTGGCTCGGCGCTACGATGTGCCGGTGTATCTGAGCGACGGCACGTTTCGCGGACTGCGCAAGCCTGTTGACGTTGCCGGTGTTCTGGCAGGCGGCCAAGCGCTACAGATCGGAGCGTTGAGCATCGATGTGGTCACCGTTGCCCACGATGCGCTGGAGCCTACGCAGTTTGTGTTCAACAACGGGCAACGCCGATTCGGTCTTTTAACCGACCTCGGCTCCTGGTGCCCGTCAGTGCTGCAAAGTTACACCGGCCTCGATGCACTGATGATCGAGTCAAACCACTGCCGTGACATGCTCGCCCGCGGTCATTACCCGTACTTCCTCAAGCAGCGGGTCGGTGGCGAAAGAGGGCATTTGAACAATCATCAGGCCGCAAACCTGGTGAGCGAGTTGGGATGGCAGGATTTACAGCACCTGGTGCTGGCGCATCTGAGCAGCAAAAACAATCTGCCGCATCTGGCCCGGCAATGTTTCGTCGACACCCTCGGGTGCGATCCGGACTGGCTACAATTGGCCGATCAAGATTCAGGGCTCGACTGGCGTGAAATCGCCTGACGTCCCAAACGGGGCGCCTTGCCCAACCATTAACGGGCGCCTGGCCCAACTATTTTGCAAGCGGAGCCCATCATGGAAAAACGTGAAGAACTCTACCGCGGCAAAGCCAAGTCGGTTTACACCACTGACGACGCTGACCGCTTGATCCTGCTGTTTCGCAATGACACGTCGGCATTCGACGGCAAGCGCATCGAACAGCTTGATCGCAAAGGCATGGTGAACAACAAGTTCAACGCCTTCATCATGCAGAAGCTCGAAGCTGCTGGCATTCCGACCCAGTTCGACAAACTGCTGGCCGACAACGAAGTGCTGGTCAAAAAGCTCGACATGATCCCGGTCGAATGCGTTGTGCGTAACTACGCCGCAGGCAGCCTGGTCAAGCGTCTGGGCATCGAAGAGGGTCAAAAGCTTGATCCGTACACCTTCGAACTGTTCCTGAAAGATGACGCCAAAGGCGACCCGTTCATCAACGAATCCCACGTTGTGGCGTTTGGTTGGGGCACCGCTGAACAGCTCGTTCGCATGAAAGAACTGTCGCTGAAGGTCAATGAAGTACTGACCAAGCTGTTCGACGACGCTGGCCTGCTGCTGGTCGACTTCAAGCTTGAGTTCGGCGTGTTCAGCGACGGCTCCATCGTGCTGGGCGATGAGTTCAGCCCGGACGGCTGCCGCCTGTGGGACAAGGACACCAAGAAGAAAATGGACAAGGACCGCTTCCGTCAGGGTCTCGGTGATGTCATCGAAGCATACGAAGAAGTCGCCCAGCGTCTCGGCGTGCCGCTCTAAAGCCTGGAAGGTGACGCAAGCATCTGATAGCACGCGAAAAATCCTCAAAAAGGGGTTCGCGTTCTGCAACTGAGCTGTTATGATGCGCGCCGTTGGAGAGATGCCGGAGTGGCCGAACGGGACGGATTCGAAATCCGTTGTACTGGCGACAGTACCTAGGGTTCAAATCCCTATCTCTCCGCCATAATTGAAAGCCTTCATAAACCAATAGGTTGTGAGGTTTGGCAAAGCGGGTTTGCACCGCCGCTTTGTACCAAAGAAATAGCCCTGATCTGCGGATCGGGGCTTTTTTTTGGTCGATTTTTGATTGGAGCGAGGCGATTTCATTCTGAACGCTACGGTTCTTCCGTCCGTTGTAGTGCTCAGCGCTGATCCACGCAGCGAAGGCGTTTTGCGTGCCATTCAAATCCCCACGCGGTTGCCAGCCCATCTGGCGATACTGCTCACGCATCGCCAGCCCTTTCTATTACTGCTAAACCAAAATCATCGCGAAGTATCCGAAGACCGTCAGCAGAATGCCGGACACGGCATACGCCACGGGGAAGCCAATCCACGGCACGGTGCTGTCGATTTCTTTCGCGGCTTCACGTGCTGGTCCGGAATGGCTGCGAGCGCCAGCCACGCCGCCCATAAGGATCGCCGGGTTGATTTTGAAGATATGAAAACCTACCGCCCAGACGATAAACGGCGGAATGGTGCAGGCGACGAAGCCCAGTACGAAGATCTTTAGCGCGATGATTGCGCTGATCTGCGACACAAGATTCGCCCCTGCATTCACGCCGACGATCGCGACGAAGAAAATCAGTCCCATGTCTTCGAGGATGTTGCGCGCAGCGTTCGGTGTGTTGCCGAAGAATCGAACGCGCGACACCAGCGACGAAACGATAATCCCCGAGACCAATAATCCGCCAGCGTTGCCCAGGCCAACCGCTGCACCGAATGCCGGCACTTGAATCAGGCCGATCAACAGACCAAGTATCATGCCGAGTGACAGCGTCAGCAGATCCGTCGCGGTGCTTGGCCGAGCCACTTTGCCCAGCAGCGCGGTGGCTTTGTCGATGGCGCTGCGCAGACCGATCAGGTGCATGACATCCAGTCGCTGCAAGCGTGTTTCCAGGCCAACGGGGATTGGCGCGCCGCCACGCTCAATGCCCACCAACTGCACTTGTCCCGCAATCGGCGACTGGCTGAAATCCTTGAGCGCCTTGCCTATGGCGTCGTGGTGAGTGACCAGAATGACGGCCTCATCCAGAGGTATATTCAGCGCCCGGGCGTCTGGTACTTCAGGGCCGATAAGACCCATGTGATCGGTCAGTGCGTCAAGGCTGCCGCCAAGGGCAATCACGTCCCCCAGTTGCAGCACCAACGTTGGATCAGCGCCAAACAACTGATCAGCCCGCTCCACATTCTCGATCTGGTAGAGCGCGAACCGCTCGCGAAATTGCGCGATGCTTTGGCCCGCCAACTCCTTGTTCTCCAATCGGTACGCGCGCAGATCGAAGGGCCGATAACCGCTTAGCCCTGCATCGTCGACATTGGGCACGCCGTGCTCGATCTCATAATCTTTGGCCGCCTTGCGCGCATCGACGCGCCACCAGCGCGGCAGGTATTTGCAGATCAGGATGATGCCGACCGTTCCCCAGATATAAGTGATGCCATAGGACAACGCGATCATTGCTGTCGCGGCCGCCGCCGTTGTGCCGGGCGGTAGGGGTACTACGCCCGAGGTGATCGCCTGTTCGGCCGAGCCAATGGCGGCAGACATGGTTTGTGAACCGGCGAGAATCCCGCCCGCAGCGCCCACGGGAAGGGCCAGCAGCCGAACGCCGAGCACTACGATGCCGAGCCCCAGAAACGACGAGAGAATGGCCAGGAACGTGAACTTCAGGCCATCACCCTTCAAGCTGTTGATAAACGAAGGCCCTACGCGCAGGCCGACCCCGTACATGAACAAGTAATAAAACAGGCTCTTGGTGAAGTTATCCAGCTCGAAATGCACGCCGTAGTACGACGCCCAGGTGGCGATGGCGCAGCCGATGACAATCGCCCCAGCGACCGCGCCTAGCCCATAGCCCTTGATCGTGCCCCGGCCTACCCAGACGGACAGGCCAACGACCAGGAACAGAAGAATGTAGGGATTGTGTTGCAGGAAGGTAAAGAAAGCAGTCACGTCGATTCGCACCCGGCTGTTAACGCTAAGGCACCGGGCCTCAAGACCCGGTGAGTGAGGTGTGCGCTCAGGCGACGTTCGGAGTGTCGGCCGGGATGACTGGAGCCGCGATAGCGCCATGACTGAAGCTTGGCCCCGCATCAGAGTGCTCGACACGGTTCTTTTGCAGGTAAGCCAGGGCTTTGCGCAGGTCATCCAGCAGCAGTGCGACCAGGTCGCGACTTACGCCGTGCCGTACCAAAACCCGCTGCACCACGATGTTTTGGCGGTCAGACGGCAGGGGATACGAGGCGATCTGCCAGCCACGCATGCGTACACGCTCTGACAGGTCATACAGGGTAAAACCATGGTCAATGCCGTCCTTGAGCTTGTAGCAAACTGCTGGCAAACCGTCCTTCCCGTCGTACACCAGTTCCAGTGAGGGGAACTTCAGGATTTCTGCCGCCAGCCACTGCGCCGTGTCGGAACAGGCCTGCTGAATGCGCGTATAACCGTCGCGTCCAAGCCGCAGGAAGTTGTAGTACTGCGCAATGATTTCACCGCCTGGTCGGCTGAAATTCAGCGCGAAGGTCGCCATATTGCCGCCCAGGTAATCCACGTAAAAGATCAGCTCTTCTGGCAAGTCATCAGTGGAGCGCCAGATTACCCAGCCCACGCCCAGCGGCGCCAAGCCATATTTGTGGCCTGAAGCGTTGATGGATTTGACGCGTTCGATCACGAAATCCCATTCAAGATCTTGCTGGATAAAGGGTGCAATAAAGCCACCGCTGGCGGCGTCAACATGGATCGGGATATCCAGGTCGAGGTCGCGTTGCATCGCGTCCAACTCTGCAGCGAGGGCAGCAACGGGTTCATAGATGCCGGTGAAAGTCACGCCCAGGGTGGCTACGACCCCGATGGTGTTCTCGTCGCAATATTCTCGCAGGTCGGCCGGCAGCAGTCCCAGGGCGTTGCCACGCAGCGGCACCTCGCGGATTTCCACATCAAAGTACCGGGCAAACTTCTTCCAGCAAATCTGCACCGGGCCGCACACAAAATTGGGTTTGTCGGCGGGCAGACCAGCCGCTTCCCTGCGTTTCTTCCAGCTCCATTTCAGGGCCAGACCGCCGAGCATCGCGGCCTCGCTGGACCCGGTAGTCGAACAGCCCACCGTTTGCCAAGACTTAGGCGCGTGCCACAGGTCCGCAATGATGTGTACACAGCGGTTTTCGGTCTCCGCCGTTTGCGGGTACTCGTCCTTGTCGATCATGTTTTTGTCGAGGGCATCGGCCATCAACTGCTTCACTTCCGGCTCGACCCATGTGGTGCAGAACGTCGCCAGGTTTTGTCGGGAGTTGCCATCGAGCAGCAACTCGTCGCGCACCAGGTTATAGGCGGATGACGGCGTGATTGACTGGTCAGGAAGCCGGTACTTGGGCAGCGTGTGCTGGGAGGAGCCGCTCGAGTAAACGTCTTCGATGGCTTGATCTTGAATCTCTACGGTTTTATGAAGTGCCATGAAATCCTGCTCTTGATGAGGGGAATGGCGTAGACGTCGATCGATAGCGACCGATCTGACTGCGTCAGGAAGAAAGCAATTAACGGCTGGCAAAAAAGTGGCTGTCCAATGCAGCAACAGTGACTTGAGCGCCGTCGCCTGCGCGCGGGCAAACGTTCGTGCATTCACAGGGCCCGATGGTGCTCGACTTTTATCCCCTGACATTGACAAAGATCATTAACAGCGCAGATGCCTCGACATTTGCCGGGCGCGAGAGCGTCTAGAACGGGCTTCGCTGAGGATGCGCGAGCGCGCGGATAACAGATGACGGCCATTATCAGGAAGACAAACTGGAGCGGAATCTCAACAACGTGACGCCGAAGAAAACCGAACCTATCGCGGTCAGTGCCAGCAAATCCGGCCACACCAGACTGAGCCCGGCGTTGCGGAACAAGATGGCAGTGCTAAGGCTGACAAAATGGGTCGAAGGCGACAGCTGCATCACCCACTGCAACCCGCTTTGCAGATCCGGAGAATGGAAGGGTGCGCAGTGGGCGGTCTGATCTAGATCAATGAGTGACTGACGGGCAGAGCGTCGGGACATCGCGAGGCATCCTCGGCACCTACGATTGTTGTGTCATCCGCCTGTGGCAGTCTCAAATGGCCCGCTGATTAACGCGGGCAGTGAGTTGCTCAGCGCTTTCTTTGCGTTCGGAGTAACGGTCTACCAGTTGATCCTTGTGGTCGCGCAGCAGCACCGTGAACTTCACTAACTCCTCCATTACATCGACGATACGGTCGTAATAGGGGGAGGGTTTCATTCGGTCATTATCGTCGAACTCCATGTAGGCCTTCGGCACGGACGATTGGTTCGGGATGGTGAACATGCGCATCCAACGGCCCAGGATACGGAGCTGGTTGACGACGTTGAACGACTGCGACCCCCCGCAGACTTGCATCACCGCAAGAGTTTTGCCCTGAGTAGGACGAACCGCCCCAAGCGCCAGTGGTATCCAGTCGATTTGCGCTTTGAAGACACCCGACATCGCGCCATGACGTTCAGGAGAACACCATACCTGGCCCTCCGACCATTGCATCAAAGCCCTGAGTTCCTGCACTTTTGGGTGCTCAACGGGGGCATCGTCGGGCAGAGGCAGACCAGTTGGATTGAAAATCCGCGTTTCAGCGCCAAAGTACTCCAGCAAACGGGCGGCTTCCTCAACGGCCAAGCGGCTAAACGAGCGAGGTCGGGTTGATCCGTAGAGCAATAAAATCCGCGGCTTGTGGTCGCTGGCGCCAGTTGTAGTCGGTGCGGAATCGAACAATCCGGCATCAAGGTTTGGCAGTGGGTTTGTCATGTCTGGACCTGTTTAAAGAGCGCCGATGCGATCAAGCTCGCGCTTGAGTTCATCGCGGCTCAGGGTATTAAACGGGAGGTTAAAGAAGGCCAGGCAGCGTCGCTTGATACGCTCCAGTGTTGCACTGAAAGCTGCCTCTACGTGAGCTTCGTCGCCGTCAATTTCGGAGGGATCTTCCAGGCCCCAATGGGACTTTACTGCCGGGCCGAAGTAGACCGGACAGGATTCCCCTGCGGCTTTGTCACAGACAGTGATGACGATATCTGGCGGGCAATCTTCGAATGCGTCATTGCCTTTGCTATTGAGCCCAATGACTGAAATACCGGCGCGCTCCAGTGTGGTCAGACTGCGGGGCAGTACCGTTCCTTTGGGGAAACTTCCGGAGCTCACCGCCTGGAAGCCTTCCGGTGCCAGATGATTGAACAACGCTTCGGACAAAATGCTTCGGCAACTGTTGGCCGTACACATGAACAGAACTCGCATTAATAGCTCCTGAGGGGAATGCAGTAACGGAAACTGCAGCCAGCACGCAGCGCTGTGCCCGACGAATTCAGCAACAGGCGGTTTCGCGAATCGGGCGTCCGTCCATTTCTTGCAGTCGGGAAGAGTTTTCCTGAAGCCATTCAGCGTTTTCGCGCAACGTCACCTGCAAAACCTCATGAACCCAGGCTGGCAACGTCGGATTGAGTCGGTAGTAAACCCATTGCCCCTGGCGTCGATCCAGCAACAGCCCGCTGCCGCGTAGCTGTGCCAGATGCCGGCTTATTTTCGGCTGGCTGTCGTCCATTGCTCACATCAGCTCGCAAACACACAGCTCGCCGTGGCTTGCAATCAGCAGAGTGGCGCGGGCGCGAGTCTCGTCAGACAGGCATTTGAAGACTTCGGGAGGACTGAACATGAAGTGACCGTTAGATATGAGTAGTCGTATATACGCATATCCATATATACCGAGCAAGCTCTCGGTCTGTTCGATGAAAAATATCTGACCAAAAGCCTCAGATATCTCCGAGGCGAATATCGGTCTGACGCTTTCTGAAACCAGTGGCTTTCGAGCTGATTACCGGCGTGATTTATTAGGCGCGATGGTTTCGTCACGGTGCCAATAGCCGACCCGCTCATAGTGGTCATATAGGCTCTGCTCTCCGTCACGGCTCAACTGCTCCGAAGGTTCATAAGCAGGAGAGGCCCTGACCGCCGCGCGTTCGAGGTCCAGCGAAATGGTTTTGTCGTGCCACGACACCTCGTCGATCCACTCAGGCGCAATCAACACGCAGTGTCCCAGCCACCAGTTGCTGGTGTTGACCACCAGATATTGAACCGCCCACGTGTCTTCATTGATCAGCACGCTCTCAACGTGCCCAATCTCGCCGTCCAGGGCTTTGATGTGGTAGCCCATGATTGCCTTGCAACTGCGCAAGCGTAGATCGTTGTCTTGCGGGGGCAACGGGGTTTGTTTTGTCTGCTCCTGGAGCGCCTGACGCTCGTCGTCGGCGCCCTGTTGCGGCAATCCTTCCGGCTCACTCCAGTAGCTGGAATAGCCGTAGTAACTGAGGTGCTGTATCTCGTGATGCCGGTATATGGGTTGGTCGGTATCGATGTGGGGGCTGTTTTCGATGTGCTGTTTGTTAATGCTCACCGGCAAATTATGCGATCCCCATTCTGGCTGTTGAATGGAAAGCGGGGAGATCAGCACTTTGCGGCTGGAAAGCCAGGAGCCGGTCTCAACCAGGAGGTAACGAATGACCCACGCGGCGTCATCGAAGTAGAGGTCTTTGAGCTCACCGACATCACCGTCAACGGCGCCGATGGTGTAATCCTCAAGGTCTTGCAGGCTTCGCAACATAGGGCTGTCCATTTGTCGTGCCGTTCGAGTACTCGGCACAGGGAGGGGATACAGGCCAAGTTCTCCTCATGGCCGCAAGCGGTTCATAGACCATAGCAGCCAGCGGCATAATTGCTGGTCGATCAAGTGATGGCGATGCCTGCACTCTGAACCACTGGGCGGCTGGATGTGCTTTCACCCCCGCGAACAGCGCGATGCCGACCAACACTTCGTTGCCGGCTACGTTGCCGATCAGGGTGCGTTCAAAGGCAGGGATAGATGTCTAGTCATCGACTGCTCTCGCATATTCAAGCCCCTGCGGCCCTCTTGCGGCTGCACGACATTCGACGCTGACCCGGCGCTCGAAACCGTCATCAATCAGCGTCAACGCGCCGCCTTCGATGGGTTTGCCGTCGAGTGTCACCGCGGTGTCCATCGTGACGCCTTGGCGGACGTCGAAATGGTACTGCGTCGCGCCGAATCGATAACTCAGGGTGAAGCCAGGCCAGCCTTCAGGGATCAACGGCTCGATGCTCAGCACATCACCTTTGCGCCGCAGGCCCAGCAATGACTCGACGGCCAGGCGATACATCCATCCGGCCGAGCCTGTGTACCACGTCCAGCCGCCGCGTCCGGCATGGGGTGCTGTGCCGTAGACGTCGGCGGCCATCACGTAGGGCTCGACTTTATACGTGTCTATCCTCACGTTATTTTGCGGGTCGGCGGGGTTGATCAGGTGCAGCAACTCCCAGGCCTTGGCGGTATCGCCCAATTGCGCGAACGCCATCGCTGCCCAGACAGCCGCGTGCGTGTACTGTCCGCCATTTTCCCGTACGCCGGGCACATAACCCTTGATATAGCCGGGGTCCTGTTTGCCTTTGTCGAACGGAGGATCGAGCAGCAGAACGGCCCGGATCTCAGGTTTGACCAGGTGCTGGTCCAGCGCCTGCATGGCCTGGTGTTGACGCTTTGCCGAGCCGACCCCGGAGAGCACCGACCAGCTCTGGGCGATGGAGTCGATGCGGCATTCATCGTTGATCGCCGAGCCGAGCGGCTGCCCATCGTCAAACCAGCCGCGACGATACCAGCCCCCATCCCACGCGGACGCTTCAAGGCTGGCGCTCAGCAGAGCGGCATTGTCGTTGCAGCGCTGCGCGAAATCCTGATCGCCGTGCCTTGTAGCCACAAGAGCGAAGCGCTCAAGCACATCACAGCCGAAGAACCCCAGCCAGACGCTTTCGCCACGGCCCAGGTAGCCGACACGGTTCATGCCATCGTTCCAGTCGCCGCTACCCATCAGCGGCAGCCCGTGCTCGCCCCGGCGCAGACTGTGTTCGATGGCCCGCACGCAATGCCGATACAGCGGCTCGCGCACGTTCGAAACTCCCGGCAGGTCGTAATAGGACTCTTCGCCGGGGTTTAACACTCGCCCCTCCAGATACCCGGCGGGCTCGTCCAGCACGGACAGATCGTCGGTGATCTCCACGTAGCGGCTGGTCGCGGCAACCAGCCACAGGAAGTCATCCGAACACGCCGTGCGCACGCCGCGGTTCAGCGGCGGGTGCCACCAATGCTGCACATCACCTTGCTGATATTGGTGGTTGGCGCACAGCAACAAGTGGCGGCGTACCGTTGCCGGGTCGGCATGAATCATCGCCATGCTGTCTTGCAACTGGTCTCTGAACCCTATGGCACCGCCCGATTGGTAATAACCACTGCGGGCCAGAAAACGGCAGGCGATCACCTGATACATCAGCCAGCCGTTGACCATGACATCCAGTTCCGGAGCCGGAGTCTTGACCTGTATGACCGAGAGCAGGGACCGCCAGTGTTCCCGGACTTTTTGCAGCTGCACAGCTGCTTCCTGCACGCCCCGGAAGCGCTGCACCAGTTGCGTCGCCGCCTGAGAACTCGTCTCTGCGCCCATGCGCAGAATCACTTCGGTGCTTTCGCCGTCTTCCAGCGTCACCTTGCGCTGAATAACCGCGCACGGGTCCAGGCCACCGCCAGTGCGCCCGGACAACCCGGCATGATGCATGGCTGCCGGGGACTCAAGGCTACCGCCGCGGCCGATGAACTCGGTGCGATCCCCCGTGATGCTGTGATCGATGCCATCGGTGTCGAAGAACGCCACGCGCTCGCTGAACTCGACCGAGTAAGCATTTCTGGCGAAAAACGCGCCGCTGACCGGATCGGACTGCGTCACGACGTGCATGGCCGACTTGCTGCGCAGGTCCCCCAGCACCCATTCCACATAACCGGTCACGGTCAATTTTCGGCTGCGGTCGGAGGTGTTGTGTACCACCAACCGCGAAAACTTGATCGGCGCGTCCACGGCGACATAAACCCACAACTCGGTGTTGATGCCGTCGCCCTCATACTCGAACACGCTATAGCCAAACCCATGGCGGGTCCGGTAACGGCCGGGCCCCGGGCAGGGCTTGGGGGTGGCCGACCAGAACTGACCGGTTTCCTCATCACGCAGGTAAATCACCTCGCCGCTGGGGTCGATAACCGGGTCGTTGTGCCACGGCGTGAGCCGGAACTCATGGGCGTTCTCCGCCCAGGTGTACGCACTCCCGGTGTTGGACACGACGCTGCCCATTTGGGCGTTGGCGATGACATTGACCCAAGGGGCGGGCGTGGTTTTATCGGTGCTGGCGGTGATGACGTACTCGCTGCCGTCTTCGCTGAAACCCCCGTAATCGTTGCTCAGCAACAGCGGCGCAGCGACCGGCGCTGGCAGCGTCGGGGTCGGCAGATATCGCCGGGTAGCCAGGAAAGGAACGTACACAGGCGCGACGCGCCGCCGGTGTATCTGTTCGGTGAGAGTGCCTAATCCGTCACTGAGCACCAGTCGCGCGACTGACAGAATCAGCGTCCGGTCCTCGGTGGACATCTGCTGCGCCGTGCGCACATAAATCCCGCCCGAACGATCCACCAGCGTTGCTTCGCTGCCCGACGTCACCAATCCCATAATCGCGTCTTGCAACTGCTGACGGTAACCGGCCTGATCTTCGTTCCAGATCAGCAGGTCCACCACCAGGCCCTTCTGGCGCCAATAGGCGTGGGCCTGAATCATCTTCTGCACCAGATCAATATGATCCAGGCTTCTGATTTGCAACAGCACGATGGGCAGATCGCCGGAAATAGACTGGCCCCAGAGACCCTGCTGGTTGCGCCGATTGGCGATCAGCATGGCGCTGTTGGCGCGCATCGCTGCATTGGCAAAAATCAATGACGAGGCCATCTGCTCAAACAGCCGGGCATCTGGCGGCGAGGCATTTAGCTGGCGCAGCAGGACCTGGCTGTGGGTCCACGACAAATCGAAGACTCGATCAGCCAAGTGTCGATCACGGTATTTATTGATCAGGGACACGCAAGCGTCGCGGTCGTCAGCAACGCCGGTGACCAGATCTATCGTCGCCAGCTGTCCAGGCTGAAGGGTGATCCGGCAGCGGATCGCAACGATAGGGTCAAGCACCGCGCCAGCGCTTCCCGACAACTGCTCGCACTCAGCGTCCAGCGCGGCGGGTGACTGAAGGCTGCGCCCTCGGCCGATGAAACGGGCGCGGTCGGTTTCGTAGGAAATAGCGTCGATGTCGACGCCATGGGCGGCCAGTAAATGGCACATCCAGGGCGTGCGCTCATCGCTGTCGCGGGGACGGCGGTTGCAGATGATGGCCTGCAGCGGCATCAGCAACTCGGTCTGTACAAATAGCTTGCTGAACGCGGGGTGCATGGCATCACTTTCTGGCGAAGTCAGTACCACTTCAGCGTAAGTCGTGATCTCCAGGCTTTTGGCAAACAGGCTGCGATTGACGATGTGCAGGCGGCGCAACTCGATGTTGTCTTCGGGGGAAACGACGATTTCCATATGCGAGTCGAAGTCCAGTTCCCGGGCACGGTATTCCGCACGCGCATCGCTGAAGATCGTTTCATGGCTTTCGGTTTGACGCTGTGTGGGCTGAAAGGCCGCTGACCAGAACGTCCCTGTTTCAAGGTCCCGCAGATAACAGAACGTCCCCCAGTTGTCTTGGGTCATGTCTTCATGCCAGCGCGTCACGGCAACGTTGTTGCGCCGGCTATAGCCGCCGCCCGCGCTGCTCAGCATCACGTGATAATTGCCATTGGAGAGCAACTGAACGGCGGGGCGTTTGTGACCCGGATTGGCAAATATGCGCACATCGGTGTCCTGACTTTGGCCAGCGTCGCCCAGCGCCGGTGGCTGCGCGGCTTGCAGGTAAGGAACCGCCGTTTTGGGCACCCGCTCTTGCAGCAGCAACAAGGCCGATTGCAACGCCGGGTCGGACTCAAAGCGGCGCTGCATCGGTTGGTTGAGCAACACACTGGTCAGCGCCAGCAAACTCATGCCCTGGTGATGGGCCATGAACGACTGTACGAAGGCAAAGCGTTGCCCTCGCGGAAGACGCGCTTCGGTGTAGTCCAGCGCTTCGTAAAGCCCGTAGCGGCCAGCGGCGCCCTTTGCAGCCAGGCGTTGCAAGTTCTTGCAGGCAGCGTCGGGGTCGATCATCAACGCCAGAGCACTCGCGTAAGGCGCGACCACGATGTCCTCGCCCAGCCCACGTTTGAGTCCCAGTGCCTGTACGCCAAACGCGCGGTACTGATAATTGAAATGGGCGTCGAGTGTGTAATAACCGGATTCCGACACGCCCCACGGAATGCCCAGGCGCTTGCCGTGATCGATCTGCACGGCCACGGCGGCGTTGCAGGTCTGGTCGAGCAGACTGCCGTCATAGTTGGGCATGACCAACATCGGCATCAGGTACTCGAACATCGAGCCCGACCAGGACATCAAGGTCGGCACCCCGGCAGACTCTCCCAACAGGCGACCGAGCGTAAACCAGGCTCGTTGCGGGATCTGGCCCTGGGCGATGACCACGAAATTGGTCAGGCGCACCTCCGACGCCAGCAAGTCGTAGTAACCGGTGTCCAGCCGCCGCTCTTCGGCGTTGTAGCCGATGACGAACAAATCCCGTTTGCTGTCGTAAAGCAGCGAGAAATCCATCCACGCGAGGTCGCCCGACAGGGCGATCAAACGGTCCAGGCTGGCGATCGATTGCGTTGCTGCGCTGCGTACCGTTTGCACGCGGCTGTGATATTCGATGGCCCAGTCAGCGTCATCGAGTTGCGCCAGTTGCCGCAGGGTCTGGCGGGGCGGTTCACGACCGGCCAGCGGGGCGGGCAGGTGATAACGCTCAAGCGCCGAGATCCAGTCGCTGCATTGCGCGGCGAAGGCGTTTTGCCAATAGCCAATCTCGCCTGCCGTTTCTGGCTGCGCCCCTGGTATCAGGTCGCGAGCAGTCTCCAGCATGTCCAGCAATGCGTTGGTTTCAAGTGCGTCAGCGGCTTGTTCGAGCAGTCGCTGTACGTCGCTCAACATGCTGTTGCCACCGGAGGTTGCAATCAGCGTGTCCAGCGTATCGCGCAGGCCATTGACGATTGAAATATTCAGCAGGGCAGCGTCGGGCAGTTGCACCAGCCCTGCGCGTAAGGTGAGTAACAGACCGGCCAGGTTGCCGCTGTCCACGGTGGAGATGTAAAGAGGCCGCAGCGGCTTGAGCGTCTGGGTGTCATACCAGTTGTAAAAATGCTCTTGGTGGCGTTCCAGGGTGTTCATGCTGTCCAGTGATGCCGCCAGCCGTCGCAACATCCGGTCGGTACTCAGATAACCGAAGTCGTGAGCGGCCAGATGCGCCAGCAACGCCATGCCCATATTGGTGGGGGAGGTGCGATGGGCAATGGTTCGCTTGGGTTCTTCCTGAATGTTGTCCGGTGGTAGCCAGTTGTCCTGCGGGCCGACGAACTCGTCGAAAAACGCCCAGGTCCGGCGGCTCAGCACCCGAAGAAAGCGCAGGGCTTCGGTCGACGGTTCAAACTGTGTGCGCTCGGGGGCTGCGCTGAGCCTCCAGGCGATCCACGGACCCGCAAGCCACGACAGCCAGAGCGGGGCAGCGATGACCAGCGTGATCGGATCAGCCGACAACGCGGCGAATGCCATCAGGCCGAACAGCGGGCCTATCCACATCTCCCGGTAGAGCCCGACCAGCGAATTGGCCGAATTGCGCTCGACTTCCCGCGACGACTGCCATTGCAGCAGCAGACGCCTGCTGAAACCGATCCGCCACAGCGAGCGCGAAATGGCACCTGCGCTGTAGTACATCTCAAACGGCAGCCAGGCAATGGTGGCACCGACTTGCGCAAGGTCTTGCGCCAGCCCGCTCAACAGCGCCGCCAGGTATTGCCGATAAGGCACATTGAGTGGCGGTTGCAGCACATCGGTGAGGGTCCGAAGCAGCGGTTGCATCACCAGCAGGCCAACCACCGCCAGTGTCCAGGCCACCGGTTCGCTACTGGCCAGCCAGCCCCATGCGAGCATCAAGAGCAACGCCAACGGCTCAAGGCTTCTTCGCAGGTTATCCAGAATTTTCCAGCGTGCCATGACGTCCAGACGGTTACGCGTCCATTCACCGCTGGCGTTGCGGGTCCACGGCAGCATCCACGGGAACAACTGCCAGTCACCGCGAATCCAGCGATGCCGACGTTTGACGTCAGCGCTGTAGCGCGCTGGGTATTGTTCATACAGCTGCACGTCGCTCAGCAATCCTGAGCGGGCATAGCAGCCTTCGATCAAGTCGTGGCTGAGGATCTGGTTATCCGGCAGGCAACCTTCCAGCGCACAGGTAAAGGCGTCTACGTCATAAATACCTTTGCCGATGAAAGACCCTTGCTGGAACAGATCCTGATAAATGTCCGAGATCGCCCGCGTATAGGGATCGACGCCACCGCCACTGCCAAACAGGCGCGAATAAATCGATCGAGGGGTGCTGGTCAGGCTGATACCGACCTGCGGCTGCAACAGGGCGTAACCGGCGATGACCTTTTCCTGGCGGGCATCGAATATTGGACGATTCAACGGATGCATCATGGCCGCCACGCAATGGCGTGCGACGTCTCGGGGCAGCAGGGTGTCGGTGTCCAAAGTCAGCACGTAACGCACCGATTGCAGCGCCAGAATGTCGCCGACAATCGTCGTGAAACGCTGTTCGCCGTGTCCACGCAGCAGCGCATTGAGGTCGGTCAGCTTGCCGCGTTTGCGTTCGTGGCCCATCCACGCCTGTTCACCGGGGTTCCAGCAACGCGGGCGGTGCAGCAAGAAAAACCGGTCTGCCGTGCCATCGGCGTATTTGCCATTGAGCTCAGTGATGGCCTGGGACGCGTGGGCGAGCAAATCGGCGTCCTGCGCCATGACTTGCTCCGGCGCATCAAGGAAGTCGGTCAGCAGCGCGAAATACAGATTGTTGTCCCGGTTGGCGAGAAACCGAACCTCCAGGCCCTCCACTAGCTCCTCGATATCGGCGCGCGAATCAATCAGCGTCGGAATCGCCACCAGGGTGCGGGCTTCGTCAGGAATGCCGGTGGCGTAGTCCATCTTCGGCAGCATGGTCGGCAACAGGCTGAAGGTGACCAGCCAGTTGATCAGGCTGACCCCCAGTCGACTGGTCATGATCAAACACGGCACTGCCAACGCCAGCAATGCCAGGTCAGGCAAGCCATCGCGCTCGGCGGAAGCCAACAGCGGCAGGGCAAATATCAGCGTAAGAAACGCTGCCGGTGCGAGATAAAACGTCGAGGGTGAGCGTTGCAGCAGGCGCTTCCAGCGTTCGTGCAGCGGCACGCGGGCACCAAGGCGTTGCTCAAGCGCGCCAATGCCGGCGCCGATCAGGTAAAAACCGATGTGGCTGGCGAGTTCGACGCCCGGCCCGGCGCCGCGTTGCTCGGCGGACAGCTGGACGACTGTCTGCGCCACCTGAATTTCCGAGTGCTGACTGCGCCGCGCAAGCCGCTCGACCATGTGCCGGTAGTTGTCGCGGGTGGCGAAGTCCATGGAGCGGTAAACCGACGCCGGATCATTGTTCAGCGTGTGTTCGACATGGCTCATCGATTCGACGAACTCACGCCAGTTGGTGGCCGACAGCAGGCGCAGGCTTGCAATGCTGTTGCTGATGGACACCTGATCGGCGGACTGTTGCTGCGCGTCGAGCTGCACCTGGCGCTCGGTGCTGGAGCCGGTTTCACCAAGTATCTGCTCGATCCAGTTCAGCGGAAGGGCTAATGCTGCGCTCTGTCCTTGAAGACGGCGGGCGAATTCGGCGACAAATGCGGCCGTCAGGGGAGGGGCGGAATGGGCCATATCGGCGACGGTCAACACCACACTCTTCACGTCCCGCTCGGAGATCTCGATCAACCGCTCGGCCCAGTCATCGGCCAGGTTTCGGTCGTCCCAGTTGGCCATGACCCGGGAGGCGACACGGCGCAGGTTTTCGATCAGCGCCAGACGCAGCATGATCGGGATCGCCCACAACTCGCCCAGCGCCAGCGGCATGACGGTTTGATAGGCAACGACGAAGCGCCGCAGGCTGATTTCATCGAAGCGCCCGTCACCATGTGAAATGGTTTCCAGCGCGATGTCATAGACCCTCGGCAGGCCGGTTGAGGGGCCATTGATCAGGCGCGGCAGTTCTCGGCTGTACCCTTTGGGCAAGTGGGTTCGCGCGGTGCGAATGTGGTCTTCAATCAGGAAATAGTTGTCCAGCAACCATTCGGCCGCAGGCGTCATGCGGCGGCTGGACAGCTGCGCGTCTGTAAGCGCCGTGCAGCTGCGCATGAGCAGAACTTCGTTGTCGTCCAGCCTGCCCAGCAGAGAATCCTGCGCAGACAAGGCACTGAGCTGGTGTTGTCCGGCCAGCGCTACGCCGTGATCGGCCATCTGGTCAGCGTTGAACAGCTCGGCGCGCAGCATCCGCTCATAGCTGAATTTAACCGACGGGAATGAGCCGGTTCGGCAGAAGGCAAGCAGCCCGAGTGAGCGCTGTTTAGTACGTGTCCATAGGCTTGTCATAGGTTCCTTGATTGGACACGTGCTCAGGCAGTCTCGCCAATACCAGCGGTGTGCTCAGCACGATGCCGGCACCGGTGTGCCGTCGTGGGCGGTGTTACTGAAGCTGTGGCGCCCGGTGATGACTCTCACTGAGTTCAGACAACGGCAGCAGGAGGGTAAAGCGGCTGCCCGATCCCAGTCCGTTACTGTGGGCAACCACGCTGCCTCCATGGGCTTTCACCAGGTCACGAACCACCGTCAAGCCAATCCCCAAACCCTTCTTGTTGATGCTCAACGCATGTTCATCCTGAACGAAGGGTTCAAAGATCATCGGCAAGGCCTGGGCTGAAATACCCACACCATCGTCTGAGACCTCGATCCGCGCCCACCGGCCCTCGACGCTGTACGAGAGCGTGATGACGCCAGCCGTGGGGGTAAATTTGGAGGCGTTACCCAGCAAGTTTGACAACACTTGCGTGAGCCGAAGTTGATCTCCCTCAAGGTATGACGTCACGGCGCTGATATTGAGTGCCAGCGTTTGTTGTTTTGCCGCGATCACAGGCGCGCATACGTCTATCGCTTGCTGGATGACGTCAGACAAATCAAGGGTTTTGAGGGTCAGTCGCAGCTTTCCGGTGCTGGCCCGGCTCACGTCGACCAGATCCTCAACCAGCCGCGTCAGGTGCTCGATCTGTCTGCCGATAATCGCGTGCAGCCGGGGCATGTCTTTTTCGTTGACGTGCGCCAGCATTTCGGTGCTCAGGCTAAGGGGGGCCAAGGGCGCGCGAAGTTCATGGGCGACCATGGCCAGGACAAATTTTTCGTGGCGCAGCGTGGTTTCCGCCTGCTGCTGTAACGCCTGCGCATTCAGCGCCGCGAGTACCAGCGCACCATTGGCCTCGCGCAGGGTAACTACGGTCGCCTGCCCTTCGCTTTGAATACGCAGCATACCCAGTACAAGCTGTTCATTTGCGGCCAACAACTGTTCTGGTTCATGAGCAAGCTTCATGGCACATCTCGTTGAGAAGTTAAGCGGGCAGCGCGCAACCGTTTACTCGTCGCGCAGCCGCTGTGACGGGCGCCCACCCAGCAATCCTTCCCGATTGCGCAATGGCTGTCCGACTACGACGCCTTCGTCGTTGATCTCATAAAGCCGCAACTCGTCGGAGTGAGCGCTGGCACGCACCTTGACCACGGCCATCACCCGCAGCAAGCGGCTGTCGACCTCGATATAGCGCTGCACGATGATGGCGTCGGTCATGAACGCCGTGCCGTAGGGGCTGAAGCGAAGGTCGGTGTAGCGATCTCCCAGCTCGGAGGTCATCAGGATGCTGACACCTGCCTGGCTCAAGGCGCTCACCAGGCACGACAAGGACTCTCGAAAGTCCTCCCGAAACGTCGGCGCCAGCGCCAGTTCAAAGCCTGATAAGGAGTCAATCACTACCCGCGTTGCACCGAGGCGCTTGATCTCGTGCAGCAGCAGATGAACGATCTCATCGATGGACAAGTCCGAGGCGCGGCTGTCTACCAGACCTACCCGGTCGGTCTCTATCAGGTGGGAAAGCTCCGGGCTCTGGGACCGATTGGGGCGCTGCTCAAACACCGCGATAACGCCCGTTTCACCCTCGCGCGCCCCGGAGGCGAGAAAGCTGGCGGCCAGAATACTTTTGCCGGAACCCGAAGGCCCTGCCACCAATAGCGAATAACCTTGCGGCAGACCACCGCCGAGCATCTCGTCCAAGCCGGAAATACCGGTTTTCAGACGTGCGCGCGAGGCCGCAGCGTTGCCCAGGGGCCTCATGCTGTTTTGCACCGGTGCGAACACGTTGATGCCGGTCTGGTTGATGCGAAAGGTATGCAGACCCGGCAGGCTCGGCTGACCGCGCATCTTCATGATCTGCATCTGGCGGACCATCGAATTGCGCTGCACGCTCTGGCCCATCCAGATCAGGCCGTCGGCCACAGTGAAGATGGGATTGCTTTCAGTCTGAGAAAAGTACTCGCCGATCAGAAAGGTGGTGGCCTGCCAACTGGTCATCATCACGCCCAACTGCTGGACGAATTGCGGCAGGTTGTTGTTGGGGTTGGCCTGTGTCTGGCTGGCGAGCACCACCGAGCGGAACGAGTCAACGAACACCAGACCGGGGTTGTAGGTTTCGACCTCAGCAACGATGCGTCTTAGCACCTCGTCGAGATCGCCCGCGAGGGTGTCCATCGAGAGGTTTATGTAGCGCACCGAACGGTTGATCTCCTCGTTCTGGAAGAACTCGAACTGCTGCTGGTAGCGCAACATTTTCAACGGCGGTTCACCCAACACCGTGAAGTACAGGGCAGGGCGCTCGGGCGTAGCCAGGGCGAACATCATCTGATGGGCAAGGGTTGTCTTGCCGCTGCCGGGCGGGCCAGCGATCAGGTTGAACGAGAACTCCGGCAGTCCGCCACCCAATACATCATTGAGCCCTGGCACACCGGTAGACAGACGCTTGATATGTACAGTGGTGCTCATGTCTCGCCGCTCTGGTGATCGTTTCGGTCCATTGAGCTGGCCGTCCATTCGCCCACCAGTTGCTCGGTGAGCGAGGAGCCAATCAGCGAAACCAACAACGTGTGAAATGTGCTGACCAGCGCATAGCCGTGTCGACGAGCGTCGGCGCTGCTTTGCTGGACCAGCATGGCTTTGAAGGAGGAAGTGTTCATGGCCGCTTCTTCGCTCGCGTTCAAAGACTCGAAACAACTGTGGGTCGCCGCGCACAAATGCAGGCAGCGCCGATAGAGCGCGGCCACTGCGAGCGGGCCCAAAATGGGTGTCAGCACTGCGCGCATATCATCGAGTGTCAGCACAAATGCTTCGGCAACCTGATCGGCGCTGTAGCGGCCGTTGCCCACGGCCTTGAGTATCGGCGCGCTGCGTCTTGGTTCATCACTTGGCATGAGCATCATTACTCATCAGCACGATAGGAACTGGAGAAAGGCCGCGTCATCTTCGGGCTAGAGCCCGGGGCCGAGTTCCAGCGGCGGATAGTGTCGGTTGCTGAGTGCGCCGTCTGTCTGCTAGCGCACATAGGGAAAATCTATTCAGGAAGTCAGCGCCGCACCCTCGATATCTTGCAGGCTGGCGGCGAGCGCCAGGCGGGCCAGGGCCGGTATGGAGCGCGAATGGGTGCGGGTCATGATCGAAGCGCGATGGTTTTCGACCGTACGCTGGCTGATGCCCAGGTCCGCAGCGATGTTCTTGCTGGGATGACCGGCCAGCACCATGTCCATGATCTGGCGCTGGCGCGTGGTCAGGCTCGCGATGTAGTCAATAGCGCCTTGGCGTCCGGCCAGAATCTTGTGGTTGTGCTGGGATCGGCCCAACGCGCGATTGATGCTGTCGAGCATTTCGCTGCGGTCGCACGGCTTCTCGATGAAGTCCCACGCCCCGGCTCTCATCGCCTCCACGGCAATGGCGATATCGCCGCTGCCGCTGATGATGATGGTCGGCAGCTGATCCCCTTGCTGCCGAAGCCCGCGCAGGGTCGCTATGCCGTTCAAACCAGGCAGGCGGGCATCGATCAGCAGGCAGGCATGCTCCTGTGAGCGGTAGGCGGACAGAAATGCCTCAGCCGTGGCGAAATCATTCACCTGATAGCCCTCGCCCTGAAGAATCTGGCGGACCGTGTCGCGCATCACGCTGTCGCTGTCCACGACATACACCACCGCCTGGCTGGACTCGCGATCACCAGACTTCGGGTGCTCGCTCCCCAGCGGAGCAAACATGGCGTGTACCAGCTGGATCAGGTCTTTCAGCTTGGCGGGCTTGTGCAGCTGAGTACATTGCGCAGCGGCGATTTCAAATGAGGCTCGACTGGACACATCGCCCGTCAGCACGATCGCCGGGACTTCCGAGCGCCATTGATTGCGCAGCGTCGCGATCAGCTCAAGGCCACTCATGTTGGTGCCCAGGTGGTAATCGGCGAGGATCAGGTCAGGCTTCAAACCGCTGTGGAATATCCAGCTGAGCGCGGCGGCACTGTCCAGCGCCATTGCCACTTCGTAGCCCTGATGATGCAGCAGAATCCCCAGCAGCTTGAGCAGGTCAGCGTCGTCCTCGACGATAAGAATGATCCCGCGATGACTGGCGACGGGGCGTTGCGCCGCACGTAACGGAGTGCTGAAAGTGCTCGGTTCAAGGGTGATGGCTGGCGAGAGCGCAATGCTGATGGCGTATACGGTTCCGCCGCGCACCCCGGGCTGGCGATGCAGTTGATGGCCGAGCATTGCGCCCAGGCGCTGTATGTCGGTGAAGTCAGCATCAAGGCCAGGCTGCGCCGCGCCGCCGCCCTGGGTTCTGATCTCCAGACTCAGCCATCCACGGTGACGACGACACCCCAGCAACAGGCGCCCATTGGCGGTGTGTAGCAGTGCCAAGTTCAGCAGAGCGTGGATCATCTGTTCCAGCAGTCGGGGGTCGCTGTGTATCGACTCATGGCAGGGCACGATGCGCAATCTGGCACCGCATTGGCGGGCGCAGCCTTGCAGGTCCGGGCCGATTTTCTGCAGCAGGGTGTTGAGCTGGAAGTCCCCTCGGTGGGCAATCACCGCATCAGCCTCAAGCGACGTGTCTTGCAGGATCTGATTGATCATTGCGGACATCGCCGACAGCGTGTGACCAATCTGCTCGGCCAGATCCAGAGTGGGCGCTTCGTGCAGCGTCTCCCTCAACAGCGCTTGCAGCAGTTTGAGCGTTTGCAGGGGCTGGCGCAGGTCATGGCTCAAGACAGAAAGCATATTGAGATGGTTGATCCGGCCGATCTCCACTTCCTTGCGCGTCCGACCAAGCTCCGAGGCAAGGTGCCGGACGTCAGTGAGATCGGCGAAGGTCATTGAAACCCCCGCTTGCGCTAAGCCTTGCGCCTCGAAACGCGCCACCCGGCGTCGATAAATACGCTGATCGCGACTGGTGATTTCCCGCTCCGGATCACCGTCCTGACTCAGGGCAGTCGCGACGTCCGCGGCCAGCTCTTCGCCCAAACCACTGGTGCTGAGGTCAAACAGGGATCTACCTATATCCACTGACCGGATATTGATCAGCGACGAGATGGCAGGGGTGAAAAAAAGAATGTTGAGGTTGGCGTCCAGAAACAGCGTGGGGGCGGCGGCGAGATGGAGAAAAGGCTGAAACGGGTCACTGATTTCATTGCCGAGGGCGGCTTCCAGGGGTGGTCCTGTTTGGCGACGCATGCTGTTTACCTCGATGAAGGGACTTGTAAGAGATTAGACGTGAATGTGCGTTGCATTCGCTCCCCCCGTCGGCTGGAAGGTCGTTACCGCCGGGTTTCTTTGCTGCGAGGTTTCGGTGAAACGGCTCTGACGCCGCGTACACGGGGCGATCAAGGCGTCTAGGTATATTCCGAACTGCCGGTTTTTCGGCCACATGGTTACTGTGCAAGCACGGCCAGCCTGGGCATCCAGAGCAGTCAATGATCGATCACGATAGCAAGTCTGGGTGTAACAGTGCCCAGAGTTTGGGTCTGGATCAGCCGCTGCAATGGGTTGCAGGCAGTTGCCGCATTTTCGATAACAACTGACGTATCAGTGAGCAGTGGAGAACGACCATGAACAGAATAATGCTAGGGACTTCGTTGGTATTGGTGATGGTGATGACGTCTGGGTGCATGCAGCAACGTCATCGTGAAATAGAGGCCAGGATCAGCGGTGCCGAAGACATGGCTGCGGCTGCCAGAGTGCATGCCAATGAAGCTTATATCAAGGCGGAGCAAGCGCTGAAAACGGCATTGGAAGCGCAGAAGTCAGCGGACGATGCCAACCGGCGTGCCAGCCGGATGGTCGACAAAAAATGAAGCGAATCATGGGGCTCTGTCTGGCGCTGACGGTGGGCTGCGCGCAACTCCCGGCAGCTCAGTCGCCTGCCCCAACGGCAATCCGCGAGAAGGGCGTTGTCGATATCGGCGCGCCTCGTGTCGACATTGAGCCCTCAAGCGCCGATCAGAAAACGGCCAAGGCCAAGGCGCTGATGGGAGTGGAAGGACGCGGGTGGGTGTTTGACCCACTGTTCGCCACCGCTCGCAATGACCGTGGAGATGACATCGCCGTCTGTGGTCACGCACGGCAATCGGGCAGCGACAACACGCTATTTTTTGCGGTGTACCAGGGCGAACTACTGCTGTGGGATGACCGCGCTCCCCCAGGGCTCAGCATCGAGAATCAGTTTCTGACGCTGATCTGTAGCGCCAAGCCGCTGTAAATGAGGCAATCGATATGTTGGCTACCCAACTGCAGCAGAGTCCGCGATTTAACACCGCCTTTGTGTTGCGCAGTGTTTCGCCGCGTGCTTTGTCGATGGGGCTCAGCCTGCGCGAAGTTGAGCGTCTGGAAACCCTGGTCATTGACAGGATCAAGGTGAAGGCGGGGGCAGCACTGTGCCGTATGGGCGACCCCTTGCGCTCTCTTTATGCCGTTCGCGTGGGTTCATTCAAGAACTGCAAGGTGTCGGTTGAGGGTCACGAACAGATAATCGGCTTCCCGATTGCGGGTGAATTCCTCGGTCTGGACGCCATCGGCACCCATAAACACACCTGTGATGTGGTGGCACTGGAAGACAGCGAAGTGTGTTCGATTCATTTCTCGAGTCTGGAAAAACTGACTCAGGACATGCCGGCCTTGCAACACAACCTGAGCAAGCTGCTCAGTCGCGAGATCGTGCGTAGTCACCATATGTTGTTGCTGATGGGCAACATGAATGCAGAAGAACGGCTGGCGACGTTTCTGCTGAACTTGTCCCACAGCCTCAGTCTTCTCGGAAACTCTCCCAAGAACTTTGTACTGAAAATGCGTCGCGACGATATCGGTTCTTACCTTGGGCTGCGTCTTGAAACTATCTGCCGCTGCATCGCGCGCCTGCAGCTTCACGCACTGGTCGAAATTTCCGGGCGAGACGTGAAGATCGTCAATATGGAAGGGCTCAGGTATCTCGCCGCAACCAGCGCAATACGTGAATTGTAAGCCCTTCGTCACGCCGTTTTTTCCTGCCTTTCTGTGCCTGCGCATGCCCCCTTGTTCATCACCGATTGAGTAGTTTCCGAGGCTGTGCGCGTGACGACCACGCGAGTAGGTTTTCAGGGGCCGGGCACGATGCGAACGTCGCTTTCGGCTTCTTCTTTTTCACAGAGGCTTGGATCATGAAAACCGATAGACAGTTGAAAGATGACATCACTTCAGAGCTGCGCTGGGAGCCCTCGATCAACGCCGAGCAGATCGGTGTCGAGGTCAAGGATGGCGTGGTGACGCTCGCGGGGCAGGTCGATACCTACGCTGAGAAGTGGAACGCGGAAAAGGCCGCCGAGCGCGTCGCCGGGGTACGGGCGCTGGCGATGACAATGACTGTCAAACTCGCCGGTCCCCATCTGCGCACCGACCCGGAGATTGCTGCGTCGGCCATAACCGCGTTGCAGTGGAAAACGTTTTTGCCCAATGACGCCATTCAAGTGACGGTGGAAAACGGCTGGGTGAACGTTTCTGGCACAGTGGAGTGGGAATATCAGCGCCAGGCGGCGCTCACTGCGCTGCGGGATCTGACCGGTATCAAGGGCATGAGCAATCACATTTTGATCAAGCCCAAAGTGTCAGTCAGCAGCGTTAAGTCAGACATCGAGGCGGCGTTGAAGCGTCGTGCCATTGATGACGCCGCGACTATCCATGTCGAAGTCAAAGGCTGCGATGTGACCCTTAGCGGCACCGTCAAAAGCTGGCCCGAAAGGGAACTGGCGCGTTACTCGGCCTGGAGCACCGCAGGGGTGCAGGACGTGGTGAACAACATCGTTGTGACTTACTAGCGCTGACTGCTCCCGAGGAATTGACATGACCACGCAAGGTTCATACGCCTACATCTTCAACACCCACGCCGAGGCCGAAACGGCAATCCGCGCCCTGAGCAAATCGAGTTTCGACGTCAAAAAGCTCTCGATTGTCGGCAAGGGCTATCACAGTGAAGAACACCCCATGGGTTTCTACACCGTCGGTGACCGGATGAAGACCTGGGGCAGCATGGGTGCTTTCTGGGGAAGTATCTGGGGAATCCTGGCGGCACCGGCGGTGTTTTTCCTGCCTGGGCTTGGCGTGATAGCTCTGGCCGGACCCATCGTGACGTTGCTGGTCAGTGCGCTTGAGGGGGCCGCGGTGATCGGCGGCCTGTCAGCGATCAGCGCAGCGTTCATGAGCATTGGTGCCAGTAAAGACGACGTGATCAGGTACGACACTGCGCTCAAAGCAGATAAGTACGTCCTGATTGTGCATGGCACGCCCGATGATATCGGCCATGCGCGTTCGGTGCTCGATAGCTGATTGATTCGTGTCCGAGCCTGCCGCCTCCGCGCTTTAAAGCCTGGGGCGGCGACCGGCTGTGCTGGACACCACGGCGCTGAAAGGCCTCATCCACCTCTGTAAATGCGAGCTCTTTGCCATGACTATTGATTACGCAGTTGAAAGGATATTGGCTGAAATTGATGCGCAAACGCCCGACGAACACTGGATTCAGGCGCTGGACAATGGCACTCAGGTGCTGATTCGCCCACTGCATGTGGAGGATCGCTATCGCGAGTTCGCTTTCATCAATGCGCTGTCTCCCGCCACAAAACGCTTTCGATTCCTTGCGACGGTCGCGGAAGTTGACGACACACTGCTCGATCAAATGATGGACATCGATTACAAAAACCGGATGGCCTACGTGGCACTCGTCCATAAAAAAGGCGCATTGACCGAAATCGGCGTGAGCCGTTACGCCGACCTTGATGGCGGCAAACGTTGCGAGTGCGCCGTGGTCGTGGCCGATAAGTGGCAGCGTCAGGGGCTGGGGTTTTTGCTGATGGAGCATCTGATAAAAGCGGCGCGGCGCAATCACTTTCAGACCATGGCGTCGTTGGACCTGACCGACAACCCGGCCATGCAGCATCTGGCGAGAAAACTGCGGTTTGCCAGATTTCACAACACCACGGATTTCAGCGAAGTGATCCATGAGTTCGATCTGCGCCGATAATTGGTCGGGGGCGATTGGCTACACTGCCGCCCCGAACAGTCGGCCCACGGACGCTGTGACCACCATCGCCAGCGCTCCCCAGAACGTCACGCGGCAGGCACCGATGATCAACGAAGCGCCGCCTACTTTCGCCGCAATGGCGCCGAGCAACGCCAGAAACAGCAGTGACATCAGGCAAGTGGCGATGATGACGTGCGCCAGCGGCACCCACACCGTTACCGCCACTGGCAATGCAGCCCCGAGGGTAAAGCTCGTCGCCGACGCCAACGCTGCCGGGAGTGGCCGGGCGCGCACCACTTCAGAAATACCCAGTTCATCCCGGGCGTGCGAACCCAGCGCGTCGTGTGCCATCAACTGCTGTGCTACCTGCGCAGCCAGTTTCGGCTCAAGGCCTCTTGCAACGTAAATGTCTGCCAGCTCTCGGTGCTCCGCGAGCGGTGTTGTAGCGATTTCTTTTTCCTCCCGGTCAAGGTCGGCGTGTTCGGTGTCGGCCTGGGAGTGAACGGACACGTACTCGCCTGCCGCCATCGACATGGCACCCGCCACCAGCCCCGCGACCCCCGTCACAATCAACGTCTGGTGGGTGGTGCTGGCGGCTGCAACGCCGATCAACAAGCTCCCGGTGGAGACAATCCCGTCATTGGCGCCGAGCACGGCTGCCCTGAGCCAGCTGATGCGACTGCTCTTGTGGGTTTCAGCGTGGCGTCGTGTGAATTGACTCATCGAAAATGCCCTGCAGTGGGTGGGTTGAGTTGAATCTGTAGGTAGTTTCCGAGGCTACTCACGAGGGGGGCAGAGGCCTAAATTAGTGGCCTGAGCAGCAGCGGCCGAAGCGATGGTCAGCGTGTAAGCACTCAGTCATTCAGGATCTACCGTAGTCACCGAATCGCCAATGCGATCTCCTTCACCTTCGGAATCAACCTCATGAAAACGGATAAACAGCTGAAAAATGACATCCTCGCCGAGTTGCGCTGGGAACCGTCGATCAATGCCGAGCAGATCGGCGTCGAGGTCAAGGATGGCGTCGTCACGCTGGCCGGTCACGTCGACAGCTACGTTGAAAAGTGGGCCGCTGAAAAAGCGGCTCAACGGGTGTCCGGGGTGCGCGGCCTGGCTGTAGAAATGGACGTCAATCTGCCAGGTTTGAGCGAGCGCAGCGACGGCGATATTGCCAGCTCTGCGAGCAGTGTCCTGGACTGGACGACCTACCTGCCCAAAGACGCAATAAAGATCCAGGTCGAAGGCGGCTGGGTCACCCTGTCCGGCGATGTGCAGTGGCAATATCAGCGCGCAGCCGCCATGGAGGCGGTCCGTAATCTGATGGGCGTCAAGGGCATCAGTAATGACATCTCACTCAAGGCCAGCGTGTCAGCCAGTGGGGTAAAAACCGATATCCTGGAAGCGCTCAAACGTCGGGCGATTGTCGGTTCACAGAAGATCAAGGTTGAAGTGTCAGGGGCTGACGTGACGCTGTCCGGCACTGTCGATAACTGGTCAGAACGTGAGCTGGCCCGGCACACGGCATGGAACACCACAGGCGTGACCAACGTTCAGGACGATATCGTCGTCGTGTCCTGACGCAGACACGGTGCAAGGCAATGGCCTGGCACCGTTTTCCACGAACACGCAACAAGGTCATGACGTGATACCGGCGGTCATCACGGAGCCAGCACGTACTCGTGAAAAACCCTTGGCCCATGTTCGGCATCTTCGCGCCGCGTGAATCCCAGGCTTGCCGTCAGCCCGTCAATGGCCAGGTTGCCCGCCGCATCCATCGACGACATCTTGCTGAAACCCTTGCGCTTGGCCGCCTCCATCAAGTGATGCATCAGCGTCGTCGCCACTCCCCGTCGTTGCCACTCATCGGCCACCGCCACAGCAAATTCGCAGTGAGCGTCCCCTTCATAGGCACCGTAACGGGCAACGCCCACTTCAGTGAGCGTGCTGTTGTGGTAGACCAGCGCGATGTAGGCCAGACGTTTGCGCACGTCGACGTCCATAAGCTGGTCGTGGGGCGGCTTCCGGTCGCTGAACGATCCGAGAAAGCGAAAGTGGGGAATGCCCTTTCCCAGGCTGTTGAAAAAAGCGAAGTCTCGATCACGGTCCTTGTCAGCCAGTTCACGGATCAGCACCGGGGTTGCGTCGCTCAATGTTTCAACCCAATACCCTCCGATCAGGCCTTGGGTTTCATCGTTGAATTGCTGGATGCTGCTGGAGGTATGAGGCATTGCAGTTACTCCCGCTGAACGCGTAAAGAGGGGACACGGCTCAAGGTCAATCGATGAGCAAATGGTTTTCTACGTTTCTTACCCCAGGCACCGACCAGGCGGCGTGCTCTACGGTTTTACGTTCAGTCCATCGATTGACGAAGCCTTCGAGTTTCACCAGATTGCCGACGGCGCTGACCCGAATTTTGCTGGCATCGAGCTCGGAATTACGGGCCAGTGCTGCCTCGATAAGGGTCTTGAGGTCTTCGACGCTGACCTTGGGTTTGACCGCCAGCATGTTGTTCAGCCCGGCAACGCCAGCCAGTGTCTGGATAGCGTGTTGCGCGGCTTCTTTCTGGTATTGCCACTCCACCTCACCCTCAAGCGTGACCCAGCCCTGCTGCACCTTGATCTGAATTTTGTCGGCAGGGACCGCTGTGTTCCAGCGAATCAGGTCCAGGCAGCGCGAGGCAATCAGGCCGTCGTCGATGGCCATGTCGGTGGACACGCGCACTTCCAGTTCCTCTGCCACGGCACGCACGCCCTTGACGCTTTTAACCGCGTGTTCGGCAGCGATTTTTTCGGCGTAGGTCCGCACATGGCCTGAAAGCACCACCACCCCATCCTCGATGCTCACACCAATGGCCGCCGCGTCGATGTGCGGCACGAACTCAAGCTCATCCAGAATCTGTCTGCGTAGTATCAGGTCGCTCATGATCATTGCTCTTGGTGGCGGGATAGGCGCGACCGGATGACTCAGGCCGCGATCTGATCATTGAGCGCGTGCTGGAGAAGCAAACATTGAGCTTTGTCAGTGAAAGACGCTTAAAGGCTGCCGCTTGTTGGTTTTCCCGGCGAACGGGCCTTACGCCCGTGAGGGATCGGCGTGTTGGTGCGCCAATATCGCTGCATTTCAATGAACAGAAATGATGCGGTCCAGGTGATCAGCACCAGACCTGTCAGCGCCTCCAGCCCGGTCAGATACTTGAGCGGCCCGGTCGGGCTGATGTCGCCAAAACCCAGGGTGGTGAAGGTCGTGAATGAGAAATACACCGCATCCATGAAGCTGCCGTCGAAGTTGCCGGTCAGGTGCCCGAGCGACTGCGAGCGGTTCATCCAGTAATAGCCCAGCGCAAATATCCAGACTTCGATGGCGTGGGCGATGAGAGCGCCCAACACCCCGAAGACCATGCGGAAGCGGTGCCACAGGTTGAGCCTGGGCATCAGCAGATTCAGGCGCAGCAGGCATTCGTAATGAACGATGACCGCCGTGGTGATGATCACGATGTTGATGAAGGTGACAGCGATCATAAGGGGCTCCAAAGGCCTTAATGTGCATCGAGCGATATCTGTCCGGCTTGATAAATGTCAGGACGGCGAGTACCACGGCACGCCAACTTATGATCTACATCAGGTTCGCCCCGCCATGAGTGCTCACACTGTGTGCAGGGCAAGTAGCCCGCGCCGTGGGACACAGGATCACGAGCAACTGTTCGCTGATCTACACGTGCGACGATTATCGAGGTCTCCGTGACAGACTCACCGTGCCTATTACTGATTGCATCCCCCCGGCAGGAGCGCACGCCTGCTTTCGAACGGGCGATTGCACTCGCGAAGGCGAGCGGTGCGGGACTGCGTATCGTCGCCGTCGATTACGTCAATACGCTGGAAATCATGGGTTTTTTCAACCCGGACGCTTTGTCGACGCTGCGCGACGGTTATCTGCACGCTCATCGTCGGTGGCTTGAGTCGCAAATCGAGCAGGAGCGAGATGCCGGGCTCAATGTCTGCATGCAGCTGATGTGGTCGGGTGATGTCTATCACGACCTGCATGACTACGTCCGAGCCATCGCCCCCGTCATGGTCATCAAAGACATCCATCACGAGCCTTCGCTCAAGCGCCTGTTCTCGACGCCGCTGGATTGGCACTTGCTGCGACAGTGTGTGTGCCCGATCCAGTTCGTTACCGGCTCCACCCACCCGTTGCCACGCAAGATTCTGGCGGCGGTCAATCTCTATCGCGCCAACGATGCCGAGTTGCGGTTGAACGACACGCTGCTAAACACCGCGTCTCGCCTGGCGCAACAATGCCAGGCAACGCTGCACGTGGTGTACGTGTACGACTGGGCGGCGATATACGCGAGCGGCGCAAGTGCTTTTGGCGCGCAGCCGGTCGAGAGCGGGTTTCAGGAAGCGTTAAGTGACGCCCATGAAGAAGCGTTTGCGCTGTTGTGTACGCAGCATGGCATCGCAGGCAATCATCAGCATTTCTTGACCGGCACGCCGCGAACGACCCTTGAAGCCTTCGCCCGGCAAAATGAGGTTGATCTGCTGGTGATGGGGACGTTGCCGGTGTACGGCGTTCAGAAAGTCATGGGCGACACCGCCGAAAACCTGCTGATGCATGCGCCTTGCAGCGTGCTGGTGGTCAAGGCCAGCACACTCAGGGTCGCAGGTTGATTTTCAGAGTGTTTTCGGGCCGTGGGCACAGCCGTTGAGCATGGCGCTCAAGCGCGCAAGATCGAGAATCTCCACGGCCCGCCCGGATATCCGCACGATACCTTGATCGCGCAGTTGCGCGATGGCACGACAGATTGTTTCCAGGCGCAACCCGAGATAGGAACCGATGTCTTCCCGAGTCATGCGCAGCACGAACGCGGTATGTGAATACCCACGTGCGGCCATACGGCCCGACAGATTGAGCAGGAACGCAGCCATGCGTTCCTCGGCGTTGAGATTGCCCATCAGCAGCAACATCTCATGGTCGCGAACAATCTCCTGGCTCAGCACGCGATTCAGATTGTGTTGCAGCGAAGGCAGCTCCCGAGACAACCGCTCCAGCTGGTTGAAATGAATAGGGCAGACTTCGCTGTCCTCCAGGGCAATGGCGTCACACACATGGCGGTCATTGCTGATCGCGTCACAGCCCAGCAAATCCCCGGACATCTGAAATCCGGTCAACTGATCGCGCCCGTCCTGCGAAGAGATGGTGGTTTTGAAAAAACCGAAGCGCACGGCATACAGCGAACGCAGAGGATCACCGGCGTGATAGAGCGCCGCGCCTTTTTTGATCTTTATGCGTTGAGGAATGATTGCAGACAAACGATCACTGTCGGTGACGCTCATCCCCACGGAAAGGCACAGCTCACTGACGCTGCAGTTGGAACACTCTGCCTTGAGGAACAAACCGGGAACGGCGGCCAAATGGGCTGTCATGTGAATCTCCTTATTCAAGCCAGCATAGGCGCGTGGGGAGGCCAGAGATAGCGGGCATTTCAAATGTGGATGAGCGGGGCCGCTCTGCACCAGATGTCTGCGTACTTGATGTAGATCAAGGCGTGTTCGGTGCAGACATAAATACTCATACGCCACGACCTGCACGGCTATTTTCTGCCCTGCGGTCGCCCTGTCATGCCGATGGAGGTGCGCCATGTTTGAATCCGAGCGTTTGATGCTGATCGCTTCGCCGTTGATGAAACGAACCCCTGCGTTTGAGCGCGCTGCAGCGCTGGCCCAGGCCACGGGAGCGACGCTGCATATTGTCGCGTTCGATTACCTGGATGGCCTTGCCAGCGCCGGACTGATTCACGACCGGATGCTGGACGAGATGCGCGACAGCTACCTGCCACTCCACCGCGAATGGCTTGAAGAACAGGCCGACCTAATACGGATCGAAGGGCTCATGGTCACCACCGAAGTGATGTGGGTCACCCGTCCACTCACTGAAATCCTGGAACACCTGCGGGAAATCAGACCCTCGATGGTCATCAAAGACCTTGAGCACGAGTCCTGGCTAAAGCGTGTCATGTTCACGCCTCTGGATGTACGGCTGCTGCTCGACTGCCCGGTGCCCCTGCACCTGGTCTCGAAACTGGACCACGCGTTGCCGCGCAAGATACTGGCGGCCGTCGACCCGTTTCGCACTGAAGAGCATTTCGAGGGCATCAACGACAGCATTATCGCCAGTGCCGAAAAACTGGCGGCGCAATGTGACGCTCAGTTGCACCTGCTTTACGCCTATGACCTGACGTATGTATTCGAATCCCAGGGCGGTATGGGGTTTTCCACGGACCTGGTGCAAATCGTCTATGAAGCCGACGAGCTCGCTTTCAATGAACTGGCCGCGCGCTACGCTGTGCCACCGGAGTGCAGGCACATGGTCCTGGGAAGCCCGGCGAAGGCAATCCAGGCGTATGCGCTGGCCGAGGGCATTGACGTCATCGTCATGGGAACGGTGCATCGCAATCGTATGACCGCGCTGCTGGGCAGCACCACTGAAACCGTGGCGTACCACATGCCCTGCAGTTTGTTGACGATCAACCCGCGTCAACCCGCCGAGTAACGCCCTTCGCGAACCGGGAGTGCTAGCTTTTCAGCTTCAGCCGGTGCACCACCTGCGTGGCATCCAGAGGGTCCGGGCGAGACACGAATCCAAGCGACTGGGCCAGGCGGCGCATGTGCGAGTTGGTCGCTGAGTCCATGGACTGCATGTGCGTGAAACCGTTGGTGCGTGCGGCGTCGATCAGATGAATCATCAATCGCTTGCCGAGCCCCTTGCGCTGCCAGGCATCGGCCACGACGACCGCCGATTCACACTCACCCTCGATGCCCATTGCGGCGTAGCGCGCCACACCAATCTCGGTCAGCACGCCGTCCATCATCTGCAGTGCCACGTAAGCCATGCGCTGCTGGTAATCGACGTCCATCATCTGGTCGAGCACGAGGGCGCTTGGCTCTTTCATGGTGGCAAGAAAGCGCGAATGCCGTGCCTCTGGCGACAGGCTCTTGATGAATGTGAATTCACGATCCCGATCCATGGCCTCCAGGGGGCGGATCAGAATATGCGTGCCATCGCTCAGCGGATCGATCCAGTGATCGACTTTGATCGCGGCCACAGCGGCGTCGTCGCAGGTGACAGGGCCGGTAGGGCTTGGCGGTTGTTGCAGTGGGGCGCTCATGGCTGTGCTCCGGATGAGGTCAGTACTCAGGCGAAAACACCTGGTCTTCTCTATTTACGCCGGGTGCGGCGCGGCTTTCTGATCCAGATCAATACCGGCTTTGTGTTGGCGATCAGACTGACCACCGGTTGACTCACGTTGACTGCGGCCACGTTCATACAGATCGAGCGCCTTCACGGAGTGCCCTATGACTGATCAATCCCGCCCTGTGCTGCTGGTGCTCAATGCTGGCTCCTCAAGCATCAAGTTTTCCCTGTATGACGCTACGCCACAGACCGAGCCCCGGCTTCAGTGCATCGGCAACGGCAGCTTTGAAGTCCATACGGACACCGAAAGACTGGTCTTTCAACATACCGGCAGCGCTGCGCAGAAGCGCGAGGATTGGCCACGCAATGAGGCGTCGCCCGACAGCGGTACGTTGTTCAATCTGATGGACTGGATTGAGCGTCACACCGATGGGCAGCTTTGCGCCGCCGCTCACCGGATCGTCCATGGCGGCAACCGCAGCGAAGTCGCCGCGCCCGTTGACGCCGCACTGATGACCGAGATGCAGGCGCTTGGCCGCGCGGCGCCTTTGCATCAGCCGTTGTGTCTGGCACCGATTATGTACCTGGCCCGCGAGCATGGCGGGCTTGCGCAATTCGTCTGTTTTGACACCGCGTTTCACCACACCCTCGACCCCCTCGAAACCCGCTTTGGCCTGCCGCGATCGATGACTGAGGAGGGTCTTCGGCGCTATGGCTTTCACGGGCTTTCGTACGAATACATTGCCAGCGTACTGCCGCAATACGACCGGAGAGCGGCTGAAGGACGGACCATCGTCGCTCATCTGGGCAACGGCGCGAGTCTGTGCGGGATGGATAACGGCGTGAGCCGTAGCACGACCATGGGCTTCACCACTCTGGATGGTTTGCTGATGGGGACACGTCCCGGCCGCCTCGATCCCGGGATTTTGCTGTACCTGCTGCGCGAGCGCGGCATGAGCATTCAGGCGCTGGAGCATCTGCTTTATCACGAGTGCGGGTTGTTGGGAGTTTCCGGCGGCATCTCCAGCGACATGCGCACCCTGTCTGACAGTCAGGCCCCGGCAGCGAAGGAGGCCATCGCGTTGTTCGTGCGCAGCGTCGTGCGAGAGATAGGCAGCCTGGCGGCCGTGCTGGGCGGTGTCGATGCATTGGTGTTTACCGGTGGCATCGGCGAGCACGCGGTGCAGGTGCGCAACGCCATTCTCGACGGCTGCGCCTGGCTGGGCCTTGAACACGATTCGGCTAGCGCCACCGGACAGTCTGCGTGCCTGTCTCTGCCTGGCAGCCGTGTGTCGGCCTGGACCATTGCGACGGACGAGAACGCGGTCATCGCGCGACATGCGCTGGGTCTGCTGCATAGCGGCTGATGAAGTCGATCCACTTATTGAATCCCTGCGAGTCGCAAGGCTTGTGCATTGCACCCTCTGGAGTCGCCATGTATCGCTTCAATTCAACGCTTTCCAGTGTCGAACAAACTGACCTTGTGCCGACCATTTCGTCTGACGGTACGACGTCAGAAGCCGGGCCTCTGGACACCTATCTGCTGTCACGGCTGCACCGATACTGGAACGCCGCCAATTACCTGTGTGTCGGGCAGATTTACCTCAAAGCCAACGCATTACTGCGCCAGCCTTTGCTGGCAGAGCACATAAAACCCAGGCTGCTGGGGCATTGGGGGACTTCAGTCGGGCAGAACTTTATCTATGTGCACCTCAACCGGTTGATCAGCGAACGGCGGATCGAGACGATTTTCATCTCCGGCCCCGGTCACGGCGGTCCGACGATGAACGCCTGCGCGTGGCTGGAAGGGACCTACAGCGAAGTTCACCCGGATATCTCCGAAGATGAAGCGGGGATGCTGGCGTTTTTTCGCAGCTTCTCGACCCCCGGTGGCGTGCCCAGTCATTGCGGACCACACACGCCCAATTCACTGCACGAAGGCGGGGAGTTGGGTTACTCGCTGATGCATGCCTTTGGCGCCGCCTTCGACAATCCCGGCCTGCTGGTCGCTTGCGTCATCGGTGACGGCGAAGCTGAAACCTGCCCGCTGGAAGGCAGCTGGAAAAGTATTCATTTTCTGGACCCCCGTCGCGACGGCGCCGTGTTGCCGATACTGCACCTCAATGGCTACAAGATTTCCGGGCCAACGGTAGAAGCGCGGTTGCCCGAGCATGACCTGATCGAGTTGTACCGCGGTCGCGGTTATCAGCCGATTATTGTCGCCGGCGATGATTTGCCCGGCATGCATCAGCGCTTTGCGGCAGCGCTCAACGCCTGTCATGACGCCATTGTGCGAATTCAGACCCGTGCCAGAAAGGGCGGCGGCATAGCGCGCGCGCGTTGGCCGATGATCATCCTTCGTAGCCCCAAAGGCTGGACCGGGCCCAAAGTGGTCGATGGTCTGCCGGTGGAAGGTACTTTCCGCGCGCATCAGGTCCCGCTGGCCAATGTCATCGGCAATCCAGACCATCTCAAACAGCTGGAAAGCTGGATGCGCAGCTATGCGCCTGAAACGCTGTTCGATGCACAGGGCAGATTGTTGCCAGAGCTTCAGGCCCTGACGCCGCCTTCCGCTTTGCGCATGGGCGCTGTGCCCTACGTGAACGGCGGGCGCTTGTTGGTGGCGCTGGATCTGCCTAACTTCGCCGACTATGGCGTCGAGGTGCCGGGGCCTGGCCAGGTGATCGCCGAAGCACCGCGCAAGCTGGGTGAATACTTGCGTGATGTGATGCGCAACAACCCGCATAACTTCCGCGTGTTCGGCCCTGACGAGACCAACTCCAACCGCCTCAATGCAGTGTTCGAAGCCAGTAATCGGACTGCCTCCGGCCCGTGCCTGGACATTGATGATCATCTCTCTCCAGACGGGCGAGTGATGGAAGTGCTGAGCGAGCACCTGTGTGAGGGTTGGCTGGAAGGCTATCTGCTCACGGGTCGACACGGCATGTGGTCGACGTACGAAGCGTTCGCGCAGGTGGTCGATTCGATGGTCACTCAGCACGCCAAGTGGTTGCAGCAGAGCCGCGACTTTGCCTGGCGCCGTCCGTTGGCCTCGCTCAACATCCTGATCAGCAGTCATGCCTGGCGCAACGATCACAACGGGTTCAGCCATCAGTCCACCGGTTTTGTCGACAACGTGCTGCAGCGCCGATCTGACGTGGTCCGGGTGTATTACCCGCCGGATTCCAACTGCCTGGTCAATGTCTACGATCACTGCCTGCGCAGCCGCAATTACGTGAATGTCGTGACCTGCGGTAAACAACCGGATTTCCAGTGGCTGGACTTCGACGCTGCGCTCAAGCATTGCTCTCAGGGCGCGTCGATCTGGTCGTTTGCAGGCACCGATGACGAGCATCCCGACGTGGTCCTGGGCTGCGCCGGTGATGTACCGACGACCGAGGCGGTCGCCGCAGCCTGGCTGCTGCAAAAACATGTGCCCGGTATTCGCGTCCGGCTGGTTAACGTCGTGGATCTGGGCATTCTCAGCGCCCCTGAAGACCGGCCTCACGGCATGGATCACGTGTCGTTCGAGGCATTGTTCACCCGTGATGCGCCAGTGATGTTCGCCTTTCATGGCTCGACGTGGGTCATTCACTCCATGGTTCACGGCCGGGCAAACGAAGCGCGTTTTCACGTGCGGGGTTTCAGCGATCGCGGCACCACCACCACCCCCTTCGACATGGTGGTGCTGAACCGCATGAGCCGTTACCAACTGGCCATCGACGCGTTGAGCCATGTACCCCGCCTGCGGGCTGAGAGCCTGGACGCCGTTCACTACTTCGAAAATCAGTTGCGCCGCCATCACACCTGGATTCGCGAGCATTTCGAGGACATGCCAGAGATTCGCAACTGGCACTGGACGGCTGATTTCAGTCAACCGCTCACGCCACCTGCGCTGGCGCAGGGGCATGTGCGAGGGCAGACGTTCACGGATGCCTGATGCAACGCGAAGCCACTTGCTCGTCCACCTGTTGATTGGAAGAGGTCCCCTCATGAACAGATCGAACAACAGACATCAGCACCCGGCCCGAGGGCTGGACGGACGGTGCGTACACGCTTCGCCCGGACGGGGCTCCTTGTCATGACGGAGACTGCACCAGGTCAATCATCATTGCTCAGCGATGCGTCATTGATCGGTGTTGCGGATGTCGTTCTGGCCCTCGATACCCATCTGGAAAAGGGGCTCACCGCCAGGGAGGCGGCAGCGCGGCTACTTCTTGACGGTCCCAACCAATTGCGCGCCGCGCCAACGGTTGCAGGCTGGCGCCGAGCGTTGGCGCAATTGCAAAGCCCGCTGATCTATCTGCTGGGCGCGGCTGCGGCGATCGCCCTGGTTGCATGGTGGTTTGACGACAGGGGGCATGCCGGTCTTACAGGCTGGCCGTTGGATGCGATGGTCATCGTCTGCGTCATTGTGCTGAACGCCACGCTGGGTTGGTGGCAGGACGTCAAAGCGACGCAGGCAGTCGCCGCCCTCGCCAAAATGACAACAGCGACGTCGGCAGTGCTGCGAGACGGTGTTGTGCTACGCGTGTCCAGCGCCGGGCTTGTGAAGGGCGATGTGCTGATGCTGGCCGAAGGTGACGCGGTAGGTGCTGATGCGCGGTTGACACACACCGCTGCGCTGAGAGTGCTTGAAGCCTCATTGACGGGAGAGAGCGGTGCAGTGCTCAAAGATGCGGCTTTGCTGCTGGCGCCGGTGGCGCTCGCAGATCGGCGGAACATGGTTTTCAAAGGGACGGCGGTCGCGCAGGGCACCGGACGTGCCGTGGTGACAGCCATTGGCATGCGCACAGAGGCAGGCGGCATTGCCACGCTGCTGGACAGCACCGCCGACGCCCCGACGCCGCTGCAAATCGAAATGGTTTATCTGGGCAAAGTGCTCGGTATCGCGGCCCTTGTGATCGCCGCTGTAGTGGTCGCGACCGCATTGGTCATCTCAGGCAACTACAGCGTCGCCTCGGTCGTTGCGGTGCTGTTGATGGGGGTTTCACTGGCCGTGGCTGCCGTGCCTGAGGGGCTACCGGCCATCCTCTCGGTGGTGCTTGCCATGGGCGTACGGCGTATGGCGCTGCACCATGCCATTGTCAAAAAGCTCGCCTCGGTGGAGACACTCGGTTCGGCATCTGTCATCGCCACCGATAAGACGGGCACGCTTACGCGCGGCGAAATGACAGTGCAGAGGGTAATGACCGCGTCTGGGCGTAGTGACATCTCCGGCGTGGGTTATGTCCCGCAGGGGCTAGCCGAGCGAGACGGCGTTGAGCTACAGGCCGGCCCCTTGCGTGATGAAGTGGAAGCGGTGGTTGAGGCAGGGAGCCTTGCCTGCAACGCGCAACTTCAGCAGAGCGATACCGGCGCGTGGATCATTCAGGGCGATCCGACAGAAGCTGCGCTTTTGGTCGCGCAGCACAAGCTTCTAGGCATTGAAACAATGTCCGGGCGTTTGCATCGCTTCAAGCGCCTCGGTGAGATCCCCTTCACGTCACAGCGCAAAATGATGTCGGTGCTGGTGGCGGATCATTCCCTGGGCGAGGCGCATCTGCTCCTGACCAAAGGCGCGCCTGATGTGCTGCTGGCTCGGTGCTCTCACGTTCGCAGGGGACGCGTCACTGTGGCTCTGAACCAAACCCTGCGTGATGAGTTGATGGCGGACGTAGACTCGATGGCCAACGATGCGCTGCGAACCCTTGGCGTGGCTTGCCGCTCGTTGCCCGCGGATGTGCAGGTCCCGCACGATATTGCCGACGCGGGTGTACTCGAACACCACCTGGAATACATCGGGGCTGTAGGCATCATCGACCCTCCTCGCAAAGAGGCGGCGGTGGCGATAGCCGACGCCAGCCTGGCCGGGATTCGGGTGATCATGATCACTGGTGACCATCCTCGCACGGCACTAAGAGTCGCCGTTGATCTGGGAATCGTTGAAGCCGATGCGCCAGTGTTGACCGGCCTCGACATCGAAGCGCTCGATGATGCCGACTTCGCATTAGCCGTATTGGATACTTCAGTCTTCGCGCGGGTGGCACCCAGTCACAAGCTGCGCATAGTTAGAGCGCTGCAAAAAGCTGGCAACGTGGTCGCCATGACCGGTGACGGTGTCAACGATGCCCCGGCGCTCAAAGCCGCGGACATTGGCGTGGCAATGGGCGTGACGGGTACTGAGGTGACGAAGGAAGCTGCACGCATGATCCTCACCGACGATAACTTCGCCACCATCGTGAGGGCAGTCCGGGAAGGTCGCGGCGTGCTGGATAACATCCGCAAATTCCTGCGTTATCTGCTGTCTTCCAACCTGGCCGAGGTGATAACGGTATTCGCAGGCGTAGCAGGGGCCGGGATCATCGGACTTACAGATCCGGCAAATACTTTGGACAGCGCGGTCGTCCTCCCTTTGCTCGCTACGCAGATCTTATGGATCAATCTGGTCACTGACACCGGACCTGCACTGGCCATGGGTGTCGACCCTGTCGCCGGAGACGTGATGCTGCGCAAGCCGCGTTTGCGTACCGAGCGCATTATCGATGCTCCCATGCTGTGGGGCGTGATCGAAGGTGGTGTCGTGATGGCGGCATTGACCCTGGCGACGCTGGATCTGTTTCTTCCGGGCGGTTTGATCGATCCGGTGCGCGCGCTGAATCACAACGGCCCGTTCAGTCTGGAACTGGCACGAACTGCTGCGTTCACGGTGCTGGTGCTGACTCAGCTGTTCAACTGTTTCAACGCCCGCTCCGGCACGGCATCGGCCTTGAGCGGGGCATTCTCCAACCGCTGGTTATTGGCTGCGGTGGCGCTCGCAGCGCTTTTGCAGGTTGCTGTAGTCAATCACCCAGTCTTGAACGCAGCCTTCGGCACTGTCCCACTTTCTCTTGGCCAGTGGACGGTGTGCGTCGCTATGGCCAGCGGAGTTTTGTGGTTCGCCGAGGTGCGCAAACTCATTCGCAGAACGTGGGTTCGCCGCAGGCCTTCGACTCCGCTATCGGCAAGTTCGGGACGTTCCCCCTCTATCAATATTCGCTCTGAAACTGGTCGGCACGCCGTCTCGGATCACCCACCTACGCATTCGAAAAAGGTCATCATATGAACAGACTAAAGGTCGCTGCAGGCCTGAGCGCTCGTACCAGCTTTCTCACGGATCGAGATGTTGTCGATTTCGGCGCGACCGATCTCACCGATGTGGCGGCGATAGTGCTCACGGCTGAAGATCTCCGCGAGGGCCGCGTGGATGACATCTGCCGATCAGGGTTCGACATTCCGGTGTTTTTTGCCGTCGCTCAAGAGGATGAACTGACGCGTCAGACCATTCTGGATGTCGAAAAAGTACTGCTGCAAGTCAGCGGAGTTTTCGACCTCGGCGCCGGCAACGCCGAGTTCTATGGACACAAGCTTGAACGGGCGGCCACGCAGTACGAAGAAGCCTTGTTGCCGCCGTTTTTCGGTGCGCTGAAGCACTACGTCGAGCGCGGCAACTCGACGTTCGCCTGCCCGGGGCATCAGGGTGGCCAGTTTTTCCGCAAGCATCCGGCGGGCAGACAGTTTTTTGATTTCTTCGGTGAAACGCTGTTCCGCGCCGATCGCTGCAATGCCGACGTTGAAATGGGCGATCTGTTGATCCATGAAGGCGCACCGCTGGAAGCCCAGAAGCGCGCGGCGAAGGTCTACAACGCCGACAAAACGTATTTCGTCCTCAACGGCACATCGACGTCCAACAAGGTTGTGACCCAGGCCTTGCTGACGCCGGGTGATGTGGTGCTGTTCGACCGGAACAATCACAAGTCCATTCACCAGGGTGCGTTGTTCCAGGCGGGGGCGACGCCGCTTTATCTGGAAACGGCGCGTAACCCCTACGGCCTGATCGGCGGCATCGACTCGCACTGTTTTGAAGAAAAGTATCTGCGTGAGCAACTGCGCATCGTGGCGCCTGCCAAAGCCGACGATGCCCGGCCATTTCGCCTGGCAATCATCCAGCTCGGCACTTATGACGGGACGGTGTACAACGCCCGGCAGATCGTCGACCGCATCGGTCATTTGTGCGACTACATCCTGTTCGACTCAGCGTGGTTGGGTTACGAGCAATTCATCCCGATGATGCGCGACTGCTCGCCCTTGCTCCTGGAATTGGGGGCAGACGATCCGGGGATTTTTGTCACCCAGTCCATCCACAAACAGCAGGCCGGTTTCTCCCAGGCCTCGCAGATTCACAAGAAAGACCGGCACATCAAGGGGCAGGCGCGCTATTGCAACCATCTACGCCTGAACAACTCGTTTATGGCGCAGGCCTCCACCAGCCCGTTTTATCCGCTGTTCGCGTGCCTGGATGTCAACGCGCGCATGCACAGTGGCCGCAGCGGCCATCGCCTGTGGGATGAATGCGTACGCGCAGGTATTGAGGCGCGCAAGCTGATGATGGACAACTGCACGCTGATCAAACCGTTTGTGCCACCGACCATCGATGGCCGGTACTGGCAGGACTATCCCACGGACGAGATTGCCAACGACCTGCGGTTTTTCCGCTTTCACCCTGACGAGCGCTGGCATGCGTTTGAAGGTTATGGCGAAAACCAGTACTTCATCGACCCCTGCAAACTGCTCTTCACCACGCCCGGCATTGACGCCGAAACCGGGCAGTACATGGACTTCGGGATACATGCTGGCGTGCTGGCGACCTTCCTGCGCCAGTACGAGATTGTCCCTGAGAAGAACGACCTCAATACCATTCTGTTTCTGCTGACCCCTGCTGAGGGCAAAGCAAAAATGGAGCATCTGGTGGCGCAAATCGGGCGCTTCGAACGGTTCATCAAAGACGATGCGCCACTGGCAATTGTGCTGGCAGGGATCTACGCCGCCCATGAGGTGCGCTATCGCGATTACAGCATCCGCCAGCTGTGTCAGGAGATGCATTCGCTCTACGCGCGTCATGACGTGAAGCAATTGCAGAAGGATATGTTTCGCAAAAAAGGCATGCCGACAGTCGCGATGGACCCGCGAGAAGCCAACCTGGAATTCGTGCGCGGCCACGTAGAACTCATCCCGCTGGAAGACGCCCGCGGGCGCATGGCTGCAGAAGGCGCGTTGCCTTATCCGCCTGGCGTGCTGTGCGTGGTCCCTGGCGAAATCTGGGACGGCGCGGTGCTTGAGTATTTCCTGGCGCTGCAGGATGCGATCAACCAATTCCCCGGATTCAACCCTGAGTTGCAAGGTGTGTATCTGCGCACCGAGACCGACGGCCGCATCCGTGCATACGGCCATGTCATCACGCAGTAAATGCGATCCGGGCAGATACGTCTGGCAATGATCAAGGGTTACGAGCCACCTGGAAAGGCGGGCTTTTGGAGTACTACATGGCCACTGATGCAAAAAAAATGAGCGTTCTGCAGTTGACCGTTCTCACGGGCATCAACATGTTGGGTTCGGGCATTGTGCTGCTGCCCTCCAAACTGGCGCAGGTCGGGACGATTTCGATTATTTCCTGGATCGTCACGGCGCTAGGTTCTCTGGCGCTGGCGTATGCCTTTGCCAAATGCGGACGTTTCAGTCGCAAGCCCGGCGGTATGGGCGGTTATGCCGAGTACGCGTTCGGTCGCTCCGGCAACTTCATGTCCAACTACACCTACGGCGTGTCGCTGTTGATTGCCAACGTCGCCATCGCGATCACGGCGGTGGGTTACGGGACGGAGCTGTTCAACATATCGTTGTCGCCAATGGGCGTGGCGGTGGTGACGATCGCTTTGCTCTGGTTGACGACCGTGGCGAACTTCGGTGGCCCGCGCATTACCGGACAGATCGGCAATATCACTATTCTGGGTGTGATCATCCCGGTGGTGGGTGTCTCGCTACTGGGCTGGTTCTGGTTCAAGCCGTCGTTGTATGTGTCGGCCTGGAACCCCCACGACATGCCGCTGATGCAAGCGGTCGGTGCATCGATCTCAATCACCCTCTGGGCTTTTCTGGGCCTGGAATCGGCCTGTGCCAATACCGACGCCGTTGAAAATCCCGAGCGCAATGTGCCCATAGCCGTTCTCGGTGGAACAGTCGGCGCGGCGGTGATCTACATCGTCTCGACCAACGTGATTGCAGGGATCGTCCCTAATGCTGACCTCGCGGCGTCTACGGCGCCGTTCGGGCTGGCCTTTGCGATGATGTACACGCCGATGGTGGGCAACGTGATCATGGGCTTGATGATCATTGCGTGCGTCGGTTCATTGCTGGGGTGGCAGTTCACCATTGCTCAGGTGTTCAAAAGCTCGGCCGATGTCGGGTACTTCCTGAAGCTCTTCGGCAAGACCACTGCGGGCGGCGTACCGATCGTCGGTATGTTGGTGCTGGTGGTGTGTCAGACGGTGTTGACGCTAATGACGATCAGCCCGGATCTCAGCAAGCAGTTCGACATGATCGTCAACCTGGCGGTGGTGACCAATCTAGTGCCGTATCTGATGTCGATGGCGGCGCTGATGACCATTCAGAAAGCGGCAGGCATCACTCCGCGCAAGGCGTTGTTCACCAATGCGATTGCCTATGTCGCGGCCGCGTACAGCTACTACGCGCTCTACAGCTCAGGCGCAGAAGCCATGATGCTGGGCGGTATCGTCACCATGCTCGGGTGGACGTTGTACGGTACGGTCAGCCGCCGGTTCATGAGTGTCACCGACATTCCGCCTGTTCCATTGGCGGACGCAAACGTTCCCCTGGCCGTCACCCCCGACGTACGACGGGCAGGCTAATGCGTCATCTCCGGCTGCGTGATTCGGGCCAGATGTCAGCCAATCTTCATTCAACGCAAAGGTACAGCTCATGAAAGGCAAGATGCAGGCGGCCGTCGTCGAAGCATTCGGCAAACCCTTGGTGCTGCGCGACTGTGACATCCCCACGCCGGGGCCCGGACAGATCCTGGTCAAAACCGAAGCATGCGGGGTGTGCCACACCGATCTGCACGCCGCCCGGGGCGACTGGCCATTGAAGCCGACACCGCCCTTCATTCCGGGGCATGAAGGGATCGGCATCGTCGTGGCATTAGGTGCTGGCGTGACGAGTGTGCGCGAGGGCGAACGCGTCGGTGTGCCGTGGCTTTATTCGGCGTGTGGTCATTGCGAATACTGCCTCAGTGCCTGGGAAACGGTCTGCGCCAGTGCTCAATTTGGGGGCTACACGCAAAATGGCGGGTTTGCCGAATACATCCTGGCGGACCCCAATTACGTCGCTCATATCCCGGCAGGTCTTGATCCGCTTGAAGCGGCGCCAATCATTTGCGCGGGCATCACCACGTACAAGGGGATCAAGGAGGCCGATGTCAGGCCGGGGCAATGGATTGTGATTTCGGGCGTAGGCGGGCTGGGCCACTTGGCGGTGCAGTATGCCAAGGCCATGGGGTTGCGCGTGTGCGCTGTGGACATCGATGACCGCAAGCTGGCCCATGCAAGCAAGCTCGGTGCCGAGGCTGTAGTGAATGCGCGGGAGGGCGATCCGGTTCAAGCCGTTATCAATATCACCGGCGGCGGCGCCCACGGGGTGTTGATTACTGCGCCCTCGCTCAGTGCATTCAAGCAGGGCGTCGGCATGACGCGAAAACTCGGCACCTGCGTGTTGGTCGGCTTGCCACCAGGCGAGTTTCCAGTGCCGTTGTTCGACGTGGTCGCCAATTGCATCACGGTCCGAGGATCGTTTGTCGGCAACCGCCAGGACATGGCCGAGGCCTTGGCCTTTGCGGCAGAGGGCAAGGTCAAAGCCGACATCGAGGTGCGGCCTTTGTCGGACATCAACCAAATCTTCGAGCAGCTTGAGCGCGGTGATGTGCAGTCGCGCGTGGTCATAGATTTTAGCGCGAGCTGAAATTGTTCGTTGTGATAGGTCAAGCGATGAACCGAAATAGCCATATCCATAGCTGAGTCTTCCTCCGTGAATTTTTACTGGTTCAGGCAACTGAAAGGACGTCCTTCATACATCGTTTCGCACGCTCCTTGCTGTAACCACCAAGCGTCCCAGCAAGCCTCTGTTACCAACGAACCTGTGGGTTCTCACGCCCAGTGTGAAACGTTGTGAAGCGACGCAATAAAGCCATTTGCGCGTGCTAGCGTCTCTGATGGGCGTAGTCAGTGGGACGATGCCCGACATTCATGACGGAGCAGCGCCGATGTCCACGACCGTAACCCCCGCAGGTGGCTTACCTAACAATCAGAGGTCTTCCACCTCTGTGTTTGACGCCAAGCTGGACATTGCCAAGTCGAGCAAAGTAATTGCCGATTACCTGCGCCAGACGGGGAAGTCGGCGATTACCCTCCAGGACCTGACGAAGCTCGCCGACAATTCGTCGGGCAAGGTGCCTGTTGATGTGTCCGATGCCGCCAATTACCTGCAACGTCATCCGGATGTGTTCGCGGCTATCGAAACTCACGACGTTGCCGGCGCCGATAACCTGTCCGGGGTCTGGAACTTCGATTGGGCAGCCAGCGGTGGATTGAAGGGGACTGCAACCGAGGCTATCGCCAAGATGCAGGACACCTTCGATTTTGCAATTGCAAAGTCGGCTCAGATAACCGAGGTCACGACTGGCAAGAAGGCTGAACTGGATTCTACCAAGCAACGCCCCGCCAACTGAGTTCAGAGTGGTCATTCAATCCGGTGCCAGCCCTCCTGATACCGGATTTTAAGTGCAGTGCCCATATTTGCTTGCGTCAAAATTCTAAGGCTCTCTTGTTAGTGGAACGGCTCATACGCTGAACAGAAAATTCACAACCCATTGACCTCGCACCGACATGACGGTGATTAGCCTGATAGTCATCGTCATTGGAGAGTGTCCATGAACACCCCAGCCAAGCTAAAACTTTCCGAAAAGTACGGCAAAGCACTTGCGCAGAGTTACTTTTTAAAGCGGCATGAAAGTTTTTTAAAAAGACTGGCTAATTATCGGGGTGAACAATTAGCCAGCGATGCGCTGGATAAAGCAGGAGAGCCTGGTCTGGTTCTTGATTTGCCATGCGGCAAAGGAAGGTTTTGGCCAATACTTGCCCAAAAACCTAATCGAATTATCATCGGCGCCGATCATTCGCTTGAAGTACTTAAAACAGCGATGGCTAGTCAATCAGCCCAGGTCGTGAGTCGAGTTAAGGCTCTGCGCACCTCCGCGTTCGATATTGAATTGCCCGATAATTCGGTAGATAGCATATTTTGCATGCGACTGCTTCATCAATTAGGCAATGCAGACCAACGACTGACCCTGCTCAAAGAGTTCTACAGGGTCACGCGCGAGACCGTCATCGTGTCATTGTGGGTCGACGGTAATTTCCAGTCCTGGCGGCGCAAGCGTTATGAGCAGCGACGCATGACCAGTGGCACCGATACTGAGCATAAAAGCCGGTTTGTGATTGGTCGCTCGGTCGCCGAGGAGGAATTTCAGCAAGCGGGTTTTCAGACAGTCAGCAAGTCTGACTTCATTCCTTTATATGCGATGTGGCGAGTCTACGTGCTACGCAAAATCTGAAATTAAAGTTTGCTCTTTAATTGAATGCACCTCCATGAAGTCAATGATGAGAACTGTACTGATGGTTAAAGCCAAGAAGCTCTTGGCCGTTGTTGCAACCTTTTGTTGCCTGGCCTTCACGACCGGCTATATGTTCTGGCCACGCTCGCCATTGGCTTTGGGGCGAGGTGATAACTTGACATTATCCGGTCTATATAAGCGTTGGGATAACGGCGATGTAGTGGTATTGGTCCGTCATGCCGAGCGATGTGACCGCTCCAGTAACGAGTGTCTGGGGCCCAAAGACGGCATCACTGCGTTGGGCAAGGAAGTATCGATGGATGTTGGTACGTCATTCAAGGATCTTGGTCTGGACCGTACAGATATAATCAGCAGCCCTTCAACACGAACAGCGCAAACAGCACTGTATATGTTTGGCTACCCTGCCCAGACGCAGGAATGGCTCTACAACTGCGATAAGTTCATGCTCGACGAAGTTATTGCGCACAAGGCGAGCCATCGAAACCTGATTTTGGTAACCCATAGCGGCTGTATGAGTCACATAGAAAGCCAGCAGGGCTATGCGCATGCAGACAGCAGCGAATATGACAGCGCACTCTTTCTTGCCGTGGATGCTCAGGGGAAGCCGCACATTGAGGGTGTCTTGAATCCTGAGGGCTGGAAGAGGCGGTGATCGGGCAGGTATGTCGCCCCTGTTGAGGGCGACACGCTCGAACGCAACGCTTCACATCTTACGGTTGTGGATCTTTGGGCTCCCAGTTGAGCAGTTGCTGGGTGAAATCATGACTGGCGGCCTGGTAATAGGAAATCGCCCGGATAACCAATGGATCGGCGCTGGTGGCTTTTGATTCCACGCTTTCCCCCAAGGCATTGTCATGCCGACGCAAGCCTTGGCGCGGGCTGAGAATGGCCAGATTGCTGCCGTCGAACAGCCCAAGGTGCTGGTAGTTGCCCACTACCACACGCGGCGGCAGAGAATGTTCGAGGAAGAGATTGCGTCCGAAAAAGGTGGATTGGTAGTCCATGTTCAGCAGGCCGAGTAGGGTCGGCGCCAGATCGATCTGGCTTGCGAGCCGTGAAATCTCCGCAGGCTGGATCATTTTCGGGGCATAGATGAACAGCGGAATGGAATAGTTGGCGATGGGCAAATCCTCCATGCCTGCGCTGCCAGCGGTGTGGTCGGCCACGAAGATGAATATTGTGTTGTCGAACCACGGCTTCTCGCGGGCGTCCTTGAGGAATTTGCCGATGGCGTAGTCCGTGTACTTGACGGCACCGTCGCGTCCGTTGCCCGACGGGATGTCGATACGCCCCTCAGGGAAGGTGTAGGGACGATGATTGGACGTCGTCATCAACTGCAACAAGAAAGGCTTCTTGTTGGCGAAGTTGGCATCAGCAAGGTTCAGCGCCTGACGATAAAGGTCTTCGTCAGCCATGCCCCAGGCATTTTTGAAATGGATGTCCTCTTCTTTGACGCTGCTCTGGTCGACGACGCGGTAGCCGTTGCCACTGAAGAATGCATTCATGTTGTCGAAGTAGCCGCGTCCGCCGTAGACGAAAACGCTGTCATACCCCACCGCTGCCAGTTGCTGGCCCAGGCTGGCGAATCCGCTTTCACGGCCCACACGTTTCACGATTGAACGTCCGGGCGTGGGCGGCATCGACAAGGTAATGGCTTCCAGGCCCCGATCTGTTCGAGTGCCTGTGGCGTAGAAGTTGTTGAAGTACAGACTGTGTTTGCGCAGCTCATCCAGATTGGGCGTCAGGTTACGGGTGTCGCCATTGCTGCCCAGGTACTTTGCGCTCAGGCTTTCGATGGTCACCAGGACGATGTTGGGCGTGCGCGCCGTACCTGGATTGTCGATCAGGCGGCGAATGTCCAACGGGTCTTTACCGATGAACGTGCTGTTGGGTTCCGCCAGTTCTATGCGCATCTGCTCGGCGACCTGCGCGTCGGGCAGGGTGCTGTAAAACTGCTGATAGTCCAATTCGTTGTTTCTGAACGCTGCAAAAAACTGATAAGGGCCATTGCTCGCCAATTCACGCTGATAGGCGTTACCGCCCTCACCACGCGGGCTGTCCTGATCAACCCATTGCACGCTCACTCCGGCCAGCACCAATAGAAGTGCAACGCCGATAAAGCGCTTTCGCAACGGCGGCAATGGCGCTTTTGCCGATGCTGCAGTTGCTCGGCTTAAAGCAATACTCAATACGATTGCAACCACGGCCAGGAGGCTGAGCAATTTCCCGATGGGATAAGACTCGAGGATGTTATTGAGGACTTCATCGGAATAGACCAGATAGTCGACGGCGATGAAGTTGAAGCGCACCCCGAACTCGTCCCAGAACAGCCATTCCGCAACCGCTACAAACAGCATCACGAAGATGCTCAGGGTCATTATGATCTGCAAAAACCAGCGATGCCCCCGGGCTCGCCACAGCGCTGGCGGACACAGCAGCACGTAAAGTCCCAGAGGCACGGCGGCATAGGTCAGAAAGGCAAGGTCGTAGAGGAGGCCTGTACCGAAGGTGAATAAAAACTGATGTCCGGCCTCATCAAGATGGGTCGCGACTAAGAAAAGACGGGTCAGAAAAAATATAATGAGCCACGTCCCTGTGGCCAATAGCAAGAACCGGACGGGACCTGATGTGTGAATCCGCATATATAAACTCCTTTGGGGCTGGAGATATCTGATCTTTTTGTGGAGTCTCTGCGTTGTCTTTCTCGGTTGCCGAGTAGCGGCAGAGTCGGTCAATACAACGAGGCCCTTTTTGTCAAATATCGTATTGCCGTAATATCCTGGTAAGTGTTGCGCGATATTTCTGTACTATCTGTTTGAATATCTCCGTGCTTATTACGTGAGTTGTAAAAAATCATTGCGCTGAGTGCGAAAGGATTATCCGCGTTTCGCTATTTTTATCCAGACCCAAACAGTAAATGAGGGCTATGTGCTGGTCTTCTGGCATTTCTTCCATCCTTGGCAAACACGGCTTGCAGGTGATTCTCGGTCCAATGATCAAGGCACTTGCACACTGGCAATCGGGACAGCGTCAACGGCCTTGACGCAGCTTTTTGCCAGCCATGGGCATTCTCGGTTCCAGACAAATCGGCTTTGCGGCGAGCCTTGATCATCGTAATAGGCAATTTGCATCCGGCTTTGACTGAAGTCGAGCTTGACGAATCCTGCGCTTGCGGCCGAGAAAGTGGTTTCTGTGTCAGCACTGATAACAGGGTAGATCGTCTGCCCGCCGCCACCGGAAATCAGCCAGGCCGGTTCTTCTGGGCGAAGCAGCAATTGTTGATTGTGATCGTGCCCGGACAGATACAGGTCAACGTGAGTACGCTGTAGCGCAGGCAGCAGTTGGGTGACCAACTGAGTGATTTCATCATGCTTGCCTGCATTGCGTACCGGATGGTGCGCTGCTACGACTCGCCACACGGGCTGCGGATCGGGCTGGTCGAAGGCTTTCTCGAGAAAATCGATCTGGGTCTTGAGTGCACTGGCAGGCACGGCACTGTCGAGGAACACGATGCGCAACAAAGGGCGTCCATCAATATTGCCGAAATCTTTGGTGTAGGTATGAGCTGGCATCTGCCAGCGTCCCGACCCCGCGTGTTGAAGGCTGTATTGGATCTCTATCTCACTGGAAACGGGATAGTCGTGGTTGCCGAGCACCGCATAAAACGGAATGTGGCTCAGGTATCGCCCCCAGTAGACCCGCTCGAACTTCATTTGCCAGTTCCAGTCGTGGATACCGGTCAGGGATTTGCCATAAAAGTTATCGCCCAATAGCAGCACCATATCGAGCCGGCCGTCACGAGCAGCAACCCGTTCCATCGCCTGCGCCACCTGCCACTGCTTGAAGCTACCGCTTCCTTGGTCACCGATGCCGATTAAGGAAACTTGCTCATTGTTATGAGCGACCCGCGGTGCATAAAGCGACGGCGGGTTATAAACGAAATTGGCTACGGCCGCGCTACCTGCTATCAGCAAGATAAAGCCACCTATCGCCCATTTCCCAGCCGATGATGCAGCAGATCGTCGACTGTTGTTTGCCTGCGATTTAGTTCGCTGCATTTTGGGAGGCTCGATCAGTGGAGCAATGAGTAAAACCGACGTTTATAAGCAATATGGGTTATTTGATTTGTTTGCATTTCTCATTCTTTCAGACGGGTTGTTAACAAGACGTCAACATTTCGTTGCATATACTGCCCGCGCCTCAATTATTCCGTTTGCTCATCCCAGGTAATCGAATCCATGGTCTCGCACGCGCGCTTGTTGCTGCTGTTGGGTGGTCTGCTGTTCTTCTTTGCCTTGGGCAATCACCAACTCCAAAACTCCACGGAACCCAGGGTCGCTGGCATTGCCATGGAGATGTACCTGAGCGGTAATTGGGTGACTCCGGCCTTGAACGGGCAGCCATTTCTGGAGAAACCGCCCCTGAGCATCTGGCTCGACGCCATGGCCATTGCCGTATTCGGTGCAACGCCGTGGGCCGTGCGTCTGGCTTCGGCGTTCGCAGGCATGTTCAGCGTGTTGCTGTTGTACGCCATGCTGCGCCGATTCGGACGGCCAGCGAATATTGCCTGGGCCGCCGCGTTTGTGCTTGCCACTACCGCGAGCTACTGGAGCAATGCGCGCCAGGTTGGCGAAGACGCGCTGTTGGCCTTGGGGGTGAGCATTGCGCTGCTGGCCTATTTCCATGCCCGCAGGCTTGCCGACAGCCACGGCGCTCAGACTGGATCGTGGCTATTGTTTTGTCTGGGCATCGTCATCTCGACCTTGAGCAAGGGGGTGCTTGGGCTTGCCATGCCGGGGGTCGTGATATTCGCGTATCTGATGTGCGAGAGCATTCAACAGAGACGGCTGGTGCTGGCCGACTGGCTGCGTCCAGCGCTGTTCACCCTGCTGGCGCTGTTGCCGCTGATGGTGTGGCTGGGCTTTCTCTATGGGCAGGGTGGAACCCAATCACTCAAGGATGTGCTGTGGACCAACAGCGTTGGTCGTTTCAGCGGTTCTTTCGAAGACGCCGGGCACTACGAGCCTTTCTATTACTACCTGGCCAAACTGCCGGAAGCGTTTTTGCCGTGGAATCTGTTGGTCTATTCCGGGCTTTGGCACTTTCGTAAAGCGTTGGCAGGCAATCGTTATTTGCTATTTTTCAGCCTTTGGTTGTTGGCGCAGTTTTTATTGCTGAGTCTGGCGTCCAGCAAGCGCACGGTGTACCTGATGTCGCTGACCCCGGCTGCGGCGGTGATTGCCGCTGAATACATGGGGGTACTCGCAGAACGCATACGAACCCTTGCAGGCAGGTCCAAGTGGGCGAAGGCCATAGTCCAGTACCAGCGTGCGATGCTGTCAGTCGCGGTAATTGTGGTCACCACGATCTATCTGGCGATTGCGCTTTGGCTGTTGCCCCGGGCAGACCAACAGCTGTCATTTGTTCCGCTGACCGAGCGGATACAGGCCTCGCAACAGCAAGGCCATCGCATCGCACTGTTTCAACCCAGCGAGCGGCTGGTGGGGGCCAGTGTGTTTTATAGCCAGAGCCTGCTGGACACTGTTTTGTCTGATGAGCAACTGACCGCCTTCCTACTCGAAGCCCCCGGCAACATTGCCATCATGGAACGACAGTCCACGCCCCAGGCTCCGCTCAAGGTACTGGACAGCGTCAAGGTTGGGGATCGTGTCTACTATTTCGTAAACCAATAGCCTTACAGGCGCTCACGACGTGGAGACACCATGACCGCAATGGCTGCGCGGCAATTTTTGGGCATCACGCAAGGCCGTATGCGCCTGGAGGCCTTCGTTGCCATGGCCTTGGCGCTGGTGCTGTTCACTTCAGGCAACTGGGACCGGGACATCATCGGGTTCGATTCAAGGTTCGTGATGTTTGCGCAGGAAATGCTGCGCCACAGCCCGCGGTTTTTCCCCACGACCTACGGCGAACCCTATGCGGACTACTCGAGTTTTTCGACGCTGCTGATTTATCTGTTTTCGCTCCCGCTGGGGCGGGTGACCAGCCTGAGCGCATGGTTGCCCACCGCAATTGCATCGGCGGTCATGGTGGGCTTGATCTATCGCCTGCTGGTGCCTTATTCACGACAATGGGCCTGTCTGAGCATCGCGCTGTTGTTGCTGACCAATACTTTCATCACCGAAACACGTTCAGTGTCACTGGATCAGATGCTGGCAACAGTGGCTTTCGCGGTGTTCTACCTTGGCTACGCCGCTGATTATTTCAACGCGCCGCGTCGTTTAGGATGGGTCTTTGCGTTACTTGTGCTGGGGTTTGCCATCCGTGGCCCCGTGGGACTGGTGGTGCCCACCGGTGTGTTGTGCAGTTACTACGCGATGGGTGGGCAATGGCGACGACTGCTGATCTTCGGGTGCACAGCGCTGGTGTTGCTGGTCCTGTGTATCGCGGCACTGCTGGCGTTGGCGTGGGTCACCGGCGGTTCAGGCTTTGTCCAGGAAGTGGTGCGGATGCAGTTTTCGTCGCGCATGGATGGCAGCGAAGGCTCCAGTCCGGTGTTGTGGTATTTCAGCAGTTCGCTCGGTAATTACGCTCTGGCGTATCCATTAGCGCTTGTTGTGCTTGTAACAGTCTTGGTGATGGCGAGAAAACCCGGCACACCCGCACTGAATCTGGTTTGGTTGTGTCTGGCTGCGGGGGCCACGGTGATGATCGGTCTGTCGATTCCTCAGGCCAAAAAAGCCCGTTACATGCTGCCCATGCTGCCTATGGCAGCCATCGTCGCGGCTTATCCGTTTCAGATCACAGGGCAGCGTTGGGCAACGGTTTTGCGTACTTCGATCCTTGGGATCTGCTCTGTGGTGCCGGCCCTGTTGTTTACCGGCCTACTGTTGGTGAAACCGCGATTCCCCGAGCAATTGGGCAGCATTGGTCCAGCGCTGATCGTGCTGGGATTGCTGCAAATCGTGGCGCTGGCGATGCTGACGCGACCACGTGATCGCACAGCGGGCCTTGTGATATGTGCAGTTTTGGCCGTATGGGGCAGCTACATCGGGGTGTTCGAAAAAGTCGAACGTAACCTCTACGACACCGAGCAGTTCAGCCTAAACGTGCGCGACATTCTGCGCGCCGATCCTCTGCCGCTGGTACTGCACGGCATGGGTAAAGACGCCAAAGCCATCAAGTTCATGGTCAACCTGAATGAGGATTTGCAACCGCAATTCTCCAATACCGCCCAACAACTGCAGGCCACACGTACGCCTGCTTACGTCGTCATGAGCAATAGCGATTATCAGACGTTGGGTAATGCAGTGGGGCGCGTGCCAGTGGTTTACAGCGGGCGTTTCGACAAAGAGGACTACGTACTGCTGCGTCTGGGTGACGGAACGATCGACGCGCCATGATTTCACTGGCGCGCCCGCACTGATTCAGCTCGTCTGGACGCTGGCCAGCCTTGCGTAGCTGTCCCAGGATTTCTGCGGAATCGGCAGATCGCAGGATTCGCCGCGGCCCATGGGGAAGTAGTGAAAACCATTTTGGGCCAGGCGCTCGGTGTCATACAGGTTGCGCCCGTCAAAGATAACCGGGGCTCCAAGGCGTTGCTCGATCAGCTCGAAATCCGGCGCCTTGAACTGCTGCCATTCGGTACAGATGATCAGGGCATCAGCGTCGTTGAGCGTGGACTCAGGCGTACCCATCAGAATCAGGTCCTTGCGATTGCCGTAGAGGCGCTGGGTTTCCTGCATCGCTTCAGGGTCGAACGCGCGCACTGTGGCGCCAGCTTCCCATAATGCCTCCATCAACACCCGGCTCGGGGCATCCCGCATGTCATCGGTGTTGGGCTTGAAGGCCAGCCCCCAAAGCGCAAAGGTCTTGCCGCGCAAATCGCCCTGGTAGAACGCGTTGACCCGCTCGAACAGTTTGTTCTTTTGCCGTTCGTTGATGGCTTCCACTACCGACAGCAAGTCGTTGGAGCAATGGGCTTCCCTGGCGCTGTGGATCAGGGCACGAATGTCCTTGCCGAAACAGGATCCGCCGTAACCACAACCGGGGTAGATGAAGTCGTAGCCTATTCGCGAATCGGCGCCGATACCCAGGCGCACCGACTCGACGTCTGCACCTAAATGCTCGGCCAGTTCGGCGATCTGGTTGATGAAGCTGATCTTGGTTGCGAGCATGCAATTGGCTGCATATTTCGTTAATTCGGCGCTGCGCAAGTCCATGAACATAATGCGATCGTGGTTGCGGTTGAACGGCGCATACAGCTCACGCATGACTTTTCGCACGGCCTCGTTTTCACAGCCGATGACGATGCGGTCAGGTCGGCGGCAATCATTGACGGCTGACCCTTCCTTGAGGAATTCCGGATTGGACACGATATCGAACTGCAACAGACGACCGGCCTGACGCAGCTCATTTTCGATGTGGGCACGCAGGGCATCGCCGCTGCCGACCGGCACGGTGGATTTTTCGACGATGATCAGGGGTTCTGCCCTGTGCCTGGCAATGGCTTCACCCACGGCGAAAAAACCCGACAGGTCCGCCGACCCATCTGGCCGGGAAGGGGTACCGACAGCGATGAACAGCACCTCGGCGTGTTGTACCGCAAGCTGTTCGTCGCAGGTGAACTGCAGGCGTTTATGGTCCAGGTTCTCGCGCACCAGATTGGCCAGTCCTGGCTCGAAAATATGCACCTGACCTTGGCGCAGTTGGTCGACCTTGATCTGATCGATGTCCATGCAGATGACGTCATGGCCAACCTCGGCAAGCACCGTCGCCTGCACCAGCCCGACATATCCGCTACCGAAAACGCTGATTTTCATGGGTGAGATCCTGAAGATGAGGACTGGAAATGCGCCGGCGATTGATGGTCAAAACGCCCATCACGATCAGCGTGACACCCACGGTTTTCGTTACCGTGAACGTCTCATGGAAAAACGGTAAAAGGGCGGCGAGCGCGTACACCAGCACGTAACTGATGCTCAGCAACGAATAGGCCCGGCCAAGCGGCAAGTCGCGAAGCGCACCAAGCCAAAGGAGCATGGAAAGCATGTAGGCCAGGACCGAGACGCAGACCACCGCGAACGCGTTGAGGTCGATCTGTCCGGCAACCGTTGCATCGGGCCATTTGCTGGGGGATGGCAGGCGGCTCATGCTCCAGCGCATGCCCAACTGGGCCGCGCTGACCAGCAGCACGCTGCCCAGAGTCAAAGCGATCCCTGTGCTGCGACTCATGTCTGGCCGCCCAGCAGGACCACACCTGAAAGAATCAGCACGACGCCAAGCCAGTGCTGACGGTCGACCGGCTCCTTGAATACATAGCGTGCGGTGAGGGTGATCAATACGAAGTTCAGGCCCAGCATCGGATATGCAATACCCACGTCCATCCGCTGCAGCACCATCAACCATGTCAGCAGACCCAGCCCCATGCATAGCAATGCCAGCCATAACCAGCGTGAGCGCAGGGCGCAGGCCACGCCGGGGAATGCTCCCCGCCATTGTTCAACGGCAAGCTTCTGGGCGATCTGGCCAAGACAGGTCAGCGCGCATGCGGCCAATAGCATCAGCCAGATCACGACGCAGACTTCTCGTAGATAAGGATCACCAGATTGCCTTCGTCATAGCGCCGGCCGTCTTTGGGCAATAGATCGAGTTCACGTAATTCCTCGTCGCTTTTGCCGCGCATGAGCACGCCCACCTGGCCCTCGCGTCGAGCCTGTGTCATCCACTCGTCGATAGCTCCCATCCCTATTTCACGGCCTTGTACATCTGGATAGCCGAGGCCGTATTCGAGCTCACCCAAGGTGTTGAACAGCGCAATGTCGGGGCGTTTCAGGCGCCACGCCAAGGCCGAGGCAGCGCCTAGATCGTTGCTCAGCAAATGCCTGCTGGCGGTCAGTTCGACCAGATGCTTTGCGACGAACTGGTCCGGTGCCTTATTGGAGACCACGCTGTTGGGTAACGCCGCCGGCAACAATCCAACGAGCAACCAACTGCCCAGTGCGGGCATCGCCCAGTATTTGAGCGGCATCCAGCCCTGAAGCGCGTTAGTCAATATCCAGCCTGCCAGCACGGTGATTGCCAGCAGTAAGTGCAGGGGTTCGTGGTCGTACACAGGCTGTTTGATTTGCAGGTAAACGAGTGCTGCCAGTCCGACCGTCGCCATCAGCGCATTCAATACGCCGTTGATACGCAGTGATCGGGTCTTTGCCTGTTTGAGCTGATCAACCAGCGCATCGCCCATCATCAGCGCCAACGGCAGAAGACAGGGCAGAATGTAGGTCGGCAGTTTGCCCTTGCTCATGCTCAAAAAAGCCAAGGGGAACAGCAGCCACATCAGCAAAAAACCGCTGACCGGCTGATGCTTCTGCTGCCATGCCTGCTTGAGCGTCGCAGGTAGCAGCAATGCCCAGGGCACGCAGGCCGCCACCAGCAGTGGCAGGTAGAACCACCAAGGCTGGGCATGTTGCGCATCTTCACCGGCGAAGCGGCGGATGTGCTCATGCCAGAAGAAGTAGCGCCAATAGTCAGGCTCCTGACTGTGGACCGCCAACACCCACGGTAAACACACCGCGATGGCGATCACTACCGCCAATGATCCGTATTTGAGGAGTTCACGCAGGCGCTTTTGCCAGACCATATAGGGCAGCGCGATCAATACCGGCAATGCCCAGGCCAGAAACCCTTTGGTCAGAAACCCTATGCCACAGGCCAATCCCAGCACTGCCCATGCAGTCAGACGTGAACGACCCGTGTTGTGAATGGCGTACCAGAAAGCAACCAGACTCAGGTTGGTCCACAGGGTGAATTGCGGGTCCAGATTGCTGTAGCCCGCCTGCCCGGCAACAAATCCAAAACTCATGAACAACAGCGCACTGGCGAAGCTCTTGCGCGGATCGTTCCACAGACGACCTGCAATCAGATAGGCAAGGACGATGCTCAGCCCAGTGCTGAGCGCCGAGGCAATTCGTACGCCGAACAGGTTTTCGCCAAAGACCGCCTGACCCAGGGCGATCAGCCAATAACCGCCAGCCGGCTTTTCAAAATAGCGCAGACCCATGAAGTGGGGAGCCGCCCACTGGCCGCTGTGAAGCATTTCCTGGCTGATCTGCGCGTATCGGGTTTCATCGGGAATCCACAGGCCGTGGGAGCCAAGCGGCAGTACATACATCAGCGCGAATGCCAGCACGAGCAATGCGATGTGTCGAGATTGTTGAGTCATGACTGCTGCACCCCCAGCCATCCCTCTCGTCCGTTCAATGCGCCACGCACAAGATGGCTTGAGGGCAAGTGCTCAATATTATCCGGCAACAGCAGGCCCAAGGGCTGCCAACGGATGTCCCGAGCCTTGGCCTCACGCAGCAGGTGTTTGAAGTCCTCGGCCATGACGATGCCTTCGACTTCTGCGTGAATGGTGTAGACGTTAAGTTTGTTCGGGGAGAAGCGCTGAAGGATGAAATCGGTGTAGTCCTGAGCACCGAGTAGCGGGCCGACCACTTCGTCATAGGTGGGTAAATCGACCGGGATCTGCGGCGTCCCCGGACGTCCATCGGGCAGGAGCGGGCGAAAGATGCGGTTGCCCCGGCAATCGCTGTTGTAGCGAAACGCGAACGGCTCTTTGGCCTGTACCACATGCTCGTCGGCGCGCCAGCCAGCGGCGGCTGAACAGACCACAGGGCCGCCAAGAATGTCGCTCAGGCAGTCGACGCCGCGACGGATCTGCTCGGTCAGTTGAGCCTGGTCCCAGCGTCCTGCATTGGCCTGCCAGCCATGGTGGTCCCAGGCGTGCAGTCCCACCTCGTGACCGGCCTCAAGAGCGCGGCGCATCAAGGGGCCAAGATCACGGCCAATCGATTTGCCCGGCCACGCAGTACCGGCCAGCAGAATGTCCCAGCCATACAGGCTCGCCGCCCGCGAGCGCAGCATTTTCCAGAAAAACTGTGGGCGCGCCAGGCGCCACAAATGACGGCCCATATTGTCGGGTCCGACGCTGAAGAAAAACGTCGCTTTGACCTGTGCCTCGTCGAGCATGTCCAGCAATCGAGGCACGCCTTCGCGGGTGCCGCGGTAGGTATCGACATCGATTCTCAGACCGGCCAGCATCAGCGCGCATCCGACTTTTCAGTCATGGCTTCGCGCAGAAAAAAGTCCAGGGTCTTGCCGATGGTCTCGCTCAACTCAATGGTCGGTGTCCAGCCGATCAGACGTCGTGCATTGTCGATGCTCGGTTTGCGGTGACTGACGTCTTGATAGCCCTTGCCGTAGAACGACTGGCTTTCGACTTCGCGGAAACCGGCGAACGGCGGGAAATTTGAGCGCAGCGGATGGGCCTCGAATTGACGCAGCAGCTCTTCGCCCAATTGACGAATGCTGGCCTCGTTGTCCGGGTTGCCGATGTTGATGATCTGACCGTTGCAGCTGTTGCCACGGTTTTCGATGATCCGCGCCAGTGCTTCTATGCCGTCGGCGACGTCGGTGAAGCAGCGCTTCTGAGCGCCGCCGTCGACCAGGCGAATTGGTGTGCCCTCTACCAAATGCAGAATCAACTGCGTGATTGCGCGTGAACTGCCGATTCGTGCGGAGTCCAGGCGATCCAGCCGTGGGCCCATCCAGTTGAATGGACGGAATAGGGTGAACTGCAGGCCTTTTTGTCCATACGCCCAGATCACACGGTCCAGCAGCTGCTTGGAGACCGAATAAATCCAGCGCTGCTTGTTGATCGGTCCAACGACCAGATTGGAGGTGTCTTCGTCAAAGCTTGGGTCCTGGCACATGCCATACACTTCGGACGTGGAGGGGAAAATCACCCGCTTGTTGTACTTCACGCAGTAGCGCACGATCTTCAGGTTTTCCTCGAAGTCGAGTTCGAAAACCCTCAGCGGGTTGCGCGTGTACTCGATGGGCGTAGCAATCGCTACTAGGGGCAAAACTACATCGCATTTTTTGATCTGATACTCGATCCACTCCGTATGAATGCTGATGTCGCCCTCGATGAAGTGAAAATTGGGCTTGTTGCGCAGACGCTCGATGGCATCCGAGCCGATGTCCATTCCGTAGATTTCGTAACGATCGTCTTGCAGCAGGCGCTCGGACAGGTGATTGCCGATGAAACCGTTGACGCCCAGGATCAGCACCCGGGTTCGGCGTAGCGGGCGACGCTTGTCGACACCCAGCAGTCGCGAGCCTTCGACCAGACCGAATTCGCGGGCCAGTTGCGGTCCGCTGAGGTACAGGCCGTCTTCACCCCGCTGTCCGGCGCTGATCACCAGTGAACCCTCGCCACAGGCAATCCGCAGCGGGTCGCAACTGATGACCGTGCCCGGCGCGAATCCGTCATTGGCGTCCTGGACACGGGCGCTCCAGACGATCAGTTTGTGCTCGCCCACCGGACAAAATGCGCCGGGGTAGGGTTGGGTCACTGCCCGCACCAGGTTGTACAGGCGTGGGGCTGAAAGCGTCCAGTCGATCAAGCCGTCGGCAGGGGTGCGTCGGCCAAAACAGCTTGCCTGAGACTCATCCTGCGGTATGCCCGACAATTGCCCCTGCGCCAGTAAAGGCAGGGTTTCGGAGAGCAGGTCCGCAGCCGCCTCACGCAGTTTGCCGTGCAGCGTCAGTGCAGTATCGGTGGCACTGATCGACACTCGTTGCTGAGCGACGATGGCGCCTGCGTCGGCGCGCTTGACCATCTGGTGCAGGGTGACGCCGGTTTCGCTTTCACCGTTGACCAAGACCCAGTTGGCCGGAGCGCGACCGCGATAGCGCGGCAACAGCGAACCGTGCAGATTGAAGGCGCCGTGCCGGGCACACGCCAGTAGCGACTCGCTAAGCAATTGGCGGTAGTAGAACGAGAAAATGAAGTCAGGGTCGAGTTTGCCGATCCGCTCCAGCCAGAGTGGATGATTGGGATCTTCGGGTGCATGCACCGGAATATCATGTTGAGCGCAAAGCTGGGCCACGGAGCCAAAGAAGGTTTTTTCTTTGGGATCGTCGGCATGGGTGAACACAGCGGCGACATCGAAACCGGCGTTCAGCAGGGCCTGCAAACCAACACAGCCAATATCGTGATAAGCGAAAACCACAGCTTTCTTGCTCATGGCGCAACCTTGCTCAAATAAGGAGTAGCGGGGGAGTCGGTCGTGTGAGTGGTGGCCGCAGTAGAGCAGCGCACGACTTTTTCGATGAAGAAGCGCGGACGGGCACGGACGTCGCTGTACATGCGTCCCAGGTACTCACCCAGCAGGCCCATGCCGATGAACTGCCCGCCGGTGAAGACGAACAGCACGGCGAAGAGTACGAATGTGCCGTGCCCGGCCCAAGGTGCTCCGAAGATCAACCGCAGCACGATCAGTAGAACGGCAAACAGCACTCCGAGGAACGCCATGCTGAAGCCGATGATGCTGAGCAGCCGCAGGGGCGTGGTCGTCATGCAGGTGACCAGGTCGAACATCAGGTTGATCAGGCGCATGGGGCTGTATTTCGAATCGCCGTGTTCGCGTTCCGCATGGTCGACCAGCACTTCGGTGGTATGGCGCGCGAAACTGTTGGCGAGAATCGGTATGAAGGTGCTGCGTTCGCGACAGGCCAGCATGGCGTCGATAATCGTACGTCGATAGGCGCGCAACATGCAGCCGTAATCGCTCATGGCCACCCCGGTGGAACGCTGCACCGCCAGGTTGATCAGCTTGGATGGCCAACGCCGCCAGGCAGAGTCCTGACGATTGCTGCGCACGGTGCCGACCACGTCGTACCCCTGCTGCGCGAGCAGCACCAGGCGCGGGATTTCTTCAGGAGGGTTTTGCAGGTCAGCATCGAGGGTGATCACCACATCCCCCGTGCACTGCTCGAAACCCGCCATGATCGCTGCGTGTTGGCCATAGTTGCGATTGAGAATGACGGCCACCACCGGGCTGCCCTCGCGCTCGGCCGCCTGCTGCAGGATGTCGGCCGAGTCGTCGCGACTGCCGTCATCGACCAGCACGATCTCGAAGGGCTGTTGCAAGCGAGCACAGGCTGCTTCAGTACGCCGCAGCAACTCTGGCAAGCTTTGCTGTTCGTTGTAGACCGGAATGACGATCGACACCCGGTTGATGGCATAAGGTTTCAAAGGCGCGATTCCACGATCGATTCAATGGCACTGACGACGCGGTCGACATCACCCAGCGTCATGTCGGGAAACAGGGGAATGGAGCAAAGCCGTGCGGAGTTCCATTCGGTATTGGGCAAATGAACCTCGGAAAAACGCTGGCGGTAATAGCGGTGCAGGTGAGTGGCGATAAAGTGAATCCCGGTGCCGATGTTGCGAGCCTGCAACGCCTGCATGAAGGCATCCCGGTCCAGCCCGCACCGCTCGGCATCAATACGCACGATGAACAGGTGCCAGGCATGCAGATGGTCATGGCGGGGCAGGGCTAATGGCAGCAGCGGAGTGCCAGCCAGCCGTTCTTGATAATGACTGGCCAGCATTTGGCGTTTTGCATTGATCTGGTCGAGCCGCTGCAACTGAACCAGCGCAATGCTGGCGTTGATGTCGGCCAGGTTGTATTTGAAGCCTGGCTCTATCACTTCAGCCTGTGGTTTGCGCCCAAGCGTTATGCGGTCGTAGGCGTCAACCCCCAGTCCGTGAAACTTGAGTTGTCGTATCCGGTCGGCCAGCTTTTGGTCATCGGTGACAAACATCGCCCCTTCGGCACAGGTCATGTTCTTGATCGCGTGAAAGGAGAAAATTGCTGTGCCTTGAGCGCCGATCGGACGACCCTTGTACTGCGTGCCTGCCGCATGTGCGGCGTCTTCGATCACCGCGATGCCATGCCGCTCAGCCACCGCGTATAGCGGGTCGAGATCGAACGCTGCGCCGGCATAATGCACCGGGACAATGGCTTTGGTGCGGGGGGAAATGGCTTGCTCGATCATCGACGCGTCCGTCATCAGCGTGTCGCGATCGACATCGACAAATACTGGTGTCGCTCCCAGCAAACAGATCATGTTTGCCGTGGATACCCAAGTCTGGGATGGTGTAATGACCTCATCGCCCGGCCCGACGCCTAGCGCCAGCAATGCGATGTGCATGGCTCCGGTAGCCGATGACAATGCCACCGCATGGCGAGCGCCCACATGCTCGGCGAATCGCTCTTCCAGCTTGTGGCATTCGGCCCCCGTTGTGATCCAACCCGAACGCAAAACACGGCTGACAGCATCAACTTCCTCATCGCCGATGCTGGGCCGTGAGAAGGGAAGAAAAGCTAGATCCATTTTTATTCTCCCGGACTCAATGAGACCGATAAATGAGCGCTCGATAGCTTTAAATGCGAATGCAGTCTTGTCGATAAGTATGGATGCACGAATTGATACAGCGGTTTGAACGCCTCAAAACGATATGGACGGGATTGAGCTCTCGGCTTGTGCATTAGTTACAATCGCTCGCATGCTGCTTTCAAGTGATCAAATAGTGCGAAGAACGATAGTCCACCAAATATGAAAAATACGTTTATGCGGCGTGAGTTTTCCATTCTCTTTTTTAGTGCTGTATCGCGTGGTTGTCAGGGGCAGGCTTACGTTGATACCTGGCCGCTTAATATTCGTAGGCTTCAGTGTTTTCAGGGTTTATACCCGAATGGATGAATCAAAGCGGATAGACAGCCGTCGTTCAGCTTGCCTGTGATAACAGCCAAACTTGGCGCAGGCGACGATTTAAACTAATACTGATGTTTAGTTAAGCTTCGATGACAGATAGACGTTAGTTTCAATAGTTTTTAACGCTAGCAGATACGCGAGAAAATACAATTATTCGGCTTGATGGCAATAGTAAGTCGCAGTGGTACACCGCGAATGATAGTTATCGTCGCGTTGGTCACAGATTTAACGGTATGGTCAAGGCGTTGAATGTGTACGTGACGATGCATGAACGCCACATTCCCCTTGTAGGAGTGATGTTCTGAAGGGGAGGGTGAAACAAGGTGCGCCATTCTCAGGCGCACCTGTTTTCTGGACGTTACTGCCAGGCGCGGTCGCCGTTTTCGTCTTTGATCCGCGTCGGCAGGCCCATCAGGTCGAGCGCTCGCAGGAACGGCTCGGCGGGCAGTTGCTCGACGTTGACCATGCGCTGCACGTC
>NZ_JBSKHW010000014.1:0-27325 GCF_057128765.1 Pseudomonas corni
ATGAAATCCTGCACCGCGCCTGCCAGCACCACGCCTGCGATCAGCCAGAGCGTGCCGGGCAAGTAACCCATTTGCGCAGCCAGCACCGGACCGACCAGAGGGCCAGCGCCAGCGATGGCAGCGAAGTGGTGACCAAAAAGAATGTGTTTGTTGGTCGGGACGTAATCCAGACCGTCATTGTTGAGTACCGCAGGGGTGGCCCGGGTCGGATCAAGTTGCATGACATGGGTGGCGATGAACAGGCTGTAGTAACGATACGCGACCAGATAAATGGCGACCGCCGCAACGACGATCCAGAGTGCGTTGATCGCCTCCCCGCGACGCAACGCAACTACCCCCAGAGCACACGCCCCGAGAATCGCAACAATCAGCCAGGGCACATGGCGCAGCAGACTATTATTGTTTTTCATTTTTTTATTTTTCCAACTGAGTGGCTTGGATGAGCAGCCACCAGAGTCTAGCGCCGATGCAGCGAAAGACCACCCCCACCATGGTCTAGAGCGAGTTTTCGCCTATAGTCAGTGCACTCAAGGAGTAGCTGCCTCATGACAGATTCCCACCAAGACCGTCGTCGTTTTAAGCGCATCGCGTTTGATGCGAAAACTGAATTCACCCAAGGGCCGAAAAGCTGGCCAGTAAAGTTGATCGACTTGTCCCTTAAAGGGCTGTTGATCGAGCGGCCCTCGCCATGGCTGGGCAATCCGGATGATCTGTTCTTCGTGGATATTCATCTGAGTGTCGATATCGATCTGCAGATGGAGGTGCGCCTGACCCATGACGATAACAACCATTTGGGGTTCGTTTGTGAGCACATCGGCCTGGAATCAGTGACGCATTTGCGCCGATTGATCGAACTCAACCTGGCCGACCCGGCGGAGCTTGAGCGCGAGTTGGCGGCGTTGATTGAGGTGTGAACTCGATCTACCTGTAGGAGCGAACTTGTTCGCGAGACGTCCGGCTGACAGACCGCGTCGCTTGGCTCGCCAACAAGTTGGCTCCTACAGATTGATGCCCCCTCCCAAAGCACTACTCAAATAACGCATCCAGCGCCTGATCCAGCCGGGTCACGCCAATCACCGTCAACCCCGGGGGCGATTCTTTCGGCGCGTTGCCCTTGGGCACGATGGCGCGTTTGAAGCCATGCTTGGCCGCTTCTTTCAAACGCTCCTGACCGCTCGGCACCGGCCGCACTTCGCCCGACAACCCTACTTCCCCGAACACCAGCAAGTCGTTGGGCAACGGTCGATTGCGCAAACTGGACATCACAGCTGCCATCAGGGCCAGGTCCGACGCTGTTTCCAGCACTTTCACCCCGCCCACCACGTTGAGAAACACGTCCTGATCGTGGGTCGGAATACCGCCGTGGCGATGCAACACTGCCAACAACATCGCCAACCGGTTCTGATCCAGGCCTAACGTCACCCGACGGGGGTTGGACAAATGGCTGTCGTCTACCAGTGCCTGCACTTCCACCAGCATTGGCCGGGTGCCTTCCCACGTAGCCATGACCACGCTGCCTGCGACTTCTTCCTGGGCTCGCGTGAGAAAGATCGCCGAAGGGTTGGAGACTTCCTTCAGACCCTTGTCGGTCATACCGAACACGCCCAGCTCGTTGACCGCACCGAAGCGATTCTTCACTGCACGCAGCAGGCGCAGGCGACCATCGGATTCACCCTCGAAATACAGCACGGTATCCACCATGTGCTCCAGCACCCGCGGCCCGGCCAATGCGCCCTCTTTGGTAACGTGCCCGACGAGGAAAATCGCCGTACCGCTTATTTTTGCGTATCGCACCAGCAATGCCGCGCTCTCGCGCACCTGAGACACACCACCGGGCGCGGACTGCAATTGCTCGGTAAAAATGGTCTGGATCGAGTCGATGACCATCACCTTGGGCTGCTCGATGCGCGCCGTGGCAATGATGGTTTCGATGTTGGTTTCGGTCATCACCTTGAGCTTGTCCTGCGGCAGGCCCAAGCGCCGTGCGCGCATGGCGACCTGCTGTTGGGATTCTTCACCGGTGACGTACAACGCAGGCATTCGCTCGGCAATCGCGCACAGGGTTTGCAGCAGGATGGTGGATTTGCCGATGCCGGGATCACCCCCGATCAACACGACCGAGCCGTCTACCAAGCCGCCGCCGAGGACGCGATCCAGTTCAGTGGAATTGGTGGAAAAACGCGGGACCTCTTCGACACTGACCTCAGCCAGGGTCCGGACTTGCGCCTGTTGGCCGGTCCAGCCTGAGCGACCGCTGGGCGCCGCTGCCCCGCCGCTCTCGATGACTGTTTCAACCAAGGTGTTCCAGGCGCCGCACTCGGTGCACTGCCCGGCCCATTTAGGAAACGTCGCGCCGCACTCGGTGCAGCCGAACATACGTTTGGCCTTGGCCATGACACCCCCGATCTGAAAAGGGGCCAATCATAGCGCAACGCTCAAGCGACCGCGTTTGCGGGGAGACAAAGGGAAGTTTTTGGATGTTTCCATAAAACTAACCAGACCTCAGTCGGTCGATTACGAGGACTGCGCACAATGCGCAGAGCTGTCTTACACTGCAATACAACCACTCATGTGTAACAAAGGAAGAAAACCTATGGGCGTACTAAGCGAGTTCAAAGCCTTTGCCGTCAAAGGTAACGTGGTCGATATGGCCGTCGGTATCATCATTGGCGCGGCATTCGGCAAGATCGTTTCGTCGTTCGTCGGCGATGTAATCATGCCGCCCTTGGGGCTGCTGATCGGCGGCGTGGATTTTAGTGATCTGGCTGTGATGTTAAGGCCAGCCGAAGGTGCGGCACCTGCTGTTGTTTTGGCATACGGCAAATTTATCCAGACGGTCATCGACTTCATCATCGTGGCATTCGCAATCTTCATGGGCGTGAAGGCGATCAATCGTTTGAAACGCGAGGAAGCCAAGGCGCCGACACTGCCGCCAACGCCGACTAAGGAAGAACTGCTGCTGGGCGAAATTCGTGATCTGCTGAAAGAGCAGAACAGCCGGCCTGCTGCGCCGATCACTGTTGATCCGTTGCGTCCGATCTAACGCCATACCTCTGTAGGAGCGAACTTGTTCGCGATGCGTCTTACCCGAAACGACGCATTAAAGGCCTCGCCAACAAGTTAGCTCCTACAGGACCATTCGGTAATTACCAATAATTCTCCACCGCAATCTGCCCTGGCTTGCGGCTCAGATTCAGGCGCATGTCGCGCTGTTTCAATACGGCGCGGGTGTCGTCGATCATTTGCGGATTGCCGCAGATCATCACCCGTGAATGTTCCGGACTCAGTTGAACCCCCGCCGCTTTTTCAAGCTCTCCATTTTCGATCAACGTGGTGATTCGTCCATTGAGCGCACCGGGATGCTGCTCGCGCGTGACGGTGGCAATGAATTGGAATTTATCGGCGTACTCAGCCAGATAATCGCGCTCGGTCAGCTGCGCGATCAGTTCTTGATACGCCAACTCTTTACCTTCCCTTGCGCTGTACACCAGGATGATTCGCTCGAATTTTTCCCACACCTCAAAATCCTGAAGAATCGATAAAAACGGCGCCACGCCGGTGCCGGTTGCCAACAACCACAGATCCCGACCATCAGAAAAACGATCCGCTGTCAGGTAGCCCACCGCCTGTTTCTCCACCATCAAGGTATCGCCCTCGCGCAGACGACTCAGCTCACTGGTAAATTCCCCGCCCGGCACGACGATAGAGAAGAACTCCAGAAACTCGTCGTGTGGCGACGACACCATTGAATAGGCGCGCCAGGCCGTGGTGCCGTCCGCTTTGGTGACCCCTAAACGCGCGAACTGACCGGCAGTGAACCGGAAACCTGGATCTCGGGTTGTGCGCACAGTGAACAGACTGGGCGTCAGAGGCGTGACGCTCAGCAAGGTTTGCCGGGTGAACTTCTCAGCACTGGCCGTCATGGGGGATTCGATTTCCTGTTATTTCGCGATGAGCTCACAGTGTCCCGCAAAGCTGTCGCGATAAACACCGAGGGTTTGTAGTGATATCCATTCGAACCTCGTCATCTGCCGCTTAGAGTATTTGGCGATTGGCGTTATAGCTGGCAAACGGCTCTTGGCGCGCCGTTGCAGGTTAAGCCATTGAAAATCCTCTCCCGACTTACTGTTCATCCCATTGCCGCTGCATCCTCCATTTCCCCGCTCGTCAGAAGGGTCAGGTGCGCTGCGGTCCGCCAAACAGTTCGTTCCTAAACTTCTAACAAATGGCGACACACACCCAAGCATGGAGGCTTGTCATGGAACGCAAAACGCCTGATTCAATACCGGATACTCATTACTGCGTGGGCTCATCAAGCACCCTGACTTACCGCGAAGTTGAAATACTGAGGTGGTGCGCGGCTGGCAAAACTGCAGAAGAGATCGGCACCATCCTTAATCTGAAATCCCGCACGGTGAATTTCCACGTCGGCAAAGCTATTCGGAAGATGGGCGTCAGCAACAAGACGGCCGCTGCTGTTCAGGCAGCGTTAAGCGGCGCGTTTATAACATCGCTAACCAGCGAGACCACGTGAGCAACCGGCAATCGGTCGTAAACGTCAGGTGCCAAAGTTTGAAAAGCACGTAAAATCGCCCGCTTCTCTGTGAGTGCGGCTGACCCGGTGCCCGCCTGACATTTGCCGACCGCACGCGTGCGTCGCCCACGAATGGATCTTCCCGCTCATGCCTTTGCTTGAAAGCCCGTTTGCCCAGCTCGATCTGATTCGCCAGCCCGAACAATCGGATGAACCGTTGCAGGCGTTTGATGCAGCCGACGAGTATCTGCTCAACCACATCGCCGAGCACGGGCTCACCCTGCAAACCCGGGTGCTGGTGCTCAACGACAATTTTGGCGCGCTGGCTGTCAGCCTCGCTCCGCACGCGACGGTCATCAGCAGCACCGATTCGTTTCTCGGCGTTCAGGCGCTGGAGAAAAACCTCGCCCGTAATGGACAGACGTTCGATGCGGTGCCGGTCATTCCGGCCAGCGAACCGCTGACCGGTCTGTTCGACTGGGTGTTGATTCGCGTCCCAAAGACCCTGGCGCTGCTTGAAGAACAATTGATTCGCCTGCAGGGCAAGTTGGCCCCAGGCGCGAAGGTGATCGCGGCGGGGATGATCAAGCACCTGCCCCGCTCCGCCGGTGAGTTGCTGGAGGAATACATCGGTCCGGTGCAGGCTTCGCTCGCGGTCAAGAAAGCTCGCTTGCTGTTCGCTACTCCCGAAGAGAAACCCCTACAGCCCTCGCCGTACCCCACTCGCTACACCCTGGACGAGCCAAAGATCGAGCTGGTCAATCACGCCAACGTGTTTTGCCGCGACGGTCTGGACATTGGCACGCGGGCGTTTTTGCCGTTTTTACCAAAAAATCTGGGCAGCGCCCGCGTCGCCGACTTGGGGTGCGGTAATGGCGTACTGGCAATTGCCAGCGCTCTGGCTAACCCCGATGCGCAGTACACGCTGGTGGACGAGTCGTTCATGGCGGTGCAATCGGCGCAGGAAAACTGGCGTGCGGCGCTGGGTGAGCGCCAGGCAGTGATTCACGCTGGCGACGGCCTGGCAGGCCAAGCGCCTGATTCGCTGGACGTGGTGTTGTGCAATCCGCCTTTCCACCAGCAACAGACGGTGGGTGATTTTCTGGCCTGGCGCATGTTTCAGCAGGCGCGCGCAGCGCTGGTGACCGGAGGCGCGCTGTATATCGTGGGTAACCGGCATTTGGGCTATCACAGCAAACTGGCGCGATTGTTCCGGGGCGTCGAGCAGGTCGGGGCCACGCCGAAGTTCGTGGTCCTCAAAGCCCGTAAATAACCCGATGCTTTGCTTCTGCACGAAGGGCGTAGGAGTAAGGCTTTTCCCGCGATCTGCCGGGGTCGCGCTCGACTGGGAACCGGCAGCAAAACCGGCGAATGCGGTTTGTCTGATGCGCCGAGGTGCCTGGATCTGGGGCCGCTTCGCAGCCCATCGCTGCCCTCGTAACCTCGAAGAGCTCCTACGCGCTTTGCGCAGAAGCGGGATCGCGGCGCGCAAAAAATCCTGTTTAAACGTCACTCGCGCGCGACGCTTTTGATTCTGCCCAGCGGGCGTAGGAGCGTGGCTTGTCCCGCGATCTGCCGGGAACCGGCAGTAAAACCTGAGAATGCGGTTTGTCTGGTGTACCGAGGCGCTTGGGTTTGGGGCCGCTTCGCAGCCCATCGCTGCCCTCGTAACCTCGAAGAGCTCCTACGCGCTCCGCGCAGAAGCGCGATCGCGGCGCGCAACAATCTCGTCGGAGCGACGTCTGCCCGCGAAGCTCTCGATTCTGCCCGGAGGGCGTAGGAGCGTGGCTTGTCCCGCGATCTGCCGGGAACCGGCAGCAAAACCTGCGAATGCGGTCTGTCTGATGCGCCGAGGTGTCTGGATGTGGGGCCGCTTCGCAGCCCATCGTCGGCAAGCCGGACTCCTACGCGCTCCGCGCAGAAGCGGGATCGCGGCGCGCACAAACCCTGTTTAAACGTCACTCGCGCGCGACGCTTTTGATTCTGCCCAGAGGGCGTAGGAGCGTGGCTTGTCCCGCGATCTGCCGGGAACCGGCAGCAAAACCTGCGAATGCGGTCTGTCTGATACACCGAGGCGCCTGGATTTGGGGCCGCTTCGCAGCCCATCGTCGGCAAGCCGGACTCCTACGCGCTCCGCGCAGAAGCGGGATCGCGGCGCGCAACAATCTCGTCGGAGCGACGTCTGCCCGCGAAGCTCTTGATTCTGCCCCGAGGGCGTAGGAGCGTGGCTTGTCCCGCGATCTGCCGGGAACCGGCAGCAAAACCTGCCAATGCGGTCTGTCTGATGCGCCGAGGTGTCTGGATGTGGGGCCGCTTCGCAGCCCATCGTCGGCAAGCCGGACTCCTACGCGCTCCGCGCAGAAGCGGGATCGCGGCGCGCACAAACCCTGTTTAAACGTCACTCGCGCGCGACGCTTTTGATTCTGCCCAGAGGGCGTAGGAGCGTGGCTTGTCCCGCGATCTGCCGGGAACCGGCAGCAAAACCTGCGAATGCGGTCTGTCTGATACACCGAGGCGCCTGGATTTGGGGCCGCTTCGCAGCCCATCGTCGGCAAGCCGGACTCCTACGCGCTCCGCGCAGAAACGGGGGTTGCGGTGGATTCTCAGGGCGAGAGCAGAATTGAGCGGGCAAAACTCAAATTCCAGACAAAAAAATACCCTCCGAAGAGGGCATGAGGGTCCGCAGGTGTGGCGCGGAACGGAAACAGCTTCAGTGGGTTTTCATTCCTGCCGCAGTCATGAACATGCGCAGCAGTGTGGCCACGATAAACAGCGCGAATACGCTGCCTCCCCAAATGACGACCAGCCAGCCGATCCGTTTCCAGAGCGGTTGTTTGAGTGCTGGGTCTTCTTCGTGATGAAAAGATTCTTTGCCGGACATCGCTAAATCCTCCTCGCTTGAACATCGGCCCCCGACCATCGTCGGGGGCCGACGCTGCTAGTGGTAGCCGTCTTCGTGGGTGACTTTGCCGCGGAACACGTAGTAGCTCCAGAATGTGTAACCCAGGATCAACGGGATGATGAACAGCGTGCCAACCAGAATGAACCCCTGGCTCTGCGGCGGCGACGCGGCATCCCAGATCGAGACCGCTGGCGGAATAATGTTCGGCCACAAGCTGATGCCCAGCCCGCTGTAGCCCAGGAAAATCAGCACCAGGGTCAGCAGGAACGGCGTGTAGTTGGCATTGCGCGCCACCGCCTTGAACAATCCGTACATCGTGATCAGTACCAGGGCAGGCACCGGCATGAAGTAGAACAGGTTCGGCAGACTGAACCAGCGATCAGCAATGTCCTGATGCGCCAATGGCGTCCACAGGCTCACCACTGCCATCACCACCAGCGTGGCGATGGCCAGAGGGCGTGCCAGATCGTGCATTGCTTTCTGCAACGAGCCTTCGGTCTTCATGATCAGCCACGTGCAGCCAAGCAACGCGTAAGCCACGATCAGCGCCAGACCGCAGAACAGCGAGAACGGCGTCAGCCAGTCCAGACCGCCTCCGGCATAGGCCCGATTAACCACCGGAATGCCATCGATGTAAGCGCCCAATGCCACCCCCTGAAAGAACGTAGCCACCAGCGAACCGCCAATAAACGCTTTGTCCCACAAGTGACGCTTCTGGGCCGTGGCCTTGAAGCGGAACTCGAAGGCGACACCGCGGAAAATCAAGCCGAACAGCATGAAGATCAACGGCAGATACAGCGCCTCAAGCACAACGGCATAGGCCAGCGGGAAAGCGCCGAACAACCCGGCACCGCCCAACACCAGCCACGTTTCGTTACCGTCCCATACAGGCGCGACGGTATTCATCATCACGTCGCGGTCTTGCTCTTCTTTCATGAACGGGAAGAGGATGCCGATGCCGAGGTCAAAGCCGTCCATGATGACGTACATCATGATGCCGAAGATGATGATCACGGCCCAGATCAGTGGAAGATCAATACCCATGACTCAGTTCCCCTCACGCAGGCTGTCGGTTGGGCTGTCGGTGCCCTCTTGAGCGGCAGACAGTGGACGTGCCGGTGTACGTTTTTGCCCTGGGCCGCCGTGTGGAACGTCGTCGCCTTCGTGGGTTTTCGGACCTTTGCGCACCAGACGCATCATGTAGCCGAAACCTGCACCGAACAGGGTGAAATACACCACGACGAACAGCACCAGCGTCAGGGTCATCTGCCCCACGCTGTGGTTTGAAGACGCATCGGCGGTGCGCATCAGGCCATAGACCACCCACGGCTGACGCCCGATTTCAGTGGTAAACCAGCCCGCCAGCATAGCGATCAAACCGGCCGGGCCCATGCACATCACCAGGCGCAGGAACAGGCGGTTGCTGTACAACCCGCCGCGCCAGCGCAGCCAGGCACTCCACAGGCCGACCGCAATCATCAGCATGCCCAACGCGACCATGACGCGGAACGACCAGAACACAATCAGCGAATTAGGACGGTCTTCAGGCGGGAACGACTTAAGCGCCGGGATCTGTTTGTCCAGACTGTGAGTCAGAATCAGGCTGCCCAGGTACGGGATTTCCACCGCGTACTTGGTGCGCTCTTCTTTCATGTCCGGGATGCCGAACAGAATCAGCGGAGTCGGTTCGTCGCCGACGTTTTCCCAGTGACCTTCGATCGCAGCAATTTTCGCGGGCTGATGCTCCAGGGTGTTCAAGCCGTGGGCGTCACCCACTACTGCCTGAATCGGCGCGACGATCAGCGCCATCCACATCGCCATGGAGAGCATTCTGCGGATCGCCGGATTGTCGCGACCGCGCAGCAGGTGCCAGGCCGCCGAGGCGCCGACGAAGAATGCGGTAGCAACGAACGCGGCAATAGCCATGTGCGTAAGACGATAGGGGAAAGAGGGGTTGAAGATAACCTTGAACCAGTCAACCGGAATGACCCGGCCGTCGACGATTTCAAAACCCTGGGGCGTCTGCATCCAGCTGTTGGAGGCCAGAATCCAGAAGGTCGAAATCAGGGTGCCGACGGCGACCATGACGGTGGCAAAGAAGTGCAGGCCACGGCCCACGCGGTTCCAGCCAAACAGCATGACGCCCAGGAAGCCGGCTTCGAGGAAGAATGCGGTCAGCACCTCGTAGGTCAGCAGCGGGCCGGTGACTGCACCGGCGAAGTCTGAAAATCGACTCCAGTTGGTGCCGAACTCGTAGGCCATGACCAAGCCCGAGACCACGCCCATACCGAAGTTGACTGCAAAAATCTTCGACCAGAAATGGTACAGATCGCGGTAGGTATTATCCTTGGTCCGCAACCACAGCCCTTCGAGCACAGCAAGGAAACTCGCCAGTCCGATGGTGATGGCGGGGAACAGGATATGAAACGAGACAGTAAATGCGAACTGCATTCGGGCGAGATCGAGTGCCTCTAAACCGAACATGGGTCTTCCTCTATCAGGTGATTCCGGCTTCAGACCAGGGCCTGCAGCGACTGCCCCCACAATTATTGAGTACGACGCTTAAGTATTGGTTCTTTTTAGTTTCGTAGCGCGGGGGATATGTCCAGTCAACGCGTCAATCAAAGCCGTTGCGGGCAGTGATGCAGGTCAACCAACGATGAAAGAGTAGTCCCATTTCGGCACATGGCCTGCGTGGTCTTTTGTCGCGTGGCGAGTTGCCTCACCCGGCCTATTGTTTATCGCGGACCGTGGGAGGGAGCTTGCTCGCGATTCGCTACAGAATATGTGACGGATGTACCGACCATTTCGCGAGCAAGCTCCCTCCCACAATAGTTATCCAGCGCTATTTTCCGATTAGAGCCAACAAGTTGGCTCCTACAGAAGGCCCGTCCTACAGCGGTCCGCGAATGAACCCGAGTAATGCCTCCACCAATCGTTCATACAATTCATCCACTTCCGACACCGAGCCCTTCCCCCTCAAGCAGCCATGAACCAGACCAAGTCCGGGATGTAATTGCGTGGGAACCCCTGCTTCTCTCAACAGGCGCTCGTAGGATGTGCCGTCGTCGCGCAAGGGATCGAACTGGGCGACGGCTATAAACGCAGGCGCCAGCCCGCTGAAGTCACTCGCATTGAGCGGCATCGCGTACGGCGAACGCTCTTGCGCAGGCTCAGTCAGGTACAAGTCCCGGTAATAGAACAGGCCTTCGCGGGACAGCAACGGCGCATCGCGGCACTCGGTGCGCGACGGCAGGTCATCCGCGCCGCCCAATCCTGGGTAAATCAATGCCTGACCCACCGGCTGCGTTTCGCCAGCATCACGTAACGCCAGGCATACCGCGGCAGCGAGATTGCCGCCCGCGCTGTCGCCAGCAATGGCTACCCGCCGGGGGTCGATGTCCAGGCGCAAGGCTTGAATCTGCAGCCCATGCCAGACCGCCAGGCAATCGCCGAACCCTGCCGGAAACCTGGCCTCTGGCGCGAGTCGATAATCCACGGCGATCACGACCACGTTAAGGTCGATCGCCAGCGCAGCAGTCAGAAAGTCGTGGGAATCCAGATCACCCACAACCCATCCGCCGCCATGCAGGTAAATCAAGCACGGCGCGGGGTGCTCCAGCGACAGCCGATGCGGGCGATAGCTGCGCACCGAGACGTTCGCCAGTTTGAAGTCCTGCACCTCAAGCCCGGTGGGCCGCTGCGGATTGAACGCCCGACACATGCGTGAATACGCTACGCGTTGGGCCGCAATATCGGTTGATTCAACGTTGAAGCTGTTGGTTTTAGCGACAAAACGGGCCATTTCGGGCGACAGCGGATAAGGCAAAATCATCAGCCACTCCAGCCCGCCCCACAAGGTGGAGGGGCCGGGCAACGTTTACCACACGGACTGACGCTTATTTATTGACCGCGAGCTGAACAGCGGCGGTCGCGTCCTTGCCATCAAAAGTGGTCACCCCGGACAACCAGCGTTGCACATCTTCCGGGTGAGCCTTGAGCCAGGCCTTGGCCACATCAGTCGGCGCTTTACGGTCCATGATCGGCACCATCATTTGCGACTCCTGAGCTGCCGTGAACTGAAGATTGCTCATCAGCTTGCTGACATTCGGGCAGCGAGTGGCGTAATCCGGAGCGGTGACTACCGATACCGTTGCGGCGCCTTCCTGTGGGCCGAACACGTCTTCGCTGCCGGTCAGGTAGGCGAGCTTCATGTTGATGTTCATCGGGTGCGGGGTCCAGCCGACGAACACCACCCACTCGTTGCGCTTAACCGCGCGCTGCACCGCGGCCAGCATCCCCGCTTCGCCCGATTCCACCAGTTGGAAGCCACCCAAACCGAACTGATTCTTTTCGATCATGCCCTTGATATTGGCGTTAGCGCCCGTGCCGGGCTCGATGCCGTAAATCTTGCCGCCGAGCTTGTCTTTGAATTTGGCGATATCAGCGAAGGTTTTCAGGCCGCCAGAGGCCACGTAGTCGGGCACAGCCAAGGTTGCCTGGGCGTCACTCATGCTGGGTTTGTCGAGGACTTTGACCTGATTGGCGGCAATAAAGGGCGCGATGTTCTTGTCCATCGCCGGCTTCCAGTAACCCAGAAACACGTCGAGACGATCATCACGCAGACCACCGAATACGATTTGCTGGGCAGCGCTGGTCTGCTTGACCTGGTAACCCATGTTCTGCAGGAGAACTTCAGCGACCGCACTGGTGGCGATCACGTCAGTCCAGTTGACCACGCCCATGCGAACGTTCTGACACTTGGCGGGCTCGGCCGCTAGCAAGGCGGTGCTGGTCAGCATCATCACACCGCAACTGATATGACGGATAAATCTGTTCATGCATGCTCCTCGGGTCGGCTCGTTATTTTTTTAGCGCTTTTTCGGCAGCTTTCTAAGGCTTCAAGACCCACGGCAATACGAGTGCTGCCGCGTTGATGCAAATTACGCAGCAGCACCCTGCATGAAACGCACCAGCGCGACCTGTGGTTGCACTGGGGCGACATTGAAATGATCTTTGGATTTCAGGCTGTAGGAGCGCGCTTGCCCGCGATGAGGCCATTTGATTCAACACGGATGGCGAAGGTGAATCAAAAGCTTCGCGGGCAAGCGCGCTCCTACAGGGATCAGCCGTTACAAGACTTTATCCAGCGTGATCGGAAACTCGCGAACGCGCTTGCCGGTAGCGTGATACACCGCGTTGGCGATGGCCGACGCAACGCCGACGATGCCGATCTCGCCAACGCCCTTGGAGCCCAGGTCATTGACGATGCTGTCGTTCTCTTCAACGAAGATAACGTCGATCTCGCCAATGTCTGCGTTCACCGGGATGTGGTATTCGGCCAGGCTGTGGTTCATCACTCGACCCAGATGGTGGTCGGTTTGTGATTCTTCCTGTAACGCCTGACTGATACCCCAGACCACACCGCCAAGAATCTGGCTACTGGCCGTTTTGGGGTTGACCACTCGCCCGCCGGCAATGGCGCTGACCACTCGAGTCACCCGAATATTGCCTAGGTCTTCATCGACCTGCACCTCAACGAACACCGCCGAATGCGTGGCGGTGGCATAGGCCTCGCGCTTTTCGTCCGGTTTGGAGTCAATCTGCACTTCAAGCACGTCATGAGACGAATCTCGAACGATATCTCCCAGCGCAAAACGCTGATCGCGAATATGCAGATAGCCATCACCGAAGCCGACTTCCTCCATGCCCACCACTGCATATTCAGGGTGGGCCATGCGCACGGCATCCAGCAATTTAGCGCGCAAGGCCTTGCAAGCCTGCTGCACCGCTGTGCCGACCGACGACACCGTGAACGATCCGCCCTGCAATGGCGCAGTTGGCAGGGAAGAATCGCCCAGCACAAACGTTACGTCGTCTGGCATCACGCCCGCGGCATCGGCGGCAATCTGCGTCATCACCGTGTAAGTCCCGGTGCCGATGTCAGTCGTAGCGCTGCTAACTGTCAGCTTGCCATTGGCATCCATGCTGGCCTTGGCGCTGGCGGGCATTTGCATGGCCTCCCACACACCGCCTGCCATGCCCCAACCGACCAATTGCCGACCGGCACGCATGCTGCGCGGCTCAGGGTTGCGTTTGCTCCAGCCAAAACGCTCGGCGCCCTGATCGTAACAGGCTTTCAATTCCTTGCTGGAATACGGCTTGTCTTCGTTGCCGTTGCGTTCGGCGAAGTTGACGACGCGCAGTTGCACCGGGTCCATGTTGAGGGCAATCGCCAACTCATCCATCGCGCACTCAAGCCCGACCATGCCGGATGTCGCACCCGGCGCGCGCATGTCCAGCGGCGTGAAAACGTCCAGCGGCGCCAGCTTGTAGCCCAATTGCACGTTGTCGCACTGATACAACATGCCACTCCACTCAACGACGTGCTCGGTGAAGTCTTCAAAACGCGAGGTCTGACCGATGACGTCATGCCCGATGGCCAACAGTTTGCCGTTTGCCGCCGCGCCCAGTCGCAGGCGCTGCTGAGTGCTCGGGCGATAGCCAAAGGTGAACATCTGCTGGCGGGTCAGGGTCAGGCGCACCGAACGCTTGAGCTTCAACGCCGCCATCACCGCTAGTGGCAATTGATACTGCGGACGCAAACCAGAGCCGAAGGCACCGCCTACAAACGCCGCAAGAACGCGGATTTTTTCTTTTTCCAGACCGAAGACGTTGTGCAGATAGTCCTGACAGTTCTGCGGGCCTTGGGTCTTATCGTGGATTTCCAGGCTGCCGTCCGCCTGATACATCACGGTCGACGCATGGGGCTCCATCGGATTGTGATGCTCATTGGGCGTGCTGTACTGCGCATCGACGCTGACCGCGGCGCCGACAAACTGCGCCTGAAAATTCCCGCGCGGTTTGGGGGTTTCGGCGGGCGCGGTGTGGGCCTCATCTGTAACTGACTGCAGATTGGTCTGGTGAGCCTCAGTCTCGTACTCGATATGCACCAGAGAACCAGCGTAGCGCGCCAGCTCAAGGGTATCGGCCACTACCAGCGCCAGCGGCTGGCCGCTGTACAACACACGGTCGTTGTAGAGCGGGCGAAAGGGCGAGCCTTCTGCCGAGTCGGCGTCCTCGTAGTCCTTGTCATAGCTGGCAACCGGCGGGCGATTGGTGTGATCGATCACTGCCACTACGCCCGGCACTGCGAGGGCTTTGCTGGTGTCGATGCTCAGCACACGACCACGGGCGATGGTGCTGGAGACGACGCTGCCGTGCAGCAGGCCCTGCTCAGGAAACTCCCCCGCATACCGCGCCTGACCTGTGACTTTGAGCATGCCGTCCACGCGATCAAGCGGTTTGCCGAGTGGCGAATTAGTCGCGTTCATTAGAGGGCACCTCCGGTTGCAGCATCGCTCAACGCACGCACAATCGCGCGACGAGCCAATTTGATTTTGAAAGCGTTGTGTTCCAACGGTTGCGCGTCACGCAGCATCGCATCAGCCGTTGCGACAAACGCTTCCCGGGAAACGGCTTGGCCTTTGAGCGAAGCTTCCACTGCCTTGTCACGCCACGGTTTGTGGGCGACGCCGCCCAGCGTCAAGCGCACGTCACGAATGATGTCGCCGTCCAGTTCGAGCGCTGCGGCTACCGAGACCAGCGCAAAGGCGTAGGACGCACGATCACGAATCTTCAGATAGTGGCTATTAGCTGCGAACCCGGCGGCTGGCAGTTCAATGGCAGTGATCAACTCATCATCAGCCAACTGGTTATCGCGCTCAGGGGTGTCACCCGGCAAGCGATGGAAGTCAGCGAATTCGATCTGTCGCTTACCGGCGCGGCCTTCGACGTGTACCACTGCTTCCAGCGCAGCCAAGGCCACACACATGTCGGATGGATGAGTGGCGACGCACGCATCGCTGGCACCCAGAATCGCGTGAATCCGGTTCAGGCCGTCTTTCGCGGGGCAGCCGGTTCCCGGTTCGCGCTTGTTGCAAGGCACGGTGGAGTCATAGAAGTAATAGCAACGGGTGCGCTGCAAAAGGTTGCCGCCGGTGCTCGCCATATTGCGCAGTTGCGGCGAAGCGCCAGCCAGTACCGCCTGAGATAGCAGCGGATAGCGACTTTCAATCAACGGGTGCCACGCCAGATCGGCATTACTCACCAGCGCGCCGATCATCAGGCCTCCGCTGGCGGTCTCTTGAATGTCCGTCAGCGGCAGCCCGGTGATATCGATCAGGTGTTCCGGACGGGCGATGTTTTCTTTCATCAGGTCGAGCAGGTTGGTGCCCCCTGCGATGAAGCGCGTGGCGGGCCCGGCCAGGTTGACCGCCTGGATGACGTCAGTTGGCTTGCTATAACTGAACGGATTCATGAACGACGCCCTCCCTGGTCAGGGGCCGCATCAAGCAGCGGGATGACTTCCTGCACTGCCGCGCGGATATTGCTGTAGGCGCCGCAGCGGCAGAGGTTGCCGCTCATCAGCTCTTTGATTTCATCGTCGGTAGTGGCGCGGCCTTCGTTGGCGAGCCCTACCGCTGAACAAATCTGCCCCGGCGTGCAGTATCCGCACTGAAAGGCGTCGTGCTTGATGAAGGCTTGCTGCATCGGGTGCAACTGCCCTTCCCGCGCCAGACCTTCAATCGTGGTCAGCTGCGCGCCGTCACACATGAGCGCCAGGGTCAGACAGGCGTTGATCCGTTTGCCATCGCGCAACACCGTACACGCGCCGCATTGACCGTGGTCGCAGCCTTTTTTGGTGCCTACCAGATCCAGTTGTTCGCGCAATAGATCGAGCAAGGTGGTCCAGGGTTGTACGGTCAGTTGTCGGATTTCGCCGTTGAGAGTCAAAGAAATCGCGTGGCCAGCGAAGTCCGGTTGTGGGGTCGCGCTCATGAAAGCCTCACGGTAGGTATTGGAATGCGCAGTTAATCTGCGTCTCAAGGGGTACGACTCGTGGGTTTTCGGAAACGTTCAGGGTTTGTGATGGGCGTAGGAGCAAGCCGCATATCCGTGTGGGAGCGAGGCGTGCTCACCCTTGCGCAAGATGCGGGGCCTGTAGGAGCGCGCTTGCCCGCGATTGCGGTGCTTTAGCCAATAACTGGGTAATTGATAGACCGCAATCGCGGGCAAGCGCGCTCCTACAAAGTCCAGCGTCTCAACATCAGCAGCCATCCCCCAACGCTGCTGGTATGATGCGCCGCTTTTTGTGACTGGCAGAATTTGTGCAGGTTGTTTGGACAGGCTGTGCTTTGCTGTTTTAGTCGATTCATTAATGGCGCGATTGCGTCACGGGGAGCCTCACATGCTGGAGCGGCTGTTTCAACTCAAGGCACATAACACCAATGTGCGCACCGAAATCCTGGCCGGGGTCACGACCTTTCTGGCCATGGCCTACATCCTGTTCGTCAACCCGAGCATCCTCGGCGAGACCGGCATGGACAAGGGCGCGATCTTCGTCGCCACCTGCCTTGCCGCCGCCATCGGCTCCACGGTCATGGGCCTGATCGCCAATTACCCGATTGCCCTCGCGCCGGGCATGGGCCTGAACGCCTTTTTCACCTACACCGTCGTGCTGCACATGGGTCACACCTGGCAAGTGGCATTGGGTGCGGTGTTCATCTCGGCGGTGATGTTCTTTCTGCTGTCGATCTTTCGGATTCGGGAATGGATCATCAACAGCATTCCCCTGCCCCTGCGTTCGGCGATAGCCGCCGGCATTGGCCTGTTCCTGGCACTGATCGCGCTGCATAACGCACAGATCGTCGTCAGCAATCCGGCCACCATGGTGGGTCTGGGCGATCTGGCGAAACCTGCGCCGATCCTCGCGACGCTGGGCTTTTTCCTGATCGTGGCGCTGGAAGCCCTGAAAGTGCGCGGCGCCGTGCTGATCGGCATTCTGGCGGTGACGATTGTCTCGATCCTGTTCGGCTTCACCCCGTTTGGTGGCGTGATGTCGATGCCGCCCTCCCTGGCTCCTACCTTTATGCAGCTGGACATTGCCGGCGCGCTGAACATCGGTCTGGTGAGCGTGATCTTCTCGTTCTTGTTCGTTGATCTGTTCGATAACTCGGGCACGCTGATCGGCGTCGCCAAGCGCGCAGGCCTGATGGGCAAAGACGGCCACATGCCGAAGATGGGCCGTGCCCTGATCGCCGACAGCACCGCGGCAATGGCAGGTTCCCTGCTGGGCACCTCGACCACCACCAGCTACATCGAATCCGCTGCGGGCGTCAGTGCCGGTGGCCGCACCGGTCTGACGGCCATCGTCGTCGCCGTGCTGTTTTTGCTGGCGCTGTTTTTCGCACCATTGGCGGGCAGCGTTCCGGCTTTCGCTACCGCACCTGCGCTGCTGTTCGTCGCCGTGTTGATGACCTCGGGGCTTGCGGAAATCAACTGGGACGACATCACCGAAGCCGCGCCGGTGGTCATCACTGCACTGGCGATGCCGTTCACTTATTCCATCGCCAATGGCATCGCCTTTGGTTTCATTGCCTGGACGGCGATCAAGCTGCTGTCGGGTCGCGGCCGTGAGCTGAATTCGGCGCTGGTGATCCTGTCGATCCTGTTCGTGATCAAGTTGGGCTTTTATCCATGAGTTCTGTTTTCGACCCCGCGAGCTACAGTCTGCAGCTCGATGAAAAAGCCCAGCGCCTGCGCGAATTGCTGGCGCCGTTCGACGCGCCTGAGCCACAGGTGTTTGATTCGCCCACGTCGCACTATCGCCTGCGCGCCGAATTCCGCCTGTGGCGTGACGACGGTAAACGCCACTACGCGATGTTCGCGCCGGGGGACAAGCACACGCCGATTCTGATCAATGAATTCCCCATCGCCAGCCAGCAGATCAACACGCTGATGCCGGTGTTGCGCGAACGTTGGGAAGCCAGCAAAACCCTGAACCACAAGCTGTTTCAGGTGGATTTCCTGACCACGTTGTCGGGCGACGGCATGATCACTCTGTGCTATCACCGCCCGCTGGATGACGCGTGGCAGGTTGAAGTCGAGCAGTTGGCAGCGGACTTGAAGGTCAGCGTGATCGGCCGTTCCAAAGGCCAGCGTGTGGTGATCGGCCGCGATTACGTGACTGAAAAACTGGAGGTGGCCGGACGCACTTTCAGCTATCGCCAGCCGGAAGGCGCGTTTACCCAGCCAAACGGCACCGTGAACCAGAAGATGCTGAGCTGGGCTTACGATGCTTTGGGCGAGCGCGAAGACGATTTGCTGGAGCTGTATTGCGGTAACGGCAACTTCACTCTGCCGCTGGCGACGCGGGTGCGCAAAGTGCTGGCAACCGAAATCAGCAAGACGTCGGTGAACGCTGCGCTGAGCAATCTGGCGGACAACTCGGTGGATAACGTGTCGTTGGTGCGGTTGTCGGCCGAAGAGCTGACCGAAGCACTGAATGACGTGCGTCCGTTCCGGCGTCTGGCGGGCGTGGACCTCAAGAGCTACGACTTCGGCAGCGTATTCGTCGATCCGCCCCGCGCGGGGATGGACCCGGACACCTGCGAGCTGACCCGGCGTTTCGAGCGCATCCTTTATATCTCCTGCAACCCGGAAACCCTGGCCGCCAACATCGCGCAGCTGCATGACACCCACCGGGTGGAGCGTTGTGCGCTGTTTGATCAGTTCCCGTACACGCATCACATGGAGTCGGGGGTTTTGTTGGTTCGCCGCTGACGCCAGCACTCCCCTCTGTAGGAGCGAACTTGTTCGCGAGGCGGTTTACCAGACACACCGCACCGTCTGCCTCGCCAACAAGTTGGCTCCTACAGAAATCAGCGTTTTCCTCCACCAGCGATCATGAAATTTCTGACAGCTGCGGCATTTTGGCGCAGGTTGCGGTATAACCTTCGGCCGTCTTTCGCCCCGATGGATGTCTTGTCGTGAGTTCCGATTCTTCCCCCTCCAGTGCCAAGCCCTCGACAGGCAGTGCGCTGCGTCAGCCAGGTTTTCTGGCATTCCTGAGTGCTCGTCTCGCCGCCGTTTTCGCCATGCAGATTCAAGCCGTGGTGGTTGCCTGGCAGGTCTACGACATGACTCGCGACCCGATGTCGCTGGCCTATGTGGGACTTGCGCAGTTCATCCCCATGCTGCTGTTGCTGATGCCCGCCGGGGATTTGATCGACCGCTACGACCGCAAACTGATCTTGACCTGTAGTTGGCTGGTGCAAGGCTGTTGCAGCCTGGGGCTGATGCTGTTTTCCATCACCGAACACCACGACACCCGCCTGATCTACGCCACATTGGCCGTGTTCGGTTGCGCGCGGGCGTTCACCGGTCCTGCGCTGCAAAGCCTGTTGCCGCAAGTGGTACCCCGTGAACAACTGGCCTCGGCGATCGCGACCAACAGCATGATCATGCGCATCGCCACCATCGCCGGGCCTTTGGTGGGTGGCGGTCTGTACGCATTAGGCGGTGGCGGTCTGACCTATAGCGTGTGCATGGCGAGCTTTGTCAGCGGCGCATTTTTGCTGACCCGCGTGCCGGTGATCTTCGCCGAGAAGAAGATGGCCCTGGAGTCCACAGCGTGGAAGCGCTTCACGGCGGGCATCCTGTTTATCCGCTCGCGCCCGATCATTCTCGGCACCATTTCCCTGGATCTGTTTGCCGTATTGCTAGGCGGCGTGGTGGCTTTGCTACCGGTCTACGCCCATGAAGTGTTGCATCTGGGGCCCCAAGGTCTGGGCGCGTTGCGCAGCGCCATGAGCCTGGGCGAGGTCAGCACCGGCCTTTATCTGAGCATGCGGCCGCTGGACCGTAACGTCGGCATGACGATGTTCATCGCGGTGGCGATATTTGGTGTAGCCAATCTGGTGTTCGCGCTGTCGACGTTGTTCTGGCTGTCGCTGTTTGCGCTGATGATTGCCGGGGCGGCCGACATGGTCAGTGTTTATATCCGCTCGACGCTGGTGCAGTTCTCCACCCCCGACAACATGCGCGGGCGGGTGAACGCGGTGAATATGCTGTTCATCGGTTCGTCCAACGAACTGGGCGAATTCCGCGCAGGCAGCAGCGCCGCGCTGTGGGGCGCGGTACCAGCGGCGATCATTGGTGGGGTTTGTACGCTAAGCGTGGTCGGGGCCTGGATGGTCGGGTTCAAGGCGCTGCGGCAGGTGAATCACTTCGCCGATGCCTCGCCCGCCGATGTAACCGAGAAGCAGACAGCGCGGGTCTGACATCGGTGATAGGTCCTGTAGGAGCGCGCTTGCCCGCGATGAATTTCTGTCAGTACCCCTTCAGGAATTGACAAACCGCAATCGCGGGCAAGCTCCCTCCTACAGCCCCCGTTTGCTGGAGCCTGCGCATCAAAGCGCTTTGATCTGCCCGATCCCAAGCGCAGGCACACCCTCTCCAATCCCGTTCTCAAGCGGCGCGCCGAACTCATCCAGGCTGATCTGAAACCGATCGCCCGGCTGGGTTTTTATCCCGTCGGCAAACGACAACGTGGCCGTGCCGAAGTAGTGAATGTGCACATCGCCAGGGCGCAGAAACTGCGCGTACTTGAAGTGGTGAAATTCGAGGTTGGCCAGGCTGTGACACATGTTGTCTTCGCCGCTCAGGAATTCCTTCTCCCAGATCACTTCGCCGTTGCGCTTGATGCGGCTCATGCCCGCCAGATGATGCGGCAACTCGCCCACACGCAGTTCCGGGCCGTAGGCACAAAAGCGCAACTTTGAATGCGCCAGGTACAGGTAATTGCGGCGCTCCATCACGTGGTCGGAAAATTCGTTGCCCAGCGCGTAGCCCAATCGGTACGGCAAGCCGTCGTCGCCGATCACGTAAAGCCCCGTTAGCTCAGGTTCTTCACCCGCGTCTTCGGCGAAGGCTGGCACCGGGAAGTCGGCACCGGGACGCACGACGATGCTGCCGTCGCCTTTGTAAAACCATTCCGGTTGCGCGCCCACTTGACCCGACGCCGGTTTGCCACCGTCGATGCCCCACTTGAAGATCTTCATGGTGTCGGTCATGCCAGCTTCGACTTCGCCGTCGTGCTGATGCATTTTGTCCCGCGCGGCGGCGCTGCCCAGATGAGTCAGGCCGGTGCCGCTGATCAGGCAATGGGCCGGGTCTTCGTGGTCCAGTGGCGGCAGGATATGTCCGCTTGTGAGCAGTGCGGCGTAGTCCGGACCGGCTTCGGTGCCGCGTTGGGCGACTTCTTCCTGCAAGCTGTGTTGCGCACGAATGGCAGACAGTGCGAGTTCGCGGGTGCTTTGGGTGTTGAGTACAACGTTCAACTGTTCACCATCGACGACGCCGACCTGACGCTGCCCGTGGGTGTTTTCAAATTGAATCAGGCGCATGGGCCGGATCTCCATTATTGGATGTGCTGCTCACTGAGGGGCGATAAAAATCTGGTGGGAGGGAGCTTGCTCGCGAAGAGGTCGGTACATCCGCCACATGATCATCGCGGCCGCCGTCGTCTCGCGAGCAAGCTCCCTCCCACAAATCGCGTTTCGTTTGGAGCGGGCAAACACCATCACTCGATGATGTTGAACTCGCTCAGGTACTCATCCGAGATTTCCAGACCCAGGCCCGGCAGGTTGTCGTCCAGCTGGATGTAGCCGTTGACCGGCTGCGGCTCGCCCTTGAACACGTAGTAGAAGAGTTCGTTGCCGACTTCGACGTCGAATACCGGGAAGAACTCGGCCATCGGCGAGGCGGTGGTGGACATGGTCAAGTGGTAGTTGTGCATCTGACCGGCGTGAGGGATGACCGGCACCGACCAGGCTTCGGCCATGGCGTTGATTTTGCGCGCTGCGGTGATGCCGCCCACGCGGTTGGTGTCGTACTGAATCACATCGACAGCGCGGCGTTCGAGCATGTCTTTGAAGCCGTACGAGGTGAATTCGTGCTCGCCGCCGGAGATCGGCATGATGCCCATCTTCTTCAGCTCAACGTAGCCTTCCAGGTCATCGGCGATTACCGGTTCTTCCAGCCAGCGCGGCTCGAATTCCGCCAGTTTGGGCAACATGCGGCGGGCGTATTCGAGGGTCCAGCCCATGTAGCACTCAAGCATGATGTCGATGTCAGGGCCAGCCAGATCACGCAGCGCGCGGACCTGCTCGATGTTCTTGCGCATGCCCGCCGGGCCGTCTTTCGGACCGTAGCCAAAGCGCATTTTCATCGCTGTGAAGCCCTGACTGAGGTAGCCCTGAGCTTCTTCGAGGAACAGATCCAGATTGTCGTTGGCGTAGAGTTTGGAGGCGTAGGTCCAGATTTTTTCCTTGGTCCGGCCGCCCAGTAGTTTGAAGACCGGCTTGTTTACGGCCTTGCCCATGATGTCCCAGATAGCGATGTCGATCGCTGAAATGGCCGCCATGCCAATGCCTTTTCGGCCCCAGGCGTGGCTCTGGCGGTACATTTTCTGCCAGATGTATTCGTTGTCGAACGGGTCTTCGCCGATCGCGATGGGCGCCAGATAAGTGTCGATGATTTCCTTGGCTACCCGTGGCGCCAGCGCGCAGTTACCAATGCCGACTATGCCGTTGTCGGTCTCGATTTCCACCACCAGCCAGCCGTGAAAACGAAACGAGCCCATGGCGTCGCCGCGCTCGAACAGGATGTCGCTGGCGTTGGTGCAGAAGTGCGCCTGAGGTGGAACGACTTTGCCTTTCCACTCAAAAACTCGGGTACGAATTGCTTTGATTTTCATGAAGACAGGTTCCTTGATTGCCAGTGAATCCTGCGCGATGCGGGACTGGCTTTTTGTAGTTGTTTATTCGCCTCGCGTGTCCGGCGTAGAGCCGTGCTGCGCGAATCGATGGAACGACTTTGCCAGCGGTGATGGACACGCGGCTAATCACTTATGCGTATCCAGTGATAGCTACAGGTGATCGGCTGGAAGCGTTCGTCAAGCTCGGGGTTATAGGAACGCTGCTTCTCTGAAGGAGCCAACTTGTTGGCGAGCGATCGCGAATCGCAGTCCCGTCAAAAGCCTCGCGAACAAGTTCGCTCCTACAGAGTCAGCGGCAGATCCAGATTTTTCGTCAGAGGGTAGGAGCGCGCTTGCCCGCGAATAGATGATCAGGCGATGGAGATGAATCGGATGTGTGGCCGTCTTCGCGGACAAGTCCGTTCCCACATTTTCAGACCCAACGCGCACCCCCGTTCGCCGCAAAACCCGTGGGAGCGGACTTGTCCGCGAAGGCGGCATACGGAGCACCACAAATTCCAGACAAAAAAAACCGCAGAACGCACTGCAAAAGCGTCCTGCGGCAAAAACGTGGTCGTTTAAACAAATGGGGGATCAGGCGTTGCTCTGCCCCATCCGGCAGGCGATCTGGAACGCCTGGGCGATGGCGCCGACGTTGGCGCTGCCCTTGCCGGCAATGTCGAACGCAGTGCCGTGGGCCGGTGTGGTGATCGGGATCGGCAGGCCGCCCTGCACCGTGACACCTCGGGAGAAGCCCATCAGTTTGATCGCGATCTGGCCCTGGTCGTGGTACATCGTGACCACCGCGTCGAAGGCTTTGGCATCACCCTGCACTTTCAGAAAAATCGTGTCTCCCGGATAAGGGCCATCGGCGTTGATGCCCAGTCCCTGAGCGGTTTTCACGGCTGGGCCAATGATGTCGATTTCCTCGCGTCCGAACGAGCCGTTGTCACCGTTGTGCGGGTTCAGGCCACAGACACCGATACGTGGGGCCTTCAGCCCATTGCGCTTGAGCGCATCGTCAATAAGGCGAATGGCTTCGATCACCCGCTGCTGACTGAGCATGCCCGGCACCGCCGACAGCGCCACATGGGACGTCACGCGGGAGGTCCAGAGATTGTCCAACACGTTGAATTCACAGAACGGCCCGTTGAAACCCAACAGCTCGGCAAACCAGTGCAATTCGTCGTTGTGCGCCATGCCAGCCATGTGCAGCGAAGTCTTGTTCAACGGCCCGAACAACACGGCGTTGGTGGTTTTGGCAGCGGTCAGTTCGACAGCGATTTTCAGGGTGTCAAGGCAATAGCGGCCACCGATGGCGCTGGCCTGGCTGCGGGGAAACTCTCCCACGGCATCGCCCCGAAAGTTGTAGAAAAGTGGCGTGTCATCGCTGAACACCAGGTTGTCCAACGAATCGATTGGCCGATACGGAAATTCGAGCCCGGCGATGTCCATGCCCCTTCGCATCTCGGCTTCGTCAGCGATCAGAATCACTTCGGCCTGACTGCGCACCTCGGCGCTTGAAAGCAGCCGTGCAATCAATTCAGGACCAATGCCCGCAGGATCACCCAATACCATCGCAATACGTGTCTTGCTCATGCTTCACTCCTCACCTGTTCTGGCCGCGACTGCGCGCTGGCGCTCGGCTCGCAACGGTAGATACGTCGCGCGTTGCTGTAGAAAAGACGCTCCTGATCGGCGCGCGGCAGATCACGAACGATGTGTTTGAAACCGCTATAAATGTCGTCAAACGAGCCGCACAGGCTGTCGACCGGAAAGTTGCTGGCGAACATCGCGCGCTCTGCGCCGAACATGGCGATGATTTCCCGCACGATCCAGGCGTTGTCCTCGACGCGCCAGGGTTTCCCGCCCTGCCCCAGCCCGGAAATCTTCACCACCACGTTGGGCTGCTCGGCCAGTCGTGACATCGCTGCATGCCACCCAGCCAGACCCTGCTCGCTGCGATCGGACGGCAGACCGGCGTGGTTCAGAATCAGCGTCGTGGTCGGGAAGTCCCGCGCCAACTGCTCGGCTTCAGGCAGGTTCCACCAGGGCGTTTGCAGATCGAAATGCAAGCCGAGGTCGTGCAGCGCGGCATAGCTTCGTAGCCAATATTCATCGCTCATCAAGGTGCGTCGTTGACCCACTTGCTCAGGAGAAGTCGGACCACCCGGCTTGTGACGGACACTGCGCACGCTCTTGAATGCAGCTTGTTCGGTCAGCAGCGCGATGGCGTCGGGGTGATCAAGCCAGGCTTGGGCGACCACCGCATTGGGCACGCCGTATCGGGCGGCGATTTTCTCGATGAAGCGGGTTTCGCCGATCGGGTCGGTCGGGTCCCATTCGGTTTCGACGTAGACGGTCTGCACCACCTGGTGCTCGCCAGCGTCCTGAAAGTATTCCGGCGGCAGGTAGCGGCGCTTGATCGCTGAGTAATCGCCGTAGCGGAACGGGATGTTTACGCCCTCCGAGAGCCACGGGTGATGGTTCACCTGCGGGTCCCAGAAATGGTGATGGGCGTCGACTATCGGGCCGTTCCAGATGCTTGACTCAGACATTGCCAACCTCCTGCGGGCCATCGAGGCTGATCAACAACGTGGCCAGTACGAACAGCGCCGCGCAGATCGCGAAGAACGCGAGCACAGCGCCGAACCCGCCGAAGAACTGCAGGATCACGCCCACCAGAATCGGTACGAAGATACCGCCGACGCTGCCCGCCAGGTTCATCACGCCACCGATCAAACCAACTCGTGCTGGCGCTGCCAACAAGGCCGGGAAGCTCCAGTACAAGCTGCCCCACATCAGGAAAAACGCCGTCATCGCCAGCAACGCTACGGCGGCAAACGGGTCGGTCAGGTGTGGCAAGAGCAGCAGTGCGCCCAGTGCGATCACGCCCGAAAAGGTCAGCAGACCTTTGACCGCCAGGCCACGGCGCACGCCTTTGCGGATCAGGCCGTCGCACAGGAATCCGCCGGTCAATGAACCCAGTGAGCCGCAGATGAAGATCACGAACGTGGCAAAACCGATGCCCTTGATGTCGAAGCCCCGGGCTTGCGCCAGGTAGCTTGGGCCCCAGGTCAGCAGGCCGAAATACACCATCGCCCAGCTGGAGCGCCCGACGAGTAAGCCAGTCAGCGAACGGGCGGCAATGCCCAGCCCTTTGACCTTGGCCCGCGCGGCTTCGGCGGCAGGGGTTTCGCGGCCGGCGTTGATTTTTTCCAGTTCTGCCGCGTTCACTTGCGGGTGAACGGAGGGGTCGTCACGCAGGTAACGCCAAGACACCAGACCCAGCGCGAGGGTCGCGACACCGGCGATGACGAAGGCCATGCGCCAGGAATCCAGCGAGACGATGAGGTAGGCGATGATCAAACCGCCCAACGCCACGCCGAGTGGGCTGCCGCTGTCCATCATCACCGCGCCACGGCTGCGTTCGCTTGGCGCCAGCCACAGGGAAATCAGCTTGCCGCCCGAGGGGAATAACGGTGCTTCGGCGGCTCCGAGAAACATCCGCGCGAACAGCAACGACGCGCCGCCGGTGGCAAACCCGGCCAACACTTGAAAGGTGCCCCACAGCCCGGTGGACCATGTGATTACGCGGCGCGGGCCGAAGCGGTCGATCATCCAGCCGCCGGGGATCTGCAACAGCGCGTAGGCCCAGAAGAAGCTACTGAGGATCAGGCCCTGCATGGCCGGGGTGAGGGAAAACTCCTTGGCGATGGTCGGCATGGCGATGGACAGCGAAACGCGGTCGATCAGGTTGACCATGGTCAGCACAAAGATGATGGCGAAGATGCGCCAGCGAACCGTACTGGCCTTGGCCGCAAGGACATTGGCGGGGGATTTAGCGAAGGTCTCACCTGTTGCGGACAGGTGCACGTCGGCGCTGCTGCGAGCCATGGTGCGTACCTCGAATTTCTTGTTTTTATTGATCGATGATCATCAGGCGATCACCGTTTGTGCGCAACAACCTGGCTACGCGATGAGCTCACTATCGAAGTCTTACCGATAACCGTCTAATCAAAACTGGAAATAGGGCGATAGCTGGAGGATATACCTCGGGATTGAAAGAGTGATCGCGCGTTGACGCGTTCGCCCGCCAACGGATTTTGGGGCTGCTGCGCAACCCATCGTCGGCAAGCCGGACTCCTACGGCCTGCGGCCAGAATCAAAAACAGGACAGTACCGCTCCCCCGCTTCTGCCGAAGGCGTAGGAGTCTGGCTTGCCGACGATCTGGCGCGCAGCGGCAGCAAAACCGGCGAACGCAATATGCCTGACACACCCCGCCAC
>NZ_JBSKHW010000014.1:27335-190321 GCF_057128765.1 Pseudomonas corni
GAGTCTGGCTTGCCGACGATCTGGCGCGCAGCGGCAGCAAAACCGGCGAACGCAATATGCCTGACACACCCCGCCACCTAGCTGAGGGCTGCTGCGCAACCCATCGTCGGCAAGCCGGACTCCTACGGCCTGCGGCCAGAATCAACAGCAGGACTGTAACGATCTCCCGCTTCTGCCGAAGGCGTAGGAGTCTGGCTTGCCGACGATCTGGCGCGCAGCGGCAGCAAAACCGGCGAACGCAATATGCCTGACACACCCCGCCACATGGCTGAGGGCTGCTGCGCAACCCATCGTCGGCAAGCCGGACTCCTACGGCCTGCGGCCAGAATCAAAAACAGGACAGTCCCGCTCCCCCGCTTCTCAAAGACCTATCCCCTAGGTTTGCCGTCAAAATCATCGGCAATAAAAAAGGACCTGACGCTTTGGTATAACCCCAGGCTATCGGTGTATGTGATGTTTTGACTAGACGCCGAGGTCGCTCTTTCACACACTCAGCGCAAGGTTTGCCGCCACTGATTGCGGACGAATCACTCATAACAAATACAAGAAAGAGGATCACCATGCCCATCGCATCCTTTCGACGCGCGTCCCGTTTGCTGCTCGGTTGCACGCTGCTCTGCGCCAGCGCTCTCCCCACTCTCGCCCTCGCCTGGGCACCCGACAAAAACGTCGAAATCATCGTCGCAGGCGGCCCCGGTGGCGGCACCGACCAGTTGGGCCGGCTGATCCAGTCGATCATCAGCACGCACAAATTCCTCGACGTGAACACCATCGTCCTCAACAAGGGCGGCGGCAATGGCGCCGAAGCCTTTCTCGACCTGAAGATGTCCAAGGGCGATGCCGACAAACTGGTCATCGGCACCAACAACATCTATCTGCTGCCGCTGGTCTCGAAACTCGGCTACGAGTGGAAAGAGCTGACGCCAGTTGCCGCCGTCGCCGAAGACGACTTCATCCTCTGGACCTACAAAGACGCGCCGTGGAAAGACGCCAAGGGCTTTTACGACGCCGTCAAAGCCGACCCCTCGAAAATGCGCATGGGTGGCAGCCAGTCCAAAGACGTCGATCAGACCCTCACCCTGCTGCTGAACCAGACCACCGGCAGCAAACTGGTGTACATCCCGTTCAAGAGTGGCAGCGAAGCCGCGACTCAGCTGGCTGGCAAGCACATCGCCGCCAACGTCAACAATCCCAGCGAAAGCATCAGCCAATGGCGCGGCGACCAAGTGCAACCGCTGTGCGTGTTCAGTAAAGAGCGCATGGGCTACACAGACAAGGTCGCAGGCGACAAATCCTGGGGTGATGTTCCGACATGCAAAGAAGAAGGATTGGGCGTCGATCAGTACCGTTTCCCACGCACCGTGTTCATGCCGGGTGATGTCAGCGCCGAACAGCGCGCGTTCTACACCGACTTGATGCGCAAGGTCAGTCAGACACCGGAGTTCAAGGCGTACGTCACGCAGAACGCACTGGTGCCCACTTTCCTCGAAGGCGATCAGCTAACGGCCTATATCGAGCAGGACACCGCCCGCGTCACTCCGGTGTTCAAAGAAGCTGGCTGGCTGCGCAACTGATCGACTTTGCCGCCGCTGGCCCGGAATAACGGGCAGCAGCGGCCACCTTCGGAGGTGACTCATGTCTCAATCTTCTCAATCGCCATCACTGGTCAGCACACGCTGCATCGAACTCGGCCTGTCGGTGTTTACATTCGCCATCGGCGCGGTGGTGATGTTCGGCAGTCTCGAACAAGGCATCGGCTGGGGCGACTCAGGCCCGGAGCCTGGCTATTTCCCCTTCTACATTGGCCTGTTGCTAAGCCTGGCGAGCCTGGCCAATGGCGTGTTGACGCTTGTGCGCTGGAAACCCCTGAGCCTGAGCTTCGTCAGCCGCGATCAGTTCAAACAGGTGCTGTCGGTGTTCATCCCGATTGCTTTGTTCGTCTGCGCCATGCCCTTCACTGGCATCTACATTGCCTCAGCGGTGTTCATCGCCTGGTTCATGTGGCGTGACAAGGTGCGCGCCAAACCCTACGGCAAATGGATGATCGGCAGCGTTTCCGGCGGTGCAGTGCTCGCCAGCTACCTGATCTTCGCCTTGTGGTTCAAGGTGCCGCTGGACGCAGGCCCCATGGGTGACTTGATCGCCATGGCTGGGAGATCGATGCGATGAGCGAGTTCGATTCCCTGCTGCAAGGCATGAACCTGATCCTCACGCCCGGTCACATCGGGCTGATGGTGATAGGCGTTTTACTGGGCATTCTGGTCGGCGTGCTACCCGGCCTCGGCGCGCCGAACGGTGTCGCACTGCTGTTGCCACTGACGTTCACCATGTCGCCGGTGTCGGCGATCATTCTGCTGTCGTGCATGTATTGGGGTGCGCTGTTTGGTGGATCGATCACGTCCATCCTGTTCAATATTCCCGGGGAGCCGTCGTCGGTGGCGACCACCTTCGACGGCTATCCCATGGCCCGCGAAGGCCGCGCCGCTGAAGCGCTGACCGCCGCATTCAGTTCGGCATTGATCGGCGCACTGGCCGGCGTGTTGCTGCTGACGTTCCTGTCCACTCGCATCGCCGCCTTTGCCATGACGTTCAGCTCGCCGGAGTTTTTCGCTGTGTATCTGTTGGCGTTCTGCACCTTCATCGGTATGAGCAAAAACCCGCCATTGAAAACCGTGGTCGCGATGATGATCGGCTTCGCCATGGCAGCCGTCGGCATGGATACCGTTTCCGGAAACTTGCGCCTGACCTTCGACCAACCCGTGTTGATGACCGGCATCAGTTTTGAAGTGGCGGTGATCGGCCTGTTCGGTATCGGCGAGATTCTTTGCACTGTTGAAGAAGGCCTGGTGTTTCGCGGCGAGCACGCACGCATCACCCCGATGGTGATTCTGCGCACTTGGGCAAAACTGCCCCGTTACTGGTTCACCATCCTGCGCAGTACGATTGTTGGCTGCTGGATGGGGGTGACGCCGGGCGGTCCTACAGCGGCATCGTTCATGAGCTACAGCATCGCCCGCCGTTTCTCGAAGAATCGTGAGAACTTCGGCAAAGGCGAACTCGAAGGCGTGATCGCCCCGGAAACTGCCGACCACGCAGCGGGCACGAGCGCCTTGCTGCCAATGCTGACGCTTGGGATTCCAGGTTCTGCCACCGCAGCCGTGATGCTCGGCGGCCTGATGATCTGGGGTTTGCACCCTGGCCCGACGCTGTTTGTCGAACAGCATGATTTCGTCTGGGGCCTGATCGCCAGCATGTACCTAGGCAATGTGGTCAGCCTGATCGTGGTGCTGGCGACTGTGCCGTTGTTCGCCTCGATCCTGCGCATTCCGTTCTCGATCATCGCGCCAATCATCATCATGGTCTGCGCCATCGGCGCGTACTCAGTGCATAACTCGATGTTCGACGTCATGTTGATGTTGGGCTTCGGCGCCCTGGGCTATCTGTTCAAGAAGCTCGGTTATCCGATTGCGCCGCTGGTGCTGGCCGCCGTGCTGGGCGACAAGGCCGAAGACGCCTTTCGCCAGTCGATGCTGTTTTCCGACGGGCAATTGGGCATCTTCTGGTCCAACCCGCTGGTGGGTAGCCTGACCACCGCCGCGCTGTTGATGCTGTTCTGGCCGCTGATCTCTGGCGGTATCAGTGCCCTCTTCGGCTGGCGCAGTCGTCACGCGTCCAAGCCCAAAACGCTGTGATCACACGCAACGCTGGCAACGTCCGGGATTTCTTGTCAGGCTCGCCGCAGACTTTACTGCGAGCGAGCCCCATGACCCGAATCCCTGCCGCCAACGTGATTCACAGCCGCCTGCGTCTGCGCCAACTGCGCCTGATGCTGGCGCTGCAGGAGTTCGGCTCGCTGCGCCGCGCCGCCGACAACATCGGCATGACCCAACCCGCCGCCACCAAAATGCTGCACGAAGCCGAGGACCTGCTCGGTGTCGAGTTGTTCGAACGTCTGCCACGTGGCATGCGCGCTACGCCGTTCGGTGAAACCGTCATTTATTACGCGCGCATGGTCTTCGCTGAACTGAGCGGCATGCGCGAAGAACTGGTAGCGCTGGAGTCCGGCAACCTCGGGCGCGTAGCCGTCGGCGCCATTCCGGCACTGGCTTCGGGGCTTTTGACGCGCACCATCGCCACACTGAAAAAGAGCCATCCGCGCTTGTCCATGAGCATTCAGGTCGACACCAGCGATGTGCTGGTACAAGCCTTGTTGCAGGATCAATTGGACGTGGTGCTGGGACGTATTCCCGGTGGCGCGCGGGCCGAAGAGTTGTTGTTCGACAGCCTGGGCGAAGAGGCGCTGTGCGTGATCGCAGGGGCACAAAATCCACTGGCGAAAGCCTCAGACCTGAGCTGGGCCACGTTGCAAAACGAGACCTGGGTTTTGCAGCAACACCCCAGCCCCATGCGCGCGATCATCAATCAGGTATTCCATAACGCTCGCGTCGATATCCCCAATAGCATCGTTGAAACCACTTCAATCATGACCTTGCTGTCTCTGGTGCAGCAGACCGACATGCTCGGCGTGACTCCCGTTTCGGTGGTCGAAGACTATCCGGGCCGCGACCTGCTCACCGTCCTGCCGATCAGCTTCGAAGCCCGCCTGCCGCCCTACGGCCTGATCACCCGCCGCCACCGTATTCAGTCCTCGGCAATGCAGGCGTTTATCAATTCGGTGAAGGCGGCGCAGCCGGGGTGAGTTGTGCCCGGATGAATTGAACTTGCTGTCATCTCGGCATTGCTCAACATGCTGCACCCTTAGTTATCACAATTCATTTAACTCTCCGTGAGGATTCGGGGACCTGCGGCTCGGGATAATTCAGTCATGCCCGATCGCAGCGCCCGCTGCACCCTTCAGCAATCCGAGCTTCAAGGAGATCCACCATGAAAACGTTAGCCACTGCAGTTCTGTCTCTGTGCATGGCGTTCGGCGCCGCCAGCGTGTTTGCCGCCGATACCATGAGCAACGACAGCATGAGCAAAGATTCGATGTCCAAAGACGCCATGTCTCAGGGCACGATGAAAAAAGACATGTCCAAAGATGCGATGAGCAAAGACGGCATGAAAACAGACACCATGAAGAAGGACGGCATGTCCCAGGATTCGATGAGCAAAGACGGCACCAAGCACGATGCGATGTCCAAAGACGCGATGAAAAAAGGCGCCATGAGTCAGTAAGTATCTAGCTGATCTCCAAAAGCCCGCTTCGGCGGGCTTTTCGTTGGGCGAAGAGCTCAGCTGTAACAAAGATACGGTGCATCGCACATTGCCGAGTGAACAAAAACCCTGTGGGAGCGGACCTGTCCGCGAAGGGGCCAGTACATTCAACACATTTTCTGCGTCAGAAATGACGTCTTCGCGGACAGGTCCGCTCCCACGGGCGTTGCACCTGCACCGAGAAAACATTGTGGCCAGGCAACAGCGATTGCCTATCGCCCCCAAGAAAAAAACGAACCAACCCGCCTCGCCCTCCTCTTACGTCCCAGTGCCTTACCCACCGTTCAGCCAGACGACCGGTCTGGCAGCGTCCGCTGTCTACAGCGACACTCCTTACATCAGAAGAAGAGGATTCCCACATGCTATGGAAAAAAGGACGTCGCAGTGACAACGTCGTCGATGCGCGCGATGAATCAGGTGGTGGCGGCGGTGGGATGCGCATTGGTGGCAAGGGGTTGGGCATTGGCGGGATTGTGATCATCGTGGCGTTCGGTTTGTTGACCGGCCAGGACCCAATGCAGATCCTCAGTGAGATCACCGGGCAGTCCGGCCAGACCACAGCGGTCAGCCCGCAGACCAAGCAAGCGCCGCCTGCCAACGATGAACAAGCTGACTTCGTGCGCGCCATCCTTGGCGATACCGAAGACACGTGGGGTCAAGTCTTCCAGCAAGCCGGACGTCAATATAAAAACCCGACACTGATCCTTTTCCGCGGTCAGGTGCAATCGGCCTGTGGCTTCGCGTCGTCGGCCAGTGGACCGTTTTATTGCCCGGCAGATCAACGTGTGTATCTGGACATGGAATTCTTCCAAGAAATGTCGCAACGCTTCAAGGCCGCCGGGGATTTCGCTCAGGCTTACGTGATCGCGCATGAAGTCGGCCACCATGTACAGACGTTACTGGGTGTTTCGGATAAAGTGCAGGCAGCGCGTCAGCGAGGCCAACGCATGGAAGGCGATAACGGCTTGCTGGTGCGTCAGGAGTTGCAGGCCGACTGCCTCGCTGGCGTCTGGGCTTTCAATGCGCAAAAGCGTTTGAACTGGCTTGAACCCGGCGATATTGAAGAGGCGCTGAACGCGGCCAATGCCATTGGCGATGACCGTTTGCAGCAACAAAGCCAAGGCCGTGTCGTGCCGGACTCATTTACTCACGGGTCGTCCGCCCAACGCGTTCGCTGGTTCAAGACCGGCTTCGCCCAAGGCCAAATCAACCAATGCGATACATTCGCCGCGAAGAGCCTCTGATCACATGATGAAACCGCTTTCGATCCTGTTGTTGGGCACCCTGCTGAGCATGACGGCTCACGCTGCGGATCAGGCGGTCAAATCCATCAGCCCAGACCGGCTGTTGATCAACGGCAGCAGTCAGGCGACGCTGGGCTTGAGTCAGAGCTGGACCCGGCCCAGTCCGCAGATTCAGCGGGTGGTCATTGTGTTCCACGGTCGGTTGCGCAATGCCCAGACGTACCTGCGCAGTGTAGAACGCGCCGCGAATCAGTCGCGGCAGCGCTCGAAAACTCTGTTGATCGCGCCGCAGTTTCTCGACGAGAAAGACATCACCGCCCACCACTTGCCGGAAACCGTGCTGCGCTGGCACGCCAACGACTGGATGGCGGGTGATAAATCCGAAGGCGCCAAGCCTGTCAGTTCGTTCGTGGTCATCGACCATATTCTCAAGCGCCTGAGCGACAGCAAGCTGTTCCCGAATCTGAAAGAGATCGTGATCGCCGGCCATTCCGGCGGCGCGCAAGTGGTTCAGCGCTACGCGATGATTGGCGGCAAGGAAGACGCGCTGCTCAAGAAAGAAGGCATCAAGCTGCGTTACGTGATCGCCAACCCCTCGTCCTACGCCTACTTCGACGCGCAACGCCCACACCCTGTGGACGCGGCGAGCTGCCCGACCTTCGACACCTGGAAATACGGCCTGAACAAGTTGCCGGCCTACGCGGAAAAGGACACGCCGGCTGAAATCGAAGCGGCGTACGTCAAGCGCGATATCACGTATCTGCTCGGCGAGAAGGACATCGACCCCAATCACCCGGCGCTGGACAAGGATTGTGGCGCAGAGGCCCAAGGGCCGTTCCGGCTGGCACGGGGCAAGAATTACTTTGAATACCTGACCAAGCGCCACCCCGAAGGCCTGAATCAGCGCCTGGTCGAAGTGCCGAACGTGGGGCATAACGGCGACGAGATTTTCACCTCGCCTGAGGGGCAGGCGGCGTTGTTCAGGCCTTAGCGCCTGAATCCTGTAGGAGCGCGCTTGCCCGCGAAAACGTCAAAAGTATCAATGCATTTTTGGCGTCTGATGAATCGTTCGCGGACAAGCGCATTCCTACAATCGAATGCGCAGCCGTGCAGGTCATGCGTTGATCATTGATCTGAGCGCCAGACAATCCTGTGCATGCCAATCCGTCAGCTCCGGCCAGGGATTGTTCGGCAGGTTAACCAGCACGGTCTGCGTGCCCGCCGCCCGTCCGCAGGCCAGGTCGAATTGATAATCCCCGACCATGACCATCTGCGACGGCTCGACACTCCAGGCGTTCGCCAACTTCAATAAACCGCCAGGATCTGGCTTGGGTGGCGCTTCGTCGCGGCCCAGTACGTCCTCGACCGCAAAGCAATCGGCAAGACCAATCGCCTCAAGCGTCACATGCGCAAGCTCGCGGGCATTGCGGGTCAGAATGCCCAGTCGAATACCTCGCGCCGCCAGCTCGCGCACCAGGTCCACAGCACCAACGGCAGGCCGCGAGCCCAGCGCCAGTTCACGTTCGTGCTCAAGCAGCCACGCGTGTTTGGCCGCACTAACGTCGGTGGGCAGCGCTGCAAGATGGGTGAGGATGTCGTCTTCAAGAGGGATGTCCAGCGCGCGCTTGATCGCCGGAAAGTCATGCACGGCGATGGTCAGCGTGCCGTCCATGTCGAACACCCAATGGCGCAACTGGCTCAGGCTCATGCCCAATCCTTGCGATGGCGAATCAGACCTTCCTGACTGACCGACGCCACCAGTTGTCCGGCGCGGTTATAAACGCTCCCACGGGAAAAACCACGGGAATTGCCAGCCCATGGGCTGTCCATCGCGTAGAGCAGCCACTCGTCCGCGCGCAGGTCGCCGTGAAACCACAACGAATGATCGAGACTGGCGATTTGCATGTCTTTCTGCCACACCGTCTTGCCGTGGGGGCCGAGCGAGGTGGTCAGCAGGTTGAAGTCCGACGCGTAAGCGAGCAGGTATTTGTGCAGCGCGGGGATGTCCGGCAACGTGCCATCGGCGCGAAACCAGATGTACTGCACCGGATCGCCGGGCACCGGGTTGTAAGGATCTTTTTTGGTCACCGGGCGAAATTCGATGGGCTTGGGGCAGAGCAACTTGTCTTTCATGTGCTCGGGAATCAGGTGCTCGCGCTGGCGCATCAGCTCAAGCTCGGAGGGCAGGTTTTCCGGCCCCACTACGTCAGGCATTTGGCTCTGATGTTCAAAACCCGCTTCGTCGTATTGAAACGACGCGCTGCACGTGAAAATCGGATGCCCCTTCTGAATGGCCGTCACGCGACGGGTGCTGAAGCTGCCGCCGTCCCGCACTCGGTCCACTTGATACACCACCGGCAACAGCGCATCGCCCGGGCGCAGAAAGTAGCCGTGCAAAGAGTGAACGTGGCGCGCTTCTTCAACCGTTTGACTGGCCGCTGACAGTGACTGTCCCAACACCTGCCCGCCGAACAGCTGGCGAAAACCAAGGTCCTGGCTGCGCCCGCGGAAGAGGTTTTCTTCAATCGGTTCCAGGCTCAGCAGCGACACCAGATCATCCAGCACTTGGCTCATTGGGGGTTCCTCACACATGAAAATATCCCGCATAAAACAACGCCGCGCACATCGAGTGGCGGCGATCCGCGTTGTTTGCAGGACGGATTGGGCGAAATGATACAGGGGTTTGTAGTCCGATTCTCGCGCAGCGTGGAAGGGATTGATCGTGATTACAGCGTGGCGAGCCATTGCTGACGATTGATCCGATACAGCACGTGCGGTTTCAGCGGATGGCCGTCTGGCAGGTTGGGATGTGCGAAGTCGTCGTCCGGATTATTGTGCATGCCGATGGCCTGCATGACCTTCTGCGACGGCTGATTGTTGACCGCCGTGAACGATACGATTTCGTCCAGATCCAGATGCTCGAAGCCGCAGCCCATCGCAGTCCACGCCGCTTCGCTGGCAAATCCCAGCCCCCAGTGTTCACGCGCCAGGCGCCAGCCGATTTCCACCGCCGGGGTGAAATGGGCGTCGAAACCCACGACGCACAGCCCGGTGAAGCCGATAAATTGACCCGTGTCCTTGCGCTCAAGAGCCCACAAGCCGAAGCCATATTCGGCAAAATGCCCGCGAATACGCCCAATCAGCTTGGCGCTGTCGAGGCGGCTCATGGCGTTGGGGAAAAACTTCATGACCTGCGGGTCCGCGCACATGAGTGCAAAGGCGGGCAAATCATCATCTCGCCATTGACGCATCAACAAGCGTGCGCTGTTGAGCTCAAGTATCGGCTCCATCGACATCTCCCATCCCAGCCTGTGATCGACTCGCCAGCGCTTTGCGAGCCACGGCGTTAAAGGCTGTGCGGCGCCCGGCATTACTGGCAAGATCGCCGTTCAATCCGCACTCGTAAACATCATGTCCCTGCCGCTCATCTACCACGAAGACTACAGCCCGGACTTCCCGGCGGATCATCGTTTTCCGATGGACAAGTTCCGTTTGCTTCACGACCACCTTATCGACACCGGCTTGACCACAGATGCTCAATTGTTTCGCCCGGAGGTTTGTCCGAGGGAGATTCTGGCGCTCGCACATGACCCTTCCTACATCCGCCGGTACATGGATGGCGATCTTTCCCGCGAAGATCAACGCCGTCTCGGCTTGCCATGGAGCGAGGATCTGGCACGCAGAACGGTGCGTGCAGTAGGCGGGTCGCTGCTGACGGCAGAAAAAGCGCTGCAACACGGTATGGCCTGCCATTTGGCCGGCGGAACGCACCACGCCCATTACGACTACCCCGCAGGATTCTGCATTTTTAATGATCTGGCGGTGATCAGCCAATTCCTGTTGCAGAGCGGTCGCGTTGATCGGGTCCTGATCTTCGACTGCGATGTGCACCAGGGCGACGGCACGGCGCGCATTCTGGCGGACACAGACGAGGCGATCACTGTGTCGCTGCACTGTGAAAAAAACTTCCCCGCGCGCAAGGCGCAAAGCGATTGGGACATCCCGCTGCCCATGGGCATGGGCGACGATGAGTATTTGAAAGTCGTGGATGAAACTCTCAATTACCTGCTGCCGTTTTATCAACCGGATCTGGTGCTGTATGACGCAGGCGTGGATGTACACAAGGATGACGCGCTGGGCTACCTGCAGCTGACAGACCAGGGCGTCGCCCGGCGGGATGAGGCGGTATTGCGCCATTGCCTGGGCCGCAACATCCCGGTGATGGGCGTGATTGGCGGCGGATACAGCAAAGACCGCGAAGCACTGGCACGACGACACGGCATCCTGCATCACAGTGCGCAGCGGGTTTGGGTGTCGGAGGGGTTGTAGGTTCGCAAGCCACTCTCTTGTAGGAGCGCGCTTGCCCGCGAAAGATTCTACACACGATAAAGATGGCTGGATTCTGAAGACCCTATCGCGGGCAAGCGCGCTCCTACAGGTCCGTCGTTAGTTACCCACATCCGCTGTGGAGCGGCCTGTGGATAACCTGAGTGCAACACGGTAACCGCCCGCAAACGCGGGGCTTGGCGCGACCTGTACGTTTTTTGCTCAATAGTTGTCCACAGGTCACTCGTTTGCCTTGAGCGTCGGGTAGAATGCGCGACCTTCTTCGCCAGTTCCTGCTCGCCATGACCTCGACAGCCACCTCAACTTCTCAATCAGTCGCCATTATCGGCGGTGGCCCTACTGGCCTGATGGCGGCCGAAGTGCTGAGTCAGGCAGGCGTCAAAGTGGATGTCTATGACGGCATGCCCTCGGTAGGTCGCAAGTTCCTGCTGGCAGGGGTTGGCGGTATGAACATCACCCATTCCGAGGCTTATCCAGCGTTTGTGTCGCGGTACGCCGAGCGCGCGCCGATGATTGCGCCGCTACTGCGTGGCTTCGGCGCTGACGATCTGTGCCAATGGATTCACAAGCTCGGAATCGAGACGTTCATCGGCAGCTCAGGCCGGGTCTTTCCCACCGACATGAAAGCCGCTCCGCTGTTGCGCGCCTGGCTCAAGCGTCTGCGTGACGGCGGCGTGGTTATCCACACCCGCCATCGGTGGTTGGGCTGGAACGACGACGGCAGTCTGCTGATCGACAGCCCTGGTGGCGAACTGTCCATCGCCCCCGCCGCTACGTTGCTCGCTTTGGGCGGCGCCAGTTGGCCGCGATTAGGTTCCAACGGCGCGTGGTTTGAACTGCTAAAAGCGCGAGGCATCCCACTCGCACCGTTGCAAGCCGCCAACTGCGGTTTCGAGGTCGCATCTTGGAGCGAGCTGCTGCGCAGCAAGTTTGCGGGTGCGCCGCTCAAGAACATCGCCATCGGCCTGCAAGGCCACTCCCTGCGATTGGGCGAATGCGTGATCACCGAAACCGGCGTGGAAGGCAGCCTGATTTACGCGTTGTCAGCGCAGATTCGTGGGGCGATCAACCGACAGGGCTCAGCCACGGTTGAAGTCGATCTGCTGCCCGGTAAAGCGCTTGGCGATGTCGAAAAAGCCCTGAGCAAACCCCGTGGTTCGCGTTCGATGTCCAAGCATTTGCACAGCCAGCTGAACCTCGACGGCGCGAAAGCAGCGTTGCTGCGAGAGTTGGCGCCAGCCAGCGCGTTCGCTGACCCGATGTTGCTGGCGCAGGCGCTAAAAGCGTTGCCGCTGACGCTGATCAAACCGCGCCCTCTGGACGAAGCCATCAGTACTGCTGGTGGTGTGCCTTTTGAGGCTTTGGACCAGCGCTCGATGCTCACCACATTGCCGGGGGTATTCTGCGCCGGTGAAATGCTCGACTGGGAGGCCCCAACGGGCGGCTACTTGCTCACAGGCTGTTTTGCCAGTGGACGAGCAGCCGGTCTTGGGATGTTGGAGTGGCTGCGGCGCGATTGAATCGCGCGCGACCGCTCATGCTCAGGCGATGCGATCCAGCCGTTGCTTGATTGCCGGGGCGTCCTGTGGAATCTGCGCAGCCCTGGCCTTCGCCGCACTGACGCCGGTGATCCGTTTGCCCAACTCATACCCCTTCATCTCGATGTACTTGTGCGCCAGTGCGGCAATGCCTAACGCGGCGATCACGACGGCCACGACCATCAAGTTATTGGCCCACAGCGATCCGGTGTCCATGAACCGTTGCCCGTTAATCATCGGCGCCAGTTCTTGGCCCGTGAATTTTTGCGCCACGATGAACACCGTCGACAAGCAGAACAATAAGGCGGCGTGAGTCATGTAGATCGAATACGACAGCTTGCCCAACAGCACGAAAAAGCTCGTCTTTAGAAACGTCGACACCAGCCCGCCTTCAAAGGCGAACAGTAGCACCAGCCCGCAGAAGAACAGGCCGCCGATGGGAGAGCGGTATTCGAAATCATTCATGACGATCACGTACGTGGCGTACATCAGCACGCATTCCAAAACGGTCATCAGCCACAACGTCGGTACAAATTTGTCGCGAATTTGCAGATAAGCCACGTAAGTCACGTTGCCGGCAAAAAAGCACGAGAGCCCTTGCAGCGCACGTTCTACCAGCAAGTCGCTACCGCTGAAAATCACCCCAAACGCGATCAACGACACGCAGGCGAACAGCGCAAATCGCGTCTTCATCGCGAACATGCACAAGCCGCCAAACAGCATGTATATGTAGAACTCGATGCTGATGGTCCAGGACGGATAGTTGAACGACATGGTTTCAGTCAGTGTGGTCCAGGCCTGGACCAGCAGCAGATTGGGCAAGATTTCCGACGGCGCAAAAAGGCCGGTGAACGGGACGTTATTAAAATAAAAACCCTTTTTGTAGGCCGTCCAGCGTACCAGCTCAAATGTGATGAACACCGCCAGCATCACAAGGTGCAGAGGATAGAGACGGAACACCCGTGAGATGAAAAACGACTTGAACGTCAGATGGGCCTTCATGCCGTAGGTGTGCGCCAACACAAAACCGCTGAGCACAAAGAAGAAGTTGAGCAAGACTTCGGCGTGGCGAAAGAAAGGGAGCTCGGTGAACGAACCTACAACGTGCAGATGATAAAAAACCACCAGGAGCGCGCAGACTCCTCTAAAGCTATCAAGTGTCGTAAATCGCTGAGCAGGTTTCATAACGCGACATCCTTGCTGGTCCGTGGAATCTTGATCGGTGAGGCTTGAGAGGGCGGCCAGTGCACACGTTATTTTGTTCAGCGATAGGCAAACAGTTGAATTATTTCATCCCTGATACATTTGCCATTGGAATGTTGACGCCAGTATTTGCCGAGCATGGGTTGCAGCAATAAGTGCGATGAATCGCAGGGGATATGGGTGATGAATTCGCAGCATTTGAGCCCACCGATTGCTGGACCTGCTTTTTTTTAAAAACGCTGGGCCCTCGGTCACGTCGACCCATTGCAGCGTTGAAGCTCATGCCTTGAAATTTGACGCGCTAATTTCTGACGGCGCGCATTCAGATATTCAAACCCCAGCCGATAGCCATGAAGACGTGAACACTCTGCTGGCTTGAACAAGAACAACCTTCCAGCCGCTTGATTTAAAAAATTGAAACACTGGAGGTTTTGGATGAATAGCTGGTTTGCAAACATCAGCGTCAACATGAAATTGGCGCTCGGCTTTGGCGTCGTATTGTTCTTTACTGCCCTGCTTGCAGTGACCGGCTGGACCAGTCTGGGCAGCCTGATTGAACGCAGTGAGCGGATGAACGACATCTCCGACCTCAGCGATCAACTGACCAAACTGCGCGTGACCCGCCTGCAGTACATGATTGCCAATGGCGATGACACCGCAGCCCAGGCCGTACAGAACGCGATGGACGGCTACAAGGCCCTGCAGCAATCGCTGCTGGCTCGCTTTACCAATCCGCTTAACCTCAAGCCGCTCAACGCGTTGGCTGAACAGACGGGTGCCTATCAAAAGTCGCTGGACAAGATGCGCGACGGCTATCGCACCAGCACCAACGTTCGCGCCGAAATGGGCGTCAATGCCGTCAAAGGCGCGGAGCTTATCAACGTCATTAACGATGATGTCGTGCGTCTCGATGCGACCGACGAGCGCCGGTTCGCGCAATACCAGGCAATCATCAAGGCCAAAGAAGACCTGATGCTGGTGCGTTACGAAGTGCGTGGCTTCACCGCCAGCCCGAACGCCAAGACAGAAGAGACCGCACTGCGTCAGCTGGAAACCGCGATCAGCGGCATGGCGCCGCTCAAGGCTGCATTCGCCGATACCCAGGCCGATCGACTCAAGCAACTGGAGGCCTCGCTGCTGAACTACCGCACCTCGGTGCAGGGTTTCCAGGCCGCCAACAGCCAGATTGTGGCTGCCCGCACAGAAATGACCGATGAGGGCGCAGCTATCGTCAAACTCAACGGCGAGCTGCACGATCTTCAGCAAAGCCTGCGTGATCAGGACAGCCAGAACGCCCGCAACCTGCAGATTGGCACAACCTTGCTGGCGCTGATTTTCGGCACGCTGGCGGCGCTAATCATTACGCGACAAATCACCCGTCCGTTGCAGCAGACCCTGGCGGTGGTAGATCGCATCGCATCTGGTGATCTGTCACAGACGCTGGTGGTCACACGCCGCGACGAAATCGGCGTGCTGCAACAAGGCATTCAGCGCATGGGCGCGACCTTGCGTGACTTGATCGGCGGCATCCGCGACAGCGTTACCCAAATCGCCAGCGCGGCCGAGGAGTTGTCAGCCGTTACCGAACAGACCAGCGCTGGCGTTAACAGCCAGAAGGTTGAAACCGATCAGGTTGCCACCGCGATGCACGAGATGTCAGCCACTGTGCAAGAAGTCGCGCGCAACGCCGAGCAGGCCTCGGTTGCCGCATCCGCTGCCGATCAACAGGCGCGCGACGGCGATAAGGTTGTCGGCGAAGCCATTGCCCAGATCGAGAAGCTGGCCAATGAAGTCGGCCGTTCGACTGAAGCGATGACCGTGCTGGAGCAGGAAAGCGACAAGATCGGCAAAGTCATGGACGTGATCAAGGCCGTCGCGCAACAAACCAACCTGCTAGCACTGAATGCTGCCATCGAGGCGGCCCGTGCCGGTGAGGCCGGTCGTGGTTTTGCGGTAGTGGCCGATGAGGTCCGGGGCCTGGCCCAGCGCACTCAGCAGTCCACCGAAGAAATCGAAGGGCTGGTGGCTGGTCTGCAGAACGGTACGCGGCAGGTGTCGGACATCATGCTAAGCAGTCGTACCCTGACCGACAGCAGCGTCGCCCTGACCCGCAAAGCCGGTACATCGCTCAACAGCATCACCCAGACCGTTTCCAACATTCAGGCGATGAACCAGCAAATCGCCGCCGCAGCCGAACAGCAAAGCTCGGTGGCCGAAGAGATCAGCCGCAGTATCCTCAATGTGCGCGACGTCTCCGAACAGACCGCCGCCGCCAGCGAAGAAACCGCCGCCTCCAGCGTCGAACTCGCTCGTCTGGGTAATCAGCTGCAAATGCTGGTGAGTCATTTCAAAGTTTGATCTTGCTACCTGCGCTGGGTTTCGATGCCCGGCGCAGGTACTTTTTAATCATTTTGAGGACGTAAGTTGTTTTTTTAATAATAATGGCGAGTACTTAACGGTTTTGAGAGGCTCCGATGAGCAATCTTGCAGGCTATGCATGGCTGACTCACACCTACCGCGTTGCACTCTGCCAGCCGTTAAAGGTCCGCAGCCACATCGGCAGCAGCCGTAAAGACGTCACCTCCGACGGCGTTACAGAACAAACCTTCCCCGCCCAATATCAGCCAGGCCCCATCCTGAGCGAGCATCTTACTTTTGCGTTTAAGCGCGAGCCTATCCACCTGGAGTGTCTGGCGAGATTATTCTCAACGCTTGATCCTGCCGAGCTTGAGCATTGGATTGATGCGGAACCCACCGGGCAATATGCTCGAAAAGCCTGCTTTCTGTACGAATGGCTGACTCAAAAAACATTAGCTCGTGATGATTTGAACAAAGGCAACTATGTCCCCTTGCTGGACGAGAAGCTCTACCTGACCAGCGTCAATCCTTCGCGAAACACTCGCTGGCGAATCGTCGACAATCTACCCGGCACCCCTGCATTTTGTCCGATGATCCGGATCACTCCCGCCCTGACCGAGCTTATTCAATACGATCTGGATGCAGCACTTGCGCTGCTTGGGGTCGAGTTCGGACCAGACACTCTGTTGCGCAGCGCCGTTTGGCTGACCATCAAGGAAAGTAAATCCAGTTTTGCCATTGAGCATGAAGAACAAAAAGTCGACCGCATCAAACGCTTCGCTGCTGTCATGGAGCAACGCTGCGGTCAGGGCCAGCCGCCGCTGAGTGCTGATCAGATTGAGTCAATTCAACAGGCGATTTTGGGTCCAAGGGCGCTGTCCTACGGTATTCGAAAGTCCCCGGTATTTGTTGGGCAGACGCGAGGGTTCCAGAACGTTTTGCATTACCTGGCGCCGGGCTGGCAGCAGGTTGAAGGCATGCTCAACGGGCTCATGAATTTCGAGAAAAAAACCCGTGGCAGATCGTCGATCTTGAGAGCTGCGGCGATTTCATTTGGATTCGTTTATATACACCCACTCAGCGACGGCAACGGTCGTATCTCACGCTTTCTGGTGAACGACATATTGCGACGAGATCACTACCTTCCCGCGCCCTACATCCTCCCTGTATCGGCGGTTATGCAAGATCACAGTCTTCGTCCGCAAAACTACGATCAGGTGCTTGACGAGTTTTCCCGGCCTTTGATGCAGGCCATCGAAAGCGAGGTGCATTTCGATGAGTATGTGAAATACCAGGACGGTGTCGAGTCAAACCTGAAGTACGAAGGGTACGACGTGACCGGGCCTGCGTGGCGGTATATCGACATGACCTCCCACGGCGAATACATGGCACGTGTGATTCGCCAGACCGTCGATAAGGAGATGCGTGATGAAGCGAGCATTCTTCGTGATCACTATCTGCTGCGCGAGGCGATCAAAAATATTGTGGAAGGCCCGGATGCGGACATTGACCGAATAATCCGCTCCATCCATCAATCTGGAGAACACGTCAGCAACAAACTCCTCAGGCAATATCCGTTACTGGCTGACGAAGCAATCCTGAAAGAAATCATCGCGATCGTGCAACGGTATCTGCGCTAGACATACCTGACGTACTCAAGAAAGGGATTTACTCGGCGTCCTTTTCCCACATACTGCCCGCGCTGTTTTCATCTTCTTATTCAGAATTATCTTCATCATTGCCGGGTTCATATTCATGAAAAAAGTCCTGCCTTATCTGCTGTCTGCCGCTGTCTCCCTCGTCCCTGCCGCCTTCGTCCATGCCGCCACCGCACCTGCGCCCGTACAGCTGATCGTGCTCAGTTCCGGTGGGATCATGGGCGCTTTTCAAGCCATCAGCCCTGAGTACGAGCAAAGAGTCGGTGTGAAGTTGATCCCGGAAGTGGCGCCATCGATGGGTGCCACACCTCAGGCGATTCCTAACCGTCTGGCCCGCCGTGAGCCTGCCGACGTGGTGCTGATGGTGGGCTCGGCGCTGGACAAATTGATCAAGGACGGCCAGGTCGATCCGAAAACCCGTGTCGATATTGGCAAATCCTACATCGCCATGGCCGTGCGACACGGCGCGCCAAAACCGGATATCAGCACCATGGAAGCGTTCAAGGACACGTTGCTGAACGCCAAAAGCATCGCTTATTCCGACAGCGCCAGCGGTGTTTACCTGTCACGCGTGTTGTTCAATCAAATGCATATCGCTGACCGAATCAAGGACAAGAGCCACATGATCCCGGCAGAGCCGGTGGGTGCAGTGGTGGCCCGTGGCGACGCTGATATTGGCTTTCAGCAACTGAGCGAGCTCAAACCGGTTGAAGGCATCGACATCATCGGTCTGATCCCCGATCAAGCCCAGCAGATGACCCTTTATTCGGCGGGCGTCGTCACCCAGAGCAAGCACCCGGAACAGGCCAAAGCGCTGGTGGATTACCTGGGATCGAGCGCAGCGGCGGCGGCAGTCAAGACCAGCGGGCTGGACCCGATCGCGAAGTAAACCCGTGCGGCGTGCGAAGCAGCGGGTCGATCACTGATTTAACGGAATAAGCAGATAACTGTGGGAGCGGACTCGTCCGCGAAGAGGCCAGTACATTCAACGCATTTGTTGCGCCTGACGTATAGCCTTCGCGGACGAGTCCGCTCCCACGGGATTGGCGTCCAACACACCATCGCGGCAATTGGACGAGGGGCCAGGCCAACCTGGGTGAGTTAATCCAGCACCAACTCAATCAACTCGCCCCGTACGTCCTCACCCTCGATGTGCAACATTCCCACTGTAATCGGCAGCTTGAAACGCCGCGGCCCGGCGCTGCCCGGGTTGATGAACAACACGCCATGCCGCATCTGCTGCAACGGTTTATGCGAATGCCCGGTGACCACCACGCGGACATCTGCTGGCAGAGTCACCGGTACATCGGCCAGGATGTGCGTGACATAAATCGCCACCCCGCCCACCCGTAACATAGCCTCATACGGCACATCGCTGGCCCAGGCATCGTCGGTGTCGTTGTTGCCGCGCACCACCGTCAACGGCGCGATGGCACCTAACGCGTCGAGGATTTCCGGCTTGCCGATGTCGCCGCCGTGGATGATCTGATCACAACCCTGCAAAGCGCTCAGCGCTTGCGGTCGCAACAGACCATGGGTGTCGGAAATCAGGCCGATTTTCATGCTGTTCGATTACCCCTGAGCCGAAGCGGCGTTCTGCCGCGCCTGCACACGCTTCATGCTGATCATCGCCAGCAATGCGATCACTGCAACGAGCGAGGCGAAGAACTCGCCCACGTGACGCAAACCAAACGTATGAACACTAAAGCCCACAGCAATGACAGGGACGGAAATCGAGATGTACATCACCACGAAGTAAGCGGAGGTCACCGCCGCTTTATGATCCGGCGGACTCTTCGCACTCACCGCGCCCATGCCCGCGCGGAAAATCATGCCCTGCCCCATCCCGGCAACAAAGCCTGCCAGTACCAGCAACAGCACCTGCGTCGTAAGAATGCTCAAGCACAGGCAAATCATGCCGACGATCAACGCCAGACAACCCAGTGTCATGTGCCGCTGCGCCGGTAACCATTGCAGCGAAGCCTGCCCCACCACAGATGCCACAAAGAACAGGCCGATCACCGCGCCAATCAGCAGCCCGCTGGTTTGCCCCATCACTTGAATCATCAGCGACGGCACCATACTGGTGAACAACCCGGCGACGCTGAAGCCTGCCAGCCCGGCAATCGACGCGGGAATGAACACGCTGCGCACAGAAGCCGGAATCGATGGTTTCTGAATACTCAGGTGCAGCGTCTCAGGCCGAGTCACGGTTTCACGAGCCGACAAGACGCCGATCGCTGCCAACAGCAAAAACGCCAGGTGTATGTAGAAAATAAGATGCAGCGGGTCTGGAAGGTATTGCGAAGTGATCCCGGCCAGCAGCGGGCCAAGCCCCAGTCCAAACATGTTCGCGGCGGTGGCGATCAGCGTCGCGCGCTTGCTCCAGCGCTTGGGCGCCAGCTCAATCACCGCAACGGTGGCAGTACCAGTCATGATCCCCGCAGAAAACCCGGAAAACAGCCGACCGATCAACAGGCCAGCGATAGAGTCTGTGTACAGAAACACCACCGCACTGATTGCCCCCATCAACAGGCCCACGCACAGCAGCGGTTTGCGCCCCAATTGATCCGACCAGCTCCCCACTGCCAGCAGCGCCGCGATCACGCCAGCTGCATAAATAGAAAAGATGATCGTCACCCAACTCGCATCGAAGCCAAGGCGTTGCTGGTAGATCGCATACAGCGGCGTCGGCAGCGTCGTGCCCACCATGGCAATCAACAGCGCGCACGCCACCAGAAAAAAATCGCGCGTTGAAGATGAAGCGGCCTGTGTCATGGGGTCTCCCTGAGAAGTTGAAAACGGGGCGGCCATTATCAACGGATGTCGGCGCAAATCTGGAAATAAATTTACACAACCGAAGGTGCACGCTGTTAACGATGACATTTCAGCAGGCAGCGAAGCCGAAAATCCCGTCAGCGTGCTAGCCTTGCGCAACAACATAACGAAAGTGACTGCCCCGCATGTTATTTCGATTTCAGGCAGCCAGCCGCCCATGACCAAGAAAACCCCCGTCACCATTACTGACATCGCCCGCCGCGTGAACATGACGCCGGTGACTGTGTCCCGCGCGCTGAACAAGCCCGATCTCGTCAAACCGGCCACCCTGGCGCGCATTCTTGAGGTGGCTCAGGAACTGGATTACGTACCGAACGCGTTCGCCCGCAGCCTCAAGCGCAGTGAAAGCATGATCATCGGCGTGATCACAGCGTCGGTGGATAACCCTTTCTACAGCGAGATGATCAAGGCCATTTCGCGAGAAGCGAAAAAGCATGGCTATACCATCATGCTGGTCGACACCGACGGCTCCGAAGAGCTGGAAAGCAAGGCGGTGGACACGCTGCTCAGTTATCGCGTGGCCGGGATCGTGCTTTCACCGGTATCGGACGAGCCCGAATACCAGCCGGGGTATCTCTCACGCTTGAGTAATGGCGACATGCCGGTTGTGCAACTGGATCGGGCGTTGCAGGACAGCCCGTTCAGCCATGTGGTGCTGGACAACTACCACAGCGGCTTGAACGGCGCGCGCTACCTGCTGGCTCAAAATCCGGACATGCAGCGGCTGCTGGTATTGACCGGCCCTGCGCACTCGCGCATCTCCGAGGAGCGACTCAAAGGCGTAAAAGCGGCGCTGGCCGAAACCGGTAAAAAGGTGCAGCTGCATGTCTTTGCCGGGGATTACACCCTGGAACCCTCCTATCAGAGCACGCTGCGCTATCTGCGCGACCAACCCCGACCCGATGCGATTTTCGGTTTCAATCAGTTAATCACCCTAGGCGCGATGAAAGCCCTGCGTGATCAGAAAATCAGCCACGAGGACGTCACCATTTGCGGGATCGATCGGCTGCCTTTCGGTGACATCTTCGGTATCCCCATCGCCTGCATTGCCCACGATGCATCGCTGGCTGGCAGCAGCGCAGTCAGCATGTTGCTGGAGCGGATTCAGGATCGGACGCTGCCCAAAAGCAAAGTGGTGATCGTGGGCGAACTGGAGAATGGCGCCAGCTGAGCAGGCGACAAAGGGTTTAAGCTTCGGGCCCCATTCATGCCACCATGTGCGCCCTTGATTACGGCGCCCAGACCCGCTGCTCGATTTTTATGCAGCCCCGACGGCCTCGGCGCGAAACCAATAACAGTGAGGATTCGTACCATGCAAGACGTCGTTATCGTTGCCGCCACCCGCACCGCGGTCGGCAGTTTCCAAGGATCTCTGGCCAATATTCCTGCGGTTGATCTGGGTGCTGCCGTCATCCGTCAATTGCTGGCTCAGACCGGTCTCGACGGATCGCTTGTCGACGAAGTGATCATGGGCCAGGTACTAACCGCAGGCGCCGGGCAAAACCCTGCGCGCCAGGCATCGATCAAAGCAGGTCTGCCCTTTGCCGTTCCGGCCATGACCCTGAACAAGGTCTGCGGCTCGGGTCTGAAAGCGCTGCATCTGGCGACACAAGCGATTCGCTGCGGTGACGCCGACATCATCATCGCGGGCGGCCAGGAAAACATGAGCCTGTCCAACTACGTCATGCCCGGCGCACGCACCGGCCTGCGCATGGGCCACGCGACCATGATCGACACGATGATCAGCGACGGTTTGTGGGATGCGTTCAACGATTACCACATGGGCATCACCGCCGAGAACCTGTCGGAAAAGTACGACATCAGCCGTGAAGCGCAAGACGTGTTTGCAGCGTCCTCGCAGCAGAAAGCCACCGCCGCCGTTGAAGCGGGGCGTTTCGTCGATGAAATCACCCCGATCCTGATTCCTCAGCGCAAGGGCGACCCGCTGTCGTTCGCCACCGATGAACAGCCTCGCGCCGGCACCACCGCCGAATCGCTGGCCAAACTCAAACCTGCTTTCAAGAAAGACGGCACCGTGACAGCGGGCAATGCCTCGTCGCTCAATGATGGGGCTGCGGCAGTAATCCTCATGAGCGCTGCAAAAGCAGAAGAATTGGGCTTGCCGGTGTTGGCGCGCATCGCGGCTTACGCCAACGCCGGTGTCGATCCGGCCATCATGGGCATCGGCCCGGTAAGCGCGACACGCCGCTGCCTGGACAAGGCCGGCTGGTCGCTGGAAGAACTCGACCTGATCGAAGCCAACGAAGCCTTTGCGGCGCAATCGCTGTCGGTGGGTAAAGAGCTGGGCTGGGACATGAACAAAGTCAACGTCAACGGCGGCGCGATTGCCATCGGCCACCCGATCGGTGCGTCGGGCTGCCGCGTGCTGGTGACCCTGTTGCACGAAATGATCAAGCGCGACGCCAAGAAGGGCCTGGCGACGCTGTGCATTGGTGGTGGGCAAGGCGTGGCGTTGGCGTTGGTGCGGTAACACAGTCCTCATTTGTAGGAGCGCGCTTGCCCGCGATTGCGGTGCGTCAGAGACGTAAATGTGTCTTACGCACCGCAAATCGCGGGCAAGCGCGCTCCTACAACGGGTGGCGTTTCATCACTGCCACCCAAACCGCCGCACATAAAACCCCTTCACCGCCTGCGTCAGCGCGACATACCCCAGCAAGATCACCGGCAAGATGACGAAATACAGCGGCGGCAGTGCCTGCAATTTGAAGTAGTGCGCAAACGGCCCCATCGGCAGGAAAACCCCCACCGCCATGATCATCCCGGTCATCACCATCAACGGCATGGCCGCGCGGCTCTGCAGGAACGGGATCTTCGGAGTGCGGATCATGTGCACCACCAGGGTTTGCGTGAGCAGCCCGACGACAAACCAGCCAGACTGAAACAGCGTCTGATGCTCAGGCGTGTTCGCGCCGAATACGTACCACATGATCGCGAATGTGCTGATGTCGAAGATCGAACTGATCGGCCCGAAAAACAGCATGAAACGCCCCACTTCCGAAGGCTGCCAGCGCTGCGGTTTTTTCAGCAGCTCGTCGTCGACGTTATCGAACGGGATGGCAATCTGCGAAATGTCGTAAAGCAGGTTTTGCACCAGCAGATGCATCGGCAGCATCGGCAGAAACGGGATGAACGCACTGGCCACCAGCACCGAGAACACGTTGCCGAAGTTGGAGCTGGCGGTCATCTTGATGTACTTGAGCATGTTGGCGAATGTCCTGCGCCCCTCGAGTACGCCCTCCTCCAGCACCATCAGGCTTTTCTCCAGCAGAATGATGTCGGCAGCCTCTTTGGCGATGTCCACCGCGCTGTCCACCGAAATACCGATGTCCGCCGTGCGCAAGGCCGGGGCGTCGTTGATACCGTCACCCATGAAACCCACCACATGCCCGTTGGCCTTGAGCAGACGCACGATGCGTTCTTTGTGAGACGGTGTGAGTTTGGCGAAGACGTTGGTGGTTTCCACCGCCACCGCCAGTTCTACATCGCTCATGCGCTCGATATCGCCGCCCAGCAGCAACCCTTGGCGCTCCAGGCCCACTTCTCGGCAGATCTTCACGGTCACGCGCTCGTTGTCGCCGGTCAGCACTTTCACCGCAATGCCATGCTCGGCCAATGCCTTGAGCGCAGGCGCGGTGCTTTCTTTGGGCGGATCAAGAAACGCCACGTAACCGATCAGCGTCATGTCGCTTTCATCGGCCAGGCCATAAGTCTCACGACCGGCCTCCATTGAACGCGCAGCCACGGCGACAACGCGCAGGCCCTCTTCATTGAAAGCAGCCGTCACGTCGAGAATGCGTTCCAGCAATACATCGCTTAGCACCTCTTCGTCTTCGCCATGGCGCACGCGGGTGCAGACGCTAAGCACTTCTTCCAGCGCGCCCTTGCACACCAGCAGGTGCGGATGTCCCTGTTCAGCCACCACGACCGACATCCGGCGCCGATTGAAGTCGAACGGCACTTCATCGATCTTGCGAAACGCCGTGCCCACTTGCAGTTCGCGATGGACCTCAACATGCTCCAGCACCGCCACGTCCAGCAGGTTTTTAAGGCCGGTCTGGTAGTAGCTGTTGAGGTAGGCCATTTCCAGCACATCGTCAGATTCATCGCCCCAGACATCGACATGGCGTGCCAGGAAAATCTTGTCCTGGGTCAACGTGCCGGTCTTGTCCGTACACAGCACGTCCATAGCGCCGAAGTTCTGAATGGCATCCAGACGCTTGACGATGACCTTCTTGCGCGACAGGAACACCGCCCCCTTGGCCAAGGTGGAGGTGACGATCATTGGCAGCATTTCCGGGGTCAGCCCGACCGCGATGGACAGTGCGAACAGCAGCGCCTGCATCCAGTCGCCCTTGGTGAAGCCGTTGATGAACAGCACCAGCGGCGCCATCACGAACATGAAACGAATCAGCAGCCAGCTGACCTTGTTCACCCCGGACTGAAACGCAGTCGGCGCACGGTCGGTGGCGCTGACACGCTGGGCCAGCGCCCCGAAATAGGTGTGATTGCCGGTGGTGAGGATCACGCCGGTCGCCGCACCGGACACTACGTTGGTTCCCATGAACAGGACGTTTTCAAGGTCTAGCGGGGTGTCCGGTTGAGTGCCTTGGCGGCGGGGAAATTTCTCCACGGGCATGGATTCGCCCGTCATGGCGGCCTGGCTGACGAACAGGTCCTTGGCGCTGAGCACGCGGCAATCGGCGGGGATCATGTCGCCCGCTGACAACACGATCACATCCCCGGGCACCAGTTGCTTGATCGGCAGTTCGAGGCGTCGGGACCGGCTGGTTGTCTGCGCAAAATCAGCGTCATCGTGAGCGCGACGAAGCACCGTTGCGGTGTTGCTGACCATGGCCTTGAGCGCATCGGCCGCCTGATTGGAGCGCGCTTCCTGCCAGAACCGCAGCAGGGTCGATAGCACCACCATCGAGAAGATAACCGTGGCCGCTTTCATGTCCTCGGTCAGCCACGAGATGAACGCCAGCAAGGTCAGCAGCAGGTTGAACGGGTTTTTGTAGCAGTGCCACAGATGCACCCACCACGGCAGAGGTTGTTCGTGCTCGACTTCGTTGAGGCCATGGCGCTGACGCAGCGCTGCCGCCTGGGCATCGGTCAGGCCGTCGTTGTGGCTGCCGAGCTGGTCGAGCAAGGATTGAGCGTCGCTACTGGCCCCGCGAGTGAGGGTTTGCGCCAGCGTCGGCGGCACTTCGCGGCTGACGGTGGTGTCGGTCAAGCTGTCGAGCATCGCCAACCGGCGGAAGTGCCGGGCAATGTGCCGATTTTGCAGAAAGCCTGCGAAGAACTCTTTCAGGAGGGTGATTTTCATGGCTATGGCCCTGGGCTGAAGATTTTGCAAAAACCTTGAGCAGGCACTGCCGACCTGTAGCCACGAACCCCTTGGAACGATGGCACAACAGATTGGCCCGCACGCCAAAAAGGCGTGCGCGTTCGTTGCCCGATGGCGACCGGTAAGTCAGCCATCAGGCATTTGGTCAGCGTCATAAGAAAGGACAGGAGCAGATTCAGAACAGAACCTGCCGAGCTGCCGCCTCTCGCGTTGTCGGCGAGCGGGCGGCAGTGAAAAGACTGCGCGCTAGCGTGCCGAGGATTGGCCGGTGATCAATACCGGCTGACGTCTGTCACTCGAACTAGTACCCACTGAGGGTCTCCGCTTTGGTTGAAAACGGGCGAAGATTACGCCCGGCTTTATGCAGAGTAAACCGTCAGAAAGCGCCTTCGCCGGGTATCGGAAAAGTCTTCAGGGAGCGTTCAGGATTAGCCACAGGACGCGCAATCGATAACGCTATGACCGATGAATAAATGCACTTGTGGGAGCGGACCTGTCCGCGAATGCTGAGGTACAGCCGACCGGGATTTATCGTCTGTCCCGGCCTATTCGCGGACAGGTCCGCTCCGACGGTATTAACGCTTGACGACAGTTCCCATTCGGCCAGATCATGCGGCGCTCTACCCAGCCACAACACCGTATTTGACCAAACTGCTAAACTCCCGCGCCTCATTCCGATACCAAGGCGCCGTGCATGTCTTCGCTGAATCAGGCGCTTCGCGTCGCCCTCCATAATCGCCAATCGCTGCTGACTGAACTGCACGCTCAAGGCACCGATTGCTATCGCCTGTTCCATGGCAGCCAAGAAGGCGCCAGCGGCCTGACCATCGATCGCTACGGCCCGCAGTTGCTGATCCAGAGCTTTCATAACAGCCTTGATCGCGAATCCCTTCTGGCGGCGCACGCACTGGTGAACAGTCAACTGGGCCTGGAAACATTGCTGGTCTATAACGACCGCTCCCAAGGCAATTCGCGCATCGACCGCAATGACGCGGTGTACAAGGCCGATGACATAGCGCTGGAGGACATGATCGGCCATGAATGGGGCTTGAACTATCGAGTGCGTGGGCGGCATGCCGGGCAAGACCCGTTGCTGTTTCTGGACCTGCGCAATGCCCGGGGTTGGGTCAAGGATCACAGCGCCGGTAAAAGCGTGCTCAACCTGTTCGCCTATACCTGCGGCGTCGGTTTAAGCGCAGCAGCGGGCGGCGCCAGTGAAGTCTGCAATCTGGATTTCGCCGAAGGCAATCTGGCCGTCGGGCGAGAGAACGGCCTGCTGAACCCGCAGCTCAAAGCGATGGAGTTCATCCAGTCCGATTACTTCCCCGCCATCCGCCAGTTAGCCGGGTTGCCAGTTGCCGCACGTCGCGGCCACAAGCTGCCGGATTACCCTCGTCTGGAACAGCGCCAATACGATTTGGTACTGCTCGATCCCCCAGCGTGGGCCAAGAGCGCTTTTGGTACCGTTGATTTGCTGCGTGATTATCAAAGCCTGCTCAAGCCAGCCATTTTGACCACGGCCGGAGATGGCGTTCTGATCTGCTGCAACAATCTGGCGAAGGTCAGCCTGGAAGACTGGCGCGATCAAGTGCTGCGTTGCGCCACAAAAGTCGGCCGCCCCGTGCGTGAATCCCAGGTATTGACCCCTGGCGCGGACTTCCCGTCGATGGACCAACAGCCGCCGTTGAAAACGCTGATCTTGCAGTTCTGACATCCCGCAGGTATTTAGGAATCTTCCTACAGCCTCTGTAACAACCGATTTCGGAACCAGATTGGCGTGCCATACTCCAAGGACCTCCTATAAAGAGAGTCGACGCCCCACATGCCCAAAGGATTGAAACGCGCCATTGGCGCTTTGCTGGCCGTTTTCGCAATCTACAGTTTGCTGGGGTTTTTGATTTTGCCCGGTATTGCATTGCGGGTGATCAACCAACAGTTGGCGAACTACTCCACCGTTCCGGCGAAACTCGACCGACTGGAACTCAATCCCTATAGCCTTGAGGTCACGTTGTGGGGCTTGAACATCGGCGCACCTGGCAAGGAAGACGTCGGCTTCGAGCGCTTGTACGCGAACCTTCAGATCGACAGCTTGTGGACCCGCGCTCTGCACTTGAAAAAGGTGGAGCTGGACAAGCCCAAGACCGAACTGCTGTTTGCCAAAGACGGCAAACTCAATCTGGCGCAATTGTTCAAACTGCCGCCGAGCGAACCTGCCAAGCCAGACGAGCCCCCAAGTAAGCCGTTCCCGCTGCGCATCGGCGAAATCAAACTGGCCAGCGGTTACGTGCACTTTCAGGACTTGCGCCCGAGTGAGCCAATCGAGTTCCTTTACGACGCCCTGGATTTCGAGCTGAAAAACCTCAGCACTTTGCCTGAAGACAACGCCGACATGACCCTGGTCGCGGCTGGCCCTGCGGGCGGCCAGATTGACTGGGTCGGGCGCATCAGTCTGGTGCCGATCACCTCCGAAGGCACACTCAAAGTTACCGACGGCCAGATGAAAGTCTGGTGGCCCTACGTTCGGGACGCGCTGCCACTGGCGTTGCAGGACGGCATCCTCAATCTCAACACTCACTACAAGCTCAGCCTGGCAAAAGAAACCGAGCTGTTGCTGGATAACACCTCTCTAAGCGTCGCGCCGTTCGGGATCAATGCGCCAGACGGCCGTCCGCTGGTGCGCCTGAAAAAGCTCGAGGTGAGCGACACGTCTATTGATCTGGCCAAGCAGTTGGTCACGGTCGGCAAGATCCGCAGCAACGGTCTTGAGACTTGGGCGGCGCGAGAAGCCGACGGTCAACTCGACTGGCAAAAACTCTTCGCCAGTCAGCCTGCCAAAGCCAGTGAAGCGGCGAAAAAAGAGCCAGCTGCCGCATCGGGAACCGAAGCCAAGAAAGCCGAAATTGCTGCTGCCCCGAGCAAACCGTGGCAGGTCCTGCTGCGCGATGTTCAACTTCGCGACTACAAGGTGCATTTAGCGGACCGAGTGCCGAAAGAACCGGTAGAGATAGACCTCGGGCCGTTGAACCTAGACGTGCAGAATTTCGACAGCCTCAACAAATCGCCCTTTAACCTCAAGCTCGACACCGGGCTTGGCAAGCAGGGCAAGCTGACCGCCGAAGGTGAGGTCAATCTTGCTCCCGTTCGCGCCAAGCTCAATGTCACCACGCGTGATATCGATCTGCGAGTAGCCCAGGCCTACGTCACGCCGTTCATTCGCCTGGAAGTGCGCAGCGGCATGCTCAACACCGATCTTGCCGTTGACCTGAAAAGCACCGAGCCTTTGGCATTGGGTGTGACCGGCAAGGTCCAGGTTGATCAACTCCACACCCTGGATACGCTCAAATCCCGAGACTTCGTTCGCTGGCAGCAACTGAATCTTGAAGGCCTGAATTTCCAGCTCGGCGACAGCCTGACCATCGCTCAGGTCAATCTTGAGCAGCCTTACGCGCGCTTCATCATTGCTGACGATCGCACCACCAACATCAATGACCTCCTGGTACCGCAGCCAGCGGACAGCAGTACCAATGCCGCTGCCGCAAAAACCAAAGCAGCCAGTAACGAAAAGCCCATGGGCATTCGCATCGGTGAAGTGAACATCAACAACGGCTCTGCCAACTTCGCAGACTTCAGCCTGACGCCCAACTTTGCCACCGCTGTTCAGCAGCTCAATGGCAAGATCGGCACCCTCGATAATCGTCAGAACAAACCTGCCAGCGTCAACATCAATGGCAAGGTCGACCGTTACGCGCCAGTGACCATCAAGGGCGCGCTCAACCCGTTTGATCCACTGGCGAGTCTCGACATCGCCACCAGCTTCAAACGCGTCGAGCTGACCAATCTGACGCCTTACTCCGGCAAGTTTGCGGGCTATCGCATTCGCAAGGGCCGGCTGAATCTCGATCTGCATTACCTGATCACCAAAGGTCAGCTCAAGGCAGAGAACAAGGTAGTGCTGGAACAGCTGCAGTTGGGCGAGAAGGTTGATAGCCCTGATGCAGTCAGTTTGCCGCTCAAACTCGCCATCGCATTGCTCAAGGATTCCGACGGCAAGATTTCCATCGAACTGCCGGTCTCGGGCGACCTGAACAATCCGCAGTTCAGCGTAATGCCGATTGTGTGGCAGACCCTGCGCAATCTGGTGGTACGTGCGGCGACCGCACCGTTCAAGTTCATCGGTGGGCTGGTCAGTGGGGGCGGCTCGCAAGACCTCGGTACCGTATCGTTCGCAGCGGGTTCGGATGAATTGAGCGGGGAAGCCCAAGCATCCCTCGACAAGCTGTCGGCGGCGCTCAAGGAGCGTCCGGCATTGCGCCTGGAGATTGAGGGCACCAGCGCTGAATCCAGTGACGGTCCGTTGATTGCCCAGCAGCGCCTGGAACGCGAATACCAGAGCACGTACTACAAGATCCTCCAGCGTCGCGGCGATAAAGTGCCCGCCCAAGCGAGCGATCTGCAAGTGCCTGACAGCGAGAAGCCACCGATGCTCGAAGGCATTTACCGCACGCGCCTTAAACAGCAACCGCCCGCCGAATGGGTTGATCTGGGCAAGGAAGAACGCCAGGGCAAGATGCGTGAAGCGGTACTTAAATCCTGGAGCTCCAGCGCTTTATTGCTTCGTCAATTGGGACAATCGCGCGCCAGCAGCATCAAGGACTATCTGGTCGACAAAGGCCAATTGGCGGATGATCGCGTGTATTTCGTCGACGCCAGTCTGGGTCAGGCCGAAAAAGACGGGCGCGTCATTAGCCCACTGCATCTGGACAGCGAGTAACGGCATTTGAAGAACGTGCGAGCGGGGATTTGGGTTGGACTTGGTCTATCGGTGCTGTCGGCACTGGCTCAGGCAGGAACGTTGCGTTGCGGCAGTCAGCTGATCAGCGTGGGTGACCGTATGTTCGAGGTGCAGCAGAAATGCGGCCAGCCCGTGAGCCAGGACGTGATTGGCTACAAAGAGACGGTCAATCACTTCCGTCAGGTGGATCAGGTTCAGGTTCAGGAATGGATCTACGGACCTAACAACGGCATGTATCAGTATCTGAGATTCGAGGGTGGCCGGCTGGTGTTGATCGACAGCAAGCGCGGTAAGTGAAGCCCTGCAGGATTTGTACGCGTTGCACAATTTGTAGGAGCGCGCTTGCCCGCGATAGGTTTGGTGTCGATGCAGGCTTGTCAGAAACCGCAATCGCGGGCAAGCGCGCTCCTACAGAGTTTCCGAACCCACAATAGAACAGGCCCCGACGTAATCGCCGAGGCCTGTAATGACCACGTCCTTGTGGTCTTTCGCATGAACCTTCAATCGTTCAGTCAGCGCTCGTCATGAGCACCGACTGACGTTTTCCATGGTCATTTCATATCTGGGAGCTGATTACTCAGCTTTCAGGCCGTCAGCCGAAACAGCTTTGACGCCTTTGATTTTCTTGGTGATGGCTACAGCAGTAGTCTTCTGAGCTTCTGTGATAGCAACGGTCGACGACAGGGAAACCACGCCTTTGTTGGTTTCTACCTTGATGTCAGAACCTGGAATGCCTTTTTCAGTCAGCAGATCAGATTTAACTTTGGTGGTGATCCAAGTGTCAGAAGTAGCTTCTTTGGTTTTGGCGACTTCGTTTGCAGCAACCACCATCGGCGCTTTAGTAGAAGTCTCAGCCAGGGCAACGTTGGCCATAGTCAGAGTCAGAGCAGCGGTAGCAGCAGCGATAGCGAACTTCTTCATACGAGTAACTCCTGTTTTTCTCAGAATCTGCAGCAAGCGTATCGCTGCAGGGTTACGGTATATATCGCAAGCGGTGTGCCAACGCAGTGATACGATTAAAACCTATATATTTCAATGGCTTATATTTTTAGCTGGCGTCGACAGTCGTGCAGATTGCCCGTTTACACAAAGTTCCGATTGCAAGATGCATGTTCTGACAAGCGTGGATACGCGCGTTAGCCACGTAACTCCTTAAAAGCGCTCATAAAAAAAGGACCCCGAGGGGTCCTTTTCAACGACAGGTAAAGCCAGGTGCGATTAAACGCCTGAGGCTTTCGCTGCTGCTACGTCTTTGATCGACAGCTTGATACGGCCGCGGTTGTCCACGTCCAGCACCAGAACTTCAACTTCCTGACCTTCTTGCAACACGTCGGTCACTTTCTCGACCCGAGCATCGCTCAGCATTGAGATGTGAACCAGGCCGTCTTTGCCAGGCAGGATGTTGACGAATGCGCCGAAGTCGACGATGCGCTCAACCTTACCGACGTAGATTTTGCCGATCTCGGCTTCGGCAGTGATGCCCAGAACGCGCTGACGTGCTGCTTCAGCTGCTTCTTTGGTTTCGCCGAAGATCTTGATCGAGCCGTCGTCTTCGATGTCGATCGAAGCTTTGGTTTCTTCGCAGATAGCACGGATGGTCGCGCCGCCTTTACCGATAACATCACGGATTTTGTCGGTGTCGATCTTCATTGCGATCATGGTCGGAGCATTTTCCGACAGCTCGGTACGCGACGTGCCGATGATCTGGTTCATCTGACCGAGGATGTTCAGGCGCGCTTCCAGGGCTTGGCCCAGAGCGATCTCCATGATTTCTTCGGTGATGCCTTTGATCTTGATGTCCATCTGCAGCGCGGTAACGCCTTTGGCAGTACCCGCTACTTTGAAGTCCATGTCGCCGAGGTGGTCTTCGTCACCAAGGATGTCGGTCAGGATGGCGAACTTCTCGCCTTCTTTAACCAGGCCCATGGCGATACCGGCGACCGGCGCCTTCATTGGAACGCCAGCGTCCATCAGGGCCAGGGAAGCGCCGCAGACCGAAGCCATGGAGCTCGAACCGTTGGACTCAGTGATTTCCGACACCACACGAATGGTGTACGGGAACACGTCAGCAGCAGGCAGCATCGCCTGAACCGAACGACGAGCCAGGCGGCCGTGACCGATTTCACGACGACCAGCACCGCCCATGCGACCACACTCGCCCACCGAGAACGGAGGGAAGTTGTAGTGCAGCATGAACGGGTCTTTACGCTCGCCTTCAAGGGTGTCGAGCAGCTGAGCGTCACGGGCAGTACCCAAGGTCGCTACAACCAGCGCCTGAGTTTCGCCACGGGTGAACAGTGCAGAACCGTGAGTCTTCGGCAGTACGCCAACTTCGATGTTCAGCGGACGCACGGTCTTGGTGTCGCGACCGTCGATACGTGGCTTGCCGTTTACGATGTTTTCGCGAACGGTGCGGTATTCGATTTCGCCGAACGCTGCTTTCACTTCGCTGGCAGACGGGCTGCCTTCTTCAACGGCCAGTTTTGCAACGATCTGGTCTTTCAGCTCGCCCAGACGCGCGTAGCGGTCAGCCTTGACGGTGATGGTGTAAGCCTGGGAAATCGCGTCGCCGAACTCGGAACGGATAGCACCCAGCAATGCAGTCGCTTCAGGCTTCGGTGCCCATGCCCAAGTAGGCTTGGCGGCTTCAGCAGCCAGCTCGGTAACCGCTTTGATGACCGATTGGAATTCGTCGTGGGCAAACAATACAGCGCCCAGCATCTGGTCTTCGGTGAGCTCTTTGGCTTCCGATTCAACCATCAATACCGCTTCGGACGTACCGGCAACGACCATGTCCAGGCTCGATGCTTTAAGTTGTTCGTAAGTCGGGTTCAGCAAATAGCCGGTGCTTTCGTGGAAAGCAACGCGCGCGGCGCCGATAGGGCCGTCGAACGGAATGCCGGAGATGGCCAACGCAGCCGAAGTACCGATCATTGCAGCGATGTCCGGATCGGTTTTTTTGCTGGTGGAAACGACGGTGCAGACAACCTGCACTTCGTTCATGAAGCCTTCAGGGAAGAGGGGGCGGATCGGACGGTCGATCAAACGCGAGGTCAGGGTTTCTTTTTCGGAAGGACGGCCTTCACGCTTGAAGAAACCGCCTGGGATCTTGCCTGCGGCGTAGGTTTTTTCTTGGTAGTGCACGGAAAGGGGGAAGAAGCCTTTGCTCGCGTCTGCATGCTTGGCGCCGACCACAGTCACGAGAACGGTGACGTCGTCGTCAACGGTGACCAATACTGCACCAGAAGCTTGACGGGCAATGCGGCCTGTCTCGAGGGTTACGGTCGATTGACCGAATTGAAACTTCTTGATTACCGGGTTCACGGTTTCCTACCTTCTTTGTGGCTCTTTGGGGAACTGGTTTCTTGCGAATTCTTGGGCAGCGGCGGGAATCGGACCCGTCGACAGTCCAGATAAAACTTGAGGCTGGAAGCCCGCCCGGCTCACCGATAACCGATGAGCCCGCGACGGACAACCAACCTCTACCTGAGTCGTTATTAGCGACGCAGACCCAGACGCGCGATCAGTGCTGCGTAACGGCTGATCTCTTTGCCCTTCAGGTAATCCAGCAGCTTGCGACGCTGGTTTACCATACGGATCAGACCACGACGAGAGTGGTGATCTTTACCGTTGGCTTTGAAGTGACCTTGCAGTTTGTTGATGTTGGCGGTCAGCAGTGCAACTTGCACTTCTGGCGAACCAGTATCACCAACAGCTTGCTGGTAGTCGGTTACGATCTGAGCTTTTTCTTCAACGCTGAGTGCCATGTGGGCAATCCTTTTATCAGGAAATCGTTTCAGAGAAACGACTTCAACAGGCCGAGAGCAAACTCTCGTATTAAAAAGTGAGGGGTGACCGTGCCTGTTAACAGCCACCCTCATTACCACTGAGCCAGGAAATCCCTGTCTCGATGGGTCCGGTCATTCCGACCGAATCAATCGACGCGGCGCGATTCGCCCGTCTTCACTCACTTCACCGATTCCGATGAAGCGTCCTTCATGATCCTGCACCCGAACCATGCCTGACTGCGGCGCGTCCGGTGCTCTGACTGGCTGACCGTGCAACCAGTAAAACGAACTGTGCTCGGAAAACTGTAGCAGCGGCCAGTGCAGCAATCCGCTGTCTGATGGCATCAGGAACCGATCAACCGCTTCATTGCCACCTTCGGCGTGAACCGCTTCCAACTCTTCCAGCGTTACCGTCTGGGTGAGGTCGAAAGGCCCTGCATGCGTGCGGCGCAGCTCTGCAACATAAGCACCACACCCCAGCTGCTCGCCGATGTCTTCAACCAGGGTACGAATATAAGTGCCCTTGGTGCAGTCGACCGACAGACGCGCTGTTTCGCCTTCACACGCCAGTAATTCCAGGCGCGCAATAGTAACAGAACGCGCCTCGCGCTCCACCACTTCCCCCGCACGTGCCAGCTTGTACAACGGCTGGCCATCACGCTTGAGGGCGGAGTACATCGGAGGTATCTGACTGATTTGTCCACGAAAACAGGGCAACGCCGCTTCGATTTCGGTACGACCAACGGTTACCGGACGCGTCTGCAAAACCTCACCCTCAGCATCTGCCGTGGTGGTGGTTTTCCCCAACTGCATCAGGGTTTCATAACCCTTGTCCGAATCGAGCAGGTATTGCGAAAACTTGGTTGCCTCTCCAAAGCACAACGGCAGCACGCCTGTGGCCAGAGGATCAAGGCTGCCGGTATGGCCAGCCTTTTCGGCATTGAGCAACCAACGCACCTTCTGCAAAGCTGCGTTGGACGTAAAACCCAGCGGCTTGTCGAGCAGGATGATCCCGCTGACGTTGCGGCGAATACGCTTGACCTGAGCCACGCCTTACTCCCCGGAACCGTCTGGCTTTTCGCCCTGCGGATGTTGACCGTCTTCGGCCACCGCACGCTCGATCAGCGCAGAAAGGTGAGCACCACGCACGACGCTTTCGTCGTAGTGGAAGTGCAGTTGAGGCACGCTGCGCAGCTTCATTTCACGAGCCAACTGCATACGCAGGAAACCTGCTGCTGCGTTAAGCACCTTTATCGTCTGAGCGATTTCTTCCGCGCTGTCCTGACCCATGACGGTCATGAAAATCTTGGCGTGGCCCACATCGCGACTCACATCGACCGCGGTGATGGTGACCAACCCTACGCGGGGGTCCTTGATTTCACGGCGGATCAACTGCGCCAGCTCACGCTGCATCTGATCACCGATACGTTGGGTACGGCTGTATTCTTTTGCCATGTCTTGTTACCTGTCACTGACCCATGGCAAAAGCCATGCGGTCTGAAAGCGGCAAACGCCCGGCCTGGCAGAAGCCGGACCGGGCGTTGCGTTTAGAGTCCATGATGGGCGCCGAGCATAAGCATGCGGCGCTCACCATCGCTCCTGAAGCTCGCAAATTAGAGGCTGCGAGCCACTTGGACCTTCTCGAAGACTTCGATCTTGTCACCGACCTTGACGTCGTTGTAGCTCTTGACGCCGATACCGCATTCCATGCCGGCACGAACTTCCGAAGCGTCATCCTTGAAGCGGCGCAGGGATTCCAGCTCGCCTTCGAAGATAACGATGTCTTCGCGCAGTACGCGGATTGGACGGTTACGGTGAACAACACCTTCAAGAACCATACAGCCAGCGATCGCGCCAAACTTCGGCGAACGGAAAACATCGCGAACTTCAGCGATACCCAGGATGTTCTCCCGGACGTCACTGCCAAGCATACCGGTGAGGGCTTTCTTGACGTCTTCGATGATGTCGTAGATCACGTTGTAATAACGCATATCCAGACCTTCCTGCTCGACGATCTTGCGAGCGCCAGCATCGGCACGCACGTTGAAGCCGAACAAGACAGCATTCGAAGCCAGCGCCAGGTTAGCGTCGCTCTCGGTGATACCACCGACACCGCCGCCGACTACGCGCACTTGCACTTCGTCGTTGCCCAATCCGTTCAACGCGCCGTTCAAAGCTTCCAGCGATCCACGGACGTCGGATTTGAGGACGATATTGAGCGTCTTCTTCTCTTCCTGACCCATGTTTTCGAAGATGTTTTCCAGCTTGCCTGCGTGAGCACGAGCCAGTTTAACTTCGCGGAACTTGCCTTGACGGAACATCGCCACTTCACGGGCTTTCTTCTCGTCTGCAACAACGCTCATCTCGTCGCCAGCGTCCGGTGTACCGTCCAGGCCAAGAATCTCGACCGGGATGGATGGACCGGCTTCCTTGATAGGCTTGCCGTTCTCGTCGAGCATGGCGCGAACGCGGCCATAGTTCGAACCAACCAGCACCATGTCGCCCTGACGCAGCGTACCGTCCTGAACCAGCACAGTCGCAACCGGACCACGGCCTTTATCAAGGCGCGATTCAACCACAACACCACGACCAGGGGCCGACGGCGTAGCGGTGAGTTCCAGAACCTCTGCCTGCAACAGAACAGCTTCGAGCAATGCGTCGACGCCGGTACCCATTTTCGCGGAGACCGAAACGAACGGCGTATCACCGCCCCACTCTTCAGATGTCACGCCGTGAACCGAAAGCTCACTGCGGATGCGATCAAGGTCTGCGCCTGGCTTGTCGATCTTGTTCACTGCAACGACCAGCGGAACACCGGCCGCCTTGGCATGTTGCACGGCTTCGATGGTCTGCGGCATCACACCGTCGTCAGCAGCGACAACGAGGATCACGATATCGGTCGCCTTGGCACCACGAGCACGCATTGCGGTAAACGCGGCGTGACCCGGGGTATCGAGGAAGGTAACCATGCCACGCTCGGTTTCAACGTGGTAAGCACCGATGTGCTGAGTGATACCGCCGGCTTCGCCAGCAGCAACCTTGGCACGACGGATGTAGTCGAGCAGCGAGGTTTTACCGTGGTCGACGTGGCCCATAACGGTCACGACTGGAGCACGGGAGAACGTCTCGCCTTCAAACTTCAACGACTCAGCCAGAGAATCTTCCAGAGCGGTGTCGCTGACCAGGGTCACTTTGTGGCCCAGCTCTTCGGCGACCAGTTGGGCAGTTTCCTGATCCAGTACCTGGTTGATCGTGGCTGGAGTGCCCAGCTTGAACATGAACTTGATGATTTCAGCAGCCTTGACCGACATCTGCTGAGCGAGATCGCCAACAGTGATGGTCTCGCCGATCTTCACTTCGCGCACAACAGGGCCGGTTGGGCTCTGGAAACCGTGAGCGTTGCGTTTCTTCAGCTTGGCCTTGCCGCGACCGCCGCGACGGAAACCATCGCTTTCTTCGTCGGTAGTGCGTGGCGCAACACGTGGCGCAGGCGCTTTCTCTTTGACCGATGCACGATGAGGAGCGTTTTTACGCTCGCCATCACCACCGCCGCCACGACGACTGTTGTCATCTGCACGCGGTTTGTCCGGACGACGCTGCTCTTCACGCTTGCGAACGTCCAGAGTAGGCGTCGGTGCAGCAGCAGGCGTTTCGCGAACAGGCGCAGCAGCAACGACAGGCGTCGGCTCCGGCGCAGGTGCGGCAACAGCGCCCGCAGCATCAGAAGACGGCTGAACACCAGCAGGCTGGCGACGCGCTTCTTCGTCAACACGTGCGCGAGCTTCTTCTTCAGCCTTTTGACGTGCGGCATTTTCTACAGCACGACGTTCGTCCAGCTCACGCTTGCGCTCGGCTTCGATTTCTTCCGGGCTGCGCTGAACGAATACTTTCTTTTTACGTACTTCAACACTGATGCTCTTGCTGCCAGCAACACGCAGTGTGCTAGTGGTTTTGCGCTGCAAAGTGATCTTGCGCGGCTCTTCCACTTTCGCCTTGTGACCGCTTTTCAAATGAGTCAAAAGGGCTTGTTTTTCAATATCAGTCACATCTTGCTCGGCGGCGGTGTGCGGCAGACCTGCCTCACGCATCTGCTGCAACAGGCGCTCTACCGGTGTTTTGACCTCATCGGCCAGTTGTTTCACCGTGACTTGCGTCATGCACTTCTCTCCTCAGGCCGCGCCTAATTACTCGAACCAATGGGCTCGGGCGGCCATGATCAACTTGCCGGCACGATCATCGTCAATGCCGTCGATGTCGAGCAGGTCGTCAATAGACTGCTCGGCCAGGTCTTCGCGGGTAACTACGCCGCGCACCGCCAGTTCCATCGCCAAATCCTTGTCCATACCCTCAAGCGAGAGTAGGTCTTCGGCCGGATGGGCGTCTGCCAGCTTTTCCTCTGTAGCAATGGCTTTGGTCAACAAACGATCCTTGGCCCGAGCGCGAAGCTCGTTGACGGTATCTTCGTCAAAGCCGTCGATGTTGAGCATCTCTTCCACGGGTACGTAGGCAATTTCTTCCAGGCTGGTGAAACCTTCATCAACCAGCACCTGTGCCAAATCTTCGTCGACTTCCAGCTCGTCGATGAAGTTGCGCAAGATGTCGCCGGTTTCTGCCTGTTGCTTAGCCTGGATGTCCGATTCGGTCATCACGTTCAACGTCCACCCAGTCAACTGACTGGCCAACCGAACGTTCTGACCACCACGGCCAATCGCCTGGGCCAGGTTGTCTGCGCCTACAGCGATGTCCATGGCATGGGCATCTTCATCAACGATGATCGCGGCAACTTCAGCCGGCGACATTGCGTTGATAACAAACTGTGCCGGGTTGTCGTCCCACAGCACGATATCCACACGCTCGCCACCCAACTCCCCGGATACAGCCTGAACGCGAGAACCGCGCATGCCGATACAGGCGCCTTGCGGGTCGATACGTTTGTCCTTGGAGCGAACGGCGATTTTTGCACGCGAACCCGGATCACGAGAGGCCGCCATCACTTCGATGAGGCCTTCAGCGATTTCAGGAACTTCGATCCGGAACAGCTCGATCAGCATCTCAGGCGCAGTACGCGACAGGATCAACTGAGGGCCACGGTTCTCCGTGCGGATTTCTTTGAGCAGTGCGCGCACCCGGACACCGACGCGGAAAGTTTCCCGCGAGATGATGTCTTCACGTGCCAGCAATGCTTCAGCATTGTTACCCAAGTCGACGATGACATTGTCACGTGTAACTTTTTTAACAGTGCCAGAAATGATTTCGTTGAGACGTTCACGATAAGCATCGACGACCTGAGCACGCTCAGCTTCACGGACCTTCTGCACGATGACCTGTTTTGCAGTCTGTGCAGCGATGCGGCCAAACTCGATGGAGTCGATCTTCTCTTCGATCAGATCGCCAGCCACCGCGCCAGGCTTTTTCTCTTGGGCCTGATCTACAGCTAACTCGTAGGCCGGATCATCAAGGTCTTCGTCTTCGACGACCGTCCAGCGACGGAAAGTTTCGTAGTTACCGGTCTGGCGATTGATTTCCACACGCAGTTCAACTTCGTCTTCGAAACGTTTTTTGGTAGCAGTGGCCAGAGCCAGCTCCAACGCTTCGAAAATTACACTCGCCGGTACGCCTTTTTCATTGGATACCGACTCAACAACCAGCAGTACTTCTTTGCTCATCGTACGCCTCGCCTTTCGCAAGCCATTGGATCCGCGGGATCCGCGTCTCAGTCAAACGTGGGAATAATGTTGGCTTTGTCGATCTGGTCGATCGGCAACAGGTATTCGTGGTCCTCAACTTGCACCACGACGTCCTGCTCCTCCACCCCGCGGAGAAGGCCCTGAAAGTTGCGTCGGCCATCAAAGGGCGAGCGCAGCTTTATCTTCACTTGTGCCCCGGCGTGCAAGGCAAACTGTTCGATGGTGAACAGTGGGCGATCCATGCCAGGAGAAGAAACCTCAAGCGTATATTCAGCGCTGATCGGATCTTCGACATCCAGAATGCCGCTGAGCTGGCGACTGACAATTGCGCAGTCTTCAACCAGAACGCCGTCTTCTTTATCGATAAAAATACGCAGCAGTGAATGTCGGCCCTGGGAGACGTATTCGATCCCCCAACATTGATAGCCAAGACCTTCGACCACCGGGACCAACAAGGCCTGCAACTGTTCTAGCTTGCTCGACACCTGAACCCCCTCGTGCATGCTGTGCAAATAAAAAAATGGGCGAAACGCCCATCAATGAAAACGCCGTCGAACAGCGGCGTAGTAAAGTGTCCAGCTAACAAAAAGCCCCTAAAAAGGGGCTCCGCTAAAACTGGTTGCGGGGGCTGGATTTGAACCAACGACCTTCGGGTTATGAGCCCGACGAGCTACCAGACTGCTCCACCCCGCGACAAAGCTGGGGCGGAAGTATACGACCGATCCCGTTAAGAATCAATCCAACATCCACCTACAAGAAAGCCCGCATCTGCGGGCTATCTTGTTAATTGGTACCGAGAAGGGGACTCGAACCCCTACACCCTATGGGCACAACCACCTCAAGGTTGCGTGTCTACCAATTCCACCACCTCGGCATTACAACTCTTTTTGCAGCCCCAATATCAGCTGCGAATCCCGTGCTACTTCTGCTGCGGAGCTTGAGGTACGTCAGCTGGAACAGCGGCTGGCTTCTGTTGCCCTTCTAGCACCGGAACATCATCTGCTGCCGGCTTTTGCTTTACTTCAAGTACCGCTGGATCTGGCAAACCTACTTGAGTTAGCTGGTGAGCTTTCTCTTTAGCAAAGTAACCTAACCCTAAGCTAGTTATGAAGAAACAGGCCGCGAGTATAGCAGTAAATTTACTGAGAAAGGTAGAGGAACCTTGTCCGCCGAATACAGTATTTGACGCACCTGCTCCGAAAGACGCACCAGCGTCCGCACCTTTACCCTGCTGTAGCAATACAAGAGCAACAACGCCCAAAGCACCCAGCAGATGAAAAACGACTACGACTGTTTCCAGCATTTTTTCAGTTTCCCGCGGCGCGAATAATCGCACCGAACTCATCTGCATTCAGGGAGGCACCACCAATGAGCCCCCCATCGATATCCGGCATGCCGAACAGTTCAGCCGCATTGGCCGCCTTCACGCTGCCGCCATAAAGAAGCCGCACGCCTTGTGCGACCTCAGCATTCTCTTTTGCCAACTGCGCACGAATAGCGGCGTGCACGTCTTGAGCTTGTTGTGGCGATGCAGTCAGTCCGGTGCCAATGGCCCAAACTGGCTCGTACGCAATAACCGCGTTCACAAGCGCATCAATACCAAGCTCTTCGATGATGCTATCAAGCTGTTGCCCAACAACATCAAGCGTCTTGCCAGCCTCACGCTCTTCAAGGGTCTCTCCAACGCAAAGCACTGGAATAAGACCACTCGCTTGCGCTGCAGCGAACTTGCGGTTCAGGACTTCATTGCGCTCACCCATTATCTGGCGACGCTCAGAATGACCCACAAGTACCAGCTTGCAGCCCGCATCAGCTAGTTGACTAGGGGAGACCTCACCGGTCAACGCCCCCTGCCCTGCCTCATGCGCGCAGTTTTGACCACCGACAAGAATTGATCTGCCATGCAGTCCACCCACTACCTGATCGATATGCAGACTCGACGGAAAAACCGCGATATCTACACCACCAGGGAGGGACAAATTGCCCAGACCCTCGATCAGCTCAGCGACGCTGGCGCGGGTACCGTGCATTTTCCAGTTACCAGCTACCATAGGGCGACGCATGCTGTACCTCGTCGGTCAAAGTGGGCGCAGATGTTACCCAACAGTTTCAACACTGGCAAGCCGAATTCAGGCGCATATTTCAGTAACGAGCTTTGCCAACTCATCTGCATAACCGCTGACCTGCGCCTGGTCTTCACCTTCGACCATTACTCGCACCAACGGCTCGGTCCCAGACTTGCGCAGCAGCACGCGGCCACGGCCAGCCATGGCCGCCGTAACGCGGTCGCAAGCTTCAATGATGGATGGGTGCGATATTGGATCAATATCACCGCCACTGAAACGCACATTGACCAGCACTTGGGGGCATTTGCGCAGAGCCTGACGCGATTGGGCGAGGGTCTCGCCACTGCGCCTCAACGCCAGCAACACCTGAAGCGCCGCAATAATCGCATCACCAGTAGTGGTGTGCTGGAAACAGACGATGTGTCCTGAGTTCTCACCACCCACCTGCCAGTTGCGCTCCAGCAGCTCGGCAATTACGTAGCGGTCGCCGACATTTGCGCGCACGAACGGAATATTCAGTTCGCCTAATGCCAGCTCAAGCCCCAGATTGCTCATTAAAGTCCCGACAACACCGCCCTGCAAACGGCCACGCTCGTGGAGATCACGGGCGATGATGAACAACAATTCATCCCCATCAACAATCGCCCCCGTGTGGTCCACCATCAGGACCCGATCGCCGTCGCCATCAAAACCGATACCCATATCAGCCTTCTCGGCCACTACCGCAGCCTGAAGCGCGCCCATGTGGGTCGAGCCACAATCTTCGTTGATGTTCAGACCGTTAGGCGCTGCCGACAGGACAGTGACCTGGGCGCCGAGCTCTCGGAATACGTTCGGCGCGACTTTATAGGTGGCCCCGTGTGCGCAATCGATGACCAGCTTCAGGCCCGCGAAATCGGTACTGGTGGGCACGCTGCTTTTGCAGAATTCGATATAGCGACCAGCAGCATCGTTGATGCGAGAGACCTTGCCCAGCTTTTCTGACTCGGCAACCGTCATCGGCGCATCGAGCAGTTCTTCGATCATCATCTCGATCTCGTCAGGCAGCTTGGTGCCCTGCCCCGAGAAGAATTTGATGCCGTTGTCGTAGTGCGGGTTATGCGATGCACTGATCACGATGCCTGCTTCAGCATGAAACGTCCGGGTCAGGTAGGCGATGGCCGGTGTCGGCATGGGACCCAGCAGCATCACGTCAGCACCGGCGGCAGAGAGCCCGGCCTCTAACGCCGATTCAAACATGTAGCCTGAAATTCGCGTGTCTTTACCTACAAGGATCCGACAGGCACCCATCTTGCGAAAAGCCATCCCGGCTGCCCAGCCCAGTTTGAGCATGAAATCAGGCGTGATCGGAAACTGACCAACGCGACCGCGTATGCCGTCGGTACCGAAATATTTCTTGGTGCTCATGGAAACTCCATCGTTCTTATTTTGCCGATTCAACAGCGGCAATCATGCGCACGACATCGACGGTTTCGGCGACATCATGCACACGAAGTATTCGGGCACCCTGGATCATTGCCATAGCAGCGAGCGCAAGGCCACCAGACAAGCGTTCAGCGACCGGCCGATCAAGCACCTTACCGATCATGCTCTTGCGTGAAACACCTACCAGCAATGGGCGCCCTAAAGCTTGAAGCGCCTGCATATGCTTGAATAAGCTCAGATTATGGTCCAGGGTTTTGGCAAAGCCAAACCCGGGATCCAGGATGATTTTTTCGCGGTCAATCCCCGCCGCGACACATTCAGCCATCCGGTCACGCAAAAATGCGCTCACCTCGCCCACCAGATCGACATAGTGAGGATCGTCCTGCATGTCGGTGGGCTCGCCACGCATATGCATCAGACAAACAGGCAGCCCGGTAGCAACAGCAGCATCCAGCGCACCTTCGCGTCGCAGCGAACGCACGTCGTTGATCAAACCAGCACCCAGACGCGCTGTTTCACGAATGACGGCAGGCGTCGACGTGTCCACAGAGATAACGACATCAAGCTCAGAATGGATCGCTTCGACAATGGGCGCAACGCGTTCCAGCTCTTGTAGCGGGGATATGGCATTAGCGCCCGGACGAGTCGACTCACCGCCCACATCGATTAGCGTCGCACCTGCGCCAACCATTGCTTCTGCATGACGCAATGCCGCATCCCGTTGAGCGAAACGGCCGCCATCGGAGAAGGAATCAGGAGTGATATTTAGGATACCCATCACGTGCGTATGGGTTAAATCAAGAACCCGGTTGCCGCAAGGCAACCGGGTTGGGTACAGCGCAGAAGTCATATCAAGCCCTAGTGATCAGCAGCAGGGCCGCCAATCGGAGTTTCAGGACGAGGACCAACCGGAGCGGTAGGCGTGCCAGAGTTACCCGAACCACCTTCCCAGTCGCGAGGCTCGCGAGGCGCGCGGCCCGCCATGATGTCGTCGATTTGCTCAGCATCAATTGTCTCGTACTTCATCAAGGCATCTGCCATGGCGTCCAGCTTGTCACGGTTATCCGTGAGGATCTGCTTGGCGGTGCCATAGCACTGATCAATGATGCTGCGCACTTCGGAGTCGATCAAACGTGCAGTATCAGCCGAAAGACTTGCATTCTGACCACCACCGCCACGACCCAGATAGCCACCTTCCTCGTCTTCGGAGTACATCAGCGGACCGAGTTTTTCCGAAAGGCCCCACTTGGTGACCATATTCCGCGCGATCTGACTGGCCCGCATGATGTCGTTCGACGCGCCGGTAGTCACACCGTCGAAGCCAAGTGTCATCTCTTCAGCGATACGTCCGCCGTAGAGGGAGCAGATCTGACTGATCAACGCACGCTTGGACAGGCTATAGCGATCTTCCTCGGGAAGGAACATCGTTACACCAAGAGCGCGACCGCGCGGGATGATCGAAACCTTGTAGACCGGATCGTGCTCAGGCACTACACGACCTACGATGGCATGGCCTGCCTCGTGGTAGGCGGTGTTCTGCTTTTCTTTCTCGGACATCACCATGGATTTGCGCTCGGCGCCCATCATGATTTTGTCTTTGGCCAACTCAAACTCTTTCATCTCAACGATGCGTTTGCCTGTGCGAGCGGCGAACAGCGATGCTTCGTTAACCAGGTTTGCCAAGTCCGCGCCAGAGAAACCAGGCGTACCACGAGCAATAACGGCTGGAGCAACGTCGTCGCCCATAGGCACTTTGCGCATATGAACTTTGAGAATCTGTTCACGACCGCGAATATCTGGCAGACCCACAACAACCTGACGGTCGAAACGACCTGGACGCAGCAATGCCGGGTCGAGGACGTCTGGACGGTTGGTTGCTGCGATCACGATAATGCCGTCGTTCATTTCGAAGCCATCCATCTCAACCAGCAACTGGTTGAGAGTCTGCTCGCGTTCATCGTGACCACCACCCATGCCGGCGCCACGATGGCGACCCACAGCATCGATTTCGTCGATAAAGATGATGCACGGCGCATGCTTCTTGGCCTGCTCGAACATGTCACGAACGCGGCTTGCACCAACGCCCACAAACATTTCTACGAAGTCAGAACCGGAAATAGTGAAGAACGGTACTTTGGCTTCGCCGGCAATGGCTTTGGCAAGCAACGTTTTACCGGTACCTGGAGGGCCGACCATGAGTACGCCGCGTGGAATACGCCCACCCAGTCGCTGGAACTTGCCCGGATCCCGGAGGAACTCAACCAGCTCGCCAACCTCTTCCTTTGCCTCATCGCACCCTGCGACGTCAGCCAAGGTCGTCTTGACCTGATCTTCAGAGAGCAGGCGCGCCTTGCTCTTGCCGAAGCTCATCGGCCCGCCTTTGCCCCCGGCACCACCTTGCATCTGGCGCATGAAGAACATGAAGACCGCGATGATTACCAGGATTGGGAAGCTGGCAACGAGCAACTGAGTCCAGATGCTTTGCTGCTCAGGCTGCTTACCCTCGATCACAACGTTGTTGTCGACCAGATCACCGATCAGGCCGTTGTCCTGAATTGCCGGACGAATCGTCTTGAAGGAGTCGCCATCGCTGCGCTTACCCGTAATGACGTAACCGTCAACGGCAACTTTCTCGACCTTGCCATCCTTCACTTGCTGGATGAACTCAGAGTAGTTGAGGGTTTGCGGCTCGTTCGGGCTGGAAAAGTTGTTCATCACCGTCACAAGGACGGCAGCGATGATCAACCACAGGATCAAATTCTTTGCCATATCGTTCAATTAGCTACCCTCTGAAACAAGCTCCAGGCTGGAACCTGCCTCGCATGATATTCACCGGCCTAACTTACTACAGATCCTACAGGCGTGGCAGGCGGCGTCTGTAACCCTTTGTGAAACTTTGACTACACAATCTTGAGAACGCTCCGACAATTAAGCCATTCAAAAAAAGCTATGGCCTCACGTCAAAGTCGCTCGACGCTTGCAGATCCTTCGATGCCCCGGAAACCACGTCCCAGCAAATACTGCTCGCGGGAGCGATCACGTGACGACAAGGGCTTGCGCATCTGAACCTTGTCGAAGAGCTTGCGGATGTCCTTGTGGTACACATCAAAGCCTTCACCCTGGAAAACCTTGATCAGAAAATCACCACCGGGCCGCAAAACCCGTCCAGCGAGGTCGAGTGCCAATTCGCAGAGAAACATTGCACGTGGCATGTCAACAGCGCTCAGTCCACTCATATTGGGGGCCATATCGGAAATCACAAGGTCTACCTGTGTATTACCGACGGCTTCTAGGATCTGTGCTAGTACAGCATCTTCGGTGAAGTCCCCCTGAATAAAGGTCACATCCGGGATGCTGTCCATCTCAAGAATGTCGGAAGCAATCAGTCTCCCCTGCCCACCTATCAGACGACTGGTCACCTGAGACCAGCCCCCCGGCGCAGCGCCAAGGTCAATAACAGTCATTCCGGGGCGGATGATTTTGTCTTTTTCCTGGATTTCGAGCAGCTTGTAACTGGCACGCGAACGGTAGCCGTCTTTCTGTGCCATTTTGACGTATTTGTCGTCGAAATGCTCTTTGAGCCAGTTATGACTGGTTTTGGAACGGGCCACGTAGCACCTCAAAATTGGACGAGTCGCGATTAACTGGGCGGTCCCGGACTCGCTCGGGTAAACTGGCCGCCGCTTTTTACAAGATCAGACGCAGAGGTCAGATTATGCCGCTCACACAAGAGCAGAAGAAACAATACAAATCCATTGGCCACCATCTGAAACCGGTGTTGACTGTGGCTGACAATGGTCTGACTGAAGGTGTGTTAGCCGAATTGGAACGCGCACTGAGCGATCACGAGCTGATCAAGATCAAGCTCAACATCCTCGATCGCGAGAGCCGCCTGGAATCCATTGCGCAATTGTGCAAGACCGGTCACGCGGATCTGGTACAGGTCATCGGCAAAATGGCGCTCATCTATCGCAAGAACGCCAAGGTAAACAAGCAACTGTCCAACGTACACCGCTTCGCCTGATAGTGGCTTGCCGCATCTGCGACACCGGGCTGCCAGCTTCAAACAAAGCTGGCAGCCCGAGATAGCACCCGCGCAATGCGGGCGCCGCTATCAAATATGGCGCACTTCTACAATTTCATACTCAATGACACCACTCGGGGTTTTCACCACGACGACGTCGCCTTCTTCTTTGGCGATCAAAGCACGCGCGATCGGGGAACCGACAGATATCTTGCCCAGCTTGATATCAGCTTCATCCTCTCCAACGATCTGGTAAGTCACGCGGTCGTCAGTTTCGACGTTGGCGATCTCTACAGTCGTGCCGAAAATCACCTTGCCAGTATGCGGGATCGCACTGACGTCGATGACCTGTGCATTCTGCATACGGCCTTCGATGTCACGGATACGCGCTTCGACCATACCCTGCTGCTCGCGGGCAGCATGGTATTCGGCGTTTTCCTTCAAATCGCCCAGTTCACGGGCAGTGCCGATGTCCTGGCTCAGCTTTGGACGAACGATCTTGGTCAGATGAGCGTGTTCTTCTTCCAGGGCTTTCGCGCCCTGGAGAGTCATTGGATATTTGATCATGCCTTCAATCCTGCATGGAGATCCTGTAGGCGCCGCACGGTTTTTTCAGGACCAAACTTCAGCGCTTCGCAGATTGCCTCGCCCGCAGCGATGGTAGTCGTGCAGTAAATTTTGTGCTGCAAGGCGTTGCGACGGATGGAGTAGGAATCGGCGATCGATTGCCGACCCTCGGTAGTGTTGATGATCAGAGTAACTTCGTCGTTCTTGATCATATCGACAACGTGCGGGCGGCCTTCGGTCACCTTGTTAACGCGGCGTACTTTCAGACCCGCAGCTTCGATCAGGCGCGCGGTTCCAGCGGTAGCCACAATTTCGAAACCCAAGTTGATCAGGTCGCGAGCGACGCCTTCAACCAATGGCTTGTCGTCGTCACGTACGCTGATGAACGCAGTGCCGCCGGTCGGCAGCAATTCACTGGCCCCCATCTGAGCTTTAGCGAACGCCTCGCCGAAGGTATCACCCACGCCCATGACTTCGCCGGTGGATTTCATCTCTGGGCCAAGGATCGGGTCGACGCCTGGGAACTTCGCGAACGGGAATACTGCTTCCTTCACGCTGTAGAAGTTAGGGATGATTTCCTTGGTGAAGCCAATTTCCTTCAGTGTTTTGCCAGCCATGACGCGGGCGGCAATCATCGCGAGGGAAACGCCGATGCACTTGGATACAAACGGTACGGTACGCGATGCACGCGGGTTCACTTCGATGACGTAGATGTCTTCGCCTTGCAGCGCCAACTGCACGTTCATCAAACCGACGACGCCTAGCTCGAGCGCCATCTTTTTGACCTGCTCGCGCATTTCGTCCTGAATGTGCGCAGGCAGCGAGTACGGAGGCAGGGAGCACGCGGAGTCACCGGAGTGAACGCCGGCCTGCTCGATGTGCTGCATGATCGCGCCGATCACCACGTCGGTGCCGTCGCAAACTGCATCCACGTCCATTTCGATGGCGCAGTTGAGGAAGTGATCCAGCAGCACCGGGCTGTCATTGGAGACTTGGACCGCTTCACGCAGGTAACGCTTGAGCTCGTCTTCTTCGTAAACGATTTCCATCGCGCGGCCGCCCAGAACATAGGACGGACGCACCACCAGCGGGTAACCGATCTTGGCGGCAGCGCGAATGGCTTCATCTTCGCTACGCACGGTGGCATTTGGCGGCTGACGCAGGTTCAAACGCTCAACCATCTGCTGGAAGCGTTCGCGGTCTTCGGCACGGTCGATGGCATCAGGGCTGGTGCCGATGATTGGCACGCCAGCAGCTTCAAGGGCACGCGCCAGTTTCAGCGGGGTCTGACCGCCGTACTGGACGATCACGCCTTTTGGCTTCTCGACGCGGACGATTTCCAGAACGTCTTCCAGGGTCACTGGTTCGAAGTACAGGCGGTCCGATGTGTCGTAGTCGGTCGATACGGTTTCCGGGTTGCAGTTGACCATAATGGTCTCGTACCCGTCTTCACGCAGCGCGAGTGCCGCGTGAACGCAGCAGTAGTCAAACTCGATGCCCTGGCCGATGCGGTTCGGACCGCCGCCCAGAATCATGATCTTGTCGCGAGTCGTCGGCTTAGCTTCGCACTCTTCTTCGTACGTGGAGTACATGTACGCGGTGTCGGTGGCGAATTCGGCTGCGCAGGTGTCCACGCGCTTGTAAACCGGGAACACTTCGAGCTTGTGACGATGGGTACGAAGGTTCTTCTCGGTAACGCCCAGCAGTTTGGCCAGGCGCGAATCGGAGAACCCTTTGCGCTTGAGACGATACATCAGATCACGGTCGATGCTCGACAGGCCTAGCGTCTTGACCTTTTCTTCGTCCTTGATCAGATCTTCGATCTGAACCAGGAACCAAGGGTCGATCATGTTCATGTTGAAGATCTGCTCGACCGTCATGCCAGCGCGGAAAGCGTCAGCGACGTACCAGATACGCTCGGCACCCGGCACAGTCAGTTCGCGTTTGAGCACGCTCATGCTGTCCGGATTGCTCAGGTCCAGCTTAGGGTCCAGACCGCTCACGCCGACTTCAAGACCGCGCAGTGCTTTCTGCAGGGATTCCTGGAAAGTGCGACCGATGGCCATCACTTCGCCGACCGACTTCATCTGAGTGGTCAGACGGGCGTCTGCTTTCGGGAATTTCTCGAAGGCAAAGCGTGGCAGCTTGGTGACGACATAGTCGATGGACGGCTCGAACGATGCTGGGGTCTTGCCGCCGGTGATTTCGTTTTGCAGCTCGTCCAAGGTGTAACCGATGGCCAGCTTGGCGGCAACGCGAGCGATCGGGAAACCGGTCGCCTTGGAAGCCAGTGCCGATGAGCGCGAAACACGTGGGTTCATCTCGATCACGACCATGCGGCCAGTGTCAGGACAGATACCGAACTGCACGTTCGAACCGCCGGTCTCTACGCCGATTTCACGCAGTACCGCCAGCGAGGCGTTACGCATGATCTGGTATTCCTTGTCGGTCAGCGTCTGGGCTGGCGCAACTGTGATGGAGTCTCCAGTGTGGACGCCCATCGGATCGAAGTTCTCGATGGAGCAGACGATGATGCAGTTGTCCTTTTTGTCACGGACAACTTCCATCTCATATTCTTTCCAGCCGATCAGTGATTCGTCGATCAGCAGCTCTTTGGTCGGAGACAGGTCAAGACCACGGGTGCAGATTTCTTCGAATTCTTCGCGGTTATACGCGATACCGCCGCCCGTGCCACCCATGGTGAACGATGGACGGATGATGCAGGGGAAGCCGAGCTTCTCAAGCACCGTGTACGACTCTTCCATCGTGTGCGCAATGCCGGAGCGCGGGCAATCCAGTCCGATAGATTTCATCGCCTTGTCGAAGCGTGAACGGTCTTCAGCCTTGTCGATGGTGTCCGCGTTGGCACCAATCATTTCAACGCCAAACTTCTCCAGAACGCCTTCGCGCTCCAGATCCAGTGCGCAGTTCAGCGCCGTCTGGCCGCCCATGGTTGGCAGCAGAGCGTCTGGACGTTCTTTTTCGATGATTTTGGCAACGGTCTGCCACTTGATCGGCTCGATGTAGGTCGCGTCCGCCATGTCCGGGTCGGTCATGATGGTGGCCGGATTGGAGTTGACCAGAATGACGCGGTAACCCTCCTCGCGCAGAGCCTTGCAGGCCTGGGCGCCGGAGTAGTCGAATTCACAGGCCTGGCCGATCACGATGGGGCCGGCGCCGAGAATCAGGATACTTTTAATGTCTGTACGTTTTGGCATGGGTTGTCACTCAAATCCTATGTCAGTCGGCAAGCCGTCTTGAACATTCTCTGCGGTAGCTGGGCGGGCCCGCTGGACCGAAATCATCCAGCGCGCCACCGTCACCTGCTCACTATGGTCGAGAGAGCCGCTTAGCGGCGCTTGGCCATCGCGGTGATAAAGCGATCAAACAAAGGCGCAACGTCAGTTGGGCCCGGGCTCGCTTCAGGGTGGCCCTGGAAGCTGAAGGCGTCCTTATCGGTACGCTCGATACCCTGGAGGCTGCCATCGAACAGCGATTTGTGGATCGCACGGACGTTGCTCGGCAGGGTGGCTTCGTCAACCGCAAAACCGTGGTTTTGGCTGGTAATCATAACGATGCCGGTGTCCAGATCCTGAACCGGGTGGTTGGCGCCGTGGTGGCCGAGGTCCATTTTGATGGTCCGCGCGCCGGAAGCCAGGGCCAGCAACTGGTGACCCAAGCAGATGCCGAACACCGGAATGTCGGTTTCCAGCACGTCTTTGATCGCTTGGATGGCGTAGTCGCATGGCTCCGGATCACCCGGGCCGTTGGACAGGAACACTCCGTCAGGCTTGAGCGCGAGAACTTCACTCGCCGGCGTCTGTGCAGGTACGACCGTCACGCGGCAGCCGCGAGCGACCAGCATGCGCAGGATATTCAGCTTGACGCCGTAGTCGTAGGCGACCACGTGGTACTTCAAATCGGCAGCAGCGATTTCAGCGCTGGTATCGGTTTTCAATTCCCACACACTTGAGCGCCATTCGTAGCTCTTCTGGGTGCTGACTTCTTTCGCCAGGTCCATGCCCTTGAGGCCAGGGAAGCCGCGAGCTGCAGCAATCGCAGCTTCTTCAGAAATGTTGTCGCCGGCCATGATGCAGCCGTTTTGAGCACCTTTCTCACGCAGAATGCGGGTCAGGCGGCGGGTGTCGATACCAGCGATCGCGACGGTATTGTTAGCCTTCAGGTAATCGGCCAGGGACATCTTGTTGCGCCAGTTACTGGCAACCAGCGGCAGATCTCGAATTACCAGACCCGCCGACCAGACGCGGTCAGACTCGGCATCTTCCGGCGTGGTGCCAGTGTTGCCAATGTGCGGGTAGGTCAGGGTTACGATTTGCTTGGCATAGGAAGGATCGGTAAGGATTTCCTGATAGCCGGTCATTGCGGTGTTAAACACCACCTCACCAACGGTTTGACCGTCGGCTCCAATGGCTTCGCCACGAAAAATGCTGCCATCAGCAAGGGCGAGTATGGCTGGCTTAGTCAAGAAGACCTCCCGTAATAAAGCCTGAAAGGGCGTTCGCAGGTTGTAAAAAAGCGGAATGACGTATAGACACGTCACCCCGCTTTTTTATCGAATTCTCTGCGCGCTTTTAGTGGACACACTAAAGCTGTAGCTTACAGAAAGAGGTCTTTTTAATCCACCGCTAAAACGCCGAGAAGGCTAGGGATTGCGACAGGACATCGCGTAGCGGCTCTAAACAGCGGGCAGGATACAGGTAAAACACCTGACCTGCCCGCAATGTTACGTGTAGCGGGTGTTAACGCAAATCCAGCACGTCCTGCATGTCGTACAGACCTGGCGCCTTGCCATCGAGCCATAGCGCAGCACGAACAGCGCCCTTGGCGAACGTCATGCGGCTGGACGCCTTGTGCGTGATCTCAACGCGCTCTCCATCAGCGGCGAACAGAACAGTGTGATCGCCGACGATATCGCCAGCACGGACCGTAGCGAAACCGATGGTCTGCCGATCACGGGCACCGGTCTGCCCTTCGCGGCCGTAAACAGCCACTTCGTTCAGATCCCGCCCCAATGCCTGGGCAATAACTTCACCCATACGCACTGCAGTGCCCGAAGGTGCGTCGACCTTATGGCGGTGATGGGCCTCCATGATCTCGATATCGACATCATCGCCCAACACACGCGCAGCGGTGTCGAGCAGCTTCAGGCACAGGTTGACGCCCACGCTGAAATTGGCCGCGAAGACGATTGGAATGTCCTTGCCTGCCTCAACCAGTCGCTGCTTCTCTTCGACGCTGAAGCCGGTCGTGCCGATGATCATCGCCTTGCCCGCCTTGCGGCAGAACGCTAGATTTTTCAGGGTCACAGACGGATGGGTGAAATCGATCAGTACATCGAATTCATCAGCCACCCTGGCCAGATCACCCGACAGCGGCACGCCGATACGACCCAACGCAGCCAGCTCACCGGCATCAGCACCCACCAGCGTACTGTCCGGCCGATCGATGGCAGCCGTTAATCCGGCGCCCTGCGTCGCCTGCACGGCTTCGATCAGGGTTTTGCCCATGCGCCCAGCGGCGCCCATCACAGCAATACGTCGCATGCACCGCTCCTTAGAGGTCGCCGAAGAAGCGCTTCACGCCTTCGAACCAGCCATTGGCTTTGGGCGAATGAGAGCTGTCACCATCAAGCGATGCACGCAACTCTTCCAGCAACTCGCGCTGACGACGTCCCAGATTGACTGGCGTTTCAACAGCTACGCGACACATGAGGTCGCCCGCACCGCCGCCACGCACCGGCGCAACGCCCTTGCCCTTCAGGCGGAACTGCTTGCCGGTCTGAGTGCCTTCCGGGATTTTCAGTTTGACCCGACCATCCAGCGTCGGCACTTCCAATTCGCCACCTAATGCTGCGTCCGTGAAGCTGATCGGCACTTCGCAGTACAGATGCTTACCGTCACGCTGGAAGATCGCGTGCTCACGCACGTTGATGACGACATACAGATCGCCGGTCGGACCGCCCTGCACGCCCGCTTCACCTTCACCCGACAGACGAATGCGGTCGCCGGTATCGACACCAGGCGGCACTTTGACCGACAGCGTTTTGTATTCTTCGACGCGACCTTCGCCGTGGCACGAATCGCACGGGTCAGAGATGATTTTGCCGTTCCCGTGGCAACGCGGGCAGGTCTGCTGAACAGAGAAGAAACCCTGCTGCATACGCACCTGACCAATACCGCCACACGTTGGACAAGTAACGGGCGCCGAGCCTTTCTTAGCACCAGAACCATCGCAAGGCTTGCAGTTGACCAGCGTCGGGACGCGGATATTGACTGTGGTACCACGGACGGCTTCTTCCAGGTTCAGCTCCAGCGTGTAACGCAAGTCGCTGCCACGCTGGGCGCCGCCCCGGCCACCGCCGCCACGACCGCCGCCGAAGAAGTCGCTGAACACGTCGCCGAAGATGTCGGAGAAGTTCTGTCCACCAAAACCGGCACCGCCGCCGCCCATGGTTTGATCAACACCGGCATGACCGTATTGATCATAGGCCGCGCGCTTGCTGGCATCGGACAGGACTTCATAAGCTTCGTTTGCCTCTTTGAAAGAGTCTTCAGAGGCTTTGTCACCCGGGTTGCGATCCGGATGAAATTTCATCGCGAGACGACGGTACGCCTTTTTCAGGTCCGCTTCGCTGGAGCCACGCTCCACCCCAAGTACTTCGTAATAGTCACGCTTTGCCATAAGTTTTCTGCACTCTTGAGGACGTCCGACAATACCCTCCTGAGATTGCCGAACTCGTTGGACCCCCATTCAGGCCCGGACCCAACTCACGTCAATTCAACGATCCTGGTCTTCGTTCATCGGCCAACTCATTAGCCGAGAAAAGCGGCAGAACAAGCCGGAATGCAGGAGCATCCGGCTTTGCCACAAGGCTTGTGGAAGTTATCCACAAGCCAGAAATTCGTCTGTTCCAGACACGCCAACGCGGGAGCAAGCTCCCGCGCGGCGACATCCTACCAGCGACCACCCGAAAGCGGTCAACTGGCGTTCAAGTGAGCCTGCGCTTACTTGTGGTCTTTTACTTCTTCGAACTCAGCGTCTACTACGTCGTCGGCTGGCTTGCTTTCTTCCTGACCAGCTTGAGCGCCGCCTTCAGGTTTTTCAGCTTGCTCGGCGTACATTTTCTGAGCAACCGGCGCCGACAGCTTCGACAACTCTTCGACTTTCGCGTCGATGGCAGCTTTGTCGTCGCCCTTCACAGCAGCTTCCAAGGCTACGAGCGCAGCTTCGATGGACGTCTTCTCCTCGGCGGTCACTTTGTCGCCAGCATCAGCGATCATTTTGCGCGTCGAGTGAACCAGTGCATCGCCCTGGTTGCGAGCAGAGGCCAGTTCTTCGAACTTGCGATCTTCTTCGGTGTTGGCTTCAGCATCACGGATCATTTGCTGAATCTCTTCGTCCGACAGGCCGGAGTTGGCCTTGATCACAATGGACTGAGTCTTGCCGGTGGCTTTGTCCTTCGCGCCGACGTGCAGGATGCCATTGGCGTCGATGTCGAAAGTCACTTCAATCTGTGGGACACCACGTGGAGCTGGTGGAATCTCAGCCAGATCGAACTTGCCCAACGACTTGTTCGAGGCGGCTTGCTTACGCTCGCCCTGCAGAACATGGATGGTCACGGCGCCCTGGTTGTCATCGGCAGTCGAGAACACCTGGGATTTCTTGGTAGGAATCGTGGTGTTTTTCTCGATCAGCGCAGTCATCACGCCGCCCATGGTTTCGATACCCAGGGTCAGCGGGCTGACGTCCAGCAGCAGAACGTCTTTCACATCACCAGCCAGAACTGCGCCTTGGATCGCAGCACCCATGGCAACAGCTTCGTCCGGGTTAACGTCTTTACGAGCTTCTTTACCGAAGAACTCGGTCACTTTCTGCTGAACCAACGGCATGCGGGTTTGACCGCCGACCAGGATCACGTCGTTGATCGCGCTGATGTCGATACCGGAGTCTTTCAACGCAATGCGGCAAGGTTCGATGGTGCGCTGAACCAGGTCTTCAACCAGCGCTTCGAGCTTGGCGCGGGAGATTTTCACGTTCAAGTGCTTAGGACCGGTTGCATCTGCAGTGATGTACGGCAGGTTAACGTCGGTCGAATTGCTCGAAGACAGCTCGATCTTGGCTTTTTCAGCACCTTCTTTCAGGCGCTGCATGGCCAGCGGGTCACCCTTGAGGTTCATGCCGCTTTCTTTCTTGAATTCTTCAACGAGGTAGTCGATCAGACGAATGTCGAAGTCTTCACCGCCCAGAAACGTGTCGCCATTGGTGGCCAACACTTCGAACTGGTGCTCGCCATCGACTTCAGCAATTTCGATAACCGAGACGTCGAACGTACCGCCGCCCAAGTCATAAACGATGACAGTGTGATCGCCCTTCGCTTTGTCCATACCGTAAGCCAGTGCGGCAGCGGTAGGCTCGTTGATGATACGTTTTACATCCAGACCCGCGATGCGGCCGGCATCCTTGGTAGCTTGACGCTGGCTGTCGTTGAAGTAAGCCGGAACGGTGATAACGGCCTCAGTCACGGTTTCGCCCAAGTAGTCTTCGGCGGTTTTCTTCATCTTCTTCAGGATTTCAGCGGAAATCTGAGGAGGAGACATTTTCTTGCCGTTGACTTCAACCCATGCGTCGCCGTTATCAGCCTTGGCGATTTTGTACGGGACCATTTGAATGTCTTTCTGTACGACTTCTTCTTCGAACTTGCGACCGATCAGACGCTTTACCGCGTACAGGGTGTTGTGCGGGTTGGTAACGGCCTGACGCTTGGCGGATTGGCCAACCAGAATTTCGCCATCGTTCGCGTAAGCGATGATCGACGGGGTGGTACGAGCGCCTTCGGCATTCTCGATAACCTTGGCTTTACCATTTTCAAGAATGGAGACGCAGGAGTTGGTGGTCCCCAGGTCGATACCGATAATCTTGCCCATCTTTTGAATCTCCCAGAACTTTAATTAGGTTGCCGCAACTGCGTAGACAAATTGCGGTAATTCTTTAATGCATGGCCTGTAAATGGGGGCCACTCAGCTGATTTCAAGCCTGCTCGTCAATTGACGGTGCAACAGGCGATGGTGCCTTGCTGACCACGACCATAGCCGGGCGCAACAGACGACCATTGAGCTGATATCCCTTTTGGAACACTTTCAGCACGCTGTTGGGTTCGACATCAGCGCTTTCTTGCATAGCCATCGCCTGATGGTGCTCGGCGTTGAACGGCTGACCATGCGGATCGATGGCTTCAAGCTGATAACGCTTGAGGGTGTCGCCGAACATCTTCAGCGTCAGCTCGATGCCTTCACGCATCGGACGGATGCTTTCATCGTCGGGATTGGACAGATCCAAACCGCGCTCGAGGCTATCGACGATTGGCAGCAAGTCACCTGCAAATTTCTCCAACGCGAACTTGTGCGCCTTCTCTACATCCTGTTCTGCACGACGGCGGACGTTCTGCAGATCAGCGGCAACACGCAGGGAATGGTCCTGGGCAGCTGCCAATTGCTCTTCAAGCACTTGCACACGGGTAACCAAATCTTCTCCGGACGTTCCAGCTTCACCAGCCTGATCCTGAGTCTGCGTATCCGAGTTCTGTTCGTCAGCCATAGGTCTCTCCTTCTAATAACGTCCGTGAGCTCAACTCACGCTTCTGTCGGCTATATGGGGCCGTAATTTTTCGCTTCAAGGGTTCAAGCCCCGGATGGGACGAATGTCCCTACAAATTTTCTGACATGGCTTTTTTTCGGTCACAACGTCCATCGGTGCTAAACAAGAGGTGACCGCTGATCGATTTGAGCCAACTTCGACCATTGTCAGCCCAATCAAAAACACTGTATAAATAACCAGACAAATCGCTTGGGAGCTGCCCTTATGCTGGTGCACCTGTCCGTACATAACTACGCCATCGTTGAACACCTCGATCTGGAACTGGATCGCGGCATGAGTGTGATCACGGGTGAAACCGGTGCGGGCAAGTCGATCATGCTCGACGCCCTCGGCCTTACCCTGGGTGATCGCGCCGACAGTGGCGTAGTCCGCCCAGGTGCCGACAAAGCCGATATCCTTGCAACTTTTGATCTGGTCGATATCCCGGAAGCGCGCACATGGCTTGCAGAGCGCGACCTCGATAACGACGGCCCCTGCATTTTGCGTCGCGTGATTACCGCCGAAGGCCGATCCCGCTCGTACATCAACGGTACGCCCTGCCCCCAGGGCGATCTGAAATCGCTGGGCGAACTGCTCATCGACATTCACAGCCAGCACGAACATCAATCGCTGCTCAAGACCGACACCCATCGCCGCCTGCTGGACGCTTACGCGGGCGCTAACGATCTGGCGCGTCAGGTTCAATTGGCCGCGCAACGCTGGCGTCAGACCCGCCAGGAGCTTGAGCGCCTGGCCAATTCCGGTGATGAACAACGTTCTAAACATCAGTTGCTCAGCTATCAACTCGAAGAGCTGGAAAGCCTGAGTCTGGGTGAGGACGAACTGACACATCTGGAACAGGAACAAAAAAACCTGACCAACGCCGAAAGCCTGCTGAGTATTTGTCGCCAAGTAGTGGAGCAGTGCAGTGAGAGCGACTCTGGCAACGTCTTGAACGCGCTGACGGCCAGCCTGAATCGTCTCAGCAGCGTGGACAACTCACCCGACGCCCTGAGCGAGGCAACCAATCTGCTGTCCAGCGCACAGATTCAGGTGGAGGAAGCGGTCGGCGAGATCAATCGCTTCCTGGATCGCTTCGATGCCGACCCCGCTCGATTGCAGCAAGTGGAAGAGCGTCTGGATGCGATTTATACGCTGGCTCGCAAGCACCGGGTTCAACCGACTGAAGTGTCAGCACTGCATCAGAAATTGCTGGACGAGATCGAAACGCTCAACGCCAATGATGAAGCGATCGAGCGCCTCGAAAATGAAGTGGCTTCTTATGCACGGCATTATCAGGAAAAAGCTCGCGAACTGAGTGATCTGCGTCACCGTGCAGCGCCTGAACTGGCGATGGCCGTCGAGCAAGAAATTCAGCGTTTGGGCATGCCAGGGGGGCGATTCAAGATCGAGTTGCGCCCCAACAGCGAAAAAGAGCTACTGCCTAACGGGCTGGAGCAGGTCGAACTGCTGGTAAGCGCCAACCCGGGGCAACCACTCAAAGCGCTGGCTAAAGTTGCATCAGGCGGTGAGTTGTCTCGCATCAGTCTCGCCATTCAGGTCATTACCGCCCAGACGTCTCGCGTGCCGACGCTGGTGTTTGACGAGGTCGACGTCGGCATCGGCGGGCCAACTGCGGAGATTGTCGGGCAGTTACTGCGTAGGCTTGGCGAACGAGGGCAAGTCATGACAGTGACTCACCTCCCCCAGGTCGCAGCTCAAGGGCATCAGCATTTATTCGTGCACAAGGTCCGCGAGCAGGATGCCACCCGCACGGCGGTATCCAAGCTCAGCAAAAACGAGCGCGTCGAGGAGGTAGCACGCATGCTGGGCGGTATCGACCTGACCAAGGAATCCTTGGCGCACGCCAAGAAGATGGTGGTCACGGCCAAGTCCTGACACTGGCCGGACACAATAAAGGCGACCCGAGGGTCGCCTTTATTTTGTACGGGAAAACGGCTTACGCCTTTTTCGTGCGCACGTAGAGCACCAGATTGTGGTCAACCAGCTCAAAGCCGTGCTTGACGACGATGGCCTTCTGCAGCTTCTCGATTTCTTCGTCGAAGAATTCGATAACTTCGCCATTCTCCACGTTGACCATGTGGTCGTGGTGGCCGCCGTCTGCCAGTTCAAACACAGCATGGCCGCCGTCGAAATTGTGGCGAACCACCAATCCGGCCGCTTCGAACTGCGTCAGAACACGGTAAACCGTCGCAAGACCGACGTCTTCGCTGGCCTCCATGAGTGCTTTGTAAACGTCTTCCGCACTCATGTGACGTTGCTCTGCAGAATCGAGCATTTGAAGGATTTTGACCCGCGGCAGGGTCACTTTAAGTCCAGCTTTGCGTAGTTCGCTATTTTCTACCATGGTCAGCTTTCTCGCAGACGCTGCTTCGCAGCTTCTCTTAATGCAGGTATGATCGGGGTTTACGTTGTCCCAGCCAAGATAGTGGAAGTCGCCCACCGATGCAAAACACCAAGCTCCTGCTAACCAGTTTCACCCTCGTGGGACTGCTCGCACTCGCCGGTTGTTCATTCCCCGGGGTTTACAAAATCGACATCCAGCAGGGAAATGTCGTCACGCAGGACATGATAGACCAGTTAAGGCCCGGAATGACCCGTCGGCAAGTGCGGTTTATCATGGGTAATCCTCTGCTGGTCGACACTTTCCACGCAGATCGCTGGGATTACCTCTACAGCCTGCAACCTGGAGGCGGTGAGCGCCAGCAGGAGCGAATTGCGCTTTTCTTCAATGGCAATGACCAGCTCGCCAGCCTGTCTGGTGACTTCAAGCCAGGAGTGAGTCGCGACGACGCCATCCTCGGGAAAGGCGCGGCCACCCCCGCAGCGCCCGAAAACCAAGGCGAGCAGCCTAAAGCCGAAGAGCCGCCAAAACCTGGCTCACTGCTTGAGCAGATTCAGAACGACGTCGACAAAGTTGAGACTGTTCCAGTCCCAACCCAGGAACCGCTCGACACGAATCCGCGCTAAAGCGCACGAAATCGCGTTACAAAAAAAGCCCGGCATGCCGGGCTTTTTTGCGTCTTCACTATCGCGTCGATGAAAAAATTACATCGCGCCTCGGTCCTTTTTTGCCTGCGCGGCCTTCGAGGCCCGCAATCGGCGTATTTCTTTCGGGTCGGCTAGCAGTGGACGATAAATCTCGATTCGGTCACCTTCGCCCAGTCCCTTTGTCTCCGGGCTACTTATGCTTCTGCCGAAAATCCCCACCGGACAGTGCTCTAAATCCAGCTCGGGAAAGTGCGCGCCGATCCCGCTAAGGGTCAAAGCCTGACGAACCGTTGCGTCGGATGGCACGTCAACCTTGAGCAGGACCTGCCGACTTACCGAGGCGTAGACGACTTCAATACTGATCATCGTTTCAGCCGTGCAGCTCTTTAGCCCGCTGGCAAAACGCATCTACCAAGGTGTTCGCTGCCTGATTGAACAACGGCCCAAGGGTCGCGCGAATGATCGGGCCAGCGTAATCGAACGACAGATCAAGGCTGATCTTGCAGGCCTTCTCGCCTAACGCCTTGAATGTCCAAACGCCGTGCAACTGGCTGAACGGGCCCTCTTCGAGATTCATCTCGATGGTCTGTCCGGGCGTCAGCGTGTTACGTGTCACGAAGTGCTGACTCAAGCCGCCTTTGGCAACTTCAACTCGAGCGCGCATTTGCGTGTCAGTGTCCTCAAGCACCGTGGTACCGGAGCACCAGGGGAGAAACTCAGAATAGCGGGACACGTCGTTGACCAGGTCATATAGAGCCTGAGCGGGGTACGGCAGCAAGGCCGAACGTTGAATATGCGTAGTCATGTCAGCGTTATTTCCAAAGCTGAGCGGCAAACACAACCAGAATGCCGATCGGCGCCACATAGCGCATCAAAAAGAACGTCAAAGCGAAAAGTACCGGACTGCGGATCGACAACTCGTCGCGCACAGCCTCCCGGCCCATCACCCAACCTGCGAAAACCACAAAGCACAAGCCACCCAGAGGCAACATGATGCGTGAAGTGAAGAAATCGATCACTCCAAAAAAGTCCAGGCCACCGGCCGCGCCCCATTGGTAGAGGTGAAACGCGCCGCCATCGTTCACGAAGAATTTGGCCTGCTGCCAGATGTTGAACGAGAACACAGTACCCAGTCCGACAAACCAGCAAATGAACGACAGCCAGAAGGTCACCCAACCGCGGCGCACTTTTGTGCGCTCCACGAGGTAGGCAACCATCGGCTCAAGCAACGAAATGGCTGAACTCCAGGCCGCCACCGCGACCAGTACAAAGAACACCACGCCCATCAATTGACCGAATGCCACATTGCCGAAAGCGAATGGCAGCGTGACGAACATCAGACCCGGCCCTTCCCCGGGGTTAAGCCCGGCGGCGAAGACAATCGGGAACAGCGCAAGCCCGGCCAGCAAGGAAACGAAGGTGTCGAGCAACGCCACACCGACGACGGTGGCACTGATCGAAGCGTCTTTAGTCATGTACGCGCCGTAGATCATGATCGACCCCACGCCCACGCTCAGCGAAAAGAAGGCATGCCCCATGGCTGGCAACAAACCGTCCAGCAGCTTCTCGGGCTTGAAGTCGAACATGAAATGCACGCCTTCCATAAAATGCCCGGTGGTCAGGCTATACCCCAGCAGAATTACCATCAGGATGAAAAGCAGCGGCATCAGAATCCGAAGACTGCGCTCGAGGCCTGCGTTCACGCCTTTGGCGATGGTGATCGCCGACAGCAGCATGAACAGCGTATGCCACCCCACCAGCCGCCACGGATCAGCGATCATCGCGCCAAAGAAGCCGCCCACCTGATCCGCCGTCACCCCCTGAAAGTCGCCCTTTCCTACATCAAGGATGTATTCCAGAGACCAACCGCCGACCACGCTGTAAAAAGAAAGAATCAGCAGCGCAGTGATCATTCCGGCGAAAGCACCCCACGACCACTTCGTCGAATGCCCTGCCTCGCGCGCCAACACTTTCAGTGCATTGGCCGGACTTTGCCGGGAGCGGCGACCGATCAGTGTCTCGGCGATCATGACCGGAATACCGATCAGCGCGATACACGCGAGAAAAACCAGCACAAATGCACCGCCGCCGTAGACGCCGACCATGTAGGGGAATTTCCATATACTGCCCAAACCTACCGCAGAGCCTGTGGCGGCCAGGATGAATACCCAGCGACTCGCCCAGCTACCGTGGACAGAAACCTTGTCCGTCGACATCGTTGACACGTCCAACACGCAAAAAAGATCGCGCATTGTCCGGGATTCAATCAACCTGCTCAAGCACGCAGGTTGACCGTAGCCGACAACGCAGCGAGTCCCTATAATGCGTCGCCTATGGCTAAGCTCAAGAAACATCCCACAGGGACCATCGCGCAAAATAAAAAGGCGCGTCACGATTACTTCATCGAACACAAGTTCGAGGCCGGTCTGGTCCTGGCTGGCTGGGAAGTAAAAAGCTTGCGTGCCAACAAGGTGCAGCTGGTGGACAGCTACGTGCTGCTCAAAGACGGCGAGGCATGGCTGATGGGTAGTCATATCTCACCGTTGACGACAGCCAGTACTCACGTCATCGCTGACCCGACACGCACCCGTAAACTGTTGCTCAACCAGCGGGAGCTCGAAAAGCTCACAACCTCGGTTCAGCAAAAAGGCTACGCCTGCGTCGCCCTCGCCCTTTACTGGAAGCAGCACTTGATCAAGTGCGAAATTGCTCTGGGCAAAGGCAAGAAGGAGTACGACAAGCGCCACACCGAACGCGAACGCGACTCGGACCGTGAGCTACAGCGTGCCGTGCGCAGCAAGGGCAAGGATGATTAAGCCCTGACTTGCTGCTCGATTCTGTAGAAGCGAACTTGTTGGCGAGGCGTTGCGTAAGACTCACCGCGTAACGCCTCTCGCTAACAAGTGGTCTCCTACAGAAGATGCGAACTCAAATCCCATTACGCCGCTCGGCTCTTGCCGTGCGCTGAACCTGCTGCCTGACCTCTTCTAACACCTCTTGCACGTACAGCAAGTGCCGGCTCGACACCTCACGCGCATCGTCCGCACGCCCCTCAATGATCGCCAGATACAACTCACGATGCTGACTGATCAGCATGTCGCGAGTTTCTGCGCGCTGCTTGTACATGCCGCCGATGTTGGTGACGACGTTGCGCGTCAGCAGATCGAACAAGCCGCGAATGGTGTGCAGCAGCACCGCGTTATGACTGGCTTCGGCAATCGCCAGATGAAAGCTCGCATCGGCGGCACCTTCCTCAGCGCGACTCACTTCATCGGCGCGGCTGTAGCAGTCCTGTAGCGCGTCGAACGCCTCACGCAGGCGAGCCCGGTCTACGTCGGTCGCACGGATGGCCGCGTAATAGGCGCACGACGCTTCAAGCGTATGGCGAAACTCCAGCAGGTCGCGCTGAGCCTCGGTGCTGCTTTCGAGTAAATGCATGAGGGGATCGCTGAACGTTGATCCCAAATTCTCGACCACATAATTGCCGCCACCCTGCCGGCTAATCAACAGTCCTTTTGCCGTGAGCTTCTGGATCGCTTCACGAAGAGAAGGCCGAGACACGCCGAATTGTTCAGCCAGCGTGCGCTCGGCAGGTAGGCGCTCACCCGCCCTGAGCGTGCCCTCCAGAATCATTCGTTCGAGCTGTTCAACGATATCGTCAGACAAACGCCGTTGGCGCACCTGATCAAAGCCCATAACCACTCCAAATCCCCGACAATTTTCGGGGGCGCATATTCTGGCTGATTGTGGCTATACATTCACCCGGCAGAGGCTGCGTAAAACAGCGATTCAGCAGAAAAGCCGCCCAACTGCGACAAAAGTTCTAGAGCCACAAATTGACACAACAACACCAAGGCTTTTAACCTAGCGCCTAGACATTGTAAATTGGTATTACCAATTTTTACGATGCCGGCGATTGGTGGTTATCAGCACCGCTCGCCGCAGGTCATTCGCGACGGCGTAAGACTTGAGCTGGTGAGCTGTGCGACTCGTTCGTCAGCGCCAGCAGGACGACAGCGCAGCTGGAGTCGCCTGCAGGAGCCGCGCACGTACGACATGGACACCGGGCCTAACCAACAACAATTAGGGGCCTCACACATGCAAACCTGGCAACAGCTCTACACACCGCTTGGCAGCCTGTGGCTTTCCGCCCTCGCCGCCCTTGTCCCCATCGTGTTTTTCTTCCTCGCTCTGGCCGTGTTCCGGCTCAAAGGGCACGTTGCCGGCACCATCACCCTCATCCTCGCGGTTCTGGTTGCCATCTTCGCGTTTCAAATGCCCGCCGGTATGGCCATCGCGTCTGCGCTCTATGGCTTTTGCTACGGCTTATGGCCTATTGCGTGGATCATTATCGCGGCCGTGTTCCTCTACAAACTGACGGTGAAAAGCGGGCAGTTCGAAATCATCCGCAGCTCGGTCATGTCCATCACCGATGACCAGCGCATCCAAGTGCTGTTGATCGGCTTCTGCTTCGGCGCGTTCCTTGAAGGGGCTGCCGGTTTTGGCGCACCGGTGGCGATCACTGCCGCCTTGCTCGTAGGCCTGGGACTCAACCCTCTGTACGCAGCGGGCTTGTGCCTGATCGCTAACACTGCGCCAGTGGCATTCGGTGCACTGGGGATTCCGATCATTGTCGCTGGGCAGGTGTCTGGGCTGGACGCGTTCAAGATCGGCGCGATGGCGGGCCGTCAATTGCCGCTGCTGTCGGTTTTCGTGCCGTTCTGGCTGATGTTCATGATGGATGGCGTTAAAGGCGTCAAGGAAACCTGGCCCGCAGCGCTGGTGGCTGGCGGTAGCTTCGCAGTCGTGCAGTTTCTGACATCCAACTACATTGGCCCGGAACTGCCGGACATCACCTCGGCGCTCGTCAGCCTGGTTTCGCTGACACTGTTCCTGAAAGTCTGGCAGCCAGCCCGCGCTGGCGAAACCCAAGTGGCGAGCACATCCGGCGGCGCAGCAGTCATCGTAGGCGGCGGACCTGGCGGTTTTGGCCAGCCACGTTCTACTCAGAAATCCCCTCACTCCATCGGCACTATATTCAAAGCGTGGTCTCCGTTCCTGATCCTCACGGTGATCGTGACGATCTGGACACTCAAGCCGTTCAAAGCGTTGTTTGCTGCCGGTGGGCCGCTTGAAGCGTGGACGATGAACATCGCGATTCCGCTTCTGGACAAGATGGTCATCAAAGGCGCGCCGATTGTCGCGACTCCGACTCCAATGCCTGCGGTGTACAAATTCGACCTGATCGCCGCATCCGGCAGCGCGATTCTGTTCTCAGCGCTCCTGGCGATGATCGTGCTGCGCATCACCCCTCGCATCGGTCTGACCACTTTCAAAGAAACGCTGATCGAGCTTCGCTGGGCCATTGTGTCCATCGGCATGGTGCTGGCATTCGCCTTCGTCATGAACTTCTCGGGCATGTCCTCGACGCTCGCACTGGTCCTGGCAGGCACTGGCGCGGCATTCCCGTTCTTCTCGCCGTTCCTTGGCTGGCTGGGCGTGTTTCTGACCGGCTCCGATACCTCGTCGAACGCCCTGTTCGGTTCGCTGCAAGCCACCACTGCTCACCAGGTGGGCGTCAGCGACATTTTGATGGTTGCGGCGAACTCCAGCGGCGGCGTGACGGGCAAGATGATTTCCCCGCAATCGATCGCAGTCGCCTGTGCGGCGACGGGTCTGGTAGGTAGAGAGTCCGACCTGTTCCGCTTCACGCTCAAGCACAGCATTTTCTTCGCCACCATCGTCGGCTGCATTACCTACGCCCAGGCCTACTGGTTCACGGGCATGTTGGTTCACTAATGAGACGAGCGCCGGGTGTGCTCATGCGCGCCCGGCTGCTGCCCCGCCCACTCAACGATGCGAGACCCCATGATCATTTCTGCCTCCACCGATTATCGTGCTGCGGCGCAACGCAAACTGCCGCCGTTTTTGTTCCACTACGCCGACGGTGGCGCCTACGCCGAGCACACCCTGCGCCACAATGTTTCGGATCTGGCCGGCATTGCCTTGCGTCAGCGCGTCCTGAAAAACATGTCCGAGCTCAGCCTGGAAACTTCGCTGTTTGGCGAAAAAATGAGCATGCCGATAGCGCTGGCGCCGATCGGGCTGTGCGGCATGTACGCCCGCCGTGGCGAAGTTCAAGCCGCGCGTGCCGCCGCAGCCAAGGGCATCCCCTTTACCTTGTCTACCGTTTCGGTCTGTCCGATCGAAGAAGTCGCGCCGGCCATCGACCGCCCCATCTGGTTTCAGTTGTACGTGCTCAAGGATCGCGGCTTCATGCGCAATGCCCTTGAGCGCGCCAAAGCCGCCGGGGTCAAAACCCTGGTGTTCACCGTCGACATGCCGGTCCCCGGCGCGCGTTATCGCGATGCCCACCACGGCATGAGCGGCGCAAACGGTCCGATGCGTCGCGTACTGCAAGCCATGACTCACCCGCAGTGGGCTTGGGACGTCGGCGTGAACGGCCGCCCACACGACCTCGGCAACATCTCGACCTACCGTGGCAACCCCACCGGCCTCGCCGATTACATTGGCTGGTTGGGGAACAATTTCGATCCGTCGATTTCCTGGAAAGACTTGGAGTGGATTCGCGAAGCGTGGGACGGCCCAATGCTAATCAAGGGCATCCTCGACCCCGAAGACGCGCGCGATGCAGTGACGTTCGGCGCCGACGGCATCATTGTTTCCAACCACGGCGGCCGGCAGCTTGACGGCGTGCTGTCCAGCGCCCGCGCACTGCCCGCCATCGCCGACGCAGTGAAAGGCGAACTGAAGATCCTCGCCGACTCCGGCATCCGCAGCGGCTTGGACGTGGTGCGGATGATCGCCCTGGGCGCTGATGCCGTGCTGATTGGGCGTGCGTTCATTTACGCCCTCGCGACCCACGGCGAAGCTGGCGTGAAAAACCTGCTGGACCTGTTCGAAAAGGAAATGCGCGTGGCGATGGTGCTGACCGGCGCCAAATCCATCAGCGAAATATCCCGCGATTCGCTGGTACGTGAACTGGGCGTCTGAGCCCGGAAAACTGAGCCACTACGTACGCGGCACGCCAGATGCCGCGGCGCCAAGAGGAAAACCGTATGAGCCTGCCCGCCTCCTTCCTGGCCGATGTCCAGCGGTTGATCCCGCAGAACCGCCGCTTCGATGATCCGCTGTCGACATTGGCGTTCGGTACCGACGCCAGTTTCTACCGACTGATCCCCAAGCTGGTGATTCGCGTTGAATCCGAAGATGAAGTGGTGGCCCTGCTCAAACTGGCGCAGGCCGACAGGGTGCCAGTTACCTTTCGCGCTGCCGGCACCAGCTTGTCCGGCCAGGCCATCAGCGATTCGGTGCTGATCGTGTTGGGCGATAACTGGAACGGGCGCGAAGTGCGCGGGGATGGTGGTCAAATTCGCTTGCAGCCCGGCGTGATCGGCGCGCAGGCCAATGCCTGGCTGGCGCCGTTCGGACGCAAGATCGGGCCCGATCCTGCGTCGATCAACGCGGCGAAAATCGGCGGCATCGTCGCCAATAACTCCAGCGGCATGTGCTGCGGCACCGCGCAAAACACTTACCACACCCTCGCTGGCATGCGAGTCGTACTGGCCGACGGCACACGGATTGACACGGAAGATGCAGCCAGCGTCGCAGCCTTGCGCACAAGCCACGCTGGTTTGCTTGAAAGCCTTGCCGTGCTGGGTCGCGACACTCGCGCCAATACCGAACTGGCAGCGAAGATCCGCCATAAATACCGTCTGAAAAACACCACGGGCCTGTCTCTGAACGCGCTGGTGGATTTCGAAGAACCGCTAGATATCCTCAGCCATTTGCTGGTGGGTTCTGAGGGCACGCTGGGTTTCATCAGCGCGGTGACCTACGACACAGTGGTGGATCACCCACACAAAGCGTCGGCGCTGATTGTGTTTCCAGACGTTGAGACCTGCTGCAACGCAGTGACCGTTCTCAAAACCCAACCGGTGTCCGCCGTCGAACTGCTTGACCGGCGCAGCATGCGTTCAGTCCAAAATAAGCCGGGCATGCCGCCGTTCGTGCGTGAGCTGTCGGAAAACGCCTGCGCGCTGCTGATCGAAGCCCGCGCCGCGACGCAACCGCTGCTGCATGAACAACTGACACAGATCATGGCGTCGATTGCGCACTTCCCGGTGGACAAGCAAATCGACTTCACCGAAGACCCGCTGGAAAATGCGCGCCTGTGGGCGATCCGCAAAGACACCTTCCCCGCCGTTGGTGCCGTGCGTGAAACCGGCACCACGGTGATCATCGAAGACGTGACCTTCCCCGTCGAGCAACTGGCCATGGGCGTACGACGGCTGATCGAGCTGTTCGACAAGCATCATTACGATGAGGCGATCCTGTTCGGCCACGCGCTGGAGGGCAATCTGCATTTCGTGTTCACTCAGGGCTTCAACGATCCGCAGGAAGTGGCGCGCTATCAGGCGTTCATGGAGGACGTCACGCAGTTGGTGGCCGTCGAATTCAACGGTTCGCTCAAGGCAGAGCACGGCACCGGGCGCAACATGGCGCCCTTCGTCGAGCTGGAATGGGGAACCGACGCCTATCGACTGATGTGGCAACTCAAGCGGCTGCTCGACCCCAACGGCATTCTCAATCCGGACGTGGTGCTGAGCGAAGATCCGCAGATCCACCTCAAGCATCTCAAGCCGATGCCTGCGGCTGACGAGATCGTCGACAAATGCATCGAATGTGGATTTTGCGAGCCAGTGTGTCCGTCGAAAGGCCTGACCCTGAGTCCGCGTCAGCGCATCGTTATCTGGCGCGACATTCAGTCGAAGAAACGCGCAGGCATCGATACTGCCGGGCTCGAAAAAGAATTCCACTATCAAGGCATCGACACCTGCGCGGCCACCGGATTGTGCGCGCAACGCTGCCCGGTCGGGATCAATACCGGCGAGCTGGTGAAGAAACTGCGCGCCCGCGAAGCCACCCACGACAAAGCCGCTGGCTGGCTCGCACAGCATTTCAATACTGCGCTGCAGGGCGCGCGCTTCACATTGCACGCGGCCAATGGCGCGCGGATGTTGCTGGGCGCACCGAGACTGGCGAAGTTTTCAGCGGCGCTGACAAAAGCGTCCGCCGGACGCGTCCCACAATGGACGTCCGCGATGCCGCAGCCAGAAAGCGCCATTCGCTTCACGCCGCCGGTTGAAGACCAGCGGCCGCGAGTGGTGTATCTGGCGGCATGCGTCTCTCGCGTCATGGGGCCTGCGGCGGGTGATCGCGAGCAAATGTCGCTGCTGGATAAAACTCGCGGCCTGCTGGAAAAAGCCGGGTATCAAGTGGTATTCCCTGAGGATCAAGAGAGCCTGTGCTGCGGCCAGCCTTTTGCGTCCAAAGGCTATGCCGAACAGGCTGAAGAGAAACGTCAGCAGTTGCTCGCGGCGCTGACCAAGGCCAGTCGCGGCGGCCTTGATCCGATCTATTGCGACACCAGCCCGTGTACGCTGCGGCTGGTTCAAGACCTAAAAGACACGCGCCTGGACCTTTACGATCCGGTGCGTTTCATCCGCACCCATCTTTTGGACAAACTGGTATTTACGCCACAGCAGCAAGCCATTGCGGTGCATGTCACCTGTAGCACCCAGCACCTCGGCGAAAGCCAGGCGCTGATTGAGCTGGCGCGGATGTGCAGCGTCAATGTCGTCATCCCCGAAGGCATTCATTGCTGCGGTTTCGCTGGGGATAAAGGCTTCACGACCCCCGAGCTGAATGCGCATTCGCTGCGCACATTGAAGCAAGCCGTGCAGTATTGCGATGAAGGTATATCCACCAGTCGCACCTGTGAAATTGGCCTGACGCAACATGGCGGGATCGATTATCACGGCCTGGTGTATCTGGTGGACAGGGTCACCCAGCCAAGAACCGCTTGATCGCGACGTATGGTTCGGAGTTCGCTGCTTTTTGTTACGTGATGTGTGATGTGGCTTTTTCACATTATTGCAAAAAAAAATAGAACCCCTGCGTTTGAGGACAGTCAGTTTGTTTAAGCCCCACGAACAACGACGAGGCTTACTAACACTCTCGGACATCGGCCCTACGAAGCGGCCATACCGAGTCCCCAGGCTAAAGGAGATACAACATGAAGCGCACTGCACTCACTGGTTTGTTCCTTACCGCTGCATTGATGGGTTCCCCGGTATTCGCGGCTGATGACCTCTGCGGCGCCAACCTGCAAACGCTCAAGGATGCTCAAACCTCTTCGAGCACCAACCTTAGCGCCGACACCAAAGCCGAACTGGAAAAAACCCAGGAAGCAGCCATGAAAGCCAAGGCTGCTGGCAACGACAAAGACTGTATTGAAATTACCACCAAAGCGATCACCCAGCTGAAAACCATCGGTTCGGGTAGCGAAGGCGCCAAGTAAGATGGGTGCGGACCAGTCAAAAGCTGGTCAACGCTCGCTGCTCAGCACGACGGTCGACGTATCCTATTGATTCGGGTACACTCCGCGACCTGACTGCTAGGGCAGCAGATCTGGGGCCGATTAGGATTCGACGCCGGTGATGAAACTCTAGGGGCATGCCGAGTTGGTAACAGAACTCGTAAATCCACTGTTGCAACTTTCTATAGTTGCCAATGACGAAACCTACGGGGAACAAGCTCTCGCCGCGTAAGCGGTGCTAGCCTTCCTTCTGGCAGCTTCGGCTCCAGCAATCATCAGGGGATGTCTGTAAACCCAAAATGATTGTCATATAGAACAGAATCGCCGTGCAGTACGCTGTGGACGAATCGGCTAAAACTTACACAGCTCGCCCAACGCACCCTGCCAATCGGGTCGCAGAGGGTTAACTTAATAGATCTGGCTAAGCATGTAGTCCCGAAAGCGGAGTACTGGCGGACGGGGGTTCAAATCCCCCCGGCTCCACCAAATTTGTTGTAAGTCGTTGATTTCTAAAGCTTTTTACCTCCCGGATGGTTCCTAGGAATACCAAAAGGGAGGCAAAAGGCGGCAGAAATGGGCGGCACGCCTCCCCGACGCACCCTTTCTGGAGTGTGTCTCTAATGCCCAATCACGTAGAGAAAAGTCGCCACGGTCTCTATTACCTGCGTCTCCCCAAACGCCTTGCCCACTTAAATGCTGACAAACGCATCTCACTTCACACTCACAGCAAACGACTTGCCATCCAGCGTGCCAAGCGGCATATAGGTAGCCTGGAAAACTGCATGAGTTTGACAGTGAACGAAAGCCCAAACGACGCCTCGACTGGATACCAAGCCCTCAAACAAGCCCTTGAGCGCGATTTCAGGGAAGAGAACGATAAGCTCGATGCGTTGCTCCGAAAAGCTGCCCCGCTGCCGGACTCCTCAGATGCTGTGCGGCTCACGCTAGAAGCGCGGCTGCGCAACGTTTTGCTTGAAGAAGCCATGGCCTACATCAGCCGCCAGCTGGAAACCTCCGCTGTAACGCCTAGCCAGCAATACAACATTTTGAATTCGCTGCTCAATTTCGCCGAGAATTTGGAGATTGACTTCTCGGGCGCTCGGCAACCGGATGGAGCATGCCGGGAACACTGACTATTTCAATACCGCAGGAGCCGTCTCACCGGCGCCTGTAGGCATGCTGCACTGAGCCAGACAAACTGGCTCGCCAGGGTGTTGCTATACGTCATAGAAAACACAACGGTTAGATTAGTCGTTTTTCGCTGATTTTAGCTGCAATTTTCCCCAACATTGCATCTTTTATCTAACACTCCAGAGTGTGAGAGAAATGCAGATTTACCATTTCATCCGGTAACCACATGGGTTACCCTGTGCGCCTCAATCAGGGGGAGAAGCACTCACATGGCTACTGGCATTTCAGGTCGCGAAAAACTATCGGCGGATGCACTGTTGGCATCCATACCAGGACGAGATCCTCATCCTCTGCCGGGCGCGTCTGCATTACCGGTTATGCATTATCCAAACCGTCTTTCGGAAAAAGAAGTGCGTGAATATCTGCCGTCGGATTTCATAATTCCTGGTCAGAAAGGGCTAGTCGACGCTTCTGGCCCTAACAACAAGCTTATATTATGTGACAACCTTTTTGGTCTTCATGAGCTTCTGAACAGTGGTCGCCGGGCAACTTTGATCTATCTGGACCCACCTTATAATACTGGAATGGAATTTCACTCCAGAGACTTATCACATGCATACAAAGATCAATTTGGAACCGCGCATTACGTAGAATTTATGCGACGCCGATTGATTTTAATGAGAGACCTCTTGACGGACGATGGATCTATTTATGTCCACATTGGACACCAAATGGTCTCGCACCTTAAAGTCATACTAGACGAAATATTTGGATCGCAAAATTTTAGAAATATAATAACTAGAAAAAAATGTAGCAGTAAGAATTTTACAAAACATTCGTTCTCCAACACTAATGATTATATTCTTTTTTATACCAAATCTGATAACTACAAATGGAACAAACCCGGCGAGAAGCCGGACGATGCTTGGATCGAAAAAGAGTATACAAAGGCTGACGCAAAAGGACGTTATAAACTGGTCCCTATCCACGCACCAGGTACACGAAGGGGCGAAACGGGTGAGGCATGGAGAGACATGATGCCACCGCCGGGGAAGCATTGGCAGTATGTTCCTTCGAAATTGGAAGCTCTTGATCAAGCAGGGGAAATCCACTGGTCTAGGAACGGCAATCCAAGAAGGAAACTTTACCTGACTGATGATAAGTTAATTTCGTATTCAGACTATTGGGATCGCTTCCGCGACGCTCATCACCAAAGCATCGCAATCACCGGCTATCCGACTGAAAAGAATTTCGATATGTTGAAGCTAATTGTTGGAGCAAGTAGCGATGAGGGCGATTTAGTAGTTGATCCGTTTTGCGGCTCAGGGACTACGCTAAATGCCGCTAGCGACCTCAAAAGGCAGTGGATTGGTTTAGATCAGTCCTTCGAGGCTATTAAAGCCACTATTACTCGCCTCCGACACGGTTCAAGCCCTATGGGTGACTTCGTCAAAAAACCTGAAAGGCCAGCGAAAATCGTTGATTTATTCGCGTCGATTGACGCTGAAAGCACTGTGACAAAATACCGAGCGTCGTCTAGTTTTGATTTTCTAGTTGACGCCCATGTTGCAGAAGACTTCTGCGATGAAATTAAGGCCTTAGGCGCTATTTGATATCGCGTCCAACAGCCATTCGCGGGTTACACGTGCACTAGCAGTTTTAAGCGTAGTAACCCGCACATTATCCCCCCAGGAGGAGTCAAGATTACAGGCCTCCATCCAAGTGTCTCTGTGCATGAGCCCTGGCCCATCTGAAAGAAATATTAACTTAATCAAATCTCCGGTAGTTTGGTTATACTCTTTAGCTTTCATCACTTTATTAGAGTTTCCTCCCGTACGATCATCCGACTGAGCACCTCCTCTTGTCGCATCATATCGGGCGAACCCCACGGCTAAGACTTCGCCGGTCGCACGGAGCCTAATTACGAAATCTAATGGGTACTGACCAACGAAGTTCGGAAAAATTGTGCTTAACTCTATATCCCTGCCAGCCCCCCTTGGACCTTCGATTATCATGTCGCGACCATGGCTTTCAGAAAACCAATTAAAAAATAGGTCGGTAAGTGCATAGCCAGACTGCCCCCGCGTATCATATTCACCAATTAAGACTGCAAGTGCACTCATTGTCGCGGGAGAAATGTTCGCAAATTGGCTTTGCAATTCATCAATTGGCTTGAATGTCGGTCCGTATGCCTCGACCAGCGCATAGGTCGATATAGTGTTGATTTTCTTTGTCGCTTCTGTATCGCAAACAGGGCTCACGCACCGTCTGAACATCTTTAGCAACGACATCCGCTGTTTTGCGCCGTAATTAGCAGATCTTATATAGCCGAGCAATTCTTCGGACGAAGATGACTGGAGCACTAAGTGTTGAAACAGATTGATATCGTCTCGATACTTTTCTAACAAAATGTCCAAAATTTCAGGAAATTTCACAGACGCATCAATTGGCGTCACGATTTTCTGTACGTCACCCAGCGGTATCTGACTGAAATAATTATCACCCCGCATTTCCTGCACCCTCCTTGATAAAAAGGGAACATTTTCGCCTGAATAGGTGGCCGAATGGTAGCAGCAATCTACCGAGTGCACGATTGCAGAAACACTGTGCCACTAGGCGATGGATACGGCTTAGGCCAGAATGCGTCCTTTCCCATGTGCGTCAAGGGCGGCAATAGGGGATGCTGAAGGGCGGCATAGTGAAACCTTTCGACCTGCAAGGTGTTGATTTTATTTGGTTTTTTACTAAATAATCCCTGCGGTTCGCCTCCCCCCGGCCCACCAAATCCTACAAAAAGCCTGCGTTTATCGCGGGCTTTTTGTTGTCCGGGATTTAGCAAGCGATACCTGTAGGAGCGCCCTGCCCGCGAAAGCGTCCCCAAAATATTCCCACACTTGCGACCCAACCCCCGCCTCGCTACCCTTGCGCTCGCCGCTGCCAAATCAGCGGCCTGGGCGTAGGAACCCGGAACTATCTAGGTGCGCATGTGCCAACCGTTTCCACTGCAAGCGTTTACTCGTTCCGCGGTGAGTCATGGTAGCTATGCGCGGGCACGCTTCGGCGTGGCCGGGTGCCTAGAGTTCCGGTATTCCTACCCCGCGCATAGCTGCCACCCAAAGCCCGTAGGAAGGCCTCTGGCAGCTCCACTACTCTAGACAACCGATCCTCAAATCACCGACCTCGAACAACAGATCAATGAAATTGACGAGCTACTTCGCTGTGCCTCGGCAACGGCCTATGAAAGCGCTGATGCGTTGCGCGGAAGCCAGCGTGACCATGCTTTTTCGGTTTTTCATTTGATTGAGATGGTAAGGGGAAAGGTGGAGCGGATGTCCCAGCAGCAGGCGCACCTTCCGCCACGCTGATAGCGCGATGATGGGTCGCTTGCCTTACTATCTAGCGGGAACGTATGGGCGGTTGATAACTGAGGATGAGGTGGGTCATTCATCGGGTGGTATCGGTCAGTAGATGTCCGAGCCTCCCCTGACCCTCCTCATAAATGAACAACCACTAAGTTGTCCAGGATGGAGTCGTACGATAGGTGGAAGTTGAGTGCAGATTGCGCAGGGTGCTATAGCGCAAATAGATCAGACACCTTTACCCCGTGTTCCACACACCACTTTGAAATTACACACTACGCCAAGATATTGGTCTATTAACCATTATATTTCGAGCGTTTTTGAAAAAGCTCCGAAATTGCCACTATTCCATATTTCCCCCTCATCCTTGATACAAAAAGCGGCTCTGCATCTTCAGCAAAACCAAGAAGCCCCTGAAGGTGCAGAACTTGCTCCTCTGACAATTTTCCACACGTATACCCATGAATCATGGCACTTATTAATCGCTTACGCTCTCGCCCCAAAGAGACTTGCCCTTCATTGTTCAATACCAAACCCGTAACACGGCGCTGGTCTTTCTTAGAAAGATGTATGGTTTTTTTAGCACTTAGCGACAATTTCGGATAAGGCAATGCTTCCAGCGCGGAAGACAAGAATGGCTCTATCTGAGTATAAAGACCTTTAACATTACTAGAGAAGGTGAGGTCATCAGCGTACCTAGTAAAAGTTATTTCCCGCTCGCGGCACCAATCAGAGACAAACTGATCGAACACCCACATAATTGAGTTCGACAAAACAGGCGAACTAGGCGCACCGATACTTAAACACAAGTCAGCCGCACTTTTATGCTTTATACAACTTACCCTTGATATATCTTTTACGGTTTGTGCAGATAGCTCTTCACCAAACACATTGATAAGATGCATATCAATGTCAGACTGCTTAATGGAGCCGAAGAAATTAGTAAAATCAAACTTTGAAATGTACTTGCTACCTTTATGCAGCTCAGCATTTTTCTTAATACTTGAGCCATCTTTGTACGCAGTTGCACAGTCATGTACTGGCAACCGAACAAACAACTCATTCATTAAAATTCGCTGTATATACTTTGTTTCTTTTGCAGGCTGGGCAATTAATCTTGTGCCGCCATTTTTTTTAGCTATCGTATAACTTTTATAAGTATGAGGCGCACGAATTATAAGCCTAAATATGTCGTGACTGGACATGAGCAAAGCGCTAGAGATACTTTTCCTGAAATCATAAACGCTCATTTATCAGCCCCTAATTTAGCATTTATAATTGCTCGAAGACGGTTTCGCTCTGACGGGGTTTCGTTGTAATAAGCCATACATTCTGCGCGGACTCGGAGAGGATCAATTGCCCCATCATCTTTTATAGCAAATCTGATCTTATGAAAAGAATCATTTCTGGATGCAAAAAAGGTTGAATCACTATATTTTATTGGCTGTACAAGCTGGAACTGTTCAAGTAGAAATATCTTTCTTCGTATAACGTCCTTTCTTACAACCCGACCGAGTTTTGCAATAGCTTCAATTAGCTCGCTTTCTTTCAAAGCTATAAAAATGGTAACAAGCTCATATATCAGCACAACAAGATGCACCTCACTATCCAAGTTGAATGATTGAATCTTATTGAGCCCCGCCAACTCGACTTTAATATCATCAATAGCATCACTTACTACGTGCGCATCTATATCCTTGGGCCTTGATATTACCCACGGATAACGCTTTACACCTTTATCATGGTCCCGCCGAATAAATCTAAGTATCCCTAAATTTATAAATGAATGCTCGTCCGCGAACTCATCGGAGACAATCACTATTAACTTCTTACTTAGATCTTTTAGCTGCGAAAAAGCACCCAGCTCAGCTATAGCTCCAGCACTTTCAAGAATGATTACGACCAAAGAGCATATACTGGCTAGATCGGACTCAAAGTCCATAAGATTTTTGAATACGCCGTCATCTTGCCAAGACTTTATTTCTTCCGGCCTAAAAGTCTCATACGGTGGGTGCTGCCGTGTAATGGCATCCCTGAGGGAGGCAATTTCAGGGTCAGAATCCGCAGGATGACTTTTTTCCGGAACGAACCCACCACACAGAAGTACGATGGGGCTTCCTGAGAATAAAACCTTGCTTTCATCGACATCGATGTCAGCAAGGATTCTTTGTCGCGGATCCATGCGAAATAGGACTCTTTACCAAGAATCAGCCGCAGAGAAAATCTGCGGACTGGAGGGAGCTTGCGACTGTAGGTCCGCGGATTTTCTCTGCGGAATAAATCCAAGCAATGCAGTTGAGTCTGGCGAAACGCCCGACTAAGCCTTAGCAGCAACGCTGTGAGGCTCTGTTCGCGTAAAGAGGATCGTTTTTTTAACGTAACGAGCTTGCCCCGTCAAGGTATCCGTATAGAAATCCTTGACCTACCTCATCGCCCCGCCGCAGGCTCGATGGCGCGCCCTCAGACCTAGCCACCAGCCCCCCCCGTGAAGTGTCCACGATAACCATCTGGCATTCTAAGCCCTGCTCGTCGATACTGAGCGCCCGCTAAACGAGTCAGAGCGGCAATTACGACATATAGGGGGCGGCACCGGGCGTTACAGTGGCAGCCTAAGTAATTGATTTTTATACCAAAAAACAAATTAATTTACGAGTTTCGCCTCCCCCCGGCTCCACCAAACAAGCGTTACAAATCAGGCACTTAGCGAATTTCGCAAGTGCGTTTTTTGTGCCCGAATGGTCTGTTTTGGCTTTATCAGTCACAGTAATGACTTCTTGCGTGGATAAAAAACTCGCTCGACGGCGGATCTCTCGGTTTAATCTATTCGTTTAAAGCATGGAGGCACTATGAATCGAACCCTCATTTTCTTAGCCTTGAGCTTGCTCGCCGGTTGCGCTTCTTATAACGAGCGCGGAACCGGGGAGGGAGGCAGGGAAATCACCAACAAAGGCTACACGGTCAGGTGTGATGCAACTCCGCCAAACCAGCCTGGTTGCTACTCTCCGCCCCCATCGTGGACCTGGTGGCCTACAGACAAATTCAAGTTCAGGATTGGGGCCAACTGAACTCAGCGGCGGGAATGCCAATAGGCCGTCGGCAAAGGTGGAGACGCCAAGCCAGGGGCATTCACCTTCATGCCCCTTTGCGGAAATGAACCATCGAATCAACGAAACGCTGGGCCTTGCTCTGTCCGTCGACTAACGAGCTGTTAAGTACAGATCCGGCAAGGTTGCGGGTGATCACTACCCAGCGGCCGCGCTTCGAATAAAGCGTGACTGTTCCTATCGAATTGAAATAGATGCGGGTTTGGAGTGACTTCGAACTAGTCGTCGATGAACCAGAAGCAAATGCGCCGTTGCCAATAGGAACGGCACTGGCGAACCCTTTGGTCTGCGAAACCACACCGTTTCCATATGCGATGTATTCGGTGGTGAAGGCCACTTGTTCAGGCCTGGTCTTCTGCGGTTGCTCCATCAAGACCTGCTCTATAACCGACCTAGCCTGCTCGTCAGATATCGTGGCTGGTTGATACTCAACAACTTTCGATGCACACCCGGTGAGGATTAGCGCCGACAACAGGACTGCCCACTTCATTTAAATCTCCCTGAAAGCATCTGCTGTGCGACCGGTTCTACCTAAGCCGCGCAAGGTGGGTTTATCTGCATCATAGAAGTCTGCTTCCGAAATCCGTGAGCGAAATTTCCGAACGTATCTGCACCGTGTTGTCGATGCACCCCATCGTCGGCAAGTCGGATTCCTACGCCCTCCGGGCAGAAGATAACAGTCGACATCAACCTTTCCCCATTGACATTCCCCCAATGGCAAGGATTAACGTAATCACCTCTACCTCTACGACATTGAGATGAATATCCCCATGAATAAGATCCTGGCATTTACCACGCTCGCTTTAAGCCTCACTTCGTCCGTGGTCATGGCCGCCGACGACAGCAACATCGACCAGATGCACAAGGACTACATGCAATCGATGGGCGGGATGAAGGACGACATGCATCACGGCGTCATGAGCAATGACCCGGACGTGGCGTTCGCTCAAGGGATGTTGCCGCATCACCAAGGCGCGGTGGATATGGCCAGGATTCAGCTCAAGTACGGCAAAGACCCGGAAATGCGCGCGCTGGCGGAGAACATCATCAAGGCGCAGGACGCCGAAATGGCGCAGATGAAGGCCTGGCTCAAGGCTCATCCAGAGAAGAAGTAAGAGTTGTGAACGAGGGCTGACGCGCTGTCGGCCGTTACCGCTCATCACCGCTCGTCACCTGTGGACCGCAGGCTAGAGCGGTGAGTTGTGACAACGTTAACAGCGGCGTAGAATCCGCGTCATCACGCTGCACTTCCTCATACTCATAATATTTTGCTCACCTCATGCACTGCCCAGGCACCAGCCTTCGGCGGCATTTTTGTGTGTGGGTCTTTTGAGATTGAGATTGTGTCAGTGGCCGTCGATATTTATGTGAGGCTAGTACGTCTTCAATGAACAGCACCCAGGATGTCCGCACCGGAAGTTGGCTGAGCGTCATCGCTCTGGCCCTCGCGGCTTTTATTTTCAACACCACTGAGTTTGTGCCCGTCGGCCTGTTGAGCGCGATCGGCCACAGCTTTGACATGACAACGGCCCAGGTCGGGCTGATGTTGACGGTGTACGCCTGGGTGGTTTCCCTGACTTCGCTGCCGATGATGCTGATGACCCGCAACATCGAGCGGCGCAAGTTGCTGACCTTCGTGTTCGTGGTGTTCATTGCTAGTCACATCATGTCGAGCATGGCGTCGAGCTTCTCCATGTTGCTGATCAGCCGCATCGGCATCGCGTTTGCGCATGCGGTGTTCTGGTCGATCACCGCATCGCTCGCCGTAAGGGTCGCGCCAGAAGGCAAGCAAGTGCAGGCCTTGGGTTTGCTCTCGACCGGGACGGCGCTGGCGATGGTGCTGGGTATTCCGTTGGGTCGGATTCTCGGCGAAGCGCTGGGCTGGCGCATGACGTTCCTGGCGATTGCCGCAGCCGCTGGGGTTACCGTGCTGTGCCTGCTCAAGTCGCTGCCGCTGTTGCCAAGCCAGAACTCGGGGTCGCTGCGCAGCTTGCCGATTCTGTTCAAACGCCCTGCCCTGATGTCGCTGTATTTGCTGACGGCGTTGGTGGTTACGGCGCAGTTCACGGCTTACAGCTACATCGAACCTTTCGCACAGAGCGTCGCGCACATGAGCGGCGAGATGACCACCGTGCTGTTGCTGCTGTTCGGCGGCGCGGGCACTCTCGGCTCGTTCGTATTCAGCCGTTACAACAATCGCTTCCCCCAAGGCTTACTGATCACGTCTATCGCTGCGCTGGCAACCAGTCTGCTGTTACTGCTGCCGCTGTCGGGTAGCTCATCAATGCTGGGCGGGTTGAGCATCATCTGGGGCATTGCGATCATGTGCTTCGGTCTGGTGATGCAGTCCAAAGTCCTGGCGATGGCGCCTGATGCGACCGACGTGGCGATGGCCCTGCACTCAGGGATTTACAACATCGGCATCGGCGGCGGCGCGCTTCTGGGCAGCATGGTGATCAGCCAGCTCGGCATCGCCAACATTGGCCTGGTCGGTGGCCTGCTGGCTAGTGGTGGCTTGCTGCTGTGCTGCCTGGCGACATACCGGTTCCGCGAGACCTTGCGCGCCTGAGGGTTGCAGGCCATCAGTTGAGAAGGCGCCGGCAGCGAAAGCTGCGGCGCCTTTTTCATGTCTGATACGCACGAAATGAAGTTCCAGCGGCGAACATCATTCCTGTCGATATTCACCATTCGCGCTTATGCCTTCCGCTCAAATCTCATGGGCGTACCATCGCCTCACACCCAAACACGAACTGAGGGCTAGAACATGTTGATTCATTTGCTTACTTGCCTGGCTCTGTCGGCGTTTACCACTTACGTCGTCGCCCTCAAGTTTTTCGACTTGGCCACGGTTTTGATACCCGCCAACGAAGATGAAAATCGTGTCATGGCACCGGCCAACTAAAGGCCAAGTAGCTGACACTTATCAGCACCTTGTTTAACAACTTTCACTGCACTGCGGAGCACTAGACATGACCCGAGAAGTAAGCTTGCACGTCAGCTTCCCCAAGTTTGGCAATAACTACTACTCACAACATGTCATCGCCCGCAAAAAAGAAATGCTGATCAGCGACAACCGTTTTGTTGGGTTTCTGATGCCAGCGGCCGCTCACCACTTCAGTAACGAGGTGATTGGCCTGACGGATCAGTTTCGCTTCCTCAACGACGTCCTGGCCGAGCATCTGCTGGAAGTTGAAAGCAGCAGGCCAGCGCGGAATATCCGGCGCAGCTCGCAGAGCAATAGAATCTGAAGTGGCTGTACTGACTCAAAACAATAAGGGCCTGAACGGGCCCTTATTCATTTCTGAAGATAAAATCCCGTTGCCCGCTTCCCCCTCGCTTCATTCCTCCAACATATTCCCGACTGCTCAAGCGCACGCGTTGCTTTGTAGGATGTACTGCCAACCGAGCGCGACGATAGGCGTAGCAAAAAGTCGCATTTCGCTGTCTCATGGTGACGTCGCGTGATAGCGGCACCCCACTGTCAAACCCACGCGGAAAACAATAATGAAACATGTCCTGCTCGCCAGCCTCATCCTGACCGCTGCCGCCCTGCCACTGTCTGCGTTCGCCAACAATGACGACAGCCAGTGCCAGATGAACCTGAGCAAAATCCGCGACGCCAAAGTCGCCCGACCCAATCTGAGCGATGCCGTCAAAAGCGATATCGACACCACCGTCCACCGCGCCGAATCCGCCCGCGCCCGTCACAACGACGACGGAGCCCGCGAGTGCGTGACTCTCACGCAACAGGCGCTGCAGAAAGTCCAGAGCAACTGAGTCGGTAGCCCAGACGCCGAGGTTTGGCTGAGTAAACGAATATCCTGTGAGAGCGGACCTGTCCGCGAATGCAGTGGTACGGACGACCGATACACTGCGGGTGGGCCGGCCTTTTCGCGGACAGGTCCGCTCCCACGGGGTTTGCGTCTGGCGTGGACTTTGTATGTGGAGAGAATCCAGCTTCTGCCCGCAGGGCGTAGGACTCCGGCTTGCCGACGAAGCTGAGACCTCGGCTTGTCCTGACACTGCGCGTCGTTGGCTTCGCGGGCAAGCCTCGCTCCAACAGGTCGTATATTTGAGCAAGTTGAACAACCAGCTCTCACGAACCTGCACCCGTCCAACGACGCATCTCCTCTTCGATAAAATATGTGACCAGGTCCCGGTACATTTTCTCGATTGCGTCGGCGTTCAGGCCGTCCTGCTCTGCCCAGCTTCGGCGCTGTAATAGCATCGCTTTGAAACGCTCGGGGGCTCTAACTGATGCCTCCGACGTCTTGAATTTAGATGCAGCCTTCACGTACTCAAAGCGCTCGGCTAGAAGCGAAATCACGATTTTATCGATCCGATCAATTTCAGTCCGAATCTCTTCCATACTGGAGCAGGCGCTTGGGCTTATAGGGGTATGAGAGGTCATCCTTGTCATCCTTGTCATCCTTGTCTGATCGTTATCTGCAGCTGCAGCGTCAGCAGAAGTCCGCAATGTACCGATATTAACCATAATGGGAAAACGACTTGCTGCAGGCTCCTGGCAAAAAATGCGTTACGTAACGCTCAAACGCCGCATTTTGGGAGCAAATAAAGATTTCGTGAGAGCGGACCTGTCCGCGAATGCAGTGGTACGGACGACCGATACACTGCGGGTGGGCCGGCCTTTTCGCGGACAGGTCCGCTCCCACGGGGTTTGCGTCTGGCGTGGACTTTGTATGTGGAGAGAATCCAGCTTCTGCCCGCAGGGCGTAGGACTCCGGCTTGCCGACGATGGGCCGGGGTCGCGTCCGACTGCGAAGCGGCCTGAAACCAGACGGCTCAGTGCATCAGGCGCACCTCATCTGCAGGTTTTGCTGCCGCTTCGTGGCAGATAGCGAGCAAGCAGCTCCCACGGCCTCCGGCCAGAATCAGCAAAGCGATCGCAATCTCACTTCAACACCAACAACCGATACTCGCCCGCCTCGCTTTCGATTCCGTGGGTGTCGTGGGTGAAACCGGGGAAGGATTTGTCGAAGTTTTCCAGGGCTCGCAGATACGCCAGCAGCGGTCCATCGGCGGGTCCTGCGTTTTCGCCGGGCATCAACAGCGGGATGCCAGGCGGATACGGCACGATGCCGGTGGCGACGATACGCCCTGCCGCTTGTTCAAGGTTTACCTGCTCAACCTGATTCTTGACCAGCTTTTCATAGGCCTCCACAGGGCTGAATTCCGCTTGCGGCAACATGCCGAACGCTTTGGCCATGGTCGAGGTGGTCTTGTTTTTCTTCATCGCGGCGAAGATGTCCTGAGCCAAATCCTTGAGGCCCATCCCGGCATAGCGCTGTTGATTGGCGGTCAGCAAATCCGGCAGGCACAGTTCCAGCTCTAGGTTGGTGTCGTAGTCGCGTTTGAAGTCCAGCAGCGCATTGACCAGCGTGCCCCATTTGCCTTTGGTGATGCCGATCGAGAACAGGAACAAGATCGTGAAATCAGTGGTTTTCTCAACCACGATCCCTTGTCGTCCCAGGTACGCGCTGAGTACACACGCCGGAATCCCGAAGTCGAGCAATTCGCCGTCGTCCCCCATCCCAGGACTCAGCACCGAGACCTTGATCGGGTCGAGCATGCAGTAGCCTTCTTCGATATCGCCAAACCCGTGCCACACTTCGTTGGGGTGCAACACCCAGCAATTGGGGTCGGTCTTGAGGGTCAACGGATCAGCCTGATGAAATGGCACCACCTCCCCGTCCACTTTCACCGACGGCGGCTGCCAGCACGAGAAGAACCAGTCGTCGTGGCCGAGCATTTCGCTCTTCATGCGCGAAATGACCTGGCGAAACGCGATGGCCTCTTCAATCGATTCGTTGGTCAGAATCTGCCCACTGGGCGCTTCCATCATGGCTGAGCTGACGTCGCACGAGGCCATGATCGCGTAGTTGGGCGAGGTCGAGGCGTGCATCATGAACGACTCGTTAAAGCGCCCGTGTGGAATGGGGTTGCGCCCATTGCGCACGTGAATCATGGATGCTTGGGACAACGCTGCCAGCAGCTTATGAGTCGATTGCGTCGCGAATACAGTCGGGCGTGACTCATCGTGATCAGCGGGATTGCCGTGCATCGCGAAACGGTCTTTGTACAGCGGATTGAATCGCGCGTAGCCGTACCACGCCTCGTCGAAATGCAGGCGATCGACGCTCTGGCCGAGCAGTTCTTCAACGCGGGTGACGTTATAGGTCAGGCCGTCATACGTGGAGTTGGTGACGATGGCGTGGATCGGTGTGGGGTCGATGCCATCCTTGACCAACGGGTTGTTGGCAATAGCAGCCTTCACCGCTTCGGAGCTCAAGGTTTGCGGCAGGATCGGGCCGATGATCCCGTAGCGATTTCGCGTCGGCACCAGATAGGTCGGAATCGCGCCGGACAAGGTCATCGCGTGCTCGGCGGACTTGTGGCAATTGCGGTCGCACAGGGCAATTTGATCGCGCGTGACGCTGGCCATGAGGATGACGCGATTGGAGGTCGATGAGCCATTGGTGACGTAATACGTGCGATGGGCGCCAAACACCTTGGCCGCGTAGCGTTCGCCCTGACCGATGGGGCCGCTGTGATCGAGCAACGAGCCCAACTCGCCGACCGATATCGATAGGTCGGAGCGCAGCAGGTTTTCCCCAAAGAATTCGTAAAACGCCCTCCCCGCCGTGCTTTTCAAAAAAGCCGTACCGCCCGCGTGCCCCGGCGTATGCCACGAATACTCATAGGAGCGCGCGAACTTCAGCAGCGCGCCAAACATCGGCGGCAAGACCGCCTGACGATAGCGCTCGATGGCCGCCATGATCCGCCCACTTAAGAAGCGGCTGGTGTCCTCGGGCAGCCAGATAAAGTCATCGGCGTGCTGCATGACCACCAGCGGAATGCTCGACGCGGTGCTGCGGTCGCTGATCAGAAACACCGGCACCCGCGTGTTGCGCTCGCGCAGATTGGTCAGCAGCTTGATGCACTCCTCGTGCCCCTCGCTTTTGTCCATTTCCCAGCTCAGCAGCACGCACTGAATGGCCGGATCGGAATGCAGAATCGAAGTCGCGTCGCTCAGGCTTTCCGAAACCAACACGCTGATGGAGCGTTCCTCGACATCGTTGATCAGTTGGTTCAAGGCACGACCGAATACGGTGCGTTTGTCCGGCGGGCTGCTGATCAATAGCGCCAGCATGCCAAGCAGGTGTCTGTTTTCCGTCATGGTCGAAGCTCCAGAGTGGCTGAATTCAAGTCGTTCACCGGGGTGGCTGAACCCTCGATGTGCTGCGCGCTGACGGTTTGCACCGGCACGCTGTTATTGAGTGCTTCGAGGCGTATCAGGCGATTGTTGACGAAGCCGAATAGCGTGTAGCCGAAGATGGTCGCCACCCCGCCGAGCATCAGCGCCTGCTCGCCGGAGCTGTAAAGTGCGAGGTAGCTGTAGGCCGCAGCGATCCAGGCGATGACGTTGGTGACTAACGCTTTGCCAGCCGGGACGTTGGAGACCTTCTGCATGGTCATCAACGCGGCCATCGACAGGATGTACGGCACCAGATTAGTCACCACCGCCAGATTCACGAGTATGTCGAACTGCTTGCTTAGGTCCGGGCTGATCGTCAGGAACCCAAGCGCGGTCTGGCCCGCGAGCAAAATCAGCATGCCGACAATCGGAGTACCCGCCTTGTTGGCCTTGGCGAAGATCGGCAGAAAGTACCCCGTGTCCGCTGAGCTTTTGAACACTTGGGCGATGGTGAACTGCCAACCCAGCAACGAGCCGATGCAGGCAAGTACCATCAAGCCCATCACGATGCTGCCGACCATGGGGTTGAACATTTTGGCGAACACCAGCCCAAACGGCGCAGTGGATGCGACCAGCTCGGGGTTGCTGACAATGCCGGCGATGACGTTGGTCGAGACGATGTAAATCACTGCCGCGCCCAAGGTGCCACCGAGGACCGCGATGGGTACGTTTTTCTCGGGGTTTTCCACCGCATCGGTGTTGGCGCACGCCGACTCAAGCCCCAGAAACGCCCACAGCGTAATCGCCACAGAAGCGCCCGCCGCTTCGAACCAGCCTTTGTCATGAGGGTTCCAGCCAGCGGCATAAACGCTGCTGTCGAACCAGAACCAGCCGATAGTCGAAACCAGCAACACCGGGGCGATGACACCCCAAACAGTGATTGCGCCAATCTTGCCGGTGATACTCGCGCCACCGAAGTTTGCGAACGTCGTCAGCCACAATAACCCGATGGTTGCCAGGCCTACTTGCAGGGAGTTCAGCTGCACATCGAACAGCACCTGGATATAACCGACGGCCGTAATACTGATCGCCACATTGGCAATCAATAACGACACGCCGTAAGTGTAATTAGTAATGTAGTTGCCGCTCTTACCGAACGTGTATTCGGCATATCCGCCCATGCCGCCGGTCTTTCGGCTGAGCATGCCACAGCGCGCGAAGGCGTATGCCAGAGCCAGCGAGCCGGTAGCCGTGATGATCCAGGACAGTATCGAAATAGCGCCGACTTCGGCGAGTTTGGACGGTAGCAACACGATGCCTGAGCCCAACATATTGACTGCGGTTAACATCGTCAGCTGCCCCACACTCATTTTCTTTGCGACTGACATTCCGTTGCCTCATTGATGCCGTGAGAGAGAGTGTTAGCTATAGCAAAAGATAGGAATGTGGCAAGAAATGAGGAGCAGACCAACTGCTAGCCTACCGCCATCTTTCTGAAGAATTAAGCTTATTATATGGCGCCGCCGGCACACTAAAATGAGCAAACGCTGCCGCAGCATCTAAGCGCAGAAACATGACTGATCGAAGATAAGTTTATCCGGGCGACAACTACTGATTTAAATCATAAAAGATGCAAATCAGCAGGATTTTTCACTGAAAGTGATTCTATAGGAGCGCGCTTGCCCGCGATTGCGGCATGTCAGTCGAACACACTGGCGCAGGTGGATCGAGTTCGCGGGCAAGCGCGCTCCTACATAAGATGCTTAAACCAATAAGGTCCACAACGCGAACCCGGCATACCAGACAATCGCCGCACGGATCAGCAATTCCCACAGCACGTCCAGACTGCTGACACCTTCGACGCCCATCACTGGCGCTGGCACTTCACCCGCGACGCAGCCGACTTTGGTGATCAAGTTGGCTGCGCTGATGTTCCAGTTCAGCAGCTCATGCAACATCACGCGGCTGACCGCGACGAAATTACCCACCAGTGCAAAGCTTGCCGCCAGCAGCCGAACCGGAATCCAGTCAAACGCATGACGCAGCTGCGACGCGCGCTCAACTAACGCAGGTGTCTTACCGTGCTCGGCGGCCAGCGCGAGCAGCCGATAGCTGAGCGCAGCGACCGGGCCGAGCAGGAAATACCAAAAGATCACAGCAAAAAAGCCCTGATAAATCTGCCACAGCAGAAAACTCTGCACGCCCTGCAAAAGTTGCTCGCTGTTGTCTGCCTCAACACCCAGATCACGCTCGGCCACCAATACCGCAGCTTCCTGATCGCCTCGACGGCAGGCATCACGAAACGGTCCAAGATCGCCTTTCACATCGCCTCGGCCCAGGCTGTAAATCAACACCAGCAAATGAATCGGCAATGCCAGCCAGCCATAAGCAACTGAACCCAGTACCACCAGAATCAGCGCCAATACCAAAACCGGCACCAGCACCATCAGCGCCAACATCATCCATGGCTGCCTGGCAGTGCGCGGACTGGATTCAAGCCGACCCAGCTGACGCAACCAGGGGCCGTCGCGCTGAACACGTTGGCGCAGGGCGGAAAACTTTTCGATCCACACGGCCAACAGCAACACCAGAAAACTCATTCACTTTTCCTCATTTACAAATCTTCAAAGCCGTACGAAACCGCGCCCAGTCAAAGCATGGACCCGGATCGGTCTTACGTCCCGGCGCAATGTCACTGTGCCCGCAAATCCGATGCGCTGTGATCGCGGGATAAGCAGTCTGCAACTGCTGGGTCAGATGAATCAGGGCGGTGTATTGGGCGTCGGTGAAGGGCTGATCATCCGTGCCCTCTAGCTCAATGCCGATAGAGAAATCGTTGCACGTCTCACGCCCTTCGAAACTCGACACACCGGCATGCCAGGCGCGGTCGAGACAGGAGACGAATTGCGTCAGCTCGCCATCGCGCTCAATCAAAAAATGCGCGGAGACGCGTAGGTCAGCGATGCAATCAAAGTAGGGATGTTCGGTGACGTCCAGTGTGTTTTGAAAAAACGCCTGGACCTTGCCGGTCTTGAATTGGGCGGGGGGCAAGCTGATGTTATGAATCACCAGCAGCGAGATTTCGGCGTCAGGCCGTGTATTGAAATTGGGCGAAGGGCAATGATGCGCGCCGTGGCACCAGCCTGTGGCGGAGTCCAATCGCATGAAGGTTCCTTGAACGGTCTATCGACAGCCGCCAGTATGCCCGCGATGGGAAGAATTGTGGGGAGGGAATCCTGAATCGCCGATTCTGGCCGGAGGCCGTAGGAGCTCTCGGAGGTGACGACGGCAGCGATGGGGCGCGAAGCGGCCCTGAATCGGCCAACCGTTAAATACCTGAAACCCTTGTTGGACAGAGTTTACTGCCGGTTCCCGGCAGATCGTCGGCAAGCCTGACTCCTACGCCTTCGGCAGAAGCCCGGACTTACGTGTTCTTGAGCTTACGCAAATTCCCCAGCACCGAATCCAGCGCCCGGTCGAACAACAGCGCATCGTCCAGCACGCGGATAGAGCCGCGACGGAACTCCACCGCCAAGCCCATGCGGGTCTTTTCCAGCACTTTCATGCCGGTACGATTGACGAACACGTAGCGCCCACTCGGCTCGACAATCGCGGCCAGCTTGCAGCGCAATTTGTGCTCTTCGTCTTCCTGGATTTCGATCCAGCAACCCAAGCGCAGCGTGTCAACCTGCAACAGGCCCGGATCATCGGCGGGCAATTGCAAAGCAGGTTCGCTGAGCATTTGCTCACCAGGGGCAATCAGTACGATCTCTTCAACCACCGCCATCATCGGCAGACCGGCGGGTGCCTCAGACTTCGTGGTTTCAGCGTTCTCGTCAGAAGCCCGGGTAACATGATGGAACGCCTGAACATGCAGCGCCTCAAGCTGACTGAAGAAGTCGCTCGTCGCGAACGGGTCGAACGCCGCGCTACTCAGGCCATCACGCAGAGACTTCAACAACCCCGGCACCAGATCGAGTAATCGCTGACGGGCCTCGGGCTCATCGTGGGCCTCGACGCTCCAGATCAGATCATCCATCGCGATCAAACCGGCCTGCCATTCAGCCGATTCGTAGCCATGCTTGAGGCAAGTGAGCAAGAGCACTTTGCTCCACGCTTCCTGCAACAGACGCACGACCACTTCGGGCAGCGTTTTGCCCAGCAGGCGCTCATTCAGCGCCTGTTGCACCCGCTGCCTGGCCATCTCTGCCAGCGCGCGGCCTTCTTCGGCATCGCGGGTCCGCTGTTCGAGCAATTCGCTGCGACGTCGCTCATCACCGGTGAAGGCGAGGAAATCTACCAGCAGCTCGGTGAATATTTGCGGGTCATCGACAAAGTCATGCAGCAGCCGCTGCACGATCTGATCGATACGCGAGTAAAGAGAGTCTCGCTGGCTGTCGTCACGCCCGCCCCAGCCCAATGCCGCCGAAGCAATTTCGTTGAGCAAGCGCCGCGCCGGATGACTGCCGCGGCTGAAAAAACTCTTGTCGATGACCGCGATTTTCAACATCGGGATCTGCAAACGACCAATCAGCGCGCGCAGCGAACTGGGCAGATTTCGATCATCGAGGATGAACTCAAACAGCATCGCGATCAGGTTGATCACGTCCTCGTCCACCACGCCCACGACGCGAAATTTTCCGCTCCTGACGCTGACCCGGGTGATCAACTGCTCCAGCTGCGTACGCAAATCGAAGTCGTCGGGCGTATCGGACGTGGGGACGTATTGCTGCAAGTGAGACAGCAGCCGCAACAGGTCGGGGCTGGAAATCGGGCGGGCTTCGCCGTTGGTGTCTTTGCGCGTCGTCAGATTGCCACGCACATGCACCAACAACTCCTGAAGCGCGCCAAATACTTCCTGCACGCTCTTATCGAGACTGGCCGTCGCCTGCGTCAGTTCTGCGGTTTCAGCACGCTGACCTTCTGGCGCACGCGCAGTCGAAGTCGAGCGATCGGTTGAACGACGCGATGGCAAAACCTTCAGCTCGGGTAATACCCCGGCAGCGATCAGCAGTTGGTTAGCCTCTTCGTACAATTGGTCAGCGTTGGTGAGTGCGTATTTTTCAAACAGCTTGAGGATGATCAGCTTGACCTTGATCTCGACCCCAAGGTTTTGGCCCGCTTGCAGAAAGCATTCGCACAGACGCAACGGGCCCAGTGGATTGGACTCATCAGTCAGCGGCTGTGGGATCAACTCATTGAGGCGAGTCGTGACCTGACTCAAGGCGACACCATCGCGACTCAAGACCTTGGTGACCATGGCGTCCACGGCGACGGTTCGTTCCAGATCGTCGTTATGTACCAGCGCCAGTTTGTCGAAGGATACGGGCTCTGCCAGAGTCGGCTCGGCAACCTGATACTGGCCCAGACGCAGGAAGGATTCGAAGAACTTGTCGAGGAAATTGCGCTCGATGCTTTTGCGCTTCAGACGCAGATCACGCATGGCCTCGAAGAAGATGTTTTGCTCGGTGTTGTTGTGCGCCCGGTCGGCCATTTCGAACAGCGTGTCGTCGGCGTTATCGAACAGGGTCTGCAGGCTCTCTTTGAGCTGCTGGGCCGCCTTGTCACGCACTTGCAGAAGAACGACTGGCAGCCGAGCAACTGGCGAAGGCCCCGTATGTTCAGGACCCGCCTTGCTTAAGGGCACCACTTTACCGTCGTTCTGCATCAAGGCCTCCTCTCTGCTACTGCACACACATCTAATACGAACGCTGAGCAATGGACGCATGGGCGCGCCATTCGCTGATAGATTTCGAGGTCCATGGGATAAATCGGGCAAAACGTCAAAGCTATGACGTCAAAACAAGGGGAGTATCTTCGAAAGTCTTTCCGTTCGCCATCACGCGCTTCTCCCCACTGGGATGAATATAGAGGCGAAAAGCTACATGTGTTGCGATAGACCGCGAAAATCGCGTTCTGTCGCACCAGCGGTGAAAAAACCGACCAACTGTCGTCAAACCTTCTGAATGACAGGCGCGGGCAAGGTGGCTGCCCACGGCGATGGCCTTATACTCGCGGCACTTAGTAAGTGGAGTCCGATATGCCCAATCTTCATCTCGCCGCGCTGACCGCAGAAATCGAAGCCAACGTACGCCGTGCGTTGCTTGAGGATGTAGGCACTGGCGACATCACCGCTCAGCTGATTCCTGCCGAACGGCTCGCCGCCGCTACCGTTATCTCCCGAGATGAAGCGGTGATCGCGGGTACCTCTTGGGTCGACAGTGTTTTTCGGCAATTGGATCAGCGCGTCGCCGTCCACTGGCAAGTCAGCGACGGTGACCGGGTCAAACCTGACCAGCCGCTGTTTCATTTAGAAGGACCCGCTCGCTCCTTGCTCACCGGCGAACGCAGCGCTTTGAACTTCCTGCAGCTGCTGTCAGGCGTCGCCACCCGCGCCCGGCATTACGCCGATATGGTTGCCGACACCCAGGTCAAACTGCTCGACACACGCAAAACCTTACCCGGCCTGCGCCTCGCGCAAAAATATGCCGTCACCTGCGGCGGTTGCCACAACCATCGCATCGGTCTGCACGATGCTTTTCTGATCAAGGAAAACCACATCGCAGCCTGCGGCGGCATCGCTGAAGCCATCACCGCCGCCCACAAAATCGCGCCCGGCAAACCGGTTGAAGTCGAAGTCGAAAGCCTCAGCGAATTGCAACAAGCACTGGACGCCGGCGCCGACATCATCATGCTCGACGAACTGAGTCTGGACGACATGCGCGAAGCCGTCCGCCTCACAGCAGGCCGAGCGAAGCTTGAAGCCAGCGGCGGTATCAACGAAACGACCCTGCGCACCATTGCCGAGACGGGCGTGGACTACATCTCGATCGGCACGTTGACCAAAGATGTGAAGGCGGTGGATTTGTCGATGCGGTTGAGGATTTGACGAGATCGCGGCCCCTGTAGGAGCGAACTTGTTCGCGAGGCAAGCGCGAAAGCCGAGAGGGAGCTTGCTGGATCTGTAGCCCGGCTAATGCCTGAGCACGAACTTGCTCGCGAAGAAAACATAAACCTTGTGGGAGCGGACCCGTCCGCGAAGAGGCCAGCAGGCCCACCACAGTTTTTTGTCTCAGGCTTATCTTGGCGTCTTCAAGGCCCGGCCGACACACCGCATTGACCGCCTCGCCAACAAGTTGGCTCCTACAGGGCCCGCGTCGTGGCGGTACCTACTACCATAGAAACGAAAAAGCCCGGTCTTGAGGACCGGGGTTTTCGTGTTTCTGGTGCCGAAAATAGGAATCGAACCTACGACCTTCGCGTTACGAGTGCGCTGCTCTACCGACTGAGCTATTTCGGCGCTCATGTGGCAACGCTAGCAGCGAACATAGCGCTCAGCAAGCTACTCAGTTTTTACCCCGATGAAGCCCTGTAGCCAGAAACGAGGCTGCAAATTTCCGCCAAAATCATGGCCGTATTGCTGCTCCCGCTCATCCAGATGGGGGAAGTCGCGGGCGACAACGTACATCAGAAATCCGACCGCCAATATCATTGTCGCCATCCACCCCCATCGCAGGACCGGCCCACTTGGTTCAGGCGTGACAGACCACTCATGAATGCCCATTAGCCAACCCACCACAATCGCCAACCAGAGTTGCGAATACGGCATGACGATCACGCCATCGACCATCGATTGCGCTAATGCGCCCAGCAAACTGGCGAACAGACAAATACGTAGTAGATCGACTGGCTCGCTAGAAGCTGCGTTCTTTCGGATCAGCATAAGTGTCGCAAGCAGCCCTCGGGCCGCCAGCCATCCAACCAACAACGTCGACGGCACGCCCCATTCACACGCCCATTGCAAAATCGCTTGATGAGGATGGGCTGCAACCGGGTTGTGAATGTCCGCGAAATGCATGGGACCGAAACCCAGCAGTGGACGCTCTTTGATCATCTCCCATGCCTGGTGCCAGATGACCTCTCGGGCAGACAAACTGGTAGTCAGCCGGTCACCAGCAAAGTTGAGCATCTCGATACCAAGAAAACTGGGGAGCAGGCTGAACAAACACCAGAACAGCACTAAGCCAACTGCCGTGGCACCAAGTTGCCAGGAGCACCAGCGTCGGCCATGCGGCCCACAGAGAAAAAGGACCGCCGCCGCGCATCCCATACCTAGCCATGTACCGCGTGTTCCGCCACAGATGGCGATCATCCACCAGCATGCGAGCAACGCGAATATCCAGGTTTTGGTCGAGGGCTTAGATGTATTTAACAGCAGAGGGGCCGCCAGGAGCGGGAGGGTGAAGGTTTGGAACTGGCCGTAGAAGCGAGGGTTGGAAAACCCCTCGAGCAATAGAAGGGTATTGAACGTCGCAAGCCCACTGGTGAACGCAGCAGTCGTGGCAGCAATAAACTGCACGCTTTTGATGGTGCACAGTAGCAAGACGAATGAAATCACTAAGCGATCAAAACTCGCCCCTCGATTTCTACGTTCGAGCGCCACTGCGCAGGCAATACAACAGCTGGCGGTGAGTAAGGAAAACTCCACGAAAGCCCATGTCGTTTGATGGGCGTTCATCACCGAAAGCATAGCGAGACAGAAGATCAGTATTCCCGGCACTCGTTGACGTTGATTCAGTACGGCGGTATTTGGATTATTTGCGAAAAATAGAATGATCGCCAACAAGCAAAGCAGGGCAATCACGCATTGGGAGACACGCTGCCAATTATTTCCCGATATCGAGTTGAAAACCACCGGTGCGAAAAGTAAAAAAAGAAATCCTCCCCCGTAAAACTTGGAAGTTGATGACGTGAAAAAACTCATAGCGCCCTGCCACAGGAGTCGATTACTGAAAATAAAAAAGGCGCCGTTAAGCGCCTTTTTATCAACCGTTAAATCAAGAACCAGCTGCTTTACATAGGATTGGAGTAGTACCTTGTGCTGCCAAGCAGCCGCCGCCCACTGTCCAATTGGTGGCACCAGCCGTGACGACTGGGGTCAGCGTGTAAGTTGATGCGGCAGAAATACCACCGGTTGCTTTCGGCGTAACAGTAATCACACCATCGGCAACCCCGACACTCGCGACGTACGCAGTGGAAGTTGTTGCCGGAATGTCATTCGTACCCAGAGCGCAACCTGTTGGCGTGTTCAACGACGAGATGCACATAGCAACCGCAGTTTTATACGCATCAGCAACAGACGTTACTTCGCTGTAACGAGCTTTCAAAGTGTAGTTCTGGTAAGCAGGAAGTGCTACTGCCGCCAAGATACCGATGATCGCGACTACGATCATCAGTTCGATCAGGGTGAAGCCCTTCTGTACGTTCATCTTCACATTCATATCCATCTCTCCAGGCGTCAATAAAGTGTGCCTTGTATAAGCGAGAGCACATGCCATGCCAAGTTCTGATCTATGCCAACGCCGATGGTCCTACTCAATTTCCAACCTGAAAACTGCCCCCCTTGCGACAGTAACTGACAATTTTTGTCATAAGACCTGTCTACATTTGGCAGCAAAGCCCGACTGCGCTATAAACCACCTATTGTCTGCGTCTGGTGGCTGTAATGACTGATGTCGTCCTAACCGGTTTGGCCAAGCAACTCGTTGTTGCCGAACTGCTCAATGAAAAAACTGCCCAGCAGGCCTACCAACAGTCCCGTCGCGACAAGGTTTCGCTGGTCAATTACCTGGTTCAGAACAAGCTGGTCAAAAGCCTGACGCTGGCCGAGGTGGCGTCGGACCAGTTCGGCATTCCTTTTCTTGACCTCAGCGTGCTGGATAAAGAAAGCCAACCAAGGGGGTTAGTGAGCGAAAAGCTCGTGCGCCAGCACAGCGCCCTGCCTTTATGGCGACGTGGCAACAAGCTGTTCGTAGGCATCTCAGACCCAACGAATCATCAAGCCATTACCGACATCCAGTTCAGCACTGGTTTGACAACGGAAGCAATCCTGGTTGAAGACGACAAGCTTACCAGCGCCATCGATAAGTTTTTCGACAGTCACACCGGGATGGGCGACTTGGCTGACGTCGATCTGGGGCTGGAAATCGAAGCGGTCGATGAAAGCAAAGAAAGCTCTATTGGTGGACAGGATGCAGACGATGCGCCGGTTGTGCGCTTCGTCAACAAGATGCTGATGGATGCGATCCGTCTGGGCTCTTCTGACCTGCACTTCGAGCCGTATGAAAAAATCTTCCGCGTGCGGCTGCGAACCGACGGAATTCTGCACGAAGTGGCGAAGCCACCCATTCATTTGGCGGGACGCATCGCCGCGCGCCTGAAAGTCATGGCGAGTCTGGATATCTCCGAGCGCCGCAAGCCGCAGGACGGCCGGATCAAGCTGCGCATCTCGAAAAACCGCGCGATCGATTTCCGGGTTAACACCCTGCCGACGTTGTGGGGCGAGAAGATCGTGATGCGGATTCTTGACCCGACCACCGCACAAATGGGCATCGATGCGCTGGGCTACGAGCCGGAGCAAAAAGCGCTTTATCTGGAAGCGCTGCGCCAGCCGCAAGGCATGATTCTTGTGACCGGTCCCACCGGCTCCGGTAAAACCGTTTCGCTGTATACCGGCCTAAATATTCTGAACACCGTGGACATCAACATCTCCACAGCCGAAGACCCAGTGGAAATTAACCTGGAAGGCATCAACCAGGTAAACGTTAACCCACGTCAGGGCATGGACTTTTCTCAGGCGCTCAGAGCATTTCTGCGTCAGGACCCGGATGTGATCATGGTGGGCGAGATTCGAGATTTGGAAACGGCTGAGATTGCGATTAAAGCTTCGCAAACCGGTCACATGGTGCTTTCAACACTCCACACCAACAGCGCGGCAGAAACCCTGACGCGGTTACATCACATGGGCGTCGCCGCATTCAACATTGCCACTGCAATCAACCTGATCATCGCTCAGCGGCTGGCCCGAAAACTGTGCCCCCACTGCAAAAAAGAGGCTGACATCCCTCGTGAGGCTTTAATTGCAGAAGGTTTCCCGGAGTCGAAAATCGGCGAGTTCAAGCTTTACTCTCCCGTAGGCTGCGAACACTGCAACGGCGGCTACAAAGGCCGCGTCGGTATTTACGAGGTCGTGAAAAGCACACCGGCACTGGAACGCATCATCATGGAAGAAGGCAACTCCATCGAGATTTCCGAGCAGATGCGCAAGGACGGATACAATGATCTGCGCACCTCTGGCTTGATGAAGGCCATGCAAGGCGTGACCAGCCTTGAGGAAATCAACCGGGTGACCAAGGATTAAGCATGGCGACCAAGGCAGTAAAAGTCAGCGTTTTCACCTGGGAAGGGCTAGATAAAAAGGGAACCAAGGTTAGTGGTGAAATAAGTGGCCACAACCCGCCGCTGGTCAAAGCGCAGCTCCGTAAACAGGGAATCAACCCCACCAAGGTGCGGAAGAAATCCGTTTCGATTTTTGGCAAGGGCAAGAAGATAAAACCGTTGGACATTGCCTTCTTCAGCCGCCAGATGGCGACGATGATGAAGGCTGGCGTACCGCTGCTCCAGTCGTTCGATATCATCATCGAGGGAACCGATAACCCGAACATGCGGGCGCTTGTGGACGACGTAAAGCAGCAGGTTGCTTCAGGGCATAGCTTCGCTACTGCTCTTCGTCAAAAACCTCAATATTTCGACGATCTGTTTTGCAGCCTGGTGGACGCCGGTGAGCAAGCAGGTGCGCTTGAGTCTCTGCTTGACAGGGTCGCGACTTATAAAGAAAAAACTGAGATTTTGAAGGCAAAAATCAAGAAGGCCATGACGTACCCAATCGCAGTTGTCGTGGTCGCATTCATTGTCACCGGGATTCTGCTAATCAAAGTGGTCCCACAGTTCCAGTCAGTATTTGCGGGATTTGGTGCAAAACTCCCAGCGTTTACACTGATGGTGATCGGTCTGTCAGAGGCCGTTCAGGCTTATTGGTACATGTTCCTGTTTGCAATATTTTTCGCCTTTTGGGCTTTCAAACGTGCGCATAAAACATCCGAAAAATTTCGCAACGGTGTAGACCGCGCGCTTCTCAAACTCCCCATCATCGGCCCACTTTTGTACAAGTCCGCAGTAGCGCGCTATGCCCGGACGCTATCAACAACCTTCGCCGCTGGCGTCCCGCTGGTCGAAGCGCTGGACTCAGTAGCAGGCGCAACCGGCAACGTCGTGTTCCGAAACGCCGTACACCAAGTCAAACAAGACGTCTCCACTGGCATGCAACTCAACTTCTCCATGCGCAGCACTGGCGTTTTCCCGATGCTCGCGGTACAGATGACCGCCATCGGCGAAGAATCGGGCGCCCTGGACAATATGCTCGACAAAGTCGCCACCTATTACGAAGACGAAGTCGACAACCTCGTCGACAGCCTCACCAGCCTCATGGAACCCATGATCATGGCCTTCCTCGGCGTCATCGTCGGCGGGCTTGTGATCGCCATGTACCTCCCCATTTTCCAACTCGGAAACGTCGTCTAACCCATGCCCCTCTTCGATTTCCTGGCCAGCTCCCCGCTGGCCTTCATTGTGTGCACGCTTGTCTTGGGCCTTTTGGTTGGCAGCTTCCTGAACGTGGTTGTTTATCGCCTTCCCATCATGCTAATCCGCGACTGGAAAACCCAATCCCGCGAAATGCTGGAACTGCCGCCCGAACCACCTACTGAAACCTTCAATCTGCTGCTCCCCCACTCCCGCTGCCCCCATTGCTCGCACAAGATCCGCCCGTGGGAAAACCTGCCGGTGATCAGTTATCTGGCACTTGGCGGCAAGTGCTCCAGCTGCAAAGCGCCGATCAGCAAACGCTATCCGCTGGTGGAGCTTACGTGCGGGCTGTTGTCAGCGTTCATCGCCTGGCACTTCGGGTTTGGCTGGCAGGCCGGGGCGATGCTGGTGTTGAGTTGGGGTTTGCTGGCGATGAGTCTGATCGACGCCGATCACCAATTGCTGCCGGACGCCATCGTGCTGCCACTGTTGTGGCTGGGTTTGATCGTCAACGCCTTTGGCCTTCTCACCTCGCTGACTGACGCGCTGTGGGGTGCAGTCGCCGGGTATCTGGTGCTGTGGCTGGTGTTTTGGCTGTTCAAGCTGGTGACTGGCAAAGAAGGTATGGGGTACGGCGATTTCAAGTTGCTGGCAATGCTTGGCGCGTGGGGAGGCTGGCAGATTCTGCCGCTGACGATTCTGCTGTCGTCGCTGGTGGGTGCCGTCTTGGGCCTGATCATGCTGCGCTTGCGCAACGTCGAGACCAGCACGCCGATCCCCTTTGGTCCTTATCTGGCGATTGCGGGGTGGATCGCTTTGCTCTGGGGTGATCAAATAACCGCCTCTTACTTGCAGATCGCCGGTTTCAGATGACCCACGTTGTTTCTCAACCCTGGATTCTTGGCCTGACGGGCGGCATCGGCAGCGGCAAAAGTGCTGCCGCGCAGGTCTTCGTCGACCTGGGCATTCATCTGGTAGACGCCGATCAAGCGGCGCGCTGGGTGGTTGAGCCGGGCCGCCCTGCCCTCGCGCGGATCGCCGAGCATTTCGGCTTTGGCGTCTTGCAAGATGACGGCACGCTGAATCGCACTGCGTTGCGCGATCTGATTTTCAAAGAGCCCGAGCAACGCGTCTGGCTCGAAGGCCTATTGCACCCGCTGATTCGCGAGGAAATCACTGCGTATCTGGCCAAGGCTCAGTCGCCCTACGCGATTCTGGTGTCGCCGCTGTTGCTGGAAACCACCCAGCACAAGATGGTGAAACGGGTGCTGGTGATCGATGTGCCTGAGGCGATTCAAATTCGACGCACGGTGGCGCGGGACAACAGCAACGCCGAGCAAGTCCAGGCGATTCTAAAGGCACAGGCCACGCGGGAGTACCGCTTGAGCCACGCCGATGACGTGATCGTCAATGACCGCGACCCGGCCTGGCTGAAAAGCGAAGTCGAGCGACTGCATCACTTTTATCTAACTTTGTGTGGAGGCCAATCATGAGCCAACCAATGACCGTCGATTGCCCAACCTGTGGAGCGCCGGTGGAATGGAAGCCCGAGAGCACCTTCCGGCCGTTCTGTTCTGATCGCTGCAAATTGATCGACCTGGGCGCTTGGGCGTCGGAAGAGCATGCGATTCCGGTAGCGCCGGATGCTGAAGACGAGCTGTTTTCCGGCGACTTGGACCCCCGCCAGCACTGATCGAACGCAGCGCCTGATGCAGCAAAACGTCAGGCGCTGCCATCGTCTTTCCACGGCGCCGACAGGTAGCGCGTGCGGTTGAAGGTTTCCAGCCATTCCGGACAAAACACCACCAGTGCCGTGATCACCATTCCGTTGATGAACGCCTCAGGAAAGATGATCAGCCACAGATAGCCGACAAAATCCTCCAGCCATTCAGGCATCGCAAACAGCCCCTCGAACCACAGCAACCCGATGGCTGACAGCAGACACATCAAGGCGGCCAATGCCGCTGCAAAGAATCCTGAGCAGAAGATGTAAACGAACGGGTTTTTCGGCTGCGCGCGTTCAACAACGATTGAGCAGGCTTCGGTGATCAACACTGGTAACGCGATAAACAGCAGACCGTTGACACCTAGCGCCGCAAGATCCTGACGACCCAACGCTAGCAAACCCAACTGCGCGATACAACCACCGACCAGCGCCAGCGGCCAGTCCAGTACCAGCGTAACGGCGGTCATGCCGATGAAGTGATACGAGACGCCAGTGTCGAAATCACGCCGCACCAACCACAGCAGAAACAGCGCGAACACGGTGCCAAACAGCAAGTGCTGGCGTCGGCTGTCAGTAAACAACTCGACCCACGGCGAGCGCCACACCGCCCAGCACAACACTGGCACATAACAAAGCCAGGCGAGGGTCATGGTGAGTGGGGTGAGCACGTCGGCGCCGATCATGGTATTGGTTTTGTTGGGTTCGGGTCTCAAGAGTTTAGACCCAGAAACGGTTTTGGATTCGTGACGCGGTCAATGTGGGAGCTGCCGAGGCACGAAGGCTGCGATGGCGGTCGTCCGGCAACATTTTCGTTGCCTGGCACTCCGTGATCGCAGCCTTCGGCGGCTCGTCAGCTCCTACAGAATCACGCGGCGTTTTGAGCCGCGCGTCGTGTCAGGTATCAACCCACTTTCCGCTGCGGTGCGCCGTGGACCATGGTGTAGGCGTAATCAACGCCGATGCCGTAGGCGCCGCTGTGTTCACGAACCAGTTCCATCACTGCTTCGTAAGTGTCTTTGTGAGCCCAGTCGCGCTGGAATTCGAGCAACACCTGTTGCCAGGTCACTGGCACCGCGCCAGCTTGAATCATGCGCAGCACCGACATGTCGTGAGCTTCTTTGGTGGTGCCGCCCGAAGCGTCGGTGACGATGTACACCTCATACCCTTCAGCCAGTGCATCGAGCGTCGGGAAGTTCAGGCAGACCTCGGTCCACAATGCAGCGATGATCAGTTTTTTGCGCCCCGTCGCCTTGACCGCTTCCACCAGGGCTTTGTCTTCCCAAGAGTTCATCGAAGTACGTTCGATCGGCTGTTGATCCGGGAAAACGCCCAACACTTCTGGCCAGATGAAACCGCTGAAGCTCTTGGTTTCGACCGAGGTGAGAATGGTCGGCACGTTGAAAATCTTCGCTGCCTTGGCCAGACCGACCGTGTTGTTCTTCAGGGTCTGGCGATCAATCGACTGCACGCCGAAGGCCATTTGCGGCTGGTGGTCGATGAGGATCAGGGCAGAGTTGGTTGGGTTCAGCAGTTCGCGGATAGACATGGGATGTTCCTTCAAGTGATGAGTGCGTAATGGATTAGCCGTTCAGCTCGCTGAGCTGTTTGCTTGCTGGCTTGGGAGTAAAATGTACGGGCTGGCAGATATCGAAACAATTCCCTAAACTTGAGACTCATTGGTTCTTTTTTGGGGACGTAGATGGATCGCATTGATTGCATGCGTACTTTCGTGACCACGGTGAACGAAAACGGGTTTGCCGCCGCGGCCCGTGCGCTGGACGTGCCACGGTCGAAAGTCAGCAAACAGATTCAGGCGCTGGAAGAAGCCATCGGTGTGCAATTGCTGCAACGCACCACGCGCAGCCTGCATCTGACAGAAGCTGGCGCGGAATACTACGAAGCCTGTCGTGACGTGATTGCTTCGGTGGACGAAGCCGAGCAGCGTGCGCGTACCGGACTGGGAGAGATTCGAGGGGTGTTGCGGGTCAACGCGCCGATGTCATTCGGGTTAAGCCGCCTGGGTCCGCTGATTCCAAAATTTCACGATTTGCATCCCGATGTGGAGCTGCAACTGGTGTTCAGCGATCAGCAGGTGGACCCCGTGAAAGGCGGATTCGACGTGACGATCCGCATCGCCAGCCTGCCGGACTCATCAATGGTGGCGCGCTCGCTGGCCCCGGCGCCGAGGGTCATGGTGGCATCGCCTGAATATCTGGCGCGCGAAGGCACGCCGCAGACGCCCAAGGACTTGTCGTCACACAAATGCCTGAGCTACGGCTACCTGCAAAGCGGGGTCAGCCTGCAACTTTGCAACGGCAAGGAGACCCAGCGGGTGCACGTGACCGGGCCCTTGCACGCCAACAACGGCGACATTCTGTGTCAGGCGGCGGAAGCAGGAATGGGCATTGCGCTGTTGCCGGACTTCATCATCGAAAAGGCCTTGGCTGCCGGACGCCTGGTGCCGTTGCTGTGTGAGTGGAAAGCGCCAGCGATTACCATCAATGCGGTGTATCCATCGGCCAGACGCGTGCCGTTGAAGACCCGCGCGTTCATTGATTTTCTGGTGATGGAGTTGGCGGTGGATTCACCGGCCTGACGCTGGCGAGCAATGGATTCTGTAGGAGCGAATTCATTCGCGAAGGGCGTTTCGGGCCCACAGAGATGGGTCCGACCTGCTGGCCTCTCGCAAATAGATTCGCTCCTACAGAGTTACCGTGAAGATCGCTATTGAACCGCAGCGCTTGGCCGTTCCCCCGCCAACCCCTGCGCCAGACTCGCCAGCACCATTTCACCCATGCGCGTGCGGGTCTGCACGGTGGCGCTGGCGCGGTGCGGCTGCAGGATCACGGTTTCCAGGTCGAACAGCTCGGTCGGCACGTTAGGCTCATCGACGAACACATCCAGCCCGGCGCCAGCAATCGAGCCGGTCTTGAGCGCCGCCACCAGATCCGCCTCATTGACCAGACTGCCGCGCGCGACATTGATCAAATAACCCTCCGTCCCCAACGCTGCCAACACCTGGGCGTTGATGATCCCTTTGGCCTTGTCAGCCGCCGCCGCAACGATCAGTGCATCGCTGTTGCGCGCGAGCTCCACCAGATCAGCAACGAACGAATAAGGCACGTCGTCCATGGCGCGCAAATCGGTGTAACTGATCGGACAGCCAAACGCTGCAGCGCGAGTGGCGACGGCGCGCCCTACCCGGCCCAGCCCGACAATACCAATACGCATGCCGCTGAACTGCCGCGCCAGCGGAATCGGGGCCAATGGCGTAGGGCTTTTAGGCCACGCGCCGCTGCGCACATAACGATCGCCGGTGCCCAAGCCGCGCGTGGCAGAAATCAGCAGACCGATGGCCAGATCCGCCACGTCTTCGGTCAGTGCGCCAATGGTCGCCGTGACATGAATTCCCCGGTCCCGCGCATAGGCCAGGTCCACCGCATCGGTGCCCACGCCATTGACCGCGATCACTTCCACGGCGGGCAGCTGCTCCATCACCTCACGGGTGATGCCGGTGTGGCCGCCAGTCACCACGCCACGAATGTTGGCGCCATGCTCGCGCAAGTAAGCGGCTTTGTCCGCTTGCTGGAAATACGGGCGCACGGTGTACAGCTCGTTCAGCCGGGCGTTGATCTCGGGGATCAGGATGGGGCTCAGTTGCAGGATTTCAGGTTTCATCGCGATCTCGCTTATTCAGAAGTGAAGCAATCAGCCACGGCCCACGAACGGCATGTTGGTTGCCATGACGGTCATGTTCAGCACGTTGGCCGACAGCGGTAGATTGGCGATATAGCGCACGGCATCGGCGATGTGTTTCACGTCGATCATCGGCTCTACGGCTGTCTCGCCATTGGCCTGGCGCACACCCTTGGTCATGCGCACCGACAGCTCGGTCAGGGCGTTGCCGATGTCGATCTGGCTACAGGCGATGTTGAATTCCCGGCCATCCAGCGCGATTGCTTTGGTGATGCCGGAAACAGCGTGTTTGCTGGCGGTGTACGGCGCGGTAAACGGGCGCGGGGTGTGCGCGGAAATCGAACCGTTGTTGATGATGCGACCGCCCTGGGGCGACTGTTTGCGCATCAGGCCAAACGCGCCACGGCTGCACAGAAACACGCCTGTGACGTTGGTTTCGATCACGCTCAGCCATTTCTCGACCGGCAGCTCATCCATCGGCACGGCAGGCGCATTGACGCCCGCGTTGTTGAACACCACATCGACGCGGCCGTAGACCTCTTCAATCGTTGCGAACAACGCCTCGACGCTGGCCGGATCGCGCACATCGGTGGACACCGGCAGCACTTCGCCGCCTTGTTCTTTGGCAAGCGCCGCCAGCTCTTGCAGCGGCTCGATACGCCGACCCGTCGCGACGACTTTGTAGCCGTCAGCCAACAAGCCAAGGGCGACCGCACGACCAATGCCACTACCGGCACCGGTGACCAAGGCGACTTTCAGGAGGGAGTTGTCAGTCATTGTTATGTCTCCGTTTCATGGATATCGAGGGTGTCGGGCGTCAGCTTGCGCGACGGCTGCCGACTGTTACTTCAAATTGACCGATGCCTGCGATGCCCGCGGTGATCACGTCGCCCGATTGCAGGGAATCAACGCCCGGTGGCGTGCCGGTCATAATCAGGTCGCCTGCGGTGAGGCGGATGGAGCGAGAGAGGCGGCTGACAATTTCGGCCACCGACCAAATCTGGCTTTCCAGGTCCGAGCGCTGGCGCTCCACGCCATTGACGCTCAACCACAGCGCACCCTGTGACGGGTGCCCCAACTGGCTGGCCGGTTGAATCGGGCTGATCGGCGCAGAACCATCGAACGCCTTGGCGGCTTCCCAAGGTTGGCCGACGGCTTTGGCGGCCATCTGCAAGTCACGTCGCGTCAGGTCCAGGCCTGCGGCGTAACCCCAGACGTGATCCAGCGCGTCTTCTTCTGAAATCTCGAAACCGTCCTTGCCGATGGCAACCACCAGCTCGATTTCGTGGCAAAACTGTTCGGTCAGCGGCGGGAAATCCAGCTCGCCGCTGGCATCGATGACCGAGGACGCAGGCTTCATGAAGAACGCCGGCATCTCACGCGCTTCGTTCAACGAGTCGCCCCAGTGATAATTGCGTCCGAGGCAAAATACCCGGGCCACTGGGAATCGTGCGTCACTGTCAGTGACTGGCAGGCTGCGGACGAGGCCCGGCTCGAACACGTAATTGATCATGATGGCTCCTGGAAAAGATGAATCCTTAGCGACCAGCGTACGGGATCGTCAGCGGCCAAAGTTGGACAAAGCGGTGTTCCAACTGGAGTAAAAACGGACATCGCAGCGCATAAAAAAGGCGTACTTGCGTACGCCTTTGCCCATGGGGGCATAAGGTCACACACACCCGTTTTGCGTTACTGGGCTTTCAATTCGATCCGGTAGATCTTGCCCAACAACAGCGAATAAGAGAGCGTCCCGAGCAGTGCCACGCCGCCGATGAACCAGAAGGCGTAGGCGAATGTTCCGGTGACATGGAGGATTTGTCCGATGACGATCGGCGTGACGATCCCGCCAATGTTCGCCGCCAGACTGGTGACGCCACCGGTCAACCCGATCAGCTCTTTCGGCGCGATTTCAGACACGGCGGCCCATGAGGACGACGCGATACCTTGGGCGAAGAAAGCGATGGTCAGCAACGCGATGCAGACTTCGTTTGAGTCGGTGAAGTTGACCAGCATGATCGACATGCCCAGCGCCGAGCCCACCACCAATGGCAGCTTGCGAGAGAACGACAGCGAGAAGCCGCGACGGATCATCCAGTCCGCAATGAAGCCTGCCAGCAGCACGCCAACCGTTGCGCCAATGAAAGGCAGCACGGCGAAGATGCCCACTTTGACCATCGTCAGATGACGTTCCTCGATCAGGTACGTCGGGAACCAGGTCAGGAAGAAGTACAGCGCAGAGGTGCTGGCAAATTTCCCGATGCAGATCGCCCAGATCTGCCGATACTTCAAGAGCTCGGCAATCTGTGCCCACTTGAATTTGTTTTTGTCCTTGCTGCTTTTGACCAGACCACCGCCGTCTTCGATGTAAGCCAGCTCTTCTTTGCTGACCTTCTTGCAGAACAGCGGATCGCGGTACAGATAGAGCCAGGCAACCCCGAACACGATGCCGACGATGCCGGTGCTGTAGAACACGTGCCGCCAGTCGTAAGTGGTCGCAAGCCACAGCAATGCGCCGGTGAACAGCGCCGTGCCCAGGTACTGACCGCACACATAAATACTGCTCGCCATGCCGCGCTCCTTGGCGGGAAACCACACTGTCACGGCGCGACTGTTGGCCGGGAATGCCGGTGCTTCCATGGCGCCGATGGCCAGACGCAAACCGAACAATGAGGCAAAGCCGCCCGCCATGCCTTGGCAGACTGTTACGGCAGACCATGAGATCAGCGAAGCGCCGTAAGTGAGTCGAGAGCCGAAGCGGTCGGCAAGGAAGCCGGCCGGCACCAACGCAAAGGCGTAGGTCCAGGCGAAGGCGGAGAAGATGAGGCCCATCTCGACTTTGTCCAGACCAAGGTCCTTGGCCATGAACGGTGCGGCGATGGAGATGTTCACGCGGTCTACGTAGTTGATGATCGTGGCAATCAGCAACAGCGAAAGCATGAACCAGCGACGGCGGGTAGGAAGGTGAGCCGGTGCGGCTGCAGCGGGTGCGGCGACACGAGCGTCGACCGCCTGAATGTCAGGGGTGCTCGACATGAGAGTTCCTCATTGTTTTTATTGGTATCGGAGAAGCCAGTCCAAGTTATCGTACAACCACTCAAATACAATGGAACGCTTAGAACGTTTTTGGATTTCAACGCGGCGCGCTTAACATTTGTCCAAGAAATTCAGCATGCTTGGGAGGGTCATGGATTTCCAGAAAATATGGGGCTTACCTGCGGAATAGAGCGCTTGAGAAGGTTTTCCGCCTCAGCAGTTTTTTTGGACAGCGCCAGAGTCTTTCCGCAAAAAATCTTCATGATTTAAGTGGTAGGACAACTGATAATTCCGGGGCTCCCAAGGCAAAAGTTTGCGCTATGCATGGGTTGGGAAAACAAACGACACTGCCGGCGGCCAGGTTTGAAAGAGGTAACCGATTGATGGATTCAGCGACTCAAGTGCCGACCTACGGCATGCAGCAACGCAGCGAAAGGCCTGACTTTTACATTCGTGACAAGAGCGCCCGGAGTGCAGAAACCGGTCCGCACCGACATGAGTATTTTCAGATTCAAATCAATCTGGGCGGCGACACGGTGCAGCACATTGGCGGTGTGATCCGGCCATTTCCACGTCACGCGCTGGCGTTCATCCTGCCGCACAAACTGCACCTGATTCCTCATCCAGACGATGGCAATTTCCTGCTGATCAACTTTGCCCAGACCTTTCTGTTGCCGCAGTTGCAGTGCGACCCGCTGGACCTGGAAGACGTGCCTATTGCCTTGGCGCCGGAGTTATCGCCCTTTCGCTTTCAGGAAAGTCTGGATTACATCTTGGGTGACGCAGACTTTGCCGAGATTCACACGCTGTTGCAGCGCATGCGCACGCTGGATCAACAGCGCCAGTTCGGAACGCGGGAGATTCTCAAGGGCTGTCTATTGCAGTTGATCGGCACAGTGTGCGAGCGCTTCGCCGAACCGATCAAAACCCTGGCCGACGACAACGCAGCCGAGCGCAGCCGCCGTGATGCGCTGGCGCGGATGTCTGAGTACGTACGCAAGAATCTCAGCGACCCGGATTTGAATCTCAAGAAGGCGGCCTCGGCGGCGTTTTTGTCGCCCAATTACCTGACGCACTGGCTGCGCAAGGAAGTGGGCAAAACCTTCAGCGAACTGGTGCTCGAACGCAGAATGCACCTGGCGCGCACGCTCCTGCTCAATGGCACCAAACCGGTGGGCGAGATAGCGCGGCTGTGCGGCTTCGCCGACGAAGCCTACTTCTCCCGCCGCTTCCGCAACGCCCACGGCATGCCGCCGGGGCAGTTTCGCAAGCAACGGGATTTGTAAGCCGGTCGCCGTCTGTAGGAGCCAACTTGTTGGCGAGACGAGCAACGCGGTGTGTCAGTCATAACGCTTCGCGAACGAGTTCGCTCCTACAGAGATCCGACCAAGGCAGCCGTGATCTGTATAGATCGAAGCGCGCCGTCTGTAGGAGCCAACTTGTTGGCGAGGCAGTCAACGCGGTGTGTCAGTCATAACGCTTCGCGAACAAGTTCGCTCCTACAGAGATCCGATCAAGGCAGCCGTAATAGATCGAAGCGCGCCGTCTGAAGGAGCCAACGTGTTGGCGAGGCAGTCAACGCGGTGTGTCAGTCATAACGCCTCGCGAACAAGTTCGCTCCTACAGAGATCCGACCAAGGCAGCCGTGATAGATCGAAGCGCGCCGTCTGTAGGAGCCAACTTGTTGGCGAGGCAGTCAACGCGGTGTGTCAGTCATAACGCTTCGCGAACAAGTTCGCTCCTGCAGAGATCCGATCAAGGCAGCCGTAATAGATCGAAGCGCGCCGTCTGAAGGAGCCAACTTGTTGGCGAGACGAGCAACGCGGTGTGTCAGTCATAACGCCTCGCGAACAAGTTCGCTCCTGCAGAGATCCGGGCGAGGCAGCCGGGATTTGTAAAGATCGAAACGTGCCGCGTAAATAGGGGCATTAGGATTTATCTATTCGGATAGCTTTTTTCTGCGCCATAGAACGCTAAGCTTGGGCTCATGGATGATTCCGACTACCTGCGTCTTTTGACGATCCAAGCCGAACAGGCCAACGCGTTCCTTTCCAATGCGCGCAAGTGGGAGCGTGAGCGTTGGGTTTGTCAGCGTCTGCTGCAAGGCCTGAACATTCCCCATCGCAACGAAGACTTTCTGCCCGCGGGGCAAGAGCCGCCAGACGTGCTGTTTCGCGAAGCCTGTTTTGAGGTGTTTTTCGTGCTTGATGAAGGCCGTCGACTGAACGATGAATGGCGCGAAGAATTGCAACGTCGACGCAGCGCGTTTTCCCTGAGCCAACTCGTTCGTCGAGAAGCTAAACCCAAGCGCATCCCTGCCTCCGAGCTACTACACCGCTTGGCGCCGACCCTGCGCAAGAAAGCCCACAACTACAAAGAGCGCGGCTTGGATCTGAGTGAGCTGGACATCATTGCCTTCGCCAGCCTCAAGCGCGAGGTGCTTGATCTCAACAGCCATTTCCCGCCGCCCACCGAGTACTTGCGCCAAGGCTGGCGCTCTTTATCACTGGTCGGCCCGACCTTCGCCCGCGTGTTGTTTGCCCATCCCGACGCACCGGATTTCCTAAGGACCAACCTGGGGCGCAGCGTGGTGTTCGACGTAGGTATCAGCTTGTGAAATCATCTTTTCCTGTAGCTTTCTGACCGCACTCAACGTCCATGAAGAGGCTCACATGACCAGCCGCCTGAACCCTGACGACCAAAGACGTGTCGAAGAGTACCTTCAAGCACCCCAGCATCGAGTCGAGCGCCGGGCTTTTCGGCCGTGGACGCTCCTTGTGGTGGTGATTGCAGTGGTGGTCGGGCTGGGCCTGTTGAGCCGTTTACTGAGTTATCTGACGCTATGAGCTGCCTGGCGCTCGCGCGGATAAACCGCCCAAAGAATTCCTTAAGCCTTATGAGATATCCCCATGACTCATCGTATTGTGATTGTCGGCGGAGGCGCCGGTGGTCTGGAGCTGGCTACCCGTCTGGGTAAAACCCTCGGCAAGAAAGGCACCGCCAGCGTGGTGCTGGTCGACGCCAACTTGACCCACATCTGGAAACCCCTGTTGCATGAAGTGGCCGCCGGCTCGCTGAATTCCTACGAAGACGAGCTGAACTACGTAGCGCAAGCCAAGTGGAACAACTTCACCTTTCAGCTGGGCCGCATGACCGGGCTCGATCGCGAGGCCAAGCAGATTCATCTGTCGGCCACACTGGACGAAAACGGCGCCGAACTGGTCCCCGAACGCAGCCTGGATTACGACTCGCTGGTGATTGCCGTCGGCAGCACCACTAACGATTTCGGCACCAAAGGCGCGGCGGAACATTGCCTGTTTCTCGACACACGCAAGCAGGCAGAGCGCTTCCATCAGCAATTGCTCAATCGCTACCTGCGCGCACACGCCAGCCAGACCGATGTCGTTGAAGAAATCAACGTCGCCATCGTCGGTGCCGGTGCCACAGGGGTCGAGCTTGCGGCAGAGCTGCACAACGCGGCGCAAGAGCTGGCGGCTTACGGGCTGGGCCAGATCAAACCGGAAAACTTGCGTATCACAGTGATCGAGGCCGGACCTCGAGTATTGCCAGCACTGCCAGAACGCATCGGTGGCCCTGTGCATAAGACCCTGGAGAAACTTGGCGTGACTGTGCTGACCAATTCGGCGGTGAGTGAAGTGACCGCCGATGCATTGATCACAGCATCGGGCCAGGTGATCCCGGCGACATTGAAAGTCTGGGCGGCGGGCATTCGTGCTCCGGCTTTTTTGCAGGACATTGCAGGACTGGAAACCAACCGGATCAATCAGCTGCAAGTGCGTCCGACGCTGCAAACCACCCGTGATGACAACATTTTTGCCTTCGGCGATTGCGCCTCGTGCCCCATGAAAGGCACAGACCGAAACGTACCGCCGCGCGCTCAAGCGGCGCATCAGCAGGCGTCGTTGCTGGTGAAGTCGTTGAAGCTGCGCATCGAAGGCCAAAGCCTGCCGGAGTACAGCTACAAGGACTACGGATCGCTGATTTCGCTGTCGAAGTTTTCGGCGGTGGGTAACTTGATGGGCAACCTGACCGGCAGCGTTATGCTCGAAGGTTGGCTGGCGCGGATGTTTTACGTGTCGCTGTATCGCATGCACCAGATGGCGTTGTACGGGGTGTTCCGCACGGCAATGCTGATGCTCGGCAGCCGGATTGGACGCGGGACAGAGCCGAGGATGAAGTTGCACTGATCCTCGCCTCCCCACAATCCGGATCAAACGCGGACTAACCGTGGGAGCGGACCTGTCCGCGAAGAGGGCTGCACAGACGCTACATTTTTAGCGCCTGCCAGTCAGTCTTCGCGGACAGGTCCGTTCCCACGAATCCAGGCAAGTACCTTAAATCGCACGCCAGCCCAAAACCTTCACGGCAACACCTGGCCCTTGCCCGAATGCTTGGCCTTGTACATCCACCGGTCCGCCTCGCGAATCAGCTCATCCGGCGCCTTGCCCGAGTCGGGTTCATAAATCGAAAAACCGATGCTCGCCTGCGTGGTGATGGAATGACCCTTGATGGTCATCGGCTCCGCGATTGCTGCCAGCAGCTTGTTCGCAACCTCCCGCACCTCGTTGGCACCGGGCACGATGCCTTCCAGAATCACGATGAACTCATCTCCCGCCAGACGAATCAGGCTGTCGGTGCGCCTGACGCTGGCTTTCAACCGCTGAGATATCGTGCGCAGCAACTCGTCGCCTGCATCATGGCCGTAGGTGTCGTTGATGCCTTTGAAGCCATCCAGATCCAGAAACATCAGTGCCAGCAGCTTTTTCGAACGATCTGCCCGGGCCTGGGCGATGGGCAGCAGCGAGTCCAGCGCCCGTCGATTAAGCAACCCGGTCAGTGCATCGTGCTTGGCTTCCTGCTCAAGCTCTTTACGGCCCTGAATGTTCTGAATGATCGAGATGAAATACTCCAGCTCGCCGTCTGCCGACAGCTTTTTGGTCACACTCAAGTCGGCCCACACTGCTTTGCCGTTTTTATGCAGGTAGCGCTTTTCGAGCTGGTAATGATCGATATCGCCCGCGACCAGTTGCTGTAACAAGCCCATGTCGGTGTTGAGGTCGTCGGGGAAAGTAATATCCTGAAACGTCAGGCCCTTGAGTTCCTGCACGCTGTAGCCGACCAGATCACACAGCGCCTGATTGACGCTGATCCAGTTGCCGTCCGGGGCCACCAACGCGATACCCACCGAGGCCAACTCGAACATTGACCGATAAGCCGCCTCGCTGGCTTCAAACAGGTCATCGGTTTTCTTCGCTTGCGTGCGGACCAGCATCAGGTTTTCGCGCAACTGCATCTCGCGGCTGACCATGTCGGCCAGATCACTCAAAGTGGATAGCTCTTCCTGGGTCAATACCCGCGGCCGTTCATCAATGGCGCACAGCGTGCCGACGGCATGACCTTGGCTGGTGCGAATCGGCACGCCGGCGTAAAAGCGGATATGCGGGGCCTGGGTGACAAAGAGGTTGTCGCTGAAGCGCGCGTCCCGCGTCGCATCCGGCACTACCATTGGTTCGCTTTGCAGGATCGCGTGCGCGCAGAACGCATCGTCGCGGGAGGTTTCCAGGATTTCGATGCCAACCCGGGATTTGAACCACTGGCGCTTTTCGTCAACCAGTGTGACCAGCGCAATTGGCACATTCAGTACTCTGGCGACCAGTCGGGTGATCCGGTCCAGAGAGGCTTCGGCGGGTGTATCCAGAATTTCAAGCGTGTGAAGCGCTTGAAGCCGTTCAGTTTCGTAAAGCGCAATGGGTGCTTTCATAAGACCGACCGAGACTGACAGTACAACCCGAAGTCTATACCGCGTGCCGCCTGACGCCCACCTTTCAGACGACGCCGAATCTGTAGGAGCCAACTTGTTGGCGAGACCGTCAACGCGGTGTGTCGGCCAAATAAAGCCTCGCGAACAAGTTCGCTCCTACAGAGGTTCCTGAGTGCTTCTTGTGCGCAGCAGCTCAATAAACTGCGCCAACTCCCGGCTCATCGCCTCGCCCCTGCGCGTCAGTAGCCCGAACGGCGCCATACGTTCTTCGATCTGCACCGGCAGCGCCTTGACCAGGCCCATCTTCAGATAATCGCGCAGTGCTGACTCGGACAGCACCATGATCGCGTCAGTCAGTTGTACCAATTGCTGCATCGAATACACTGAGCTGCATTCGATGATGTCTGCCGGCAACGGCAACGCCAGACGCTCAAGCGCCTGATCAAAAGCGATGCGCGCCGGGCTGCTTTCCGGTTGCAGGATCCACGGCCAGTCGCTGACCAGCTCGGCCCAGTCCAGCTTGCGTCGCTTGGCAAGCGGATGGCCCTGATGCACCACCACCATCAAGCGCTCATTACCCAGCGGCTCGAAGGCGTAGTGCTCGCGGTCAGTCGACGCGTTGCGACGGGCGATGGCCAGATCGATGCGCCCCTGCTCAAGTAACTGAATCACTTGGTCACTGGTATCGCCCATGATCCGGATGCGCAACTGCGGATTAAGCGCCTTGATCTCGGCCACGGCGTTCATCACCAGGTCCGGCGCGGCGCCCATGATGGTGCCGATGGCCAGATAACCATAGCCGCCCTGCTGGCGCGCCTGCATGTCGGCGGCGCAGCGATCGAGACCGCTGAGCGCTGACTCGGCAAACCGTAGCAGCTCTTTGCCCAGCGCAGTCGGGCGCATGCCTCGTGGCAGGCGTTCGAACAGCTCGCAGCCAAACATGTCTTCTATCTCGCGCAACATCCGCGTCGCCGCCGGCTGCGACATGTGCATGTTCATGGAGGCGCGGTGCAGGTTCATGCTAGATCCCAGCACCACCAGCATTTGCAGATGCTTGTAACGCAGACGACTGAACAGGTGATGGGCCGAGCTGTTTTCGGACATGGGAAACTTCCTGCAAGCGATACCGTAAGGGTATCGATCTTAATCTAAAAACGATTGGTCACGCATCGTTAGACGGCAGTACATTCCCCCTCACTCCAGCGCTACGCTGGGTGACGCAGTCAATAATTCCAAAAAGGAAACTGCCGTGAACACAGTCCCCGCGTCCCTGCTCGCCAAGGTTTCATGGCGTCTTCTCCCTTTCCTGCTGCTGATGTACATCATGGCGTTTCTCGACCGCGCCAACGTCGGCTTCGCCAAACAGGCCTTTCAAGCCGACACCGGTATTGGCGATGCTGCCTTTGCGTTCGGTGCTGGCGTGTTCTTCGTGGGCTACGCCCTGCTCGAAGTGCCGAGCAACCTGATCATGCACAAGATCGGCGCTCGCCTGTGGATGTGCCGGATCATGGTGACCTGGGGCCTGGTGTCCGCCGCGATGGTGTTCGCCCATACCGAAACCACTTTTTACGTCCTGCGCTTTTTACTGGGCGTGGCCGAGGCGGGATTCTTCCCAGGTGTCATCCTCTATCTCACCTATTGGTTCCCCCAAGCTGCCCGCGGCAAGGCCATGGGCTTCTTTTATTTCGGTGCGCCACTGGCGTTTATTTTCGGCAGCCCACTGTCCGGCTTACTGCTTGAGCTGGACGGCGTACTCGGCAGCCACGGCTGGCAATGGCTGTTTGCTGTTGAAGGGTTGATGGCGACCGTGGTGGGCGTCTGGGCTTACTTTTATCTGGACAACCGCCCCGCCGATGCCAAATGGCTGAGCGTCGAGGAGCGCCAGCAACTGCAGGCGGTCCTCGACGAAGAAGATGCCAGCAAGCAAGGCCACGGCAGCGTGCTCAAGGCCATGTGCCAACCGGCCGTACTTTATCTGTGCGTGATTTACCTGCTGATTCAAGCCAGCGTCTACGGGGTGGTGTTTTATCTGCCAACTCAAGTGGCCGGGTTGTTGGGCAGCAAGGTCGGTCTGATGGTCGGGCTGGTCAGCGCAATTCCGTGGATCTGCGCGTTGATCGCCGCGTGGCGTGTGCCTGCCATTGCTGATCGCACCGGGCAACGCCGTCTGGTCGCAGCGCTGACATTGGTGGTGTCGAGCATCGGCATTGCCGCCTCGGTCACCTTCGCCAATCCCCTGCTGGGCATTCTCGCGCTGTGCTTCGCAGCCTCAGGCTTCATCGCTGTGCAACCAGTGTTCTGGACCTTTCCGGGCAGCTTCCTGGCTGGCAGTGCCGCAGCGGGCGCGATTGCGCTAATCAATTCGTTCGGCGCACTGGGCGGATTCATCGCGCCAATTCTCAAGAACTGGGCCGAAGGCGCTTTTCACTCCCCGACTGCCGGCTTGTACCTGCTGGCCTGCACGACGCTGATCGCCGCCGCGCTAGTGATGGGCATCCGACCGCCGAAGCAGGCAACCCCCCACAAGCTGCCGACTTTTCAGCACTGATTTCAGAATTTACGACGCAAAGGAGTTCTCCATGAGCACGCCCACCATCAAACACGTCCGCGCTTTCGTTTTGCGGGGCGGCGGCGCCGACTATCACGACCAGGGCGATGGCCACTGGATTGACGATCACATCTCCACGCCGATGGCCAAATATCCGGAATACCGCCAGAGCCGTCGCAGCTTCGGCATCAACGTGCTCGGCACGCTGGTGGTGGAAATCGAGGACTCGGCAGGCAATGTCGGCTTCTCGGTCACGACAGGGGGCGAACCGGCGGCGTACATCGTCGAGAAACATCTGGCGCGTTTTCTTGAGGGCGCCAAGGTCACCGACATCGAAAAAATCTGGGACCAGATGTACCTGTCGTCCCAGTATTACGGGCGCAAGGGCCTGGTGATCAACACCATTTCCGGCATCGACCTGGCGCTGTGGGACTTGCTCGGCAAAGTCCGCCAGGAGCCGGTTCACCAATTACTCGGCGGCGCAGTACGTGACGAGTTGCAGTTCTACGCCACCGGCGCGCGTCCCGATCTGGCGCAGAAAATGGGTTTCATTGGCGGCAAGCTGCCGCTGCACCACAGCCCGTCTGAAGGTGAAGAAGGCCTGCGCAAAAATCTGGAGGAACTGGCGGTGATGCGCGAGCGGGTCGGCAAAGACTTCTGGCTGATGCTCGATTGCTGGATGAGCCTGGACCTGAACTACGCCACAAAACTAGCCCATGGCGCCCACGAGTTTGGGCTTAAGTGGATCGAAGAAGCGCTGTCCCCCGACGATTACTGGGGCTACGCCGACCTGCGTAAGAACGTGCCCAAGGGCATGCTGGTCACCACCGGCGAACACGAAGCCACGCGCTGGGGCTTTCGCATGCTGCTGGAAATGGGTTGCTGCGACATCATTCAGCCGGATGTCGGCTGGTGCGGCGGGATCACCGAGCTGATCAAGATTTCGGCGCTGGCCGACGCGCACAACGCGATGGTCGTGCCCCACGGGTCCTCAGTCTACAGTTATCACTTTGTCGCCACGCGCACCAACAGCCCGTTCGCGGAGTTTTTGATGATGGCCCCCAAAGCCGACGAAGTGGTGCCGATGTTCCACCCGCAACTGCTGGGTGAGCCGGTCCCGGAGAACGGCCGCATGCGCCTGTCCAAACTCGATCAACCGGGCTTTGGCGTGACGCTCAATCCAGAATGTCAGCTACACCGTCCGTACACGCACTGACAGGAATCCGTTTATGAAAATGCCCCACAACGCGTTCAAAGCCGCGCTGGCGAAGAACGAGCCGCAGTATGGAATCTGGGCCGGTTTCGCCACCGGTTACGCCTCAGAAATCGTCGCCGGACTGGGTTATGACTGGATGCTGATCGACGGAGAGCATGCGCCCAATACCGTGCCAAGCATCTTGTCTCAGCTGCAAGCGGTCGCACCTTACGCCACTGCGCCGGTGGTTCGCGCTGTGACGGGGGATGCGGTGCTGATCAAGCAATTGCTGGACGTTGGCGTGCAAACGCTGATGGTGCCGATGGTCGAAACCGCCGAGCAGGCCCGCGCGCTGGTGCAAGCCATGCGCTACCCGCCCCACGGCATTCGCGGAGTCGGCGGCGGACTGACACGCGCTACCCGCTGGGACGCCGTTCCGGATTACCTGAACACTGCACACGAAGAACTGTGCTTGATCGTCCAGGTTGAATCGCGCAAGGGCGTCGAAAATGTCGAGGCCATCGCCGCCGTCGAGGGCGTGCATGCGGTGTTCATCGGCCCGGCGGACTTATCCACAGGGCTGGGCCATATCAACAACCCCTCGCATCCCGAAGTGCAGGCGCAGATTCGACACGCAGTGGACGCTACGCTGGCGGCCGGCAAGGTCTGCGGCATCCTCGCCCCCGCCGAAGAAGACGCTCGCCGTTACCTGAGCTGGGGCTGCCAGTTCGTAGCGGTGGGCATCGACATCAGCCTGTTGCGCCAGGCCGCAAAAGCCAATCTGGCGCTCTACCGCGACACCCCGAACGCACCCGCGCCTTCGCGCACGTATTGATTGCTCGTTAACAATAAAAAGGAGCCTGCCATGTCCTCCATCCCGGTTTATCAGAACTATATAAACGGCCAGTTCGCCCCCAGCGCCGAGCATTTCGAGGTGACCAACCCCGCCAGCGGCGCGGTGCTGTCGAAAGTACCGGCCAGCGACAGCAATGAAGTCGACCGCGCCTTGGCATCGGCCCGTGCCGCTCAACAGGACTGGGCGCGCAAACCGGCCATCGAGCGCGCCGGTTACTTGCGCAAAATGGCCAACAAACTGCGTGAAAACGTCGCCCATCTGGCCCGCACCATTACATTGGAGCAGGGCAAGATCAGCGGGCTGGCGGAAGTCGAAGTGAATTTCACCGCTGATTATCTGGATTACATGGCCGAGTGGGCGCGCCGCATAGAAGGCGAAATCATCACCAGCGACCGCCCCGGCGAAAACATTTTTCTGTTTCGCAAACCGTTGGGCGTGGTCGCGGGCATTCTGCCGTGGAATTTTCCGTTCTTTTTGATCGCACGCAAAATGGCGCCCGCACTGATCACCGGTAACACCATCGTGATCAAACCGAGCGAAGAAACTCCGAACAACTGCTTTGAGTTCGCCAAGTTGGTGGCCGAAATCGACCTGCCTCCCGGCGTGTTCAACGTGGTCAGCGGCGACGGGCGGGTTGGTGCCGCGTTGAGCGCTCACAAGCAGGTGAACATGATCAGTTTCACCGGCAGCGTCGAAACCGGATCACGAATCATGGCCGCCGCTGCCAGCAATATCACCAAACTCAATCTGGAGCTGGGAGGCAAGGCGCCTGCCATTGTGCTCGGGGACGCTGACATCGATCTGGCGGTTAAGGCGATCAGGGATTCCCGGATCATCAACACCGGGCAAGTGTGCAATTGCGCTGAGCGGGTATACGTGGAGCGACGTGTGGCTGATGAATTCATCAGCAAAATCACGGCGGCGATGGCGGGGACTCGATACGGAGACCCGCTGGCGCAAACTGATGTCGAGATGGGACCGCTGATCAATCGTCAGGGCCTGGACAGTGTGGCGGCAAAGGTCAAGACCGCGCTGGCCCAAGGTGCCGAATTGCTAACTGGAGGATCTATCGCGGACCTCAAGCAGGGTTTCCACTATGAGCCAACGGTATTGACCGGCTGCCGCGCGGACATGGAAATCATGCGTAAGGAAATCTTCGGGCCGGTGCTGCCAATTCAGATCATCGACGACCTGGACGAAGCCATCACGCTGGCCAACGACTGCGAGTACGGGCTGACGTCCTCGATCTACACCCGCGACCTGGGCAAGGCGATGCAGGCTATTCGCGAGATTGATTTTGGCGAAACCTACGTCAACCGCGAGAACTTCGAAGCGATGCAGGGGTTCCATGCCGGTGTGCGTAAATCCGGCGTCGGCGGCGCGGACGGCAAGCACGGGCTGTATGAGTACACCCATACCCATGCGGTTTACATACAAAGCTGAAGGAGCCCGTGACCTGTAGGAGCGAATTCATTCGCGAGCAACGGTTCAGACGACCCGATTTAATCGCCTGATAGATCGCATCGCGAATGAATTCGCTCCTAGAGATATTGCCAGCACCTATGTTCACTTCCTGTCACAAAAACGTGCTGATTCCTGTGATTTCATAAGCGCATCACACTCGATGTCGCTCGATCACAGGAAGTCACTCCATGCTTCAGCTTTCCCGAATGATGCTCAGCGCCGGTCTGGGTATTGCGCTAAATCTGTCGATTTTCACCACTGCCAGCGCGGCCACCACGGAGGTAACCGGCGCGGGCTCGACCTTCGTGTACCCAGTGCTGTTCAAGTGGGCAACAGCGTACAACCAGAAGACCGGCATCCGCGTTAACTACCAGTCCATCGGCTCTGGCGCCGGCATTGCGCAGATCAAGGAAGCCGCCGTAGATTTCGGCGCCAGCGACATGCCGATGAAGTCAGCAGAATTGCAATCTCTGGGCTTGCAGCAGTTTCCGTCGGTCATCGGCGGCGTAGTGCCGGTGATCAACGTGGCAAATGTGGCGCCTGGCAGCATGAAGTTCAGCGGACCACTGCTGGCCGATATCTTCATGGGCAACATCAGCAAGTGGAATGACCCGGCGATCGTCGCCCTTAATCCGGGCCAGAAGTTGCCTGATGCAAAAATTAACGTGGTTTACCGGTCTGAGGACTCAGGCACCACGTTCAACTTCACCAGCTACTTGTCTCGTGTCAGCCCGCAATGGAAAACCAAACTGGGCGAAGGCACGTCGGTGAAATGGCCTGTGGGACTGGGTAGCAAAGGCAGTGAGGGCGTGGCGTCGTACGTGAAGCAGATGCCCAATTCGATCGGCTACGTCGAATACGCCTACGTCAAACAGCAAAAGCTCAACTTCGGGTTGCTGCAGAACGCATCCGGCAACTTCGTGGCGCCGAGTACTGAGAGCTTCCAGGCTGCGGCTGCAACAGCTGACTGGAAAAACGCCAAGGACTTTGATCTGTCGATGCTCAATGCACCTGGCGAGCAGGCTTATCCGATCACGGCGGCGACTTTTATCATCATGTATCGCCAAGCCAAGGACGCCGATCGCCAGAAAGCCGTGCAGGACTTTTTCCGCTGGACGCTGGAAAACGGTCAGGAGCACGCCCGCTCGCTGGATTTCGCGCCGATTCCGATGGACTTGAAAAACCAGATCGAAGCGTCGTGGGGTGATGCGCCGAAAGCGCAGTAGCAGGAAATAGACACAAACAAAAAAGGCGTCCCGAAGGACGCCTTTTTCATTTGCTTCAACGCTGTTGGCGTTGAAGCCAGTCTTCAGCCCATTTACAACACTGGACAGAAAATGGTCGGGGTAAGGGGATTCGAACTCCTGACATCCTGCTCCCAAAGCAGGCGCGCTACCGGACTGCGCTATACCCCGATAAAACAAGAATGCACCTCGTAAGGCGCATTCTAAGCGGGTGACGCGACTGGCGTCACTCCCTAAGATTCAACCCGATGAAGCCGGGCAGAAAATGGTGGGTCGTGTGGGATTCGAACCTACGACCAATTGGTTAAAAGCCAACTGCTCTACCAACTGAGCTAACGACCCAAAATAGTGGTCGGGGTAAGGGGATTCGAACTCCTGACATCCTGCTCCCAAAGCAGGCGCGCTACCGGACTGCGCTATACCCCGACAATGCTGCATTCTGGAAATTGGCTCCGTGACCAGGACTCGAACCTGGGACCCAATGATTAACAGTCATTTGCTCTACCGACTGAGCTATCACGGAACTATTCAATTTCAGATGCAACTTACAACGCTTCCAACACAACAAACCCAGTACATCCATACAAAACAATGTCTTGCACTTACTACCCTGAATCTCCTGCATTTTCAGCCTCTTCGACCTGTTCGCATCGCTGCGTTCACGTCTCTGAGGCGCGCTATTCTACATTTCCATAAACACCTGTCAACCCTCTAAATTGCTTTTAAGACAATGATTTGCGACTTTCCTGAAGATCGCCCTTCAACCGCCGCCAATCCACGTTCTCGCGCAAATCACCCGCGAAAAAAAAGGGCCTCCACGCGGGAAGCCCTTATGCCCTCTATATAAGCAGCGGCCAGATCAGCTGAAAACGATCTCGTCGCCTTCGACACGGCCGGTGATGCTGCTGCCAGGCATGAACTCGCCCGACAGGATCAAGGTCGCCAGCGGGTTTTCGATCCAGCGCTGAATCCCGCGCTTCAAAGGCCGCGCGCCATAGACAGGGTCGTAACCCACAGCGATCAACTTATCCATCGCCTCAGGTGTCAGCTCAAGCGCCAGATCACGCTCTGCCAGACGTTTACGAAGACGCCCCAGCTGAATGTCGGCAATACCGGCAATCTGATCACGCGCCAGTGGCTCAAACACCACCACTTCGTCGATCCGGTTTACAAACTCCGGACGGAAATGTGAGCTGACCGCATCCATCACTGCCGCACGTTGTGCCTCGCGGTCCCCTTCCAGCTCCTGAATTCGCGCTGAGCCGAGGTTCGAGGTCATGACGATTACGGTGTTGCGGAAATCAACCGTACGGCCGTGGCTGTCCGTCAGACGCCCGTCTTCGAGCACTTGCAGCAGCACGTTGAACACGTCCGGATGGGCCTTCTCGACTTCGTCCAGCAAAATCACCGAGTACGGCTTGCGACGTACGGCCTCGGTCAGGTAACCACCCTCCTCGTAACCGACATAGCCCGGCGGCGCGCCGATCAGCCGAGCCACAGAGTGTTTCTCCATGAACTCGGACATATCGATCCGCACCATCGCCTCTTCGGTATCGAACAGGAATTCGGCAAGCGCCTTGCACAGCTCTGTCTTACCCACCCCGGTCGGGCCGAGGAACATGAACGAGCCGCTTGGCCGATTAGGATCAGACAACCCCGCACGCGAACGGCGCACGGCATTTGCCACGGCCACCACCGCTTCGTTCTGACCGATCACGCGCTGATGCAGCAGGCTTTCCATCTTCATCAATTTGTCGCGCTCGCCTTCGAGCATTTTCGACACAGGAATGCCGGTCCATTTGGAAACGACCTCAGCGATCTCTTCCTCAGTAACCTTACTGCGCAGCAACTGATTCTCAGGCTTGCCGTGCTGATCGACCATCTGCAGGCTGCGCTCCAGATCCGGGATGATCCCGTACTGCAACTCGGCCATGCGGTTCAGATCTCCTTTACGGCGCGCAGCCTCCAGTTCCTGGCGCGACTGCTCGATCTTTTGCTGGATCTGCGCAGAACCGGTGACTTCGGCTTTTTCCGAGGTCCAGATTTCTTCCAGATCGGCGTACTCGCGCTCCAGACGAATGATTTCTTCCTGCAGCTTTTCAAGACGCTTAATGGCAGCTTCGTCGTCTTCTTTCTTCAGCGCCTGGGCTTCGACCTTGAGCTGAATCAAACGCCGCTCAAGACGGTCGAGGACTTCGGGCTTGGAGTCGATCTCCATGCGAATGCGGCTGGCGGCTTCGTCAATCAGGTCGATCGCCTTGTCGGGCAACTGGCGATCGGTGATGTAACGATGGCTGAGTTTGGCCGCCGCGATGATTGCACCGTCGGTGATCGCTACTTTATGGTGAACTTCATAGCGCTCTTTCAGGCCGCGCAGAATGGCGATGGTGTCCTCTTCGCTCGGTTCTTCCACCAACACTTTCTGGAAGCGACGCTCCAAGGCGGCATCTTTCTCGATGTACTGGCGATATTCATTGAGCGTGGTCGCGCCGACGCAGTGCAGCTCGCCCCGCGCCAACGCAGGTTTGAGCATGTTGCCAGCGTCCATTGAGCCTTCGGCCTTACCGGCGCCAACCATAGTGTGCAGTTCGTCGATGAACAGGATGATCTGGCCTTCCTGCTTGGACAGCTCATTGAGAAGCCCTTTGAGGCGCTCTTCGAATTCACCGCGGAACTTGGCGCCAGCAATCAACGCGCCCATGTCCAGAGAGAGCAAACGCTTGCCCTTCAGACCGTCCGGCACTTCGCCGTTGATGATGCGCTGCGCCAGGCCTTCGGCAATGGCGGTTTTACCGACGCCAGGTTCGCCAATCAGCACCGGGTTGTTTTTGGTCCGGCGTTGCAGCACCTGAATCGTGCGACGGATTTCGTCGTCACGCCCGATGACCGGGTCCAGCTTGCCCTCTTCGGCGCGCTTGGTCAGGTCGACGGTGTATTTGTCCAACGCCTGGCGCGACTCTTCCACGTTGGCGTCATTGACCGCGCCGCCGCCACGCAGGTTGATAATCGCGTTTTCAAGCGCTTTCTTGCTGACGCCCTGACCGAGAAGCAGTTTGCCGAGCTTGCTGTTCTCGTCCATGGCGGCGAGCAGTACCAGTTCGCTGGAAATGAACTGATCACTTTTTTGCTGGGCAAGGCGGTCGGCTTGATTGAGCAGACGCGCCAAGTCCTGCGACATATTCACGTCGCCGGTCGGGTTCTGGATTTTTGGCAGTTGGTCAAGCTCTTTGCTCAACTCTTTACGCAGGCTGTTGACGTCAAAGCCCACTTGCAACAGCAGTGGTTTGATTGAACCGCCCTGCTGCTCAAGCAAGGCCTGCATCAAGTGCGCCGGCTCGATAGCCGGATGGTCCAGGCCCACTGCGAGAGATTGGGCGTCGGATAAAGCCAACTGTAATTTGCTGGTTAAACGATCGATACGCATTAGTCACCTTCCTATATAGCCAGGCCGGAGCAATGAACACACCTGATAAAGAAAACCTGGCAGATGGTCCGTTAGATGCGGGCAATTGTTCAGGATTCAAGCGGTGGTTGATTGATGTGGATCAACGATAGCTGTCGCGAGCCAGTTTGATGCAGTAGTGAGGGACATCTGATTATGATTTTTGCCTGGAGCGAAAATGCGGAACGCCTCTAATTGCTTCAAAACCGAGGTCGGAGGCAATAGGGCCGCTACGCAACCCATCGTCGGCAAGCCGGACTCCTACGCCCTTCGGGCAGAAGCAGACCAGTTACGCTACACCGCTTTTGATTCTGCCCGGAGCGGGAATTCGGCGCGCCGCGAATCGCTTTTTTGATTCTGCCCGGAGCGCGTAGGAGCGCAGCTTGCTCGCGATCTGGCGCGAAGCGGCAGTAAAACCGGCGCATGGGGTGGGTCAGACAAAGCCGAGGTCCATCGCATTGGGGCTGCTGCGCAACCCATCGTCGGCAAGCCGGACTCCTACGCCCTTCGGGCAGAAGCAGACCAGCAAAGCTATAACGCCTTTGATTCTGCCCGGAACGGGAATTCGGCGCGCCGCGAATCGCTTTTGATTCTGCCCGGAGGGCGTAGGAGCGCAGCTTGCTCGCGATCTGGCGCGAAGCGGCAGTAAAACCGGCGCATGGGGTGGGTCAGACAAAGCCGAGGTCCATCGCATTGGGGCTGCTACGCAACCCATCGTCGGCAAGCCGGACTCCTACGCCCTTCGGGCAGAAACGGAGATCGCACGTGCCGGTCATGTTGGAAAGTCTGGGCAGAAGCGGGTCAGGCGTGTTCGATCCAGATCAAGGAGGCGAAACGCCCGGTGCGGGCGCTTCGGCGGTAGGAGTAAAAGCGTGGATCGTTGTAGGTCGAAAATCCGCCGCCGTAGACCGCTGTCACCCCGTAAGCCGCCAGGCGCAAGCGCGCCAGCTGATAGATGTTGGCCATGAACTTGCCGTCGTTGACACTCGGTACGAAGGCATCGACCGTCGATGGGTGCGTGGCGATGAATGCCTCTCGCACTTCTGGCCCGACCTCGAACGCGTCCGGTCCGATGGCAGGACCCAACCAGACCATGACATCGGCTGGATCGTTGGAAAAACTGCTCACCGCCGCTTCCAGCACCCCCGCCGCCAGCCCTCGCCAACCGGCATGGGCCGCAGCGACCCTGTCGCCCGCGCGATTGCAGAACAGCGCTGGCAAACAATCGGCGGTCATGATGGTGCAGGCAATTCCCGGGGTGGACGTCCAACTGGCGTCGGCTTCCATCACTTCGGTGGTCGTGGCTTCAACAACTGAGACGCCATGTACCTGACGCAGCCAGGCTGGTTGGATTAGGAGCCGGGAGGTCAGCGCAAGGCGATTACTGCTGACAGCTTGAGAATCATCATCGACATGATCCCCAAGATTGAAACTGTCGAACGGCGCCAGACTCACGCCGCCCGCTCGCGTGGTGACGCATGACCTAACCCCGGCTGGCGCAGGCCAGTCGGGAATGAGCCAGTCCGCCACAAAATCACTCATCCAACAAACGCTTCGCGGTCCTGCTTGAGCAGCGACAGCAACCAGACAAAGTCGTCTGGAAGAGGCGATTCCCAGCTCATGCGCTGACCGGTCGTCGGGTGATCCAGCTCAAGGAAGCGGGCATGCAACGCCTGACGCGGGAAGTGCTTGAGCGATTCGACCATCGTCACACTGGCCGCTGGAGGTATGCGGAAGCGACCGCCGTAGGCTGGATCGCCCACCAGCGGGAAGTTGATGTGCGACATGTGCACACGAATCTGATGCGTACGGCCAGTTTCGAGCTTGACCCGGACGTGGGTGTGGGAGCGAAAACGCTCCAGCACACGATAATGACTGACCGCGGGCTTGCCGCCTTCCATCACTGCCATACGCTGGCGTTGCTGGCCATGACGTCCGATCGGCGCGTTGATCTTGCCACCGGCTGTCACGACACCGATCACGATGCACTCATAAATACGGCTGACGCTACGGTTCTGCAGCTGGGTAACCAGCTGCGTTTGCGCCTGAATGGTCTTGGCCACCACCATCAAACCGGTGGTGTCCTTGTCCAGGCGATGCACGATACCGGCACGCGGAACATTGACGATGTCCGGTATGTGATGCAACAAAGCGTTCAACAATGTGCCATCGGCATGGCCTGCGGCGGGGTGTACGACCAAACCGGCAGGTTTGTTGATGACCAGGATCTGGTCGTCTTCATAGACGATGTCCAGTTCGATGTCCTGGGCGATCCACTCGCCCTGGGCTTCCTGTTCGGCGACCAAAGCCAGCACGGCGCCGCCATGCACGATGTCACGCGGGCGCAGAACGCCTCCGTCCACAGTCAGGCGGCCGTCTTTGATCCAGGCGGAAAGGCGCGAGCGTGAGTGCTCAGCGAAGAGTTGGGCGGCGACTTGGTCGAGGCGTTGACCGCCCAATTCGGACGGCACCTCTGCGCGGAGTTCTATGATCTCAGACATGCTCAAACTAGGAGGTGGCACTGGCCTTTGGTTTCGGCTGCGCGCTTGTGGTTAAATACGGCGTCTTTTGTCCCGGGGGTTCCACGGGGCGCTCATCATAACAGGACGGTCCTGCGCAAGACAGCAGGCCGTTATAGGGACGCAAGCCGCCATGCAAGTGAAACACCTGCTGCTGATCGCCATCCTCGCACTCACCGCTGCTTGTTCTTCGAAGAAAGAAGTCGTCGATGAAAACCTCAGCGAAGTCGAGCTGTACCAGCAGGCGCAGGCCGATCTGGACAACAACAGCTACAACAGCGCCACTGAAAAACTCAAGGCGCTGGAGTCACGCTATCCGTTCGGTCGTTACGCAGATCAAGCCCAATTGGAGCTGATCTACGCCAACTACAAGAATGGCGAGCCTGAGGCTGCAAAATCCGCTGCCGAGCGTTTTATACGCTTGCATCCCCAGCATCCGAACGTTGACTACGCCTATTACTTGAAAGGCCTGACCTCGTTTGACCAGGACGTCGGCCTGTTGGCGCGCTTCCTGCCGCTGGACCAGACCAAGCGTGACCCTGGCGCAGCGCGTGACTCCTACAATGAGTTCGCCCAACTGACCAGCCGCTACCCCAACAGCCGCTATGCCCCCGACGCCAAGCAGCGCATGATTTACCTGCGCAACCTGCTGGCTGCGTATGAAATCCACGTCGCTGACTACTACCTGACCCGTCAGGCCTACGTCGCCGCTGCCAACCGTGGTCGCTACGTTGTAGAAAACTTCCAGGAAACCCCAGCCGTCGGCGATGGTCTGGCCGTGATGGTCGAAGCCTATCAGCGCCTGCATCTGGACGACCTGGCCGACACCAGCCTTGAAGTGCTCAAGGCCAACTATCCGGACCACCCACAACTGGCCGATGGCAAGTTCGAACCAAGAGAGTCCGAAGCAGACAACCGCTCGTGGCTGTCCAAAGCGACATTGGGCCTGATCGAAAGCCGTCCGCCGCTGCCGCCTGGCCAGACTCGCGCCAACCAGGACGTGATCAAGCAGTACGAAGACGCCAAGGAAGCCATCCCTGCTGACCTCCTGCCAGAAAACCAGGCAGAGCTCGACGAACAGGAACACGAAGCCGAAGGCAACAACGACCGCTCCTGGTTCAGCTACGCGACATTCGGCGTATTTGACTGAATACACCGCTGTCACAAGAAAAGAGGTCCTTCGGGGCCTCTTTTTTATGCCCGGACACTTTATAAGCGCGCGCATCACTGTCCGGGCGGCAGCGCCTTGGCTACACTGCGAAATCTTCACTCACTAAGCTGGTAAACATGATTCGTTTGATTATGTGGATCGCCCTGATCATGGCGGCCATTTGGTTGTTCAAACGCCTTAAACGAGGCCCTGCTCCACGCCCCAAGGCACAACCACCGGAAATTGCGGCGGCGCCGATGGTCCGTTGCGCACAATGTGGCGTCCATGTTCCGCAGGATCGAGCGCTCAGTTCTGGTCAGCAATGGTATTGCAGCGAGCCGCATCGGCTTCAGGGCCCTGCGACACGTGACCGCTGAGACCCTGTCTCTCGCGACCCCCCAGGCGCAGCGCATTCTTCGGCTGTACCACCTTTATCGACTGACCATCGGTGTGATGCTGGTGCTGCTGATTTCCAGCAGCCTGGACGCCGAACTGCTCGAACTGGCCGACATCGACCTGTTCCGCACCGGATGCTGGCTGTATCTGGTGTTCAACATCTTGATCGTCGTGCTACTGGAACGCCCCACCAGTCAGGGTCAGCTGTTTCTGCTGGCGGTCGGCGACGCCTTTATGCTCTCGGCATTGTTCTACGCCGGCGGCGGTGCTCCCAGCGGCATCGGTAACCTGATCATCGCCTCGGTAGCAATCAGCAACGTGCTGCTGCGCAAGCGCCCCGGTTTGCTGATCGCGGCGATTTCGGCCATCGGTATCATTTATCTGACGTTTTACATCAGCTACCACAAGCCGTCGGCCGCCAATCACTACGTGCAGGCGGGCTCGCTGGGAGCGCTATGCTTTGCCGCAGCGTTGCTCGTTCAAGCGCTGGTGCGGCGACTGCAGGTCAGCGAAGACATCGCCGAGCAGCGTGCGGCAGATGTGAATAACCTCGAAGAGCTCAACGCGTTAATCCTGCAGCGCATGCGCACCGGCATTCTGGTGCTGGACGCCAAGCGCACCGTGCTGCTGGCTAATCAAAGCGCGCTAACGCTGCTGGGGCACGAAGAGCTGCTGGGACGAAACATTGATGATTATTCGTTGCCACTGGTCGATCGGCTGCGCCAGTGGCAGGTCAACCCGACACTGGCGCCGCGCAGCATTTCCACGTCTGCCATCGGGCCGGTGCTGCGCGCGGGGTTCATCGCGCTGACTCGCGGCAATCATCGCCACACGCTGGTTTTCCTCGAAGACCTCTCGCAAATCTCGCAACAGGCGCAGCAACTGAAACTCGCTGCGCTAGGCCGATTGACTGCCGGCATCGCCCACGAAATCCGCAATCCGCTGGGCGCCATCAGTCATGCGGCGCAGTTGCTGGGAGAGTCCGAGGAACTGGACGCCGCCGATCGGCGTCTCAGTCAAATCATCCAGGACCAGTCACGACGGATGAATCTGGTGATCGAGAACGTCTTGCAGCTGTCCCGCCGACGTCAGACCGAAGCCAATCTGCTCGACCTAAAGCAGTGGCTTGAACACTTCGTCAGTGAGCTTGGCCACTCCTTGACCGCCGATCAGCAGGTTCATCTTCAAACCGGCCCCGGCCTGCTCACAACCCGAATGGACGCCGAACAACTGCAGCAGGTCATGACCAATCTGGTGCAAAACGGCCTTCGCTACAGCGCGCAATACAACGAACGCGCGAACGTGTGGCTCAGGTTGTTTCATAACCCCATGAGCGAACTGCCGACGCTGGAAGTGCTGGATGACGGCCCCGGCGTTGCGCAGGAACACCTGACCAAGATCTTCGAACCGTTTTTCACCACAGAAAGTAATGGAACTGGCTTGGGCCTCTACCTCTCGCGTGAGTTGTGCGAAAGCAATCAGGCCAATCTGGATTACTCACCACGGGAAGGTGGCGGCAGCTGCATGCGGATTACCTTCGCCCATCCGTTCAAATTGAGTTGAACATGAGCCAACGGCAAAAGATCCTGATCGTCGACGATGAGCCCGACATCCGCGAACTGCTGGAGATCACTCTGGGGCGGATGAAGCTCGATACCCGCAGCGCGCGCAACGTCAAGGAAGCCCACGAGTGGCTGGCGCGCGAGCCGTTCGACCTGTGCCTCACTGACATGCGCCTGCCAGACGGCAACGGGCTGGAACTGGTTCAGCACATCCAGCAGCGTCACGCTCAGGTGCCGGTGGCCATGATCACGGCCCATGGCAGCCTCGATACAGCAATCCACGCCCTAAAGGCGGGGGCTTTTGACTTTCTGACCAAGCCGGTGGATCTGGGTCGGTTGCGCGAGTTAGTGAGCAGCGCCCTGCGCCTGCGTTTGCCGCCGTCCAGTGAGGTACGTCTGGACAGGCGGCTCCTGGGTAGCTCGCCGCCAATGGAAGCGTTGCGCAAGCAGATCAGCAAGCTGGCACGCAGCCAGGCGCCGATCTACATCAGCGGCGAATCTGGCAGCGGTAAGGAATTGGTGGCGCGCCTGATTCATGATCAAGGCCCTAGGGGCGATCAACCGTTCGTGCCGGTGAACTGCGGAGCAATCCCGTCTGATCTGATGGAAAGCGAGTTCTTCGGCCACCGTAAAGGGAGTTTCACCGGCGCCCATGAAGACAAGCCAGGCCTGTTTCAGGCGGCTAATGGCGGAACCTTGTTCCTCGATGAAGTGGCAGACCTGCCCTTGGCAATGCAGGTCAAACTGCTGCGTGCCATACAGGAAAAATCCGTGCGAGCCATTGGCGGCCAGCAGGAAGTCGTGGTGGACGTGCGCGTGCTCTGCGCCACCCACAAGGACCTGAGCGCAGAAGTAGCCGCCGGCCGGTTTCGCCAGGATTTGTACTACCGGCTAAACGTGATTGAACTGCGTGTGCCTTCGCTGCGCGAGCGGCGGGAAGACATCGAAGAGTTGGCCAACAGCGTGCTAAAGCGGCTAAGCATTAATAACGTCCAACCCCCCGCTCGCTTGCAGCCCAAAGCACTCGACGCGCTAAAGAACTATCGCTTCCCCGGCAATGTGCGCGAACTGGAAAACATGCTCGAACGCGCCTACACGCTGTGCGACAACGACCAGATCAATGCCGACGATCTGCGCCTGGCCGAGCCCATCAACACCCATGAACAGGGCGATCCCAACCTGGCGGACATCGACAATCTCGAGGACTACCTGGAAAGCATCGAACGCAAACTGATCTTGCAGGCGCTCGAAGAAACCCGATGGAACAGAACAGCGGCGGCCCAGCGATTGAACCTGTCGTTTCGTTCGATGCGTTATCGGTTGAAGAAGTTGGGGCTGGATTAAAGCTTTCCAGTGACCGGGGCTTTATAAGTCCCAAATAGGGTCTTATCGCTCCCTTTTTGGGACCCTAAGGATGCTGTCATGTCACTGGCCAACGCGCTTTTTACTACTACCCAGCAAAGGCTGTTGGGCCTCTTGTACGGCAATCCGGACCGAAGCTATTTCACTAATGAAATCGCTCGCTGGGCTCAGGTCGGTAAAGGAAGTCTCGTGCGTGAGCTTACCCGTCTGCAGGGTGCAGGGATCATCAGCATCAGGCCCATCGGCAATCAGACTCATTACCAAGCTAACCCCGAATGCCCTATCTTTAGCGAGCTGGTCGCCATCGTTCGAAAAACCTTCGGCATCGCAGATCACATTCGCGCAGAGCTGGCGCCATTTTCATGCAGAATTTGCTGGGCCTTCATTTACGGGTCGATCGCAAAAGGCAACGCGCACACGTCCAGTGACATTGATCTCATGCTGATTGGGGACGGCCTCAGCTATAGCGAAGTGATGGAGCGTATGATCCTCCTCGAAGCGCGTCTGGCGCGGACGATAAATCCGACGCTTTACACGACCGCCGACTGGCTGGCCAAGCTGGATGCCGGTAACAGCTTCGTGCAGCGAGTCTGGCAGCAGGAAAAAATCCAAATCATTGGCAGTGACCCAAGAGAACCCAAGGATGGGCAATCATGACAACCTCGACAACCTGGTACGTAGCGGCGGACTCAAAGTCGAACCGCCTGATCAAAGGGAATGCAAGGGTTTGACTGAGTCCGCAAAGGATCGCCTGCATGACGCCCGCAACCCGACGCTTTCCTTTGCAAGCCGTTTCGATCTCGCCTACAGCGCTGCACATGCTCTGGCTTTGGCAGCCTTAAGATTGCGCGGGTACCGCTCAGACCGACGCTATTTGGTCTTCCAATGCCTTTCACACAGCCAGCGTCACCCACGTACAGATGAGGCTTTTCGCTCTCTGCCATGAGCGGCGAAACCTTGCGGAATATGAAGGCTATATGGATGTGGACGAGTCATTGCTTGCGGAGCGGATTGTTAATACCGAAAAACTAAAGGACTACCTCGATAACGCGCTGTAATGCTGGTTTGAGATCCGCCCCCGAACCGAATACAGCGCTGGATCAATGATCGGCGCCTGCCCCAACAGCAGGTCCGTCAGCAACTGACACGACGCCGGCGCCAGCACCAGACCGTTTCGGTAATGCCCGCAGTTCAGCCATAACCCTTCGAAACCCGGCACGGGCCCGATAAAGGGGATGCCTTCAGGTGAGCCCGGCCGCAGGCCCGCCCAATGCGCTACCACTTGGGCATCGGCCAACGAGGGAATTAGCTCGACGGCGGACGCTTTCAGGCTCTCCAGCGCATTTTCGGTGGGTGTCTTGTCGAAACCCTCATGCTCCAGCGTACTGCCGATGAGGATGTGACCATCGCGGCGCGGGATCGCGTAACGGCCTTTGGCAAGAACCATGCTCGGTAAGAAATCCGACGCGCACTTATAGAGAATCATCTGGCCTTTTACTGGCTCAACCGGCAGATCCAGGCCTAGCGACGCCAGCAGTTCTCCGCTCCAGGCACCCGCCGCCAAGACCACTCGATCACCCAAAACATCGCCCGCCGCCGTGCTAACGCCGAGGACTCGATCGCCTTCGCGCAGAAACCCGGTCACGGCCGACTGCTCATGAATCGTCACATTCGGCAGCGCCAGCAAAGCGGCTTTCAGCGATTTGACCAGCCGGGGATTGCGCACGTTGGCAATATTGGCCATGTGAATTGCGCGCCGATATCCGCCGCCCAACGCCGGCACTGCGTCATACACCGATGAGATATCCACAGCACTCAACGGACGGTTCTGTTTGGCAGCCCAGGCCAACGCGTCGGTTTCGTCGTCCAGATCCAGCCAGTACAAACCGGTTTTGTGAACTTCAGGATCAATCCCTGTGGCAGCGAACAGGCGCTGCGCCAACTGCGGATAAAAATCTTGGGACCAATGCGCCAGCGCCGTCACGGCGGGGCTGTATCGCCACGGGTAAAGCGGCGAAACGATCCCGCCTCCAGCCCATGAAGACTCCTGCCCGACGGCTGAGCGGTCGAGCAAGACCACACTCACGCCCGCTGACGCGAGGTTGAAGGCGGTGAGCAGGCCTATGACGCCGCCGCCGATGATGATGACTTGCTGCTTGGACATAAGATGCTCAATGCGGAAATTGAAGACTTACCGGCTCCAGCATGTGGTCGTCGTTGCGCCCCCTGTCAGGCCGGTATTGCTGCGCTTACCTGTGTTATCGATAACGAAACTGCCGCACTTATCCCCGACCATCGTGGCAGTCGGCGTCGCGGTAAGGGTAAATGCCTGGGCGTTGGTGCGGTCGGCAGCGATCGTATAGAAGCCATTACTCGCTGGGATGGAGAGCGTCACGGCGGGCACCGATCCTGCTGCAGCGACATCCGCATAGGTCCCGTTTCGGGAATAAAACCGTTCGAGGCTTTGAGTGACTTCGGACAGCAGCCCGGCGATTTCCGAACGATGGGTGCGCCTGACGTATTCGGTGTAGCTGGGATAGGCAATCGCCGCAAGGATGCCGATGATCGCAACTACGATCATCAGCTCAATGAGGGTGAAACCTTTTGATCTCTCAAACATGACTCGTCGTCCCTACTGAATTTGTCGCCACATGATCCGTTGATACGTATTGGCGGTCCCGCCCTTCTCAAGAATCTTGAGCGGCGCACCCCCACTGGAATCGAGCAGGTACTTATTATCGTTGGCGCCGGAAGTACCAGAAATTATGGAGGCCAGCGTCGGGATACCGGTATTGACCGCCAGTCCGCTGACCAGAGTGTCAGCGATGGAAATGTCGTTGTCGCCGTTGGTATCAAGCACCTGGTAGTTGAGCATCCCGCCTTTGGCGGCGTCCAGCTCGAACAATCGACCGGTGCCCGTACTTTCGCACGGGTCCGATGAGTTGACCGACGCAGTGGTGAAGATGATACGGCCACGACTGGTCTGGGCGGGATAGATAATCCGCTCCCCAAGGTAAGGACTTGCTGTCGCGAGCGGCATGTACCAGCCTTTCTTGCTGGACCAATCGACATCATTGGTGGTGCTGGTGAAGTAAGTATTGCCGTTGCCGGTGACACTGCCCGTGACTTGTTGCACCTGCAGCCCGGTTTCAACAATATTTCCCGCGCCCTGATCGGCATCCCAGATCGCATAGAAATCTTGCTGAGCAGTGGTTTGCTTATCGGCAGTTTCGAGGAATTTCCCGGTGCCGAAATACACCAGTTTTCCGTTAAGCGGATGATCGAGCAGCAACGGCTGCACCGTAATCGGTTGGTCCGCACCACGGGGTGCCGTGAATAACGGCTTATTGCTGAAAGCGACCTTCCAGGTATCAGCGGTAGCGCCACTGAGATCGAACTTCCATAGCCGACCTTTCAGATCCCCGGCATAAGCGGCAACTACAACATTCTGAGCATTGACTCGCAATTTCACCGACGACAAGCCGTTATCGCTCTCTCCGGTGGCAGTCGGTAACGGAGGGATAGGGATTTTCTTGATCAGCTTTCCTGTCTTGATATTGACTACGAAGAGTGCGGCTGACCCGCTGTAACTCCCGTATCCATTACCCAAAACGGCGATACCGGTGCCGTCCGCCATTCGCGCCACATCCGGCTTGGAATAGGCATAACCCAGATCATTGAAATCATTAGCAGGGGTATTGGCGTCAGGCGCCTTGATTTCCCATAGAGCGTTGATTGTGTTGTTGATTGTATTGGTTGTCCCGGAAGCGACCTGGGCGGCCAGCTGTATTGCGTAATACGCCTTGCCCCCTGCGCCTGTGCCGCCTAGAGCGACGGTTTGCCAGTTCCCTCCGGCATCAAGCTGGGTATCGAAAATGCTGATCTGCCCGTCCAGGGTGAATTTGTGCATCCCCTGTCCGTAGTCCGGGTCGGATACCGTGATCAGAGAAGGCAATACGGTAGACGGCATGTACGCATATCGCTGGGTGCCATCATCGGGGTTGATGACATGCATGAACCCATCGTTGGCGTTGACCAGCAGGTTGGAGTTCATGCCGGCCGCCTTCGTCGTCAGATAGCTCGTATACGTGGCATCACCGACCAGATCGGCCGCCGTCTGATTGGAAGGAAGCGCTGCCGCCAGAGGCGAGCTGACGATGTCGCCCAATAACCGGGTTCTAGGCCTGAGACCGTTCTTGGCCGTGCCCTTGGCCCAATTGATCAGATCTGTTCCGGTGATGCCGTATTGCAGCGCGGTCCCCGCCGGTATGGTTTGCGTCAGCGACAATTGCTGCGCCGCAGAGAAGTTGGTGTAGTTCAACGTGATAGGCAAGGACGTTGCCGTATTGAACGACTGATAAACGGGCGCAGTTGCCGTATTAACGATCTTGGTGTCTGTCGTCCAGACCGCAGCACTCAGATTTCCTGAACTGTCCAGGTTGTAAGCCCTGACTGTGCCGTGCCAGTCCGACGGATCGTATAACGTTTGGTAAAAGCGGGAGCCAGTCGTCAGCGTCGTTGAGTTCGCCGCCCCGCCACCGCCAGAGCCAGCCTTGGCGTTGATGTCGCTCAAAGCGCCGTTCAATGCGTCCGTCAGTCCTGCAGAATCGTTAGCCTGATAGTACTGACCATGGCCGTATGCAGCCGCATCGATGAGCATCTGGTTCGAGACAGTGAACCCGACGGTATAAGTGGTCATGTTCTGTTGTACGAAGCCTGTGGCATCCCAGCTTTTGCTCGCCAGATCCAGCGATGGCGTACTGGTGGGTTTCCGCATATCGATGTCGTAGGCGAACTTGGCAAGGTCATCCAGATACAGCGTATCGCCGTCCGCGTTGGAGCCGGTTCGGGGCCCGTCATTATTGATACCGTCCCAGTTGGGTAACTTGCCTGCGGCATCGGTGTCATCGGACTGCGGAAAACTACGGTCAACCGAGGGAAGACCGTCCGTGACAACTACGCCATAGTTTTTCTGACAGCGATATTGAATCGGACTTGTGTAGTTGACCCGGGTGGCATAAGCCGATGACATTCCGCGAAAATACCGAGTGATCTCATAATAAGTCTGGGCCAAAGGAGTGCCGCCATCTGGATCAAGCGAGGTAATTGCCGCCTGCAACGCGTCGTAGTTGGCTTTGACCGTAATGTCGCTGACCGCCCTGACAATTTTGTTGCCGTTGGAGGGGTTTAACGCGGCCAACCCAATGCGAATCGCCTGATTATTCAGGACAACGTTGGCAGCTACCGATTTGGCAACGCCCATTCGATAGGTCAGCGGAATGCTGCCAGTGGTGTAATCCCTATAGCTTCCGCCTGCGTTTTTCACCAGCCAGGACAGATATTTGGCGGTGTAATAAGTATTCCTGCCGCCAACAGGGTCTGGAAGCTTTAAACAGACAGAGTTGCCAGTGGAGACGTTGTAAAACAGGTACGAGCTTGAATTGAAGTTGTTACAACTCGCGTTGTATAGGTTTCCCAACAACACGTTATCTGCCGTAACGACCTGACATCCGAATAAACCAAGCTGGCAGTTATAGATGGCGGGCAGCGTTGTATCAGTAGGGTCGAAACTTGAAGCCCAAATGATGTTATTCATACTGCCGGAGTCATCCACCAGCAACATCAGGTTCGGCGGCACTGCGGCTGCGCTCAACAACGGAACCTGAGCCGGGGTAAATGCATAGACAGGGGCACACAAATACAACGAGATCAGGATGCCGTAGACGTACTTCATAAAACGACCACGGACATCAGCAGTTCGCATAAATGCTCTCCAGTACCGTCTTGGAATTGCCCCGGTTGCCGACGCCGGTCACCCGATACAGCGTAACGGATGAACTTGAAGAACAGTTCGGCGGGCGATTGATCGGCGCAGTCGTTGTTCCAAGATTTTGAATCCCGTAAAAGCCGTTGGCGACAGTCACCCAATTAACACCTGTCGTTCCATTAGTACCTGCGCTGAGGACAGTGGAGATCGACTCCGGAGGGGGTGCGCACTTTGGCTTATCTACTTTATTACACGGGGCTAATGCGAATCCTGTCGCCTGAATCGAGGCCTCCCCTAATCGCAGCGCCGCCTCTGCCGCTTGAAATGAAACATTGCGCATCATCACGCTGCTCGCCATTTTTTCCTGCAATGTCGCGTTCTGCATGGAGGAAACACCAAGCAGGGTCAGCAACAGCAGAAAAACCAGACTCACCAGTAACACAGCGCCGCGCTGAGTGCGCCCGAAAGATTCGACTGGTGAGGCACCGCTAAGTATTGTCGTCATACCGTTCAGCCCGTTCAAAATCGATTTCGCAGAGTGGCGACTGCGTTATATGTCTGATCCCGGACTTTGTTATCCGGGTCGCTCAACGTCAGGGTCAGGCGCACACTTCTTACGTCGGCAGCATTTGCCGTGGTGATATTCGATGTATAACTCATCGGGCTTCCAACCATGCCGAAAGAAACCGCAAATGCTTTTACGTTGTTGACCACGGATGCAGCCGCGGGCGCCCCCGCAGTCACCAACTGCATGCGCAAATCGGTTCCCACCAGGCTATAAATTAGCTGTCGTAACGGAAAACTGGTTAGATCATTTACGTTTCTTGTACCGGTATACAGTTGAGCCGTCGTCTGGCAATCAGAGACAATCGTCCAAGTAGGTACGCCACCGTTAAGTCCAATATCAGCCGTAACCAACGTCAGCACTTTATTAGTGTTATCCCAAAGAATCGGATTATTCATGGCAGCAGGTTGAGCGATCGCCGGCGCTACAATATTCGAATCCAGCTTAAGGCAACCGTACATGCCGGTCATACGAATTTCCTGGATCAGCTTGCTCAGTATGAAGCGCGCATCCTCTTGCATCCTCGCGGACGAGTTTTGTGTCAGATACGTCCCGCGTGACGCGGTAAATATCTGAATGATGCCCAAGGTAACGATAAGCCCCAAGACCAAAGCAACCATGATTTCTATCAGGCCGAAGCCTTTTGAGCGCTGCATCATGGACTCACCACTGGATTGCCAATGCGCGAACTTAAAACAAAGGATTGGGCCGTTACGGCCGTAGCGCCGGTTGCGACTCCGCTAGCACTGCCAGCCCGCGTGTCATCCCAAGTGATGGTGATTGTGACTATTGGCTTTGCAACAACAATGCTGCTATTTGCGCCGGAAGCACCTGCAAAGTTAGTGACGTTGGTCCTGAAATCGAAGAGGTCCTGATCCCTGGCCACATTAAGGTTAGCGGCGGGCGCAGCCGACAAATTGGCAAGACTATAAGTAGCAAGCACATCGGTCGTACCATTGGCAGTTGCGTTACCGTCCACGTTCGCCCGAATCCTGTCCAGCATGTCGTATGCGATAAAGCTGGCCTGGCTGGTCATAGTCGAACTGTCGGTGTACTTCAGCGCATTGAGCTGAAGTGCCGCCGCCCCCAACAGTCCAATGGCAAGAATCAGCACCGAGATCAGAACTTCGATTAGCGTCATCCCTGATTGATGATGTCTGCTGTCCCGGCGCATCAGCATCCTCCACCCAAAACAATTCGCCCATTCAGGCAAACGTTGATGGTTTTGGTATTGCTACCCAAAGCATACGCGATAGCCACCGAAGTGCTGGGAGTAACCAGCCCCCCGAGGTTATTGAACTCTATGTAAGTCACACTTGGAATCGTAACGGTGGCGCCGCTACTCATGGGGGCAACGATGCGTATCGGGACCGAACTTGCGCTATTAGGTGACAGCACGACTCTTAACTCCGTGTTCCATGCCGCGTTGGCTGTGCTGGGGCGCAACTGAACGTTCACGCCACGATTGATCGCCTCCAGCCTCGTGAAGTTAAGAGCGCGCTGAAGGTCACTCACCTCTGTATCTGCTTTGGAGTTTCTAATAGCGGAGCTGAAATTGGGAATTGCGACAGCCGCAAGGATTCCCAGCAATGAAACCGCGACTAACAATTCGACGAGGCTGAAAGCCTTGGACAGATGGCGCATTGAGTGTCTCCTGGACGGCCTGACTATAGGGCAGCACTCGTCGCCAAAAATCCACGGCGGGATATACGGTAGTTTTGTCTGGATGAATGCCCTGATGGAACTCAGGGCACTACTTGAGCCGGAAGATTACAGGAACGGGAGGCAGTTGGCGCTGGTCATGCCGCGGTTGCTGCGCAAGATTTTGTTCATTGCCGCAGGCCGGTTTCAGGCTTGATGAGGCTCAGAGAGGATCACCCCTCACCGCCCCCAACACCCCAAAACACTGGCATCGCCCGACATCCCCACATTGTCGCGCTTGCCAGTGTTTTCCAGGACAAACCCTCCACATTTATCACCCTCCATCATCGCTGTAGAGGCAATGGCCGTCAGGACGAAAGTCTGCTCTGTCCTCTGCACGGTGAGTGTGTAAAACGCGTTGCCCGGGGAGACCTGATGATCGCGTGGCGGGGGGCCGACGGAGTCGGTGTATTGACCGGTCTTCGAGTAGAACCGCTCAAGCCGTTGTGCCTCTTGCGTCAGCAAGGCGGCAATTTCCGAGCGGCGGGTTTTCTTCACGTACTCGCTGTAATTGGGGTAGCCGACGGCAGCCAGGATGCCAATCACGCCGACGACGATCATCAGCTCTATCAATGTGAATCCGCCGTTACGCTTCAACCGCGCGCTTGCCATCATTGACGTTGGCGCCAGAGGATTCTGCGTTGCTCGGTGTGTACGCTTTCCAACACGGTTCGGGCGTCACCCTGAATAGCGACGGCGGTGACTCGGTACAAGGTCCATTCGGTTTTGTCGCCCACCGGCCTGACGTTCACCGGATCGTCGGTTTTGGCGAAATGCTGTAGCGCATAAAAGCCGCCCTCCACCGCGACCCACTTCACACCGGAACCTCCTGCCGCCCCGGCACCCGACACTGAAAACGCCTCGGGAGGCGGCGCGCATGCAGTAGCAGACCCGCAAACAGGGAGCGTAAACCCCGTCGCCTTGACCTGCGCCTCCCCTGCTCGAAGCACGCTTTCCGCCGAATGAAACGCCGCCTGGCGCAGGTTCAGGCTGCCCGCCATTTTTTCCTGCAGCGTCGCGTTTTGCAGAGAAGAAAGGCCCAGCATGCTCAGCAATAACAGGAACACGAGGCTAACGATCAATACCGTGCCGCGCTGGGCTTTCGCCTTATGAACTCGCTTGGATCTGCTCATGGAAGGCGATTGCGCAAGGCGGAGACGACGCTGTATGTCTGCTCTTTCACGCGGCCTGCTGGATCGGCAAGCACCAGGTTGACTCGCACGCTGCGTATCAAGGCGGGATCACCGGGATTTTCCACGTAGCGAGCAATGGCCGATTCGAACCGTCCGGAAGCGACGCCGAACAGCACGTTGAAGTCGCTGACGTGACTGATCAATGCACGGTTATTCAGTGTCAGCTCTGCCCTGCGAGCGTTGTAGGCATAGACCTGCTGATGCACGGGAAATCTCAGCTCGCCAGTCCCTTTATCCTGGGAAAAGGCCTCTGCGAACGAAGAGCAATCCGTCTGGACCGTCCAGGTCGGTTCGCCTTGTAGCCTGTCGACGGGAGCGGTGATCAACGTCAACGAGCGAGACCCTGGCTGCCAAGTGATAGGCGCCTTGAACGCGGCAGCGAAATCGCCTTTATCGCTGACGTCCGTCACTGCCGCCAGACAACCAAACGTTCCAACCATGCGCACGTCCTGCGCTACTTTGTTGAGTACAAAACGCGCGTCCTCCTGCAGATTGGCGGACGCCGTCTGACTCAGGTAGGTGTCTTTCGAACTGATGAACAGTTGGACGAGCGCCAACGACATCAACAAACCAAGCGTCATCGCGACCATCAACTCGATCAAGCCAAAGCCGTTGCAGTCGTACTTCATGGCCGATCGCCCGCGTCTGCGGAGACGATGCTGCTCAGGGTGAATGTTTCGGTGTGATCTTCCTCTTGAGCGCCCCGGGCATCATTCCAATCGATCTCGACGGTGACGGCGTTGCCTGTGACGAAAATACGACTTTCGGCGCCATCCCCAGCAAAGTGCTTTACGTTGATCGCAAAATCGAACAGATCTTGCTGACGAGGGTTGTCGTGATTGCTGGAGGTCGGTGCCTGGCTCAGTGAGCCCAGCGAGTAATTAGCGTCGGGATTGGCCCGCATGCGCTCGATCATGTCGTGGGCGATGAAGCTCGCCTGGGTGTTGCGCAAAGCGCTGTCGGTGAATTTAAGCGCGTTGAGTTGAACGGCTGCCGCACCCAGAACCCCCACAGATAAGATCAACAACGCGACCATGACTTCGATCAACGTCATCCCTGACTCGCGCACTCCTTGTGATCGTGTCGTCAATGCCCTGCCCCCAAGTCCATTTGCTTACCCCATTGAAGCCGAGGATTTCGAGATTGCTCGCAGCGACTGGCATTGGTGTGTAACGCCCGTTTTCCGACATAACGACTCACACACGCGGCGCGCAGATCGCCTTGTTCATGGATCTGAAACAGTGTCTGCTCTGCCCTGCGTCGCAGGACCGTCGACGGCAAACTCTGCTCAAGGAGGCGAGCGTTGAAGCAGCGAGGATTTACCTTGGTGGAGTTATTGGTGGTGCTGGTGTTGATTGCAATCATGACGGGCATTGCGCTACCGGCGTTTAAACACTTGATCGAATCACAGCGTCGGCAGGATGCCGCTCAACAATTGGTCAGCGGGATACGCATGGCCAGAGCCGAAGCCATCGTGCGCAATCAGGTGGTGGTCATTGCCCCCATAAAAAGCGACTGGAGCAACGGCTGGCGCACGTTCGTCGACGCCAATCTCAATGGATTGAAAGACGACGACGAAACCATACTGCTGGAAAGGGCGGGTTATCGCGGGGTAAAAGTGGTTGGGAACAGCAAGGTCCGGCAGTCGATCCCGTTTGACAGCACAGGCGGATCAACCACTGGCGGTACGGGCAATGGCACCTTGTTCATCTGTGAAAAAGGCCGGGCGGCGAGCCAGTATCGCGTGATACTGGCCCCATCAGGACGCGCCAGGATTGCTCGCGACGAGGTGGCCACTGGGCTTTGCGGCTAAGACGTTAAAGCAGCGATTTGACGCGCAGTTCTTTGGGCATCGAGAACGTGATGTTCTCTTCACGGCCCGCCAGCTCATCGGCACCCACGGCACCCCACGTCTGCAGTTGTTGAATCACGCCGCGCACCAGCACTTCCGGTGCCGAGGCGCCCGCCGTGATACCGATCCGCTCAACGCCATCGAACCAACTGCGCTGCATGTCTTCGGCGCCGTCGATCAAATAGGCCGGGGTGGCCATGCGCTCAGCCAATTCGCGCAAGCGATTGGAGTTCGAACTGTTCGGGCTGCCAACCACCAGCACCACGTCGCACTCATCGGCCAGTTGTTTGACCGCATCCTGCCGGTTTTGAGTGGCGTAACAGATGTCGTCTTTGCGCGGACCGCCGATGCTGGGGAAGCGCGAACGTAGGGCGTCGATCACGCGGCTAGTGTCATCCATGGACAGCGTCGTCTGAGTGACGAAAGCGAGCTTTTCCGGATTGACCACCTGGAGGTTGGCGACGTCGTTCTCGTCCTCAACCAGATAGATCGCGCCGCCATTGCTGGCGTCATATTGCCCCATGGTGCCTTCGACCTCAGGGTGACCAGCGTGGCCGATCAGGATGCACTCACGACCATCACGGCTGTAGCGCGCGACCTCGATGTGCACTTTGGTCACCAGCGGGCAAGTGGCGTCGAACACCTTCAAGCCGCGCCCGGCAGCCTCGGTGCGTACGGCTTGGGAAACGCCGTGAGCACTGAAAATCACGATGACGTCGTCCGGCACTTGATCAAGTTCTTCGACGAAAATCGCGCCACGGGCACGCAGGTCCTCCACGACAAATTTGTTGTGAACCACTTCGTGGCGCACATAAATCGGCGGACCAAACACTTCCAGTGCGCGGTTGACGATTTCGATCGCGCGGTCGACCCCGGCGCAGAAGCCTCGTGGGTTGGCGAGCTTGATTTGCATGATGTGCCTCGTCTTTACGCGCAATGAAACATATAAACGAAAAGGCCCCGGCCGAAGCCGAGGCCAGATGCGCCCCGACTAATCAGAGCGCTTTGACCTCGAAAATTTCTACGTCGAAGGTCAACGTCTTACCGGACAGCGGGTGGTTAAAGTCGATGGTCACTTGATCATCGTCAAACGTCTTCACAACCCCTGGCAGCTCGGTGTTGGCAGCGTCGTTGAAAATGACCAGCAAGCCTTCCGAAAGCTCCATGCCCTGAAACTGCGAACGCGCAATGATCTGCACGTTTTGCGGATTCGGCTGACCGAAAGCATTCTCCGGCGGCACTTCCAGGCTGCGCTTGTCACCAGCCTTGAAGCCGAACAGCAGAGCCTCAAAGCCAGGCAACAAGTTACCGTCGCCGACCTTGAAGGTCGCGGGTGCCTTGTCGAACGTGCTATCGACAGTGTCGCCGTTCTCCAGACGCAGGGCGAAATGCAGGGTGACTTCCGTGTTCTGACCGATGCGTTGTTCCTGTGCAGCGGCGTCGGTCAATACCTGGTCAGTCATGAACGGTTTCTCCGGTTTTCTTGCTTTTGAACATATCCAGCGCAAGCATGATGGCGCCTACGGTGATGGCACTGTCGGCGACGTTGAAGGCCGGGAAGCCGTGTTCCTTCCAGTGTACGAAGATAAAGTCGATCACATGGCCAATGGCGATGCGATCGTACAGATTACCCAGCGCACCGCCCAATACCAGAGCCAGTGCAATCGCCAGCCAGGTTTCGCCACGCCCCAGACGCTTGAGCCAGACCACCAGCACAGCGCTGACCACGATAGCGATCAGCGCGAACAACCAACGCTGCCAACCCGAGCTGTCGGCCAGAAAGCTGAATGCCGCACCCGTGTTGTAAGCCAGCATCCAGCTGAAATAATCAGGGATGATCACTATTTGCTCGTACAAATCCAGACGGTTCTCGAAGTAGTACTTGCTGGTCTGATCGATGATCAAAACCAGCACGCTCAGCCACAACCAGCCCAGACGACCAAATCGACTTGCATTAGGCATAGTGACGAACCTCGCCTTCGCCGTAGATGTTGTCTACGCAGCGACCGCAGATTTCCGGATGCTCGGGATTGACACCGACGTCCTCGCGGTGATGCCAGCAGCGGGCGCACTTGGCGTGACCGGATTTGACGACCTTCAGCTTCAGGCCAGCGACTTCAGTCACCACCGCATCGGCAGGTGCGCTGAGGAACGGCGCTACGCTGGCGGTGGATGTGATCAGTACGAAGCGCAGCTCGTTGCCCAGTTTCGAGAGATCGGCCACCAACTCATCTTCAGCGTAAAGCGTCACTTCAGCCTGCAGGTTACCGCCGATGGCTTTCGCCGCCCGCAGGTTTTCCATTTCCTTGTTGACCGCAACCTTGACCGCCATGATCCGCTCCCAGTAGGCGCGGTCCAGCTCGAAGCCTTCAGGCAACTCGCTCAGGCCTTCATACCAAGTGTTGAGCATGACTGATTCGTTACGCTCGCCCGGCAGGTACTGCCACAGCTCGTCGGCGGTGAACGCCAGAATCGGCGCCATCCAGCGCACCAGTGCTTCGGAGATGTGGAACAGCGCGGTCTGGCAAGAACGACGCGCCTTGCTGTCCGCGCCAGTGGTGTACTGGCGATCTTTGATGATATCGAGGTAGAACCCACCCAATTCCTGCACACAGAAATTGTGTACTTTGGAATAGACGTTCCAGAAGCGGTACTCGCCGTAATGCTCTTCCAGCTCACGTTGCAGCAACAACGCGCGATCCACCGCCCAACGATCCAGCGCAAGCATTTCTTCGGCTGGCAAGATGTCAGTGGCCGGGTTGAAACCGGTCAGATTGGAAAGCAGGAAGCGCGCGGTGTTACGGATGCGACGATAGGCATCAGCGCTGCGCTGGAGGATGGTTTCCGAGACAGCCATCTCGCCGGAATAGTCGGTGGCCGAAACCCACAGACGCATGATGTCTGCGCCCAGGGTGTCGTTGACCTTCTGCGGCGCGATGACGTTGCCCAGCGACTTTGACATCTTGCGGCCGTTCTCATCGACCGTGAAACCATGAGTCAGCAACTCACGGTAAGGCGCGTGATCATCGAGCATGCAACCGGTCAGCAATGAGGAATGGAACCAGCCGCGATGCTGGTCCGAACCTTCAAGGTACAGATCGGCACGCGGGCCGCTTTCGTGGCCCATCGGGTGCGAACCGCGCAGCACATGCCAGTGCGTAGTGCCTGAGTCGAACCAGACGTCGAGCGTGTCGGAGATCTTGTCGTACTTGGGCGCTTCGTCACCGAGCAGTTCGGCGGCGTCCATCTTGAACCAGGCTTCGATGCCTTCTTTCTCGACGCGCAGCGCGACTTCTTCCATCAGCTCGACGGTACGTGGGTGCAGCTCACCGCTTTCCTTATGCAGGAAAAACGGGATCGGCACGCCCCAGTTGCGCTGACGGGAGATGCACCAGTCAGGACGGTTGGCGATCATTGAGTGCAGACGCGCCTGACCCCAAGTCGGCACGAACTTGGTGTCTTCGATGGCTTTGACGGCGCGTTCGCGAAGGGTATCGCCCGACGTCGGCTGCTTGTCCATGCCGACGAACCACTGCGCCGTGGCGCGGTAGATCAGCGGAGTCTTGTGGCGCCAGCAGTGCATGTAGCTATGGGTGATGACCTCGGTGTCCATCAGGGCACCGACTTCTTTGAGCTTGTCGATGATGTTCTGGTTGGCTTTGAAGATGAACTGGCCGCCAAAGAACTCCAGCGATTCGACATACACGCCGTTGCTTTGAACCGGGCTGATGATGTCGTCGTTGGTCAGGCCGTAGCTTTTGCTGATCACGAAGTCGTCAACGCCATAGGCCGGCGAGCAGTGAACCACGCCAGTCCCAGCGCCCAGCTCGACATAATCCGCCAGGTAAACCGGCGACAGACGATCGTAGAACGGGTGACGGAAATTGATCAGTTCGAGCGCGGAGCCCGGCGCAGTAGCGATGACCGAGCCTTCAAGGTTGTAGCGCTTGAGGCAGGCCTCGACCAGCTCTTCAGCCAGCAACAGCACGCGATCACCAACATCGACCAGCGCGTAGGTGAATTCCGGGTGAACGTTGAGCGCCTGGTTGGCCGGGATGGTCCACGGGGTGGTGGTCCAGATCACAACGGCGGTCGGTTTGCTCAGCGAAGACAGACCAAAAGCCGCTGCGAGCTTGTCTTCATCAGCGATGGGGAACGCCACGTCGATGGTGGAAGATTTTTTGTCCTGGTATTCGACTTCCGCTTCAGCCAGAGCCGAGCCGCAATCGAAACACCAGTTCACAGGCTTGAGGCCCTTGAACACGAAACCGCCCTTGACCATTTCTGCCAGCGCGCGGATTTCCCCGGCTTCGTTGGCGAAGTCCATGGTGCGGTACGGATTGGCCCAATCGCCCAGAACCCCAAGGCGGATGAATTCCGATTTCTGGCCTTCAATCTGCTCAGCGGCGTACGCACGGCACAGCTCGCGGGTCTTGTCGGCGGGCAGATTTTTGCCGTGAGTGACTTCGACCTTGTGCTCGATTGGCAGGCCATGACAGTCCCAGCCTGGCACGTAAGGTGCGTCGAAGCCGGACAGCGTCTTGGAGCGGACGATCATGTCCTTGAGGATCTTGTTGACCGCGTGACCGATGTGAATATTGCCGTTGGCGTACGGAGGGCCGTCGTGCAGGACGAACTTTGGACGATCCTTACCAATTTCACGCAGCTTCTGGTACAGGCCAATGCTGTCCCAGCGCTGCAGAGTTTGCGGCTCGCGCTGGGGCAGGCCGGCCTTCATTGGGAAGGCGGTGTCCGGAAGGTTTAGCGTGGCTTTGTAGTCGGTCATTTCAGGCTCGTTGTTAGCGGTTGGCCATGCCAGTGGGCACGGGCGGCGGCGACATCCGCATTGATCGCCGTCTTAAGCGCCTCAAGAGAGGCGAAACGCTGCTCATCACGCAGCTTGTGGTGAAACACCACGGTCAAGCGCCGGCCGTAAAGATCGCCGGTAAAATCCAGAAAATGCACTTCGAGGTGAGGACTGCCATCACCTGCAACAGTTGGACGCACACCAATGTTCGCAACGCCTGGCCATGACTTGCCATCAAGCTGAGCGCTGACTAGATAAACGCCGGTCAGCGGAGCACGGCGACGTTTGAGTTGCACATTCGCCGTGGGCGTACCCAATTGGCGAGCCAGCTTCTGACCATGCAAGACGCGTCCGGATATCTCGAAGGGGCGTCCCAACAACCGTTCCGCAAGCTCAAAATTTGCGGCTGCGAGGGCACTGCGTATCTTGGTGCTGCTGACGCGCGAGCCGTCTATTTCAACGGTTTGTGCCGCCTCGACCGTAAACCCGAGGGAAGCGCCGGCTTGCTGCAAAAAGTCGAAATCCCCGACGCGGTCGCAGCCGAAGCGGAAATCATCTCCTACTTCCAGGTGCTTCACGCTCAGGCCCTCGATCAGCACGGTGTCGACAAATTCGGCGGCGCTCAACTTGCACAGCCGCTGGTTGAACGCCAGGCACAACACCTGATCAACGCCCTCGCCAGCGAGCAATTCAAGCTTGTCACGCAGTCGTGCCAGCCGCGCGGGCGCGGTTTCCGGGGCGAAGAACTCACGCGGCTGCGGCTCGAATATCACCACGCAACTGGGCAAGCCCAACTCGACCGCCCGTTCACGCAGACGCGCCAGGATAGCCTGGTGGCCGCGGTGAACACCGTCGAAATTGCCAATAGTGGCGACGCAGCCCCGATGCTGGGGGCGCAGATTGTGAAGGCCTCGAACCAGCTGCATAACGCGCTTCTTGCTCATAAAGTGGCCGATTATAACCACACACCGCCCTCAACGACAGGCGACACATTCAGGCAAAACTCAACAATCGGCGTTAACCGCCAAAAACCGCCGATTGTTCCTACAGGATCGCGCTACGGGCGAAATCTTTCAGACGAAACCCCAGTAACAGCAACATGGCAAAATAAGTCACCACCCCCGCCACAACCAGACCACCCAGGCGAACCAGCCGCTCCAGCATCTGCCCGTCACTCCACGCGGGCATAAAGTGCATCAAACCCAGCAGAACGACGGACATTACCGCTACCGCAGCAATTAGCTTCAACAAAAACACCGTCCAACCCGGTTGCGGCTGAAACAAGTCTTGCTTGCGCAACTGCCAGAACAAAAGGCAGGCGTTAATGCAGGCCCCCACACTGATCGCCAGCGCCAGTCCCGCATGCTGCAACGAGCCAATGAAGGCCAGGTTCAGCAGTTGGGTAACAATGAGGGTGAAGATCGCGATTTTCACCGGGGTGCGAATATTTTGTTGAGCATAAAAGCCCGGCGCGAGGACCTTGATGACGATGATGCCCAGCAGCCCGACTGAATAAGCGATCAGGGCGCGCTGGGTCATCGCTGCGTCTATGGCATCGAACTTACCATATTGAAACAGAGAGACTGTGAGCGGCTCCGAGAGCAACCCCAGCGCCAGAGTGCAAGGCAGAACCAGCACGAAACACAGGCGCAGGCCCCAGTCGAGGATCCGGGAGTACTCATGCCGATCCTTGCTGGCATAGGTTTTGGACAGGATCGGCAGCAAAATCGTACCCAGCGCCACACCCAAGACACCGGACGGAAGCTCCATCAAACGGTCGGCGTAGTACATCCACGACACTGACCCGGCGACAAGGAACGAGGCGAAAATCGTGTTGATAATCAGAGAAATCTGACTCACAGAGACGCCAAGGATGGCAGGTAGCATCTGCTTCATTACTCGCCAGACCCCGCGATCGCGCAAACTCAGGCGCGGCAGGACGAGCATTCCGATCTTCTTCAGATGCGGCAGTTGATACAGCAATTGCAGAAGCCCGCCCGCCAATACCGCCCACCCCAGAGCCATGACCGGCGGATGAAAGTAAGGAGTGAGAAACAGCGCAAAGAAAATCATCGCCAGATTGAGCAGCGTCGGCACGAACGCCGGGACCGAGAACCTGTTCCAGGTGTTGAGGATCGCGCCAGCCAGCGAAGAAAGCGAAATCAGCAATATATAAGGAAAGGTCACGCGCAGGAGATCAGACGTCAGCTGGAATTTTTCCGGCGTGTCGGCAAAGCCCGGCGCGGTGGCCCAGATTACCCAAGGCGCGAAAATGATCCCCAGCAACGTCACCAGTGCCAGCGCAAGGGTCAGCAATCCGGTGACATACGCGACGAAGGTCCGGGTGGCCTCCGCGCCTTGCTGGCTCTTGTATTCCGCAAGAATCGGCACGAACGCTTGAGAGAACGCTCCTTCGGCAAATATCCGGCGCAGCAGATTGGGCAATTTGAACGCGATGAAAAAGGCGTCAGTGGCCATTCCTGCACCAAAAGTGCGTGCAATGATGGTATCGCGAACGAACCCCAGAACCCTTGAAAGCATTGTGATAGAGCTTACGGCGGCCAGCGATTTAAGTAGATTCATCGAGAGGTTGTGCGCTCAGACTAAAGGATGCGAGATAACGCGATCCATTTATGCGATACTCCGCGCCGCAAAACAGCTCAGAGCCAAAGCCCGCGAGTTTACAGGTCGCACGCCGGAAAGAAATATCCACGGCGACACACTGTGACCACTCAGCGGAACGCATCAACTGCCCTTGACAAGACTTCAACTCATCGGCATGATTCGCGGCCTATTTTGTTAGCTATTTCCCAAGTCTTTCGAGGAGCTCGACGGTGGCCAACACACCTTCCGCCAAAAAACGTGCAAAACAGGCTGAGAAGCGTCGCAGCCACAACGCCAGCATGCGTTCCATGGTTCGTACCTACATCAAGAACGTAGTGAAAGCCATCGACGCTAAAGACGCTGAAAAAGCGCAAGCTGCTTATGTTCTGGCCGTGCCAGTTATCGACCGTATGGCCGATAAAGGCATCATCCACAAGAACAAAGCTGCTCGCCATAAAGGTCGCCTGAACGGCCACATCAAGGCTCTGAACCTTGCTGCTGCAGCCTAAGCGACACGCTTGTTAAAAAACCGACCTCAGGGTCGGTTTTTTATTGCCTGCGATTTGACGCACTGACACCTGCAGGAACGTGCTTGCTCGCAAACAGGCTAGCTACCCAGCCAACCGCTAGCACTGCGTGAACAGCTTCGCGGGCAAGCCTCGCTCCAATGGAATCAAGACCGCCCGCGACATCAACGCACTACGGTGCCGGAGCAGGTGCCCATGGCAGGATCGGGATTGCGGTCACGGCGTTCTGCGGACTGCCTTCGACAACGCGGTCGCTATAGACCAGATACACCAATGCATTTCTCTTCTTGTCGAAGAAGCGCACCACCTGCATGGTCTTGAATACCAGCGACGTGCGCTCCTTGAACACCTCGTCACCGTCCTTGAGCTGCTCCTTGAAATGGATCGGCCCTACCTGACGACAGGCAATGGACGCCTCAGCGCGATCTTCCGCCAAGCCCAAGCCACCTTTCACCCCACCCGTCTTAGCTCGGGACAGGTAACAGGTCACCCCATCAACCTTCGGATCATCAAAAGCCTCCACCACGATCCGATCATTCGGGCCCACAAACTTGAACACCGTCGAGACTTCGCCAATCTGCTCTGCAGAAGCCAACAGGGGCAGCATCGCAAGCGCGCCCAATATTCCTCTCACGACTCGCATCGCAGTTTTCCTTAATGAATGACTGAAGCTCAGACCAGAATCAAATTATCCCGATGCACCAACTCAGGTTCAGCCATGTATCCCAGCGCCTTCACGATGGCATCCGAAGGCTGACCGATAATTTTCTGAGCCTCCAAAGCGCTGTAGTTGCTCAGGCCACGAGCGATCTCTCGACCGTCCGGCCCGACACATACGACCATCTCGCCACGACGAAAGCTCCCCTGCACCACTTTGACACCGACCGGCAACAGACTTTTGTGCCCCTCAGACAGGGCCTTTACAGCACCATCGTCCAGGACCAGCGTGCCTCTGGTTTGAAGATGCCCGGCAAGCCACTGCTTTCTCGCCGCAAGCATTTCGCGCTCAGGGGATAAAAGCGTACCCAGCCGCTCACCCGCCTTGAGCCTCGCCAGCACGCGCTCGATGCGACCACCGACGATCACGGTATGAGCGCCGGAACGAGCCGCCAACCGAGCCGCGCGCAGTTTGGTTTGCATACCACCGCGCCCTAAAGCCCCACCCGTGCCGCCAGCCACAGCGTCTAGCGCTGGATCGTCAGCACGCGCTTCATAGATCAACTGAGCTTCGGGATTGTTGCGCGGGTCGGCATCGAACATTCCGTCGCGGTCGGTGAGGATTACGAGAAGATCAGCCTCCACCAGATTCGCCACTAACGCTGCGAGGGTGTCGTTGTCACCGAAACGAATTTCATCGGTCACCACGGTGTCGTTTTCATTAATGACCGGGACCACCCCCAACTCAACCAGCGTTCGCAGCGTACTGCGCGCGTTGAGGTAACGCTTGCGGTCAGACAGATCATCATGGGTCAGCAGAATCTGTGCGGTATGGCGGCCATGCTCGGCGAAGCTTGACTCCCACGCCTGCACCAACCCCATCTGACCGATAGCGGCCGCCGCTTGCAGCTCATGCATGGCACTCGGTCGCGCAGTCCAGCCCAGGCGGCTCATACCGGCCGCAACCGCGCCGGACGACACCAGAACCAGTTCGACGCCCGCTTCATGCAGCGCCACCATCTGCTCGACCCAAACACCCATTGCGTTGCGATCAAGACCCTTGCCATCCGCCGTCAGCAGCGCACTTCCGATCTTAATCACCCAACGCTGGGCACCTGTCACCTTGCTCCGCATGCTCTTAAACCCTAAGCCAGAAAAGTACGAATTCAACATACTAAAACGCCGCTGTTAAGCGGCGCTGTAGTTTACTTCAGTGGATCAGTCTCGGACGTAAATGATTTCCGGACCATCTTCGTCGTCCACATCCTCTTCATCCCAGTCATCATCACCGATGTCGTGGACGCTCTTCACGCCACTACGGCGCAATGCGCGCTGATCATCGAGTGCCTGCAACTGCGCACGCGCCTCGTCTTCGATGTTCTGATCCAGCTCAGCCAATGCCGCAGCGAATGCCGGGTCGTTAGCAAGGCGGTCAGCGCGATCTTCGAGATAACGCATAATGTCCCGGGTCAGCTGCTCAGTGCCCTCTTTGGCAATGGCCGAAATCACGTACACAGGGCCAGTCCACTCCAGGCGATCGATGATCTCCTGCTTGCGAGCTTCGTGCTCCTCTTCGAGAATCTGATCGCACTTGTTCAATATCAACCAGCGATCACGCTCAGCCAGGGAAGGACTGAATTTCTCAAGCTCGCTGACAATCACTTCCGCCGCATCCGGGGCGCTGGTTTCATCCAGCGGCGCCATATCAACGAGATGCAGCAACAGACGCGTACGCGCCAAGTGCTTGAGGAAGCGGATACCCAGGCCGGCGCCGTCAGAAGCACCTTCGATCAGACCGGGGATATCTGCAATCACGAAGCTTTTCCAGCGATCGACACTGACCACACCCAGGTTTGGCACCAAGGTAGTAAATGGATAGTCAGCAACTTTCGGCTTGGCGGCAGACACCGAACGAATGAACGTACTTTTGCCTGCGTTAGGCAGACCGAGCAGACCGACGTCCGCGAGGACCTTCAGCTCCAGCTTCAGATCACGCTGCTCCCCCGGCTTGCCAGGAGTCGTCTGACGCGGCGCACGGTTGGTGCTCGACTTGAAACGGGTGTTGCCCAGACCATGCCAACCGCCATGAACCACCAGCAGGCGCTGGCCAGCCTTGGTCAGGTCGCCGATGATTTCCTGGGTGCCAGCGTCAATCACCGTAGTACCCACCGGTACACGCAATACCAGCTCTTCACCCTTTTTGCCGGTGCAGTCGGCGCTGCCGCCATTGGAACCGCGCTCGGCATCGAAGTGACGGGTGTAGCGGTAGTCGACCAGGGTATTGAGGTTTTCGTCGGCGATCATATAGATCGAGCCGCCGTCGCCACCATCACCACCGTTAGGGCCGCCATTTTCGATGAATTTTTCGCGACGGAAGCTCATGCAACCGTTGCCACCGTCACCGGCTTTTACTCGAATGGATACTTCATCAACAAATTTCATAACACACGCCTCCCGTCACGAAGACGAGCAGAACAACAAAAATTCATAAGGCTCTTGCAAAGATGAGCGTTGCGATACCGATCAAAAACCAGCGACCTCAAAGGTCCACATCACAACGGCTCACACAAACAGCTTTGCAAGAGACTCACCAAAACAGATCCATCTGCAAACCGACTCATTCACAAACAAAAAGGCCCTGTCGCGAGACAGGGCCTTTCGAGCTCAGACAGCATGAAAACGAATCGCCCTCACACAGACTGAGCTGCTGCGAGATTATGCCGCGACTTCAGTCTTTGGCACGATGCTCACGTAACGGCGGTTGAAAGCGCCCTTAACCTGGAACTTGATCACGCCTTCCACTTTCGCGAACAGGGTGTGATCTTTGCCCATGCCAACGCCGTAACCGGCGTGGAACTGGGTACCGCGCTGACGCACGATGATGTTACCTGGGATGATGGCCTGGCCGCCGTACATCTTCACGCCAAGACGTTTGGCTTCTGAGTCGCGACCGTTACGGGTACTACCACCAGCTTTTTTGTGTGCCATGAGTTCAATACTCCTATTGGGCTAGCAGGCTGAAATTCAGGCCTGAATAGCGGTGATTTTGATCTCGGTGAACCACTGGCGGTGGCCCATACGCTTCATGTGGTGCTTACGACGACGGAACTTGATGATGCGGATTTTATCGTGACGGCCCTGGGCGATCACTTCAGCAACAACGGTAGCGCCGGCTACGACTGGAGCACCGATATTGACGGTTTCGCCATCGGCGACCAGCAATACGCGGTCAAAAGTCACGGATTCGCCAGTGGCGATTTCCAGTTTTTCGATTTTCAGGTATTCACCTGGGGCGACTTTGTACTGCTTGCCACCGGTAACAATTACTGCGTACATGGGTATTTCTCCGAAAATCCTGCTCACCCAGCTCTTTATAAGTAAGAGTATCGGCTGGCATGGCTGCATGAGGCTGGAACGGCTCACATGCAATTGCGTAAGGCAGGTGCTGCCCAGGAAAGTTAGGGTGCGCGATTGTACGCAAGCCATGGGGAGCTTGCAAGCGGCGTAATGTCATACCTTGACAGGGTGGGGCCTGCAACCTAGCATGCCGCGCAACCCTTCTGGAGCACGTCTCGCTGATGCAACCTCAAGCCTTCTACCGCGCTGTGGCGGACGACTTTACTGCCGTCGACCACATTATCAAGAAGCAGCTGACGTCGCGCGTGCCGCTGGTCTCGAAAATCGGCGATTACATCACTTCTGCTGGCGGAAAACGCCTACGCCCGCTGCTGGTCCTGCTGTGCGGCAAGGCACTGGGCAAAGATGGCGAAGATCTGCGCCTGCTGGCGGCAACCATCGAGTTTTTGCACACCGCCACGCTGCTGCATGACGACGTAGTCGACATGTCCGGCATGCGCCGCGGCCGTTCGACCGCCAATGCAATGTGGGGCAACGCGCCGAGCGTTCTGGTTGGCGACTTCCTTTATTCTCGCTCGTTCGAAATGATGGTCGAGCTCGGCTCCATGCCGGTCATGAAGATTCTCTCCAAAGCGACTCGCATCATTGCTGAAGGCGAAGTCTTGCAGCTTTCAAAGATTCGCGACGCCAGCACCACTGAAGAGACCTACATGGAAGTGATTCGCGGCAAGACAGCCATGCTGTTCGAAGCCTCGACCCACAGTGCTGCGGCGCTGGCCGAAGCCTCCCATGAGCAAAGCGAAGCGCTGCGCACGTTTGGGGATCATCTCGGCATCGCCTTCCAGTTGGTTGATGACCTGCTCGATTATCGCGGTGACGCCGAAACCCTCGGAAAAAACGTCGGCGATGATCTGGCAGAAGGCAAACCGACGTTGCCGCTGATCTACGCCATGCGCGAAGGCACGCCTGAACAGGCCGCACTGGTGCGACAAGCGATTCAAAAAGGCGGTCTCGAAGACCTCGAAAGCATCCGCGAAGCCGTTGAAAGCGCGGGCGCCCTGGATTACACCGCGCAGTTGGCCCGTGATTACGCTGCCCGCGCCATCGCTTGCCTGGACGCGCTGCCAGCGAGCGAATACAAGGATGCCTTGATCGAGTTGAGCGAATTCGCCGTGGCGCGTACCCACTGATCAGCGCCCTGCACTGCAGAAGCCCGTCCTTGTGACGGGCTTTTTTGTGGCTGGCGATCTGTAGGAGCCAACTTGTTGGCGAGGGACAAAAAACCGGTGTCAAATCCGACGCCTCGCGAACAAGCTCGCTCCTACAGAGAGGCCGTGAATATGACGCAGATCAACCGATCATCTCAAATGCGAACAAATCTCAAATAGATCCTTGCTATTTGATGGATAGGAATTATTCTCATTGAACCCATCAAGGAGAACGAACATGACCTATCTCATCGACGCATGGCTGGATCGACCACACCCTTATCTGCGAATCCTGCACCGCGAAACCGGTGAAGTGTGTGCCGTGCTGCATGAAGATGCGCTGGACGAGTTGATGGATCAGGGGGATCTGGACGTAAACAGCCTTAGCTCATGCGAGCCAGGTGTTCAGAAGGAGATGGTGCGCAATTTGTTTCTGTTCTGCTACGCCCGGGCATTGCGCCCAGGACTGGAACTGCACTGACTGCAAGCTGCAAGCTGCAAGCTGCAAGCTGCAAGCTGCAAGCTGCAAGCAAAGAGCCTGAAGCTTGAAGCTTACCGCTGCAAAGCCTTACAAAACTTCCAGCAACTCTACGTCAAACACCAGCACGCTGTGCGGCGGGATGCTGCCAACGCCTTGGGCGCCGTAAGCCAGTTCGCTCGGCACGTGCAGGCGCCATTTGCTGCCAGCGTTCATCAGTTGCAGGGCTTCGGTCCAGCCAGGGATCACGCCGCCAACCGGAAACTCAGCAGGCTCGCCACGCTCGTAAGAGCTATCGAACACAGTCCCGTCGGTCAGAGTGCCGTGGTAGTGAGTGCGCACTTGGCTTTCGCGCGTTGGCTTGGCGCCTTCGCCTGAGGTCAGTACTTCAAATTGCAGACCGGATGGCAGCGTGGTCACGCCTTCGCGTTTGCCGTTCTCGGCCAGATAAGCCAGGCCTGCGCCTGCAGCCGCTTCCGCCTTGGAAGCCGCTTCGGCCTGCATGATTTCGCGGATAACTTTGAAGCTGGCAGCCATTTCTTCCTGGCTGACACGGCTTGGTTTGCCGGCGAAGGCGTCGGTCAGGCCTGCCAGAATGGCGTCCAGGCTGACACCCGGTGGCGGGTTGTCGCGCAGTTGGTCGCCCAGCTGACGGCCAATACCGTAGCTGACGCGGGTTTCGTCGGTGGACAGATTGACTTCGGACATAACACTGCTCCGCTTATAGAGCGCCCGCAGGCGCCCCGAACCAAAAGGCCGAGCAGCCTAGCACAATTGGTCAAACGGCCCTAGACAGGCCAACGCACCAGGCGATGAGGGTACTCACGACCACGCCGAGCGAATCGACATAGGGACGCGTACCGTCTGTTCTTCACTGCTGTGCAGGCCGCACATTTCGTCATGCACCACGGCGTGGACCAAATGGAATGGTAGCGGCGGCAAGGTATGCAGCAGGTCCCGCGCATGCTCGACCGAGCGCAGGTGCAAGGTTTTACCCTGGGCATCGCGCAGTGGGTGAGCGGCCCCATGCATGCGAGCTTCGAGCAGGTAGATACCGCCTTCGATGGAGATCAGGTTCAGTTCGTCAATCAGTCCTGCGGTGGCGTGGGTGTTCAGTTCCTGCAAGTTCATGAGCGCATCCTCAACGATCTTGTGCAGCGATGGGCGAGTTACAAGTCTCGCTGATGAACGCTCAACTACAAGCCGAAAGCCTGCCGCTGGTCTGTTTGATGGTGGCCGAACCCCGATTTGTAGGAGCGCGCTTGCCCGCGAAGGTGCCTATGACTGGACCAATCGTCATGAGACAGAACGCCATCGCGGACAAGCGCGCTCCTACGAAGGAACGGGCATCAGTGCTTGGTCAGCTTATCCAGATAACCCATCGCAAACGCCGAAACCACGAACGTCATGTGGATGATCACGTACCACATCAGATATTGCGGTTCGATGTTCTTGGCGTCCATGAACACGCGCAGCAAGTGGATCGAGGAAATGGCGACGATGGACGCAGCGACTTTCATCTTCAGCGACGTAGAGTCCATCTTGCCCAGCCAGTTGAGCTTTTCCTTGTCGTCATCGATGTCGAGTTGCGAGACGAAGTTTTCGTACCCGGAAATCATCACCATGACCAACAAGCCACCCACCAGCGCCATGTCGATCAGCGACAGCAAGACCAGAATCAGGTCTGATTCGGCCAACGCAAAGACATTGGGAATAACGTGGAATATCTCCTGAAAGAACTTCAGCGCGAGCGCCAGCAGCCCCAGAGACAAACCGAAATAGATTGGCGCCAGCAACCAGCGCGACGCATACATGGCATTTTCGAAAAAGCGTTCCATTGAAACTCACAGGTCATTAACAAGCCCGCGAGTATAGGGCGTAGCCCTTGGCAGGCAACAAGCGTGGACACTTATTGAAACAATTAAGCGGGGCCTGATACAAATAAGACACCAGCACCGCACGACAACCCTGAGAACAGGAAAACACGTGCGGAGCATCGGTGAGAGGCGTTAAGTGTCAGGTTAGCTCGATGGAGACGATCGCTGACTTTGCCCTGCACCCCCGTTGATCCTTCGCAATTCACCTTGCAGGTGAAGACTCCAGATAGGGATTTCTTCAGCGGTTTGATAGCCATGCAGCGTCAGGCTTTCGGCAATCGCATCCAGAACCGACTCGGCAGCGACAGGACCATGAAACGGTCCCTGAGCCTTGAGCGCGGTGGGTTGTTCTCCAGCCATTCCGGCAGCGAACAATAAAGTCCACATACCGTTATCGCCAGAAAGCGGGCGGATCACACATTCGATTCGGGTCACCAGACCCAGGCATTGGCGAGTAAGACAGAGGCTGCGCGGCATGGCGAAGCTCCTCGGTAGCTACAGTGTTCGCCTCCTACTGCGAAAGAGACGCGTCAGTCCTTTTGACAACTGTGGTATCGAGACAATATAGAAGAAATACCCTCCTCGAAAAGGCCGAAAACAAAATGGGCGCCGAATGGTCATTTAGCCATCACGCGCCCATTTTGTTGACGTCAAAGCCTCAGCTTTTCAGCTCTGGCTGTAATTGTGGCGGCTCTTTTTCCAGCTCTTTGAGGTCCTCTTCGCTGAGCATTTCGGCGATGTCGCGCAGCCGCTCCACCACCCTGCCGTTTACGCTGTCGTCCGGGAATTGTCCGTCTTCATCGGCCTCGCCCACCGGTTGCCCCACTAGCAAACTCAGTGCCTCGTCCACTTGGCGCACGGCATAGACGTGGAATTTCCCATCACGCACTGCTTGCAGCACCTTTTCATCCAGCATCAGCGTCGTGACGTTAGCGTGGGGAATGATTGCGCCCTGCTCGCCTGTCAGACCGCGCGCTTCGCACAGTCGGAAGAAGCCTTCGATCTTCTCGTTGACGCCGCCCACCGCCTGCACTTCACCGAACTGGTTGATAGAACCGGTGATGGCGAAACATTGTTTAAGTGGCGTCTTGGACAGGGCGGAAATCAGTGTGCAAACCTCGCCCAGCGACGCACTGTCGCCGTCTACATAACCGTAGGATTGCTCTAGCGCGATGCTGGCCGAAATCGCCAGCGGAAATTCCTGTGCGTAACGGCTGCCGAGGTAGCCAGTCAAAATCATCACGCCCTTGGAGTGAATCGGCTGACCCAGGTTGACCTCACGCTCGATATCGACAATGCCGCTGCCGCCTGGATAAACCGTTGCCGAGATGCGCGCCGGTACACCGAACGCCGAGTCTCCTACTTCAAGCACCGTCAGACCATTGCACTTGCCGACCGCCGCGCCTGCGGTGTCGATCAGAATGATGCCAGCGAGCATGTCATCGAGAATCCGCGCCGACACCCGCCCGGTACGCGTGGCCTTGGCCTTCAGTGCGCGTTCGATATGACCGGCATCAGTGCGCTCATCGTTGGCCAGACTGCGAATGAAATCCGCTTCGCTGACCAGTTGAAACAGATCACCGATACGCGCCGACAAACGCCCTTGGTGTTCAGCCAGCCGGGCGCTGTAAGTTGCCAGGCGTGCCACCGCATCAGCGGTCAAAGGCGCCATGCCCTCTTCCGAAGTACGGGTCTTCAACAGCTGGGCGAACTGCTCCAGGCTTTCGTCGACCATCGGGATGTCTTCGTCGAAATCCACCAGCACCCGGAACATTTCCTGGAAGTCCGGATCAAGGTCCTGCAGCGTGTAATACAGCGAACGCGCGCCGATGATGATGACTTTGACTGCCAGCGGAATCACTTGCGGCGTCAGTGTGACGGTTGCCAGACGCCCCAACTCGCCCAGCGGCGATTCCATTTTCAGCTTGCGCGATTGCAGGGCGCGTTTGAGCGCATCCCACACGAACGGCTCACTGAGCATTTTTTCCGCTTCAAGCACCAGAAAGCCACCGTTAGCGCGATGGAATGCGCCTGGACGCAGCTGGCGATAGGTGGTGTACAGCGCGCCTTGATCGGTGCTGTATTCGATACGACCAAACAGATTGTCGTAAGTCGGGTGCGGCTCAAACACCACCGGCGCGCCGCCACTAGCGGAGTGTCCGACAACCAGGCTCGGCACGTACTGCTCTTCCAGCATGATGCGGGCCTGAGCGTCAGGCTTGCTGTCGTCGACCATTTGCTCGACCACTGTCTTGAGCAAATTGACCTGCATCGCCTGCAGATAGGCGCAGACCGCAGCGTTTTCTGCGTAGTGCTCGGACAGCGGCGCCAGCAGTGGCTGCAAAGCCAGGGTGATGGTCTCCTCATTGAGTTGACGCATCTGATTGCTGGATTCGCGCTTCCATTGCGGCAGGCTGGCGAGCTCTTCGTTCAGGCGCTCTTCAAGGGATGAAATGTCTTCGTGAAAACGCTCGCGCTCGGCTTCAGGCAGTTGCGAGAACTCCGCCTCGTCCAGCGCCTTGCCGTCGGCCATCGGGGTGAAGGCAATGTTGGTGCTGTCGCGATACAGCGCAATGCCTTTCTCCAGCGCCAGACGTTCGATCACATCGAGCGCGCGGTCGTAGCGCTGGTTGAAGGCGCGGTCGATGGAGCTTTTCTTTTGCTGGTAGGACGGGTGTTCGAATACGGCCGGAAATGTCGCCAGCAAGTTGTCGACCAACCCGTTGATGTCGGTGATAAACGCGCTGGCGCTGCCAGGTGGCAACTCAAGCGCTTTAGGCTCGCGCGGCTCATCGAAGTTATTAACGTAGACCCAGTCGCACGGGGTCTGCATGCGCTTGCCTTCGGCCTTGAGGTAGCGCTTTACGAACGAAAACCGGCCAGTGCCGGGCTCGCCCATGACAAATACGTTGTAACCGGGGCGTGGCATGGCCACACCGAACTGTAGAGCCTCAACCGCTCGTTCCTGGCCGAGCACGCCGCGAAAGGGTTCAAGATCGTTGGTTGTCGTGAAGCTGAACTGTTCAGCGGAAAAGGGACGGGTCAGCGCTTCGGGCGCAAGTCGCAAGCTGGCAGCAACAGAATCGGGCATCGGACATCCTTACGTCAGGCGGGGCAGATGGGCGCATTCTGGCGCTCGTCGCACCACACTGGCAAGGCAGGAAAAGCCTGAATGTTGTTTCGTCCGGAGAACCTGTCTTTTGTCTCTATTCACGCAGCTGACAGGGAACTTTCTGTAATAAACCACGGAACGTTCCTACTGTGCCTAAACTCCAACTTGCGCGGACGGTAAACAAATAACTGACCCGCCCTGGTGCAGTCATCGGCCAGGATCCGACCCTTGGTTGAATACAAAAGAGAACAAAGCTATGAAACGGATTCTTCTTGGTACTCTCTTCGCCGCTGTGTCCATCAACGCCATGGCTCAAGCGCCAGGCGGCCCGGACTGTGGCTGGGGCAACATGCTGTTTGAAGGTCAACGTGGCACACCGGCTCACTTCCTTGCATCCACCACAAACGGTACCTCGGGTAACGCCACTTTTGGTATGACCTCCGGCACCAACGGCTGCTCCACCAACGCTGCGCTGACCTACGGCGGCAAATCCTGGCTGGCCATGAATGGCATGATGGATGAGCTGTCAAAAGACATGGCAATGGGTCAAGGCGAAGCGCTGACGACTTACGCGGTCGTGTTGGGCGTTGCACCGGAAGACCGTGCGCATTTCGCCGCAGTCACCCATGAGCACTATCAGCAAATCTTCACCAAGGCAGATGCCACGGCGCAAGATGTCCATGACAACACCGTCAACGTACTGAGGAACGATCCGGCTCTGGCGAAATACGCTTCCCAGGCTTAAAGTCGGCACGCCTGCTCTCCGCTCGGGGGGCAGGCATTCAACGCATTCCGTCTATTTCTGACTAGTTGCCTATCTATGCTCAAACGCCTTGCCTGGCTGGTGCTCTGTGTGTGCGCCCCGCTGTCCGCCGCGCCCCATGTCGACAACAATCGTTTGCAGCAATTGGCCAATACGCCGTTCTGGATTTCCGTAGGCCACTACACGCCCGGCAAGTTCGGCGGGTGGCGCAGCTACGTCGACGATCAGAAATTCTTTCTTGCGAAAAATGGCGAGCATGATCCGGCCGCCGAGCTTGGCGCTACGCTCGATGCGATCTACAAGCCGGTCATCGCAGGCCAGGAAAACGCCCACGCTCAATGCGTTTACCCCTCCCGCACTCGCTGGTTGAAGAATCAGCTGCAGCTAACCGATTTGCCTGCCGTGGACTGCAAGGAATTCAAGCAGTGGTTCAAGGACGTGGCACCGGACAGTACCGTGCTGATCTTCCCTGCCGCGTATCTGAACAGCCCTTCCTCGATGTTTGGCCACACGTTGTTGCGCGTCGATCAGGCTGGCGTGCAAGCCAACAAGACGGCGTTATTGAGTTACGCGATCAACTTCGGCGCTTATATCGAAGGCTCGGACAACAGCATTCTTTACGCCTGGAAAGGTTTGATGGGCGGCTATCCAGGTCTCTTTGCGCTGGTGCCGTATCAAGACAAACTCTCCGAATACCGTAGCCTTGAGAACCGCGATCTGTGGGAATACCGACTGAATCTGACACCAGTCGAGACCCAGCGCATGGTCGAGCACGTGTGGGAATTGAAACAGATCCGCTTCGGGTATTTCTTCTTCGACGAAAACTGCTCGTATCGACTTCTTGAGTTGCTGCAAGTCGCTCGCCCCGGCCTGGACCTGACCAGTAAATTTCAGCTGACCGCCATTCCGACCGACACCGTACGCGCCATCCAGGACGCAGGTTTGGTTGAAAAGATCGATTATCGCCCTTCCCGCGAGCGCGAATTGCTCAGCCGCGCCGAGCCGCTCAACGGCGACGAGAAGCAGTGGGTGCTGAAGGTCAGCGCCGATCAAAAGCAATTGCAGACGCCTGATTACCTGGCATTGCCCAAAGAGCGGCGAGCGTTGATTCAGGACGCTGCATATCGCCTGGAACGCTACCGCGCCAATGGCCAGGAGCGTGACCCGGTTGCGTCGCAGCGCAGCTTCGACTTGCTGCGCTCGATCAGCAAGAACCCGCCGCCACCGCTGGACATCGAACGACCGGGCTTGCCAGAAGACGGTCACGAATCCCGGACCTGGCAGCTCGGAGCGGGCAGCCGTGACGGCAAAGCGTTCGGCGAATATGGCCTGCGCATGGCGTATCACGACCTGAACGACAACGCGTACGGCTTTCCGCTGGGTGCGCAGATCGAAATTCTTCAGCTGAAACTGCGTCAATACGAAGGCAACCGTTGGCAGGTTCAGCAACTGGATCTGGCGACCATTCGCTCCCTCACCCCACGCAATGAGCTGCTGCAACCTTGGTCATGGCAAGTACGCGGCGGCCTGGAACGGGTGTTGGGCAAGCATGGCGACGAGAATCTGGTCAGTCATGTGAATGGCGGCGCGGGCGGGACCTGGCAGCTGGGCGAAGATGTGCTCGGGTTTGCACTGGGCACCGTGCGGGTTGAGCACAACAATGATTTCTCGGCACTGGTGTCGCCGGCGGCGGGCTTCAATACCGGGGTGCTGTGGCGCAATCCATTGGGTAATTTGAGCCTGGAAACCAAGGGGGATTACTTCACCAACGGCGAGATCCGTCGCAACATCAGCCTCAACCAGCAGTGGGAATTATCGCGCAACCTCGGTTTGCGTCTGAGCGCGCAACGGGAATTCAGCCAGATGACCTCTCCGGTGAATGAAGTGATGCTCGAATTGAAGTGGTATCACTACTAGCCAATACGCGGACTTGTAGGAGCTGCCGAGAAACGCGAGGCTCCGACAGGGGATGTGGGATCACCAAATATTAGTCGGTGAACACAAAACCCGTGGGAGCGGACCTGTAAACCCGTGGGAGCGGACCTGTCCGGGTACAAACCGGGGACATCCTTTACGTTTTAAACCGGAGACATCGTTTACGTTTTAAACCGGAGACATCGTT
>NZ_JBSKHW010000015.1:0-136159 GCF_057128765.1 Pseudomonas corni
TGTGAGAGTAGGTCATCGTCAAGATTAAATTCCGAAACCCCTCATCGCTTACGCGGTGAGGGGTTTTGTTTTGGGCGTCTAAAAGTCCTGGCACGGAGCTAGCGGCTTGATTGCCCAACGCAGATGGCTAAGATGCGAACCTGGTAGAAGGGCTGACGCTATGCATACATTGTTAAAGCTTCTTGGAGATGGCGAATTTCATTCGGGAGAAACATTAGGCGCCGCACTTGGGATCAGTAGGGCCGCTGTTTGGAAAAAGCTTCAGCAGGCCGAAGCTGAGCTCAGCATCGTGATCCATAAGGTTCGCGGGCGTGGTTATCGCTTGGCAAGTCCTGTGCGCCTATTGGACGCTGAATCCCTTGCGCTAGTCCTTTCCAAGCTTAAGTGGACCGTACAAGTATATGAAAGCGTCGGATCGACTAATGCTGAAGCAATGCGGTTACTAGGCAGTGGACATACCCTCCCCCTTCTCGTGTTGGCGGAGCAGCAAACCGCCGGGAGGGGGCGGCGCGGTCGGAAGTGGGTCAGCCCTTTTGGTGAGAACCTTTACTTCAGTCTGGCTTTGAGAATTGATGGGGGTATGCGCCAACTCGAAGGGCTTAGCCTTCTGGTGGGGCTCGCCGTGATTAAAACTCTTAGAGAGGCAGGGATAAGCTCGTCAGGTTTGAAATGGCCGAATGATATTTTGGTCAACCGCCACAAGCTGGCTGGCATCCTCCTGGAGCTTTCAGGAGATCCTGCAGATGTTTGTCATGTGGTCATTGGTGTGGGAATCAATGTGAACATGCGGAGTTCGGCGGAGGTTGATCAGTCATGGACGTCGATGTGTATTGAAGCAGGCAACGAGTTTGATCGTAATTTAGTGGTCTCAGCACTGGCATCGAACCTAGATAGTTACATGCGTGCGCACAAAGTCCAGGGATTTGCGGGGTTTCAAGAAGAATGGGAGCGATCGCACCTCTGGCAGGGCGCTGAAGTTAATTTGCTGGCCGGACATGCTGAGATCCAAGGCGTTGTTTTGGGCGTGGATTCGACCGGCGCTCTGCGTCTGGAGGTGGGGGGACAGGAGAGGGTGTTCAGCGGAGGTGAATTAAGTCTCCGGCTAAGAAATCCGGATAAGGACTAGCCACAATCGAAATCCAGAATATAAATAAAAAATATACAGCGATATGAAAAGGGATTGCAACTGCGGATTAGTTTGCATAGAATGGCGCCCGCTTCGCAGTGAGAGATGCACTATAATCGCCGCGAAGCAGTAGTCAACGTTTGTAACCTCAGGTTTTTTATGAGAAAACGGTTGACAGAAGGGTGGCATGAGTTGAGAATGCTGCCTCGCTTAGGAGGGGTTCCCGAGCGGCCAAAGGGATCAGACTGTAAATCTGACGTCTACGACTTCGAAGGTTCGAATCCTTCCCCCTCCACCAAATTTCGAGAGTAAGCAGCAAGTTTTGCGGGTGTAGTTTAGTGGTAGAACCTCAGCCTTCCAAGCTGATGATGCGGGTTCGATTCCCGCCACCCGCTCCAAGTTTGTTGATTGCGCAATGTGTTTTGCTCTTGTAGCTCAGTTGGTAGAGCACACCCTTGGTAAGGGTGAGGTCAGCGGTTCAAATCCGCTCAAGAGCTCCATTACTCAGGCAGATATGAAAGTATCTGCCTTTGTTTTGAGTGTCAGGTTTGGTCGTGTTGGTGTTAGGCCTCGCTTCTTTCCTGGCTCGACAGCGATTTGAGTGCGGCCATTGCTGGCTTAGGTCGATAGCTGTTGAAATGTTCTTGTTGGGTCATCATAATGGTCGGCCTGATTTTGCTTTTAGGTCAGTAGCTCAATTGGCAGAGCGACGGTCTCCAAAACCGTAGGTTGGGGGTTCGATTCCCTCCTGACCTGCCAGATTCACTAAATGTATCTGGCTTTCTTTTCACAGGATTTTAGTAGATGAATCCAAAGGCTGAAGCCCAAGACTCCCGCTTTGATCTCCTTAAATGGCTTGCAGTAGTCATTTTGATCGCAGTGGGTGTCGTCGGAAATCAATACTATTCGGCGCAGCCAATCCTGTATCGCGTGCTCGCATTGCTTGCCATTGCTTTTGTTGCCGCCTATGTAGGGCTGCAAACGGGCAAGGGCAAGGCTTTCTTTGTGTTGGCCAAGGAAGCTCGCGCCGAAATTCGTAAAGTCGTATGGCCTACTCGCCAAGAAACTACACAGACCACTCTGATTGTTGTGGCTGTGGTTCTCGTAATGGCGCTGCTCTTGTGGGGTTTAGATTCCCTGCTTGGCTGGCTTGTTTCCTTGATTGTTGGCTAAGGGTGTCCCGTGGCTAAGCGTTGGTACGTTGTTCATGCTTATTCGGGTTACGAGAAGCATGTGATGCGCTCGCTGGTCGAGCGAGTAAAGCTAGCCGGCATGGAAGATGGCTTCGGCGAGATTCTGGTTCCCACTGAAGAAGTGGTTGAAATGCGTAACGGCCAGAAGCGCAAAAGTGAGCGTAAGTTCTTTCCAGGCTATGTGCTGGTACAGATGGATATGAACGAGGGTACTTGGCATTTGGTCAAGGATACTCCGCGGGTCATGGGCTTTATTGGTGGAACTGCTGACAAGCCGGCTCCTATCACTGATAAGGAAGCTGAGGCGATCTTGCGTCGCGTTGCTGACGGCAGTGATAAACCCAAGCCTAAGACCTTGTTTGAGCCAGGTGAAGTGGTTCGGGTAACCGACGGGCCATTCGCTGACTTCAACGGTACCGTAGAAGAAGTTAACTACGAAAAAAGCCGGATTCAAGTGGCCGTGCTTATTTTCGGACGCTCCACCCCGGTGGAGCTCGAGTTCAGTCAGGTCGAAAAGGCATAACTGAACGGAAGATCCCATACCCCGCAGCCTTGGGCTGTGGGGTTTTGTCGTCACTGGGATATACGTGCAAGTAACCGGGGAGCCTTTCGAGGCGTTTGAACCCGTAATTGGAGTGCCTCATGGCCAAGAAAATTACCGCTTACATCAAGCTTCAAGTGAAGGCCGCTCAGGCTAATCCAAGTCCGCCAGTCGGTCCTGCTTTGGGTCAGCACGGCGTGAACATCATGGAATTCTGCAAGGCATTCAACGCCCGTACACAGGGTATTGAACCAGGTCTCCCTACTCCAGTGATCATCACTGTTTATAGCGACCGCAGCTTTACGTTCGAAACCAAAAGTACCCCGGCTTCGGTCCTGCTGAAAAAAGCCGCTGGCCTGACCAGTGGCTCAGCGCGCCCGAACACCGTTAAGGTCGGCACTGTCACTCGTGCTCAACTCGAAGATATCGCAAAGGCAAAAAATGCCGATCTGACTGCTGCTGATATGGACGCTGCTGTGCGTACTATCGCCGGTTCTGCTCGTAGCATGGGCCTTAACGTGGAGGGTGTGTAATGGCTAAGCTGACTAAGCGCCAAAAGGCAATTGCTGCCAAGATCGAACCAGGCAAGTCCTACAGCTTTGTTGACGCGGCAGCTTTGCTGACTGAGTTGTCGACAGTTAAGTTCAGCGAGTCCGTGGACGTTGCTGTGAACCTTGGTGTCGATCCGCGTAAATCGGATCAGGTCGTACGTAGCGCAACCGTTTTGCCGCATGGTACTGGCAAGACTGTCCGCGTTGCTGTTTTCACCCAGGGGCCAGCTGCTGAAGCTGCTTTGGCTGCCGGCGCAGACCGCGTTGGTATGGATGATCTTGCTGCCGAAATGAAGGCTGGCGATTTGAACTATGACGTTGTTATTGCCTCTCCGGACGCAATGCGCGTAGTAGGTCAATTGGGTCAGATTTTAGGTCCTCGCGGCCTGATGCCTAACCCAAAAGTCGGTACCGTTACGCCAGACGTCGCTACAGCTGTTAAGAACGCTAAAGCTGGTCAGGTTCGTTACCGCACCGACAAGAACGGCATCATCCACACTTCCGTTGGTAAAGTCGGCTTTGATGCAGACAAACTGAAGGAAAACGTCGAAGCGCTGATCGCTGATCTCAAGCGAATCAAGCCTGCTTCCTCGAAAGGTATTTACGTTAAGCGCGTTACCCTGAGCACCACAATGGGCCCGGGCTTGGTCATCGACCAAGGTTCGCTGGACGCGTAAGACTGGCATGGCATGGTAAACGTGCCCTGCACAAATTGGGGTCCCTGCTTTGCGGGGGCTATCCAAGACCGTAGGCGGCGAAAGTCTTAAAATTCAAGCCTACGCAGATGGTGCTCCCGGTTCCTTACCGAATCAGACACCAAAACGACATCTGGCTTCGGCCAGATGAAACGGTAACAAGCAGGAGTTAAACCCGTGGCAATTAAACTCGAAGACAAGAAGGCCATCGTCGCTGAAGTCAACGAGGCTGCCAAAGTCGCTCTTTCCGCTGTTGTGGCTGACGCCCGCGGTGTGACAGTAGGCGCAATGACCGGACTCCGTAAAGAGGCCCGTGAAGCTGGTGTTTACGTACGCGTTGTACGTAACACTCTGCTCCGACGTGCCGTTGCTGACACTCAATACAGTGTCCTCAACGATGCGTTCACCGGCCCGACCTTGATTGCGTTCTCCAACGAACATCCTGGTGCTGCTGCCCGTTTGTTCAAAGAGTTTGCTAAAGGTCAGGATAAGTTCGAGATCAAGGCAGCTGCGTTCGAGGGCAAGTTCCTCGCAGCTAATCAGATCGACGTGCTGGCAACTCTGCCGACCCGTGACGAAGCAATTTCCCAGCTGATGAGCGTGATTCAAGGCGCTACCAGCAAATTGGCTCGTACTTTGGCGGCTATTCGCGACCAAAAAGAAGCTGCTGCAGCGTAAAGCTCGCCACTTCCGATCGCGTATTTTTGTTTATTTCGATGGTCGCGTAGGCCGTCCCCAATTCAGGAATTAGATTCATGTCTATCTCTCAAGACGATATCCTCAACGCAGTAAGCGAGATGTCCGTTCTGCAAGTCGTTGAGCTGATCAAAGCCTTCGAAGAAAAGTTCGGCGTTACTGCTGCTGCAGCTTCGGCTGGTCCAGCTGCTGCTGCTGCTGTTGTTGAAGAGCAAACTGAATTCAACGTCATGCTGCTGGAAGCTGGCGAGAAGAAAGTTAACGTCATCAAGGCTGTACGCGAGCTGACTGGTCTGGGCTTGAAAGAAGCCAAGGCTGTAGTTGACGGCGCCCCAGGCATCGTTCTGGAAGCTGTTGCTAAAGACGCAGCTGACAAAGCCAAGGCTACCTTGGAAGAAGCAGGCGCTAAAGTCGAGCTGAAATAAGCATCGACTTTGCGTCTCCAGCCCGCGCTTCTCGCGTAAGGCTGATGGCTGGTGGCTTCTGCCACCGGCCTTTTTCCGTTATTGGCGGCCGGCTAGGTCGGCGCCTCTAACGTGCTGTAACCACCTCGAACGGTGGCGCAAACCAAGGGGTTTGCAAGATTTTCTGGCTGCTCCCGTCGGGAGGGGCCAAACAAGCAGGTGACCAAGCTGGGGAACGCTGATGGCTTACTCATATACTGAGAAAAAACGTATCCGCAAGGACTTTAGCAAGTTGCCGGACGTCATGGATGTGCCTTACCTCCTGGCCATCCAGCTGGATTCGTATCGTGAATTCTTGCAAGCGGGAGCGACTAAAGATCAGTTCCGCGACGTGGGCCTGCATGCGGCCTTCAAATCCGTTTTCCCGATCATCAGCTACTCCGGCAATGCTGCGCTGGAGTACGTCGGATATCGTCTGGGCGAGCCGGCTTTTGATGTCAAGGAATGCGTGCTGCGCGGCGTGACGTACGCTGTACCTTTGCGGGTTAAAGTGCGTCTGATCATTTTCGACAAAGAATCGTCGAACAAAGCGATCAAAGATATTAAAGAGCAAGAAGTCTACATGGGTGAAATCCCCCTGATGACTGAGAACGGTACCTTCGTTATTAATGGTACCGAGCGCGTTATCGTCTCTCAGCTGCACCGTTCCCCAGGCGTGTTCTTCGATCACGACCGTGGTAAGACTCACAGCTCCGGTAAGCTGCTTTACTCCGCTCGGATCATTCCTTATCGCGGCTCTTGGCTGGACTTCGAGTTCGATCCAAAGGACTGCGTATTCGTCCGTATCGACCGTCGTCGCAAGCTACCTGCATCGGTGCTTTTGCGTGCATTGGGTTATACGACTGAACAAGTCCTGGATGCTTTCTATACCACTAACGTTTTCCACGTTCAGGGCGAAAACCTGAGCTTGGAGTTGGTGCCTCAGCGCCTGCGCGGTGAGATTGCAGTACTCGACATCCTGGATGACAAAGGCAAGGTAATTGTCGAGCAAGGTCGTCGTATCACAGCTCGCCACATCAACCAGCTGGAAAAGGCCAACATTAAGCAGCTGGAAGTGCCGCTGGACTACGTCCTGGGCCGCACTACTGCCAAGGCTATTGTCCATCCTGCGACCGGCGAAATCATCGCTGAGTGCAATACTGAGTTGAACACCGAAATCTTGGCCAAAGTGGCTAAGGCTCAGGTAGTTCGCATCGAAACGTTGTACACCAACGATATTGACTGCGGCCCGTTCATCTCCGATACGTTGAAGATCGATTCGACCGGCAACCAACTGGAAGCGCTGGTAGAAATCTATCGAATGATGCGCCCTGGCGAGCCGCCAACCAAAGACGCAGCAGAAACTTTGTTCAACAACCTGTTCTTCAGTCCAGAGCGCTATGACCTGTCTGCGGTCGGCCGGATGAAGTTTAACCGTCGAATCGGTCGTACCGAAATCGAAGGTTCGGGTGTGTTGTGCAAGGAAGATATCGTCGCAGTCCTTAAGACGCTCGTCGATATCCGAAACGGCAAAGGCATCGTCGATGACATCGACCACCTTGGTAACCGTCGCGTGCGTTGCGTAGGTGAGATGGCCGAGAATCAGTTCCGCGTGGGCTTGGTGCGGGTAGAGCGTGCAGTCAAAGAACGTCTGTCTATGGCTGAAAGTGAAGGTCTGATGCCTCAGGACCTGATCAACGCCAAGCCAGTCGCTGCTGCGGTCAAAGAGTTCTTCGGTTCCAGCCAGCTTTCTCAGTTTATGGACCAGAACAACCCGCTCTCCGAGATCACGCACAAGCGTCGTGTTTCCGCACTTGGGCCTGGCGGTCTTACTCGTGAACGCGCCGGCTTTGAAGTTCGTGACGTACACCCGACGCACTACGGTCGAGTTTGCCCGATCGAAACGCCGGAAGGTCCTAACATCGGTCTGATCAACTCCTTGGCTGCCTATGCTCGCACCAACCAGTACGGCTTCCTTGAAAGCCCGTACCGAGTGGTAAAAGATGCGTTGGTGACTGACGAGATCGTATTCCTTTCTGCTATTGAGGAAGCGGATCACGTCATCGCCCAAGCCTCTGCGGCAATGAATGACAAGAAGCAGCTGATCGACGAGCTCGTTGCTGTTCGTCACCTGAACGAATTCACGGTGAAAGCACCGGAAGACGTTACGTTGATGGACGTCTCGCCTAAGCAGGTTGTGTCGGTAGCGGCTTCGCTTATCCCGTTCCTTGAGCACGATGACGCCAACCGTGCATTGATGGGTTCGAACATGCAGCGTCAAGCTGTTCCAACCCTGCGCGCAGACAAGCCGCTGGTTGGTACTGGCATGGAGCGCAACGTTGCTCGCGACTCCGGTGTTTGCGTTGTAGCGCGTCGTGGCGGTGTGATCGACTCTGTCGATGCCAGCCGTATCGTGGTTCGTGTTGCAGATGACGAAGTCGAGACCGGTGAAGCCGGTGTCGATATCTACAACCTGACCAAATACACCCGCTCGAACCAGAACACCTGCATCAACCAGCGTCCGCTGGTCAGCAAGGGTGATCGAGTTCAGCGCAGCGACATCATGGCCGATGGTCCTTCCACCGATATGGGTGAGCTGGCTCTTGGCCAGAATATGCGCATTGCGTTCATGGCCTGGAACGGCTTCAACTTCGAAGACTCGATCTGCCTGTCGGAGCGAGTTGTTCAGGAAGACCGTTTCACGACGATCCATATTCAGGAACTGACCTGTGTGGCGCGTGATACCAAGCTTGGGCCTGAAGAAATCACCGCTGACATCCCCAACGTGGGCGAAGCAGCGCTGAACAAGCTGGACGAAGCCGGTATCGTTTACGTCGGTGCTGAAGTCGGCGCTGGCGACATCCTGGTAGGCAAAGTCACTCCGAAAGGCGAGACTCAGCTGACTCCTGAAGAGAAGCTGTTGCGTGCAATCTTCGGCGAAAAAGCGAGTGACGTTAAAGACACATCCCTGCGCGTACCTACAGGTACCAAAGGTACTGTCATTGACGTTCAAGTCTTCACGCGTGATGGTGTAGAGCGTGACGCTCGTGCACTGTCTATCGAAAAGACTCAGCTCGACGAAATCCGTAAAGACCTGAACGAAGAGTTCCGCATCGTTGAAGGCGCGACATTCGAGCGCTTGCGTTCTGCTTTGGTCGGTCGTGTTGCCGAAGGTGGTGCTGGTCTGAAGAAAGGCCAGGAAATCACTGACGAAGTTCTTGACGGTCTTGAACATGGTCAGTGGTTCAAGCTGCGCATGGTTGAAGATGCGTTGAACGAGCAGCTCGAAAAGGCTCAGGCTTACATCGTTGACCGCCGCCGTCTGTTGGACGACAAGTTCGAAGATAAGAAACGCAAGTTGCAGCAGGGCGATGATCTGGCTCCTGGCGTCCTTAAAATCGTTAAGGTGTACCTTGCCATCCGTCGTCGTATCCAGCCAGGCGATAAAATGGCCGGACGTCACGGTAACAAAGGCGTGGTCTCCGTGATCATGCCAGTTGAAGACATGCCGCACGATGCCAATGGCACGCCCGTCGATATCGTCCTCAACCCGTTGGGTGTACCTTCGCGTATGAACGTCGGTCAAATTCTCGAAACTCACTTGGGCCTAGCAGCCAAAGGTTTGGGCGAGAAGATCAACCGCATGATCGAAGAACAGCGCAAAGTTGCCGACCTGCGTAAGTTCTTGAATGAAATTTACAACGAAATCGGTGGCCGCCAGGAAAGTCTGGAAGATTTGTCCGATCAGGAAATTCTGGATCTCGCAAAGAATCTGCGTGGCGGCGTTCCGATGGCTACCCCGGTATTCGACGGTGCCAAGGAAAGCGAAATCAAGGCCATGCTGAAGCTGGCTGACATGCCAGAAAGCGGACAGATGCAGTTGTTCGACGGCCGTACCGGCAACAAGTTTGAGCGTCCGGTTACTGTTGGCTACATGTACATGCTGAAGCTGAACCACTTGGTGGACGACAAGATGCACGCGCGTTCCACTGGTTCCTACAGCCTGGTTACCCAGCAGCCGCTGGGTGGTAAGGCGCAGTTCGGTGGTCAGCGTTTCGGTGAGATGGAGGTCTGGGCGCTGGAAGCATATGGCGCGGCTTACACGCTGCAAGAAATGCTCACAGTGAAGTCGGACGACGTGAACGGCCGTACCAAGATGTATAAAAACATCGTGGACGGTGATCACCGCATGGAGCCGGGCATGCCCGAGTCCTTCAACGTGTTGATCAAAGAAATCCGCTCACTCGGTATCGATATCGATCTGGAAACCGAATAACACGTGACGTGAATCGAGGGTGGGTCTGTACGACTGCCCTCTGCTCCGCCAGGAGGAAAGGCCTTGAAAGACCTACTGAATTTGCTGAAAAACCAGGGTCAAGTCGAAGAGTTCGACGCCATCCGTATCGGATTGGCTTCACCTGAGATGATCCGCTCATGGTCGTTCGGTGAAGTTAAAAAGCCGGAAACCATCAACTACCGTACGTTCAAACCTGAGCGTGATGGCCTGTTCTGCGCCAAAATCTTTGGCCCGGTCAAGGATTACGAGTGCCTGTGCGGTAAGTACAAGCGCTTAAAGCACCGTGGTGTGATCTGCGAGAAGTGCGGCGTTGAAGTCGCCCTGGCTAAGGTTCGCCGTGAGCGCATGGCTCACATCGAGCTCGCTTCGCCGGTTGCTCACATCTGGTTCCTGAAATCGCTGCCGTCCCGTATCGGCTTGCTGATGGACATGACGCTGCGTGATATCGAACGAGTTCTCTACTTCGAGAGCTATGTCGTTATCGATCCGGGCATGACCACTCTGGAGAAAGGTCAACTGCTCAATGACGAGCAGTACTTCGAGGCGTTGGAAGAGTTCGGCGATGACTTCGACGCCCGCATGGGTGCCGAAGCTGTTCGTGAGCTGCTGCACGCTATCGATCTTGAGCACGAGATTGGCCGTCTGCGCGAAGAAATTCCGCAAACCAACTCCGAAACAAAAATCAAGAAGCTGTCCAAGCGCCTGAAGTTGATGGAAGCCTTCCAGGGTTCCGGCAACCTGCCTGAGTGGATGGTGTTGACCGTTCTGCCGGTTCTGCCGCCGGACCTGCGTCCACTGGTCCCTCTGGATGGCGGTCGCTTCGCGACTTCCGACCTCAACGACCTGTATCGTCGAGTGATCAACCGTAACAACCGCTTGAAGCGTCTGCTCGATCTGTCCGCTCCGGACATCATCGTGCGCAACGAAAAGCGTATGTTGCAGGAAGCCGTCGATGCGTTGCTCGACAATGGTCGTCGTGGCCGCGCTATTACTGGTTCCAACAAGCGTCCTCTGAAATCCCTGGCTGACATGATCAAGGGTAAGCAAGGTCGTTTCCGTCAGAACTTGCTCGGTAAGCGCGTTGACTACTCCGGTCGTTCGGTAATTACCGTTGGTCCGACCCTGCGTTTGCACCAGTGCGGTCTGCCGAAGAAGATGGCCCTGGAACTGTTCAAGCCGTTCATTTTCGGCAAGCTGGAGATGCGTGGCCTCGCGACCACCATCAAAGCTGCCAAGAAGATGGTCGAGCGCGAGCTGCCAGAGGTTTGGGATGTTCTTGCCGAAGTGATTCGCGAACACCCAGTGCTTCTTAACCGTGCACCGACTCTTCACCGTTTGGGCATCCAGGCGTTTGAACCGGTATTGATCGAAGGTAAGGCTATCCAGCTGCACCCTCTGGTCTGTGCTGCGTACAACGCCGACTTCGACGGCGACCAGATGGCGGTACACGTACCGTTGACGCTGGAAGCTCAGCTCGAAGCCCGCGCGCTGATGATGTCGACCAACAACATCCTGTCTCCAGCGAACGGTGAACCAATCATCGTTCCTTCTCAGGACGTTGTATTGGGTCTGTACTACATGACTCGTGAAGCGATCAACGCCAAGGGCGAAGGTCGTGTGTTCGCGGATCTGCAGGAAGTTGATCGCGTATTCCGCGCCGGCGAAGCCGCGTTGCATGCCAAGGTCAAAGTGCGGATCAATGAAACGGTCAACGACCGTGACGGTGGTAGCGTCAGCGGCACCCGTATTGTCGACACTACTGTGGGCCGTGCGCTGCTGTATCAAGTTGTGCCGAAGGGTCTGTCGTACGACGTCGTCAACCAACCGATGAAGAAAAAGGCGATCTCCAAGCTGATCAACCAGTGCTATCGCGTGGTTGGCCTGAAAGAGACTGTCATCTTTGCTGACCAGTTGATGTACACCGGTTTTGCCTACTCAACGATCTCGGGCGTTTCCATCGGCGTTAACGACTTTGTTATCCCGGATGAGAAAGCTCGCATCATCGATGCCGCAACCGAAGAAGTTAAAGAGATCGAAAGCCAGTACGCGTCGGGCCTGGTTACACAGGGCGAGAAGTACAACAAGGTGATCGACCTTTGGTCCAAGGCAAACGACGAAGTCTCGAAAGCGATGATGTCGAACTTGTCCAAAGAACGTGTCATCGACCGTCACGGTGTCGAGGTTGATCAGGAATCCTTCAACTCGATGTACATGATGGCTGACTCGGGCGCCCGGGGTTCGGCTGCACAGATTCGCCAGTTGGCGGGTATGCGTGGTTTGATGGCCAAGCCGGATGGCTCGATCATCGAAACGCCGATCACAGCGAACTTCCGTGAAGGCTTGAGTGTACTTCAGTACTTCATCTCCACTCACGGTGCTCGTAAAGGCCTCGCGGATACCGCGTTGAAAACCGCGAACTCTGGATATTTGACTCGTCGTCTCGTAGACGTGGCTCAGGATCTGGTAGTGACTGAAGTCGACTGCGGTACTGAACACGGTCTGGTTATGACGCCGCACATCGAAGGTGGTGACGTAGTTGAGCCGCTGGGTGAGCGCGTATTGGGTCGAGTTATCGCTCGTGACGTATTCAAGCCAGGTACCGACGAAGTCATCGTTCCTGCGGGTTCGTTGATCGATGAGAAGTGGGTCGAGTTCATTGAGCTGAACAGCATCGATGAAGTGATCGTGCGCTCGCCAATCAGCTGTGAAACACGCTACGGCATCTGCGCCAAGTGCTACGGTCGTGATTTGGCTCGGGGTCATCAGGTGAATATCGGTGAAGCTGTGGGCGTTATTGCCGCTCAGTCGATCGGTGAGCCAGGTACTCAGCTGACGATGCGTACGTTCCACATCGGTGGTGCGGCAAGCCGGACCTCCGCTGCGGACAGTGTTCAGGTGAAAAACGGCGGTATCGTTCGCCTGCATAATCTGAAGCATGTTGAGCGTCTTGACGGTCACCTGGTAGCGGTATCCCGCTCCGGCGAACTGGCTATCGCGGACGAATTCGGTCGCGAACGTGAACGTTACAAGCTGCCGTACGGTGCGGTAATTCTGGTGAAGGAAGGCGATAAGGTCGATGCTGGCTCTATCGTTGCCAAATGGGATCCGCACACTCACCCGATCGTTACCGAAATGAAAGGTACCGTGACCTACGTAGGCATGGAAGAAGGCATTACGATCAAGCGTCAGACCGATGAACTCACAGGTTTGACCAACATCGAAGTGCTGGATGCCAAGGACCGTCCTGCTGCAGGCAAAGATATTCGTCCTGCGGTGAAGATGGTTGGTATCGACGGTAAGGATCTGTTGCTGCCGGGTACTGACGTACCTGCTCAGTACTTCTTGCCAGCCAACGCCCTGGTCGGTGTAGCGGATGGTGTGCAGGTAGGTGTCGGTGACGTCATCGCTCGTATCCCACAAGAAACTTCGAAGACTCGTGACATCACTGGTGGTTTGCCACGTGTTGCCGACTTGTTTGAAGCGCGTCGTCCGAAAGAAGCCTCGATTCTGGCTGAAGTCAGCGGCACCATCGCTTTCGGTAAAGAGACCAAAGGCAAGCGCCGGCTGGTTATTACGCCGAACGATGGTAGCGATCCGTATGAAGAGCTGATTCCGAAGTGGCGTCACCTGAACGTCTTCGAAGGCGAGCAAGTGAGCCGCGGTGAAGTCATCTCCGACGGTCCTAGCGATCCGCACGACATCCTGCGTTTGCTGGGTGTCAGTGCGTTGGCCAAGTACATCGTCAACGAGATCCAAGACGTATACCGCCTGCAAGGCGTTAAGATCAACGACAAGCACATCGAAACGATTCTTCGTCAGATGCTGCGTAAGGTCGAGATTGCCGAGTCGGGTGATTCAACCTTCATCAAGGGCGACCAGATGGAGCTGACTCACGTACTGGTAGAAAACGAGCGTTTGGCTGCAGACGAGAAGTTTGTATCCAAGTTCACCCGTGTGTTGCTTGGTATCACTAAGGCGTCGTTGTCGACTGAATCGTTTATTTCCGCAGCGTCCTTCCAAGAGACGACTCGCGTACTGACCGAGGCAGCGGTAACTGGCAAGCGCGATTACTTGCGCGGCCTGAAGGAGAACGTGGTTGTGGGTCGTTTGATCCCCGCAGGTACTGGCTTGGCGTATCACAGCGAGCGTAAGCGTCGTCGTGAAGTCGATAAGCCATTGCGTGTCAGTGCAAGTGAAGTCGAAGCAGCTTTGACTGAAGCGCTGAACTCCAGCAGTAATTGAGAGTAAGGCCCTGATCTTCATATCTACCCGGTTTTCAGCTTTAAATGCTCTGAGCCAGGTTGATGTGAAGGTTGGGGCTTTGCCTTGACTGGGGGCAGGATCCTCTTTAGACTCTTGTACCCCTAAATTTGGCGGGACGCATGTCCTGCCATTTTGCTTTTCTTGCAAGACAATAGCGTCGCAAGACAACAGTGGAGCTAGTAGATGGCAACTATCAACCAGCTGGTACGTCAGCCGCGTAAGCGTATCGTCGAGAAATCCGACGTGCCTGCGCTGCAGAACTGCCCGCAACGTCGTGGCGTATGCACTCGTGTGTATACCACTACGCCGAAAAAACCTAACTCGGCACTGCGTAAAGTATGTCGTGTACGTCTCACCAACGGTTTCGAGGTTTCCTCGTACATCGGTGGTGAAGGCCATAACCTGCAAGAGCACAGCGTCGTACTGATTCGCGGCGGCCGTGTAAAAGACTTGCCAGGTGTTCGTTATCACACCGTTCGCGGCTCCCTGGATACCTCCGGCGTTAAAGGTCGTAACCAAGGTCGTTCGAAGTACGGTACCAAGAAGCCAAAGTAGTAGCGGCTTTTTGTAAACACTGAATTATCTATTTTTCTGAGTCGATAAGAGTAAGGTCGGAGGCGCCCCGCAAAGGGCACTGATTCCGAGCGAACCTGAAGACCGTTTGAGGGCTTATCCATGCCAAGAAGACGCGTAGCAGCCAAGCGCGAAGTGCTTGACGATCCAAAATACGGCAGCCAGATTCTGGCCAAGTTCATGAACCACGTAATGGAGAGCGGCAAAAAAGCCGTTGCCGAGCGTATCGTTTATGGCGCGCTGGAGAAGGTTAAAGAACGCAAGAACAGCGATCCCCTGGAAATCTTCGAGAAAGCTCTCGACGCCATCGCTCCGCTGGTCGAAGTGAAGTCGCGCCGTGTAGGCGGTGCTACTTACCAGGTTCCGGTCGAAGTTCGTCCGTCCCGTCGTAATGCTCTGGCAATGCGTTGGCTGGTAGACTTCGCGCGCAAGCGCGGTGAGAAGTCTATGGCTCTGCGTTTGGCTGGCGAACTGTTGGACGCCGCTGAAGGTAAAGGTGCTGCAGTTAAGAAGCGTGAAGACGTGCACCGTATGGCTGAAGCCAACAAAGCTTTCTCGCACTACCGCTTCTAATCACAGCGTCACTAATTTTGCGAGGGCTTTATGGCTCGTACTACACCGATCAACCGCTACCGTAACATTGGTATCGTAGCTCACGTGGATGCTGGCAAAACCACCACCACCGAGCGCGTCCTTTTTTACACCGGCAAAAGCCACAAGATGGGCGAGGTGCATGACGGCGCCGCGACCACAGACTGGATGGTGCAGGAGCAGGAGCGTGGTATTACCATTACTTCTGCTGCTATTACCGCCTTTTGGCAAGGCTCCGAGAAGCAGCACAAAGACCAATACCGTTTTAACGTCATTGACACCCCAGGCCACGTTGACTTCACGATTGAAGTTGAGCGATCCCTGCGTGTACTCGACGGCGCGGTTGTTGTGTTCTGTGGTACTTCCGGTGTTGAACCTCAGTCCGAAACCGTATGGCGCCAAGCCAACAAATACGGCGTTCCGCGTCTCGTTTACGTGAATAAGATGGACCGTGCTGGCGCGGACTTCTTGCGCGTGATCGGTCAGATCAAGCAGCGCTTGGGTCACACTCCTGTGCCGATCCAGTTGGCTATTGGTGCTGAAGACAACTTCCAAGGTCAGATTGATCTGATGTCCATGGAAGCGGTCTACTGGAACGATTCTGACAAAGGTATGGTTCCACGTCGCGAGCCTATCCCTGCCGAGTTGCAGGAAATGGCTGACGAGTGGCGCGGCAATATGGTCGAGGCTGCGGCTGAAGCCAGTGAAGAGCTCATGAACAAATACCTCGAAGGTGAAGAACTCACCAACGAGGAAATCAAGGCTGCTCTGCGTCAGCGTACCATCGCTGGTGAGATCGTCTTGGCTGTTTGCGGTTCTTCCTTCAAGAACAAGGGTGTTCCCTTAGTTCTCGACGCCGTTATCGATTACCTGCCGGCACCTGTCGATATTCCTGCCATCAAGGGTACAGACCCAGATGACGAGACTAAAGATTTGGAGCGTCATGCAGACGACAATGAGCCGTTCTCGGCCTTGGCGTTCAAAATCGCTACTGACCCATTCGTGGGTACTTTGACCTTCGTCCGAGTCTACTCGGGTGTGTTGGCTTCCGGCGACGGCGTGATCAACTCGGTTAAAGGCAAGAAAGAGCGTGTAGGTCGTATGGTGCAAATGCACGCAAACGCCCGTGAAGAGATTAAAGAAGTTCGCGCTGGTGACATCGCGGCATTGATCGGCATGAAGGACGTCACCACTGGTGAAACTTTGTGCAATGCTGACAAGCCAATCATCCTGGTTCGCATGGACTTCCCGGAGCCTGTTATTTCGGTTGCCGTTGAGCCAAAAACCAAGGATGACCAGGAAAAAATGGGTATCGCTCTGGGCAAGCTAGCTCAGGAAGACCCTTCTTTCCGCGTCAAAACTGATGAAGAGACTGGTCAAACGATCATCTCTGGCATGGGCGAGTTGCACCTGGACATCTTGGTTGACCGGATGCGCCGTGAGTTCAACGTCGAAGCCAACATCGGTAAGCCTCAGGTTTCCTATCGTGAGCGCATCACGAAGAACTGTGAAATCGAAGGCAAGTTCGTTCGTCAGTCCGGCGGTCGTGGCCAGTTCGGTCACTGCTGGATCCGTTTTGCCCCTGCTGACGAAGGTCAGGAAGGTCTGCAATTCGTGAACGAAGTAGTGGGTGGTGTGGTTCCTAAGGAATACATTCCGGCTATCCAGAAGGGTATCGAAGAGCAGATGAAGAACGGCGTTGTTGCCGGCTATCCGCTGATCGGCCTGAAGGCTACCGTGTTTGATGGTTCTTACCACGACGTCGACTCGAACGAGATGGCGTTTAAGGTGGCTGCTTCCATGGCGACCAAGCAACTGGCCCAGAAGGGTGGTGGTGAGTTGCTTGAGCCGATCATGGCTGTAGAGGTTGTTACGCCTGAAGACTATATGGGTGACGTAATGGGCGACCTTAACCGTCGTCGCGGCATGATCCTGGGTATGGAAGATACGGTGTCCGGCAAGGTAATTCGCGCTGAGGTTCCGTTGGGTGAAATGTTCGGTTATGCGACCGACGTTCGTTCCATGTCTCAAGGTCGCGCAAGCTACTCTATGGAATTCAAAAAATACAATACAGCTCCGTCGCACATCGTCGAAACTGTAACCAAAAAACAAGGCTGATTCAGCGCCTTTAGGCTAGGAGTTATTTGTCGTGGCTAAAGAAAAATTTGAACGTAACAAACCGCACGTCAACGTTGGCACTATCGGTCACGTTGACCACGGTAAAACCACTCTGACTGCTGCTTTGACTCGCGTCTGCTCCGAAGTATTCGGTTCGGCTCGTGTTGACTTCGACAAGATCGACAGCGCACCAGAAGAAAAAGCTCGTGGTATCACCATCAACACCGCTCACGTTGAATACGATTCGGCCGTTCGCCACTACGCGCACGTTGACTGCCCAGGTCACGCCGACTACGTAAAAAACATGATCACCGGTGCTGCACAGATGGACGGCGCGATTCTGGTTTGTTCGGCTGCTGATGGTCCGATGCCTCAGACTCGTGAGCACATCCTGCTGTCACGTCAGGTTGGCGTTCCATACATCGTTGTCTTCCTGAACAAGGCTGACATGGTTGATGACGCTGAGCTGCTGGAGCTGGTTGAAATGGAAGTGCGTGACTTGCTCAGCACTTACGATTTCCCAGGTGACGACACTCCGATCATCATCGGTTCTGCTCTGATGGCTCTGAACGGCCAAGACGACAACGAGATGGGTACCACTGCTGTCAAGAAGCTGGTTGAAACTCTGGACACATACATTCCAGAGCCAGTTCGCGCGATCGACAAGCCGTTCCTGATGCCTATCGAAGACGTATTCTCGATCTCCGGTCGCGGGACTGTTGTTACTGGTCGTGTTGAGCGTGGCATCGTTAAGATCCAGGAAGAAGTAGAAATCGTGGGTCTGCGTGACACCACCAAGACTACTTGCACTGGCGTTGAGATGTTCCGCAAGCTGCTGGACGAAGGTCGTGCTGGTGAGAACTGCGGCGTTCTGCTGCGTGGCACCAAGCGTGACGACGTTGAGCGTGGCCAGGTTTTGGTCAAGCCAGGCACCGTCAAGCCGCACACTCAGTTCGAAGCTGAAATCTATGTTCTGAGCAAAGAAGAAGGCGGCCGTCATACTCCGTTCTTCAAAGGCTATCGTCCACAGTTCTACTTCCGTACTACCGACGTAACTGGTAGCTGCGAACTGCCGGAAGGCACCGAAATGGTTATGCCAGGTGATAACGTGAAAGTTTCCGTTACCCTGATCAAGCCTATCGCAATGGAAGATGGTCTGCGTTTCGCTATTCGTGAAGGCGGTCGTACCGTCGGCGCTGGCGTCGTAGCCAAAATCATCGCGTAAGCGATGATTTAAGAAAAAGCCCCCGCTTGCGGGGGCTTTTTTATTGGGTTGACACTGCGTTGGCCCGTCTATAGAATTGCGCCTCCTTTTAACGGGCGTATTGCGCTCGGTGGGAAGTAGCCTGGAGTCTGAAATCCAATGCAAAATCAGCAAATCCGTATCAGGTTGAAGGCTTTTGACCATCGCCTGATCGACCAATCAACCCAGGAAATCGTGGAAACCGCGAAACGTACTGGTGCTCAAGTGCGTGGTCCAATTCCACTGCCTACCCGTAAAGAGCGGTTCACCGTTCTGGTCTCCCCGCACGTCAACAAAGACGCGCGCGACCAGTACGAGATCCGTACTCATAAGCGTGTTCTGGACATCGTCCAGCCAACGGATAAAACCGTTGATGCACTTATGAAGCTTGATCTTGCGGCCGGTGTGGAAGTGCAGATCAGCCTCGGCTAAGACTTGGGTCTTAGTCGTGTAACGCTCTGAAATGGGCGGCCATAGCGGGTGAAAGCCCCGTACACTCATGAGGTTTACAACATGACTATTGGTGTAGTCGGTCGTAAATGCGGTATGACCCGTATTTTCACCGAAGAAGGTGTCTCCATTCCGGTTACGGTCATTGAGATCGAGCCGAATCGCGTCACCCAGTTCAAAACCGAAGAAACTGATGGCTACCGTGCAGTGCAAGTCACTGTCGGTGAGCGTCGTGCTTCGCGTGTGACTGCTGCTCAAGCTGGTCACTTCGCTAAGGCGAACGTTGCCGCAGGTCGCGGTGTTTGGGAATTCCGTCTTGAAGAAGGCGATTACCAGGCTGGCGATCTGATCAATGCTGAAATCTTCGCTGCTGGTCAGATGGTCGATGTGACCGGTCAGTCCAAAGGTAAAGGTTTCCAGGGTACGATCAAGCGCCACAATTTCCGTGGTCAAGATAATACTCACGGTAACTCCGTCTCCCACCGCGTCCCGGGCTCTATCGGCCAGTGCCAGACTCCTGGTCGTGTATTCAAGGGCAAAAAAATGTCCGGTCATATGGGCGCTGAGCGCGTGACCGTGCAGTCCTTGGAAGTGGTGCGCGTGGACGCTGAACGCAATCTGTTGCTTGTCAAGGGTGCTGTTCCTGGCGCTACTGGCGGTAACCTGGTTGTACGTCCAGCAGCCAAGGCTCGCGGTTAAGGGGAAGCTGACATGCAATTAAATGTAAATGACGCTCAAGCGATCGAAGTTTCCGAACTGACGTTTGGCGGCGAATTCAACGAGACGCTGGTTCACCAAGCAGTCGTGGCCTACATGGCTGGCGGCCGTCAGGGTAGTAAACAGCAAAAGACCCGTTCCGACGTTTCTGGTGGCGGTAAGCGCCCTTGGCGTCAGAAGGGTACTGGCCGTGCTCGTGCCGGTACTATCCGTAGCCCGATTTGGCGTGGCGGTGGTACAACTTTCGCAGCTCGTCCACAAGACCACTCTCAGAAGCTCAACAAGAAGATGTATCGCGCAGCCTTGCGCTCCATCCTTGCTGAACTGGTTCGTACTGATCGTCTGGTCGTGGTTCAGGATTTCGCTGTTGAAGCACCGAAAACCAAAGACCTGCTGAATAAGCTGAATGACATGGGTCTGACTGATGTCTTGATCGTGTCTGACGCTGTTGACCAGAATCTGTACCTGGCTGCTCGCAACCTGCCCCACGTCGATGTACGTGATGTTCAAGGTTCCGATCCAGTTAGTCTGATCGCATACGACAAAGTGTTGATCACTGTGTCGGCCGTGAAGAAATTCGAGGAGCTGCTGGGATGAACCAGGAACGCGTATTTAAAGTTCTACTTGGCCCGCACGTTTCCGAGAAGGCCACGGTTCTGGCTGACAAGAAAGGCCAGTTCGTTTTCAAGGTTGCAACCGATGCAACCAAGCTGGAAATCAAGAAGGCCGTCGAAAGCCTGTTCAGCGTGAAAGTAGAGCGTGTTACTACCCTGAATGTTCTGGGTAAGAGCAAGCGCACTGCTCGCGGTCTGGGCAAGCGTAATGACTGGAAGAAGGCAGTTATCTCCCTTCAGCCAGGCCAAGATCTCGATTTCAGCAGCAGTGCTGAGTAAGGAAGGGGTGCATCATGGCAATCGTTAAATGCAAACCGACTTCCCCTGGCCGCCGTTTCGTGGTCAAGGTGGTCAACCAGGAGCTGCATAAAGGCGCTCCTCACGCACCGCTGCTCGAGAAAAAATCGAAGACTGGTGGTCGTAACAACAATGGCCGTATTACCACGCGTCACATTGGTGGTGGTCATAAGCAACACTATCGTTTGGTCGACTTCCGTCGCAACGACAAAGATGGCATCGCTGCCACTGTTGAGCGCATTGAATACGATCCAAACCGTACTGCTCACATTGCTCTGCTGCTGTACGCAGACGGTGAGCGTCGCTATATCATCGCGCCTAAAGGTGTGAGTGCTGGCGACCAGCTGATCGCAGGCGCATTGGCTCCAATCAAGCCGGGTAACGCTCTTCAACTGCGTAACATTCCAGTTGGTAGCACAATTCACGGTATCGAATTGAAGCCGGGCAAAGGTGCTCAGATCGCCCGTTCCGCTGGTGCTTCGGCTCAGCTGATTGCGCGTGAAGGCGTCTACGTGACTCTGCGTCTTCGCTCAGGTGAAATGCGTAAAGTTCTGGCTGAATGCCGTGCAACGCTGGGTGAGGTCTCGAACTCCGAGCACAGCCTGCGTTCCCTGGGTAAAGCTGGTGCTAAGCGCTGGCGTGGCGTTCGCCCAACCGTTCGTGGTGTTGCCATGAACCCGGTTGACCACCCACATGGTGGTGGTGAAGGTCGTACCTCTGGTGGTCGTCATCCGGTATCGCCGTGGGGCTTCCCGACTAAGGGCGCGAAGACTCGTGGTAATAAGCGTACCGACAAAATGATCGTCCGTCGTCGCAAGTAAATAGAGGGATACGACAGTGCCACGTTCTCTGAAAAAAGGTCCTTTTATTGATCTTCACCTACTGAAGAAGATCGAAGTGGCGGCGGAAAAGAACGATCGCAAGCCGGTGAAAACCTGGTCGCGTCGTTCAATGATCCTGCCACAAATGGTCGGTTTGACCATCGCTGTGCATAACGGTCGTCTTCATGTCCCAGTTCTCGTGAGCGAAGACATGGTCGGCCACAAACTAGGCGAGTTTGCCGGTACCCGCACATATCGTGGGCACGTGGCAGACAAGAAAGCCAAGCGTTAAGGGGTAAGGAACGATGGAAGTAGCCGCTAAGTTGTCGGGCGCTCGAATCTCCGCCCAGAAAGCCCGCTTGGTCGCCGACCAGATCCGCGGGAAGAAGGTGGGCGAAGCGCTCAACCTGTTGGCTTTCAGCAGTAAGAAAGCCGCCGAGATCCTGAAAAAAGTGCTGGAGTCGGCCGTAGCCAACGCCGAGCATAACGAAGGCGCAGACGTTGATGACCTTAAGGTCTCCACCGTTTTCGTCAACGAAGGGCGTTCGCTGAAGCGAATCATGCCACGTGCCAAAGGCCGTGCTGATCGCATCGTCAAGCGGTCTTGCCATATCACTGTCAAGGTTGCTGACAAGTAACGGAGTCGAAGAGATGGGTCAGAAAGTACATCCCATTGGCATTCGCCTGGGAATCGTCAAGGAGCACACCTCCGTCTGGTACGCAGACGGTCGGACTTATGCGGACTATTTGTTCGCTGATCTGAAGGTGCGCGAGTATCTCCAAGACAAATTAAAAAGCGCGTCCGTAAGCCGTATCGATATTCATCGTCCGGCGCAAACTGCACGTATCACCATCCACACCGCTCGTCCCGGCATCGTGATCGGCAAGAAAGGTGAAGATGTTGAGAAACTGCGTCAGGACCTGACCAAGCAAATGGGTGTGCCTGTGCACATCAATATCGAAGAGATCCGTAAGCCGGAGCTTGACGGTATGCTGGTTGCGCAGAGCGTAGCTCAGCAGCTGGAGCGTCGCGTAATGTTCCGTCGCGCTATGAAGCGCGCAGTACAGAACGCAATGCGCATTGGTGCCAAAGGCATCAAAATCCAAGTGAGCGGTCGTCTCGGCGGTGCTGAAATCGCACGTACTGAATGGTATCGCGAAGGGCGTGTGCCACTGCACACCCTGCGTGCCGACATCGACTATGCCAACTACGAAGCTCACACCACATACGGTGTGATCGGTGTAAAGGTTTGGATCTTCAAAGGCGAAGTAATTGGTGGTCGCCAAGAAGAGCTGAAACCACAAGCACCAGCGCCTCGTAAAAAAGCTGCTAAGTAAGGGGTACGCCAAATGTTGCAACCAAAGCGTACGAAGTTCCGCAAGCAGATGACTGGCCACAACCGTGGCTTGGCACTGCGCGGTAGCAAAGTCAGCTTCGGCGAATATGCGCTGAAGTCTGTTGCTCGTGGTCGTCTCACCGCTCGTCAGATTGAGTCAGCGCGTCGTGCTCTGACCCGTCACGTTAAGCGTGGCGGTAAAATCTGGATCCGTGTATTCCCGGACAAGCCTGTAACCAAAAAGCCACTCGAAGTTCGGATGGGTAAAGGTAAGGGTAACGTGGAGTACTGGGTTGCCCAGATCCAGCCAGGAAAAGTCCTGTATGAGATCGAGGGTGTGTCTGAAGAGTTGGCGCGTGAGGCTTTCGCCCTGGCTGCTGCAAAGCTGCCGCTCGCCACCTCCTTTGTTAAGCGGACGGTGATGTGATGAAAGCGAATGAACTTCGTGAAAAATCAGCACAGCAGCTGAACGAGCAACTGCTCGGCCTGCTGCGCGACCAGTTCAATCTGCGTATGCAGAAAGCAACTGGCCAGTTGGGGCAGTCTCACCTGCTCTCGCAAGTTAAGCGTGACATCGCTCGCGTGAAGACTGTGCTCAACCAGCAGGCAGGTAAGTAATCATGGCTGAAGCCGAAAAAACCGTCCGTACGCTGACTGGCCGTGTTGTCAGCGACAAGATGGACAAGACCATCACCGTTTTGATTGAGCGTCGCGTAAAGCACCCGATCTACGGTAAATACGTTAAGCGTTCGACTAAGCTGCACGCGCACGACGAAACCAATCAGTGCCACATCGGCGACAAGGTCACGATTCGTGAAACTCGTCCGATGGCCAAGACCAAATCTTGGGCGCTGGTTGATGTTCTCGAACGCGCTGTGGAAGTCTAAGGGCTAGGGGTCGGAGAAATTATATGATTCAGACTCAATCCATGCTCGATGTGGCCGATAACAGCGGCGCTCGCCGCGTTATGTGCATCAAGGTGCTTGGTGGCTCTCATCGTCGTTACGCTGGTATCGGTGACATCATCAAAGTAACCGTGAAAGAAGCAATTCCGCGCGGTAAGGTGAAGAAAGGTCAAGTGATGACTGCTGTTGTGGTCCGCACTCGCCATGGCGTTCGTCGTGCAGACGGCTCCATCATCCGCTTCGATGGCAACGCTGCTGTTCTTTTGAACAACAAGCAAGAGCCGATCGGCACCCGTATCTTTGGGCCAGTGACACGTGAACTTCGTACTGAGAAGTTCATGAAGATTGTCTCGCTCGCCCCAGAAGTGCTGTAAGGAGATCCGACATGCAAAAGATTCGTCGTGACGACGAGATCATCGTGATCGCCGGCAAAGACAAGGGTAAGCGCGGTAAGGTGCTCAAGGTTCTCGTCGACGACCGTTTGGTCGTTGGTGGGATCAACCTGGTGAAGCGCCATACTAAGCCTAATCCGGCTGCGGGCATTCAGGGCGGTATCATCGAAAAAGAAGCGCCATTGCACGCTTCTAACGTCGCCATTTTCAACGGCGCAACCAACAAGGCTGACCGCGTTGGTTTCAAAGTTGAAGAAGGCAAAAAAATTCGTGTCTTCAAGTCGACCCAAAAAGCGGTTGATGCTTGAACACTGCTAGGTAGAAGACCATGGCACGACTAAAAGAGATTTACCGGAAGGAAATCGCTCCGAAGCTTAAGGAAGAACTTAAGCTCGCGAACGTGATGGAAGTTCCGCGCGTTACCAAAATCACCCTGAACATGGGCTTGGGCGAAGCGATCGGCGACAAAAAAGTCATCGAACACGCTGTAGCTGATTTGGAAAAGATCACCGGTCAAAAAGTTGTTGTGACTTATGCACGGAAATCCATCGCAGGCTTTAAAGTCCGCGAAGGTTGGCCGATCGGCGTTAAAGTCACTCTGCGTCGCGACCGCATGTATGAATTCCTGGATCGTCTGCTATCGATCTCCCTGCCTCGGGTTCGCGACTTCCGCGGCCTGAATGCCAAGTCCTTTGATGGTCGTGGTAACTACAGCATGGGCGTGAAAGAGCAGATCATTTTCCCGGAAATTGATTACGACAAGATCGATGCTCTGCGCGGTCTGGACATTACCCTGACCACCACTGCTCGTACGGACGACGAAGGTCGCGCATTGCTGCGCGCTTTCAAGTTCCCGTTCCGCAACTGATTGGAGTAGTTACCATGGCCAAGACGAGCATGAAAAACCGCGAGCTTAAGCGTCAGCTTACGGTCGCAAAGTACGCCAAGAAGCGTGCAGAGTTGAAAGCAATCATCGTTGATCTGAACGCAAGTCCAGAAGCACGTTGGGAAGCTCAGGTAGCTCTGCAGAAGCAACCACGTGACGCAAGTGCTGCTCGCATGCGTAACCGTTGCCGCCTGACTGGTCGTCCGCATGGCGTATACCGCAAGTTCGGCCTCGGCCGTAACATGCTGCGCCAGGCAGCAATGCGTGGTGACGTACCAGGTCTGGTTAAAGCCAGCTGGTAAGGCGTAATTCTTGGGTTTCGGCCTCTGGTTCCTAAAGAAACCGGTTGCTGTAACCCTTGAATCTGAATCAGGCCCCTTTTGGGGCTTGATTCATTTCTGGGGTGCGTCTAGAATTGCCGGCTCGCCAGAGCCCGTGTCTTCACGTGGCCAGCATTTTTCGGCGAAAAGCTGTAGCCGCAAGGCTAATTATTTTTGTATCAGGAGCGTCTAGCCCATGAGTATGCAGGACCCGTTAGCGGACATGCTAACTCGTATCCGTAATGCCCAGATGGCTGAAAAGCCCGTCGTAAGCATGCCATCTTCCACGTTGAAGGTAGCTGTAGCTAAAGTCTTGAAAGACGAAGGTTACATTGCGGGTTATCAGATCAGCAGCGAAATCAAACCGTTGCTATCCATCGAGCTGAAATACTTCGAAGGCCGTCCAGTCATCGAAGAAGTGAAGCGCGTTAGCCGTCCAGGCCTGCGTCAGTACAAGTCCGTTGAGGAATTGCCAAAAGTTCGTGGCGGCCTCGGTGTGTCTATCGTCTCCACCAACAAAGGTGTGATGACGGATCGTGCTGCGCGCGCTGCCGGTGTCGGCGGCGAAGTTCTTTGCACTGTGTTCTAAGGGGGGATAAGCATGTCACGCGTAGCTAAGAACCCCGTTAAGTTGCCATCAGGCGTCGAAGTCAAGCTCGTCGGCCAGCAACTTTCGGTGAAGGGTGCCAAGGGCACTCTCGACCTGAACATTCATTCGTCCGTTGAGATTGTTGAAGAAGCTGGTGAGCTGCGTTTTGCTGCTCGCAATGGCGATCAGCAAACTCGCGCAATGGCCGGTACCACTCGTGCGTTGGTAAACAACATGGTCCAAGGCGTAAGCCAAGGCTTCGAGCGTAAGCTCCAGCTGGTCGGTGTTGGTTACAAAGCGCAAGCTAAAGGCACGGTGCTGAACCTGGCTCTTGGCTTCTCGCACCCAGTGGATTACGAATTGCCGGAAGGCATCACCGCTGAGACGCCCAACCAAACTGATATCTTCATCCGAGGTATCGACAAGCAGTTGGTTGGTCAAGTGGCCGCTGAGATCCGCGACTTCCGCCGTCCTGAGCCTTACAAAGGCAAAGGCGTGCGTTACGCAGACGAAGTCGTCCGTCGTAAAGAAGCCAAGAAGAAGTAGGGCATAGCAAATGACCGTCAAAAAAGTTACCCGACTGCGTCGCGCTCGCAAAGCACGCCTGAAAATGCACGAGCTCGAAGTCGTGCGTCTCTGCGTGTACCGCTCTTCGCAGCACATTTATGCCCAGGTCATTTCGGCCGACGGCAGCAAAGTCTTGGCGAATGCTTCGACTTTGGACAAAGAACTGCGTGATGGTGCCACTGGCAACATCGACGCGGCCACTAAGGTTGGCCAGCTGATTGCTGAGCGTGCGAAAGCCGCCGGTGTATCGCAAGTGGCTTTCGACCGTTCTGGCTTCAAGTACCACGGCCGCGTCAAGGCGCTGGCTGATGCTGCTCGTGAAGGCGGGCTGGAGTTCTAAGTTATGTCAAATAACGACCAAAAACGCGACGAAGGTTACATCGAGAAGCTGGTTCAAGTTAATCGTGTAGCCAAGACCGTCAAAGGCGGCCGTATCTTCACTTTCACCGCGTTGACCGTGGTAGGTGATGGCAAGGGCCGTGTTGGCTTCGGCCGTGGCAAGTCACGTGAAGTGCCTGCTGCGATCCAGAAGGCAATGGAAGCTGCACGCCGCAACATGATTCAGGTTGATCTGAATGGCACCACTCTTCAGTACGCAATGAAGTCTGCCCATGGCGCCTCCAAGGTGTACATGCAGCCTGCATCTGAAGGTACTGGCATCATCGCTGGCGGCGCAATGCGCGCAGTGCTGGAAGTTGCTGGCGTTCAAAACGTTCTAGCCAAGTGCTACGGTTCGACTAACCCGGTAAACGTGGTTCACGCTACGTTCAAGGGTTTGAAAGCCATGCAGTCTCCTGAGTCCATTGCTGCCAAGCGCGGCTTGAACGTCAAGGAGATCTTCTGATCATGGCTACCGTTAAAGTCACACTGATCAAAAGCATGACCGGCCGCATCCCTAACCACAAACTTTGTGTTAAGGGTTTGGGTCTGCGTCGCATCGGTCACACTGTAGAAGTTGTTGATACTCCTGAGAATCGCGGGATGATCAACAAGGCTTACTACATGCTGCGAGTCGAGGGTTAATCGATGAAACTCAATGATCTGAGTCCTGCGCCGGGTTCCCGTCGCGAGAAGCATCGTCCGGGCCGTGGTATCGGTAGCGGTTTGGGTAAGACTGGTGGCCGTGGCCACAAAGGTCAAAGCTCCCGTTCCGGTGGCACCATTGCTCCGGGTTTCGAAGGCGGCCAACAGCCGTTGCATCGTCGTCTGCCAAAGTTTGGTTTCGTCTCTTTGAAAGCTATGGATCGTGCAGAAGTCCGCACTTCCGAGTTGGCTAAAGTTGAAGGCGTTATCACTGTGCAGTCGTTGAAGGATGCCAACGTGATCAACCAAAACGTTCAGCGTGTGAAAATCATGCTGTCCGGTGAGGTTACTCGCGCAGTCACCCTAAAAGGTATCGCAGCCACCAAAGGTGCGCGTGCGGCTATCGAAGCAGCTGGCGGCAAGTTCGAGGAATAAATGGCTAAGCAAGGTGCTCTCTCAGCGCTCAGCAAAGGCGGGTTGTCCGAACTCTGGGCCCGGCTGCGTTTCCTGTTCCTGGCGATTATCGTCTATCGGATAGGTGCGCACATCCCAGTTCCAGGTATCAATCCGGACCGGCTGGCAGAACTGTTTCGACAGAATGAGGGGACCATTCTTAGCTTGTTCAACATGTTTTCAGGCGGTGCGCTGGAGCGAATGAGCATATTTGCATTGGGGATCATGCCGTACATTTCGGCGTCGATCATCATGCAGCTCATGACCGCTGTCAGCCCACAGCTGGAGCAGTTGAAGAAGGAAGGTGAAGCTGGTCGTCGCAAGATTAGCCAGTACACCCGCTATGGCACCGTGATCCTGGCGCTGGTTCAAGCCATTGGCATGTCCATTGGCTTGGCCGGTCAGGGCGTTGCGTTCTCTGCAGACCTAGGCTTCCATTTTGTCGCAGTCACCACCTTTGTAGCCGGTGCGCTGTTCATGATGTGGCTTGGCGAGCAGATTACCGAGCGCGGTGTTGGTAACGGTATCTCGATGTTGATTTTTTCGGGTATCGTCGCCGGTCTTCCGAGAGCAATAGGGCAGTCTTTCGAGTCTGCACGTCAGGGCGATATCAATATCTTCGCTTTGGTCGCTATCGGTTTGTTGGCAGTGGCGATTATCGGTTTCGTGGTGTTCATCGAGCGTGGTCAGCGTCGTATTGCTGTTCACTACGCTAAGCGTCAGCAGGGCCGTAAGGTTTTTGCTGCGCAGACGAGCCATCTACCGTTGAAGGTGAATATGGCTGGCGTAATTCCAGCTATTTTCGCGAGCAGCATTTTGCTGTTCCCTGCTTCGTTAGGTGCCTGGTTTGGTCAGTCTGAAGGTATGGGCTGGTTGCAGGACATCTCGCAGTCGATCGCTCCTGGTCAGCCGTTGAATATTCTGCTGTTTAGTGCAGGGATTATTTTCTTCTGCTTCTTCTATACGGCGTTGATGTTCAATCCGAAAGACGTAGCGGAAAACCTGAAGAAGTCCGGTGCCTTTATTCCGGGTATCCGTCCTGGTGAACAGTCTGCACGCTACATTGATGGTGTGCTAACGCGTTTGACCATGTTCGGTGCTCTCTATATGACGGCCGTGTGCTTGCTTCCCCAGTTCCTGGTGGTTGCAGCAAACGTACCGTTCTACCTTGGCGGGACCTCGTTGCTGATCGTGGTCGTGGTTGTGATGGACTTTATGTCGCAAGTGCAATCTCACCTCGTTTCGCACCAGTACGAATCCCTGATGAAGAAAGCCAACCTGAAGGGTTACGGCAGCGGCATGTTGCGCTGAGGTACCCATAAGGTTCGAGGAGTTGGTGATGAAAGTTCGTGCATCGGTGAAAAAGCTGTGCCGTAACTGCAAGATTATTCGCCGCGAAGGTGTTGTTCGAGTAATTTGCAGCGCGGAACCACGTCACAAACAGCGCCAAGGCTGAGTGTGATCTGTGCTTAAGCCCAGCAGCTAGTGCGCTGCTGGGTTGATTATTTGTTATTACAGCGATATTATCTCGCGCCCTATTTCTTGGCTTCCGGGGCGTAGGTAGCTGTCAATTGGAGTCCCACTGAATGGCCCGTATTGCAGGCGTTAACATTCCAGATAACAAGCATACTGTTATCTCGCTGACCTACATCTATGGTGTTGGTCGCACCACTGCACAGAATATCTGTGCAACCACTGGGGTTAACCCAGCGGCGAAGATCAAAGATCTGAGCGACGAGCAGATTGAACAGCTGCGTGGCGAAGTGGCGAAGTTCACCACTGAAGGTGACCTGCGTCGCGAAATCAACATGAAAATCAAGCGCTTGATGGATTTGGGCTGCTACCGCGGTCTGCGCCATCGTCGTGGTCTTCCAGTACGCGGTCAGCGTACCAAGACCAACGCGCGTACTCGCAAAGGTCCGCGTAAGCCGATCCGCAAGTAATCGCACCAGCGCATCGACAGGAATTTAGTCATGGCAAAACCTGCTGCTCGTCCTCGTAAAAAAGTTAAAAAGACAGTGGTTGATGGCATCGCCCACATCCACGCGTCGTTTAACAACACAATCGTCACCATCACCGATCGTCAAGGTAACGCGCTTTCTTGGGCTACCTCCGGCGGCTCGGGTTTCCGCGGTTCACGCAAGTCCACCCCGTTTGCTGCTCAAGTAGCTGCTGAACGTGCTGGTCAAGCTGCGCTGGAATACGGTCTGAAGAACCTCGACGTTAACGTCAAAGGTCCAGGCCCAGGTCGTGAGTCCGCTGTCCGTGCTTTGAACGGCTGTGGCTATAAGATCGCCAGCATCACCGACGTGACGCCAATCCCGCACAACGGGTGCCGTCCGCCGAAGAAGCGCCGCGTGTAATCCAGGAGACTGTAAGAAATGGCTCGTTACATTGGTCCAAAATGCAAACTTGCTCGTCGTGAAGGCACCGATCTCTTTTTGAAGAGCGGCGTTCGCGCTATCGAATCCAAGTGCAACATCGAAGCAGCTCCGGGCATCCACGGCCAACGCCGCGGTCGCCAGTCCGATTACGGTACTCAGCTGCGTGAAAAGCAGAAGGTTCGTCGTATCTACGGCGTTCTCGAGCGTCAATTCAGCGGTTACTACAAAGAAGCTGCCGGCAAGAAAGGCGCTACTGGTGAGAACCTGCTGCAACTGCTCGAATGCCGTCTGGACAACGTCGTATACCGTATGGGTTTTGGCTCTACTCGTGCCGAATCCCGTCAGCTGGTATCGCACAAGTCGGTTAGCGTAAACGGCAAAACCGTTAACGTTCCTTCCTACCAGGTTCGTGCTGGTGACGTGGTAGCTATTCGCGAAAAGGCGAAGAACCAACTGCGTATTGTGCAGGCTCTCGATCTGTGTGCCCAACGTGGCCGCGTAGAATGGGTAGAAGTAGACACTGAGAAAAAATCTGGCGTCTTCAAAAACGTTCCAGCTCGCAGTGATCTGTCCGCCGACATCAACGAAAGCCTGATTGTCGAGCTCTACTCCAAGTAAGGGCTAGAAAATAGGTGCATCCATGCAGATTTCGGTAAATGAGTTCCTGACACCCCGCCACATTGATGTGCAGGTTGTCAGTCCAACCCGCGCCAAAATCACACTCGAGCCTCTCGAGCGTGGTTTCGGCCATACCCTGGGCAACGCGCTGCGCCGCATCCTGTTGTCCTCCATGCCCGGCTGTGCAGTAGTCGAGGCCGAGATTGACGGTGTACTCCATGAGTACAGCGCCATCGAAGGTGTACAGGAAGATGTCATTGAAATCCTGTTGAACCTTAAAGGTCTGGCTATCAAGCTGCACGGTCGAGACGAAGTTACGCTGACCTTGTCGAAGAAGGGTTCGGGGGTGGTTACCGCTGCCGATATTCAGCTGGATCATGATGTCGAGATCGTTAACCCCGATCACGTAATCGCTAACCTGGCGTCTAACGGCGCCCTGAACATGAAGCTCGTTGTAGCTCGTGGTCGCGGTTATGAACCAGCAGACTCGCGTCAGAGCGATGAAGACGAAAGCCGCAGCATTGGTCGCTTGCAGCTAGATTCTTCGTTCAGCCCGGTCCGTCGTATCGCATACGTGGTGGAAAACGCCCGTGTCGAGCAACGTACCAACCTGGACAAGCTGGTTATAGATCTGGAAACCAACGGTACTCTGGATCCTGAAGAGGCAATCCGTCGTGCAGCAACCATTCTGCAACAGCAGTTGGCTGCGTTCGTCGACCTCAAAGGTGACAGCGAACCAGTGGTAGTCGAACAGGAAGACGAGATTGATCCGATCCTGCTTCGTCCGGTTGACGATTTGGAACTGACCGTACGTTCGGCCAACTGCCTTAAGGCGGAGAACATTTACTACATCGGCGACCTGATTCAGCGGACCGAAGTAGAACTGTTGAAGACTCCGAACCTAGGCAAGAAATCCTTGACCGAGATCAAGGACGTTCTGGCTTCTCGTGGTCTCTCCCTCGGCATGCGCCTGGATAACTGGCCGCCGGCAAGTCTTAAGAAGGACGACAAGGCTACGGCCTGATCGTCGTAATCACCGAACGTGAGTTTGGTAAGGAATGAACCATGCGTCATCGTAAAAGTGGACGTCACCTGAGCCGTACCAGCTCGCACCGCAAGGCCATGTTTCAAAACATGGCGGTGTCGCTGTTCGAGCACGAGCTGATCAAGACTACCCTGCCGAAAGCCAAAGAACTGCGCCGCGTTGCCGAGCCGCTGATCACCTTGGCTAAGGAAGACAGCGTAGCTAACCGCCGTTTGGCTTTCGACCGTACTCGTTCGAAAGAAATCGTCGGTAAGCTGTTCAACGATCTGGGCAAACGCTATGCAACCCGTCAGGGCGGCTATTTGCGTATCCTCAAGTGCGGTTTCCGCACTGGCGACAACGCGCCTATGGCGTATGTCGAGCTGGTTGATCGTCCTGTCGGTGGTTCTGTAGAAGCCGCTGAATAAGACATCAGTCTTACGAAGAACCGGGCCTAGTGCCCGGTTTTTTGTTTCTAAAATTCGTGTATTTCCATTTCCCAAACCTCCATTCGCGGAATTTATTGCGCTAAGTCGTAGTGATAAACGGAAGCTTCCTCATTTACCCGGGTTTTCGGCACCAAATATCAGATTTTCACCTCATTTGTTGGTTTTTTTACCTATCGTGAAGTGACCGCACCGTTTGCTTGGTTCAGACTATGCCTTTGATGAGGAGAAGTGCGGCGATGCTAGGCCATCCGGATGTAATTGATTATCTCAACACGCTGCTGACCGGCGAGCTCGCAGCGCGTGACCAATATTTCGTCCACTCGCGGATGTATGAGGATTGGGGTTTCAGCAAGCTCTACGAGCGTATCAATCATGAGATGGAAGAAGAGGCACAGCACGCTGATGCGTTGATGCGCCGGATTCTGATGCTCGAAGGTACGCCGCGTATGCGCCCGGATGATCTGGATGTCGGCACTACGGTGCCTGAGATGCTCGCCAGCGATCTTCGATTGGAATACAAGGTGCGAGCCGCGCTCTGTAGAGGCATCGAGCTCTGTGAGGTGCACAAGGATTACGTGAGTCGCGAGATCCTGCGTATTCAGCTGGCGGACACGGAAGAGGATCACACCTACTGGTTGGAAAAACAGCTCGGTTTGATTAAATCCATTGGCCTGGATAATTACCTGCAGTCTCAATTCTGATCCGCCAGATACTAAAAAGCCCCTGTCGCGGACAACACGACAGGGGCTTTTTCATTTCAAAGACTCAGCCTTTCAAGCCTTGTCTCGTTCGAGCAACGGTTTCAGGTAATGACCGGTATACGACTGCTTCATATCGGCGACCTGCTCCGGCGTACCGGTGGCAATGATCTGCCCTCCTTTAGATCCACCTTCTGGCCCTAGATCCACCAGCCAGTCCGCAGTTTTGATAACGTCCAGGTTGTGCTCGATCACGACCACCGTGTTGCCGTGGTCGCGCAGGCGATGCAGCACGTCCAGTAATTGCTGAATGTCTGCAAAATGCAGCCCGGTGGTAGGTTCATCGAGGATGTATAGCGTTTTACCGGTATCGCGCTTGGAGAGCTCGCGGGACAGCTTGACCCGCTGCGCCTCACCCCCTGACAACGTTGTAGCCGATTGCCCGAGCTTGATATAGGAAAGCCCTACATCCATAAGAGTTTGAAGCTTGCGAGCCAGAGCAGGAACGGCATCGAAGAACGTCCGGGCTTCTTCGATGGTCATCTCTAAGACTTCGTGAACGTTCTTGCCCTTGTATTTTATCTCGAGAGTTTCACGGTTGTAACGCTTGCTCTTGCAGACATCGCAGGGGACATAGATATCTGGCAAGAAGTGCATCTCAACCTTGATCAGGCCATCGCCCTGACAGGCCTCGCACCGACCACCCTTCACGTTGAACGAGAAACGACCCGGGCCGTACCCCCGCGAGCGGGACTCAGGTACACCTGAGAAAAGCTCCCGAATTGGTGTGAACAAGCCGGTGTACGTTGCCGGGTTCGAGCGCGGAGTTCGGCCAATGGGGCTTTGATCGATATCAACGACCTTGTCCAGATGCTGCAAGCCATCGATGCTGTCATGGGCTGACGCTTCCAGCGTCGTTGCGCCGTTGAGTGCCGTAGCGCTGAGCGGGAACAACGTGTTGTTGATCAGCGTCGATTTCCCCGAGCCTGAAACCCCGGTAACGCAGGTAAGCAGACCGATCGGGATTTCCAGATCAACGTTACGCAGATTGTTGCCGCGTGCACCCTTGAGCTTCAAAGACAGCTTTTTGTTGCGAGGGGTGCGCTTGGCTGGAACAGCAATCTTGACGCGGCCGGAGAGGTATTTGCCAGTCAGGGAATCAGGATGCGACATGACCTCGGCCGGAGTGCCCTCAGCGACAATGTGCCCGCCGTGAATGCCTGCGCCTGGCCCAATATCGACCACGTAGTCAGCCATGCGAATGGCGTCTTCGTCGTGCTCCACGACGATCACCGTATTGCCGATATCGCGCAGATGACGAAGGGTATCCAGCAATCGGTCGTTGTCCCGCTGATGCAGGCCAATGCTCGGCTCATCGAGGATGTACATCACGCCAACCAAGCCTGCGCCAATCTGACTGGCGAGACGAATACGCTGCGCTTCACCCCCGGACAATGTATCGGCGCTGCGGTCCAGCGTCAGGTAATCAAGCCCGACGTTGACCAGAAACAGCAGGCGCTCGCGGATCTCTTTGAGAATCTTGTCGGCAATTTCCCCACGCCGCCCCGTCAGCTTCAACTGGCCGAAGTAGTCAGTGGCATCGCCGATGGGCATGTTGGTCACTGCCGGTAGCGTCTTCTCGCCGACCCACACGTGGCGTGCTTCACGGCGCAGGCGCGTACCACGGCAATCCGGGCAAGGTTGAGTACTGAGAAACTTGGCGAGTTCTTCACGCACCGTTGTAGATTCGGTCTCGCGATAACGGCGCTCCAGATTTGGCACGATGCCTTCAAAGGGATGCGCTCGTTTAACGATGTCGCCACGGTCATTGAGGTAGCGGAAGTCGACGTTCTGCGAGCCGCTGCCATTGAGCAGGGTCTTCTGCTGATCGGCCGGCAAGTCTTTGAACGGAACTTCCAGGCTGAAACCATAGTGCTTTGCTAACGACCCGAGCATCTGGAAGTAATAGACGTTTCGCCGGTCCCAGCCGCGAATCGCGCCCTCCGCCAATGTCAGTTCCCCGTTGACCAGACGCTTGATATCAAAAAACTGCTTAACGCCCAGACCGTCGCAGGTCGGGCACGCGCCCGCCGGGTTGTTGAACGAAAACAGCTTAGGCTCAAGCTCGCTGATCGCATGACCGCAAATCGGGCAAGCGAAACGCGCGGAGAAAATGATCTCTTCGCCCGGCTCGTCGTCCATCGGGGCGACCAATGCAATGCCATCAGCCAGCTTCAGCGCGGTCTCGAAAGATTCAGCCAAGCGCTGCTGCAGATCCGCCCGAACCTTGAAACGGTCGACGACGACATCGATGGAGTGCTTCTTCTGCTTGTCGAGCTTGGGCAGCTCATCGAGTTCACACAGCCGACCGTTGACCCGCGCACGCACAAAACCCTGGGCGCGCAGCTCTTCAAAGATCGCCAGATGCTCACCTTTGCGCTCACGGATAACCGGAGCCAGCAACATTAGCTTGCTGCCTTCCGGTTGCGCCATGACGAGGTCGACCATCTGGCTGACCGTCTGCGCTTCCAGCGGGATGTCGTGATCCGGGCAACGCGGCTGACCCACGCGGGCATACAGCAGACGCAGGTAGTCGTAAATCTCGGTGATCGTACCCACGGTGGAGCGCGGGTTGTGAGAGGTCGATTTTTGCTCGATGGAAATGGCTGGCGACAGACCTTCAATGGTGTCGACGTCCGGCTTTTCCATCATCGACAGGAACTGTCGAGCGTATGCGGACAGGGATTCGACGTAGCGTCGTTGCCCTTCGGCGTACAGCGTGTCGAAGGCCAGCGACGATTTACCAGAACCGGAAAGCCCGGTAATGACGATCAGTTTGTCGCGTGGCAGGGTGAGGTCGATATTCTTCAGGTTGTGGGTGCGGGCCCCACGAATCAGGATCTTGTCCAAAATGGCCTCGCGCGGCGGGCGTCGTAAAACGAAGGAGTATACGGTCAAATACTGGATGGATGCACACTATCAAACAATGAGTCGCAGGCTTACATGAAGACTGCTTCATCTACGCGCGGCAAAGCGTCGCGTGTGTGCTGTACACCGATGGGACTGGTAGAATCGCCGCCGGTTCACACGAGGTTCTTCCATGCACGATTCACACAGCGAGCGCATGAGTGGCAGCGAGACCCGCGCGGCAGGGGGGCTGGCCTTGGTGTTCGCGTTCCGTATGCTTGGCATGTTCATGGTGTTGCCCGTCCTGGCGACCTACGGCATGGACCTGGCGGGCGCGAGCCCGGCACTTATCGGCCTGGCCATCGGTGCTTACGGGCTGACACAGGCCGTTCTGCAAATACCGTTCGGCATGATTTCCGACCGTATTGGCCGGCGTCCCGTGATTTATTTCGGGCTGATCGTTTTCGCCATCGGCAGTTTACTGGCCGCCGATGCAACTTCCATCTGGGGCGTGATCGCCGGACGGGTGCTCCAGGGTGCCGGAGCTATCTCGGCCGCTGTGATGGCGCTGCTGTCGGACTTGACCCGTGAGCAGCATCGCACCAAAGCCATGGCGATGATTGGCATGACCATCGGTTTGTCATTTGCCGTGGCAATGGTAGTGGGCCCGATCATTACTGGCGCATTTGGATTGTCCGGGTTGTTCTTGGCAACGGGTGCGATGGCGTTGGTCGGAATTATCATCACCGCGTTTGTCGTCCCCAAGTCCACTGTCACGTTGCAGCATCGTGAATCCGGCCTGGCCAAGCAGGCGTTGCGAGCGACCCTGCGTCATCCCGACTTGCTGCGTCTGGATTTAGGTATCTTCGCGTTGCACGCCATGCTGATGTCCAGCTTCGTCGCGCTGCCGTTGGCACTGGTGGAAAAGGCCGGTTTGCCCAAGGAACAACACTGGTGGGTCTATCTGACTGCTCTGGTGATTTCATTCTTCGCCATGATCCCGTTCATCATCTACGGCGAGAAGAAGCGTCAAATGAAGCGCATTTTGCTCGGCGCCGTGACGGTGCTGATGCTCACTGAGCTATTCTTCTGGGAGTTCGGCAACACGCTTCGGGCGCTGGTCATCGGCACGGTAGTGTTCTTTACCGCGTTCAATCTGCTGGAGGCGTCATTGCCCTCACTGATCAGCAAGGTGTCGCCAGCGGGCGGGAAGGGCACGGCGATGGGGATTTATTCCACCAGCCAGTTCCTGGGTTCGGCCGTCGGCGGCATCCTTGGAGGCTGGTTATTTCAGCACGGGGGCTTAAGCGTTGTGTTCCTCGGCGGCGCTGGGTTGGCCGCCATATGGCTTGGGTTTGCTGTTACCATGCGCGAACCTCCCTACGTCACAAGCCTGCGCTTGCCGCTGTCGCCCGAGGCTCAACGCGACACTGGTCTGGCCGAACGATTGCTGGCTGTACGCGGAGTAACAGATGCAGTAGTGGTGCCCGACGAGGGCGCCATCTATATCAAATTTGACAAAGAACTGTTGGATCGGGCGTCTTTCGACGAATTGGTCAATCCAGCGTCGCAAACGTGTGAAGCCTAGGAGAACGTTATGGCCCGTGGGGTTAACAAAGTCATATTGGTCGGTACTTGTGGCCAGGATCCCGAAGTTCGCTACATGCCGAACGGTAATGCCGTGACCAACCTGAGTCTGGCGACAAGCGAGCAGTGGACCGACAAACAAACCGGTCAGAAAGTCGAAAAGACCGAATGGCACCGCGTCTCGATGTTCGGCAAAGTCGCCGAGATCGCCGGTGAGTACCTGCGCAAAGGCTCGCAGGTCTACATCGAAGGCAAGCTGCAAACCCGCGAGTGGGAAAAGGACGGCATCAAGCGCTACACCACTGAAATCGTCGTGGACATGCAAGGCACCATGCAATTGTTGGGCGGCCGTCCTCAGGGCGAAGGCGCTCCACAGGGTCAAGGCGGTGGCGGTTATCAGAACTCCGCGCCGCGCCCACAGCAGTCGCGTCCGCAGCAGTCCGCGCCTCAGCAGTCCAATTCGCAGCCGCAACAGCCACAACGCGAATCCCGTCCAGCTCCGCAACAGTCGCCACAACCGGCTCCTGATTTCGACAGCTTTGATGACGACATCCCGTTCTAGGCCTTAACGCCACCTGGAACCGAATTGAAAAGCCCCCCACCGCTCAGCGGTCGGGGGCTTTTCTTATGGCCGTCGCCCGAAGCGATCAGCGCTGGCTGGTCACGACCGGCTTGGCCTCCAGCGCTGTGCGTGCCTTGGCAACCTGATCGCTGGACACCGCCGGGGCGGCATTTCCCCAGCTATTGCGCACGTAGCTCAGCACCGCAGCGATGTCGGCGTCGTTGAGTTTCCAGTCGAACGATGGCATGCCCGCAGCGGTGATGTTGCCCTCCGTCGCCACGGCCCGGCCGCCTTTGAGTACGGTGCTGATGAGATTGGATGCGCTGGTGGCGCGTATCCCCGGATTGTCGGAAAAGGTTGTCACCATCCCGCCGATGCCTTCGCCTTTCTGGTTGTGACACGCCATGCAGTTGGTCTCGTAGACCATCGAGCCCCGCTTCATGACCGGGTCGTTACCCGCCAGAGCTTCAGGTGCCTGAGCCTCAGAACCTGTCAGCGATTTGAGATACAGCGCAATGGCGGCAAGATCGGTGTCATTGAGGTATTGGGTCGAATGCTCGACCGCTTCGCCCATCGCTCCAGCGGCTACTGCCTGATGGTTGCTGCCCGTCTTCAGATATTGCTGGACCTGTGCGCTGGTCCAATTGCCAAGCCCCAAATGAGCGTTGCCGGTGATCTCGGGCGCATAGCCGCCCAGTAACTGCGCGCCTTGAAGGTACGCAGAGGTATCGCCGCCCAGCGCATTTTTTGGCGTGTGGCAGGCGGCGCAGTGACCCGCACCATCGACCAGATAGCGACCTCGATTCCATTGGTCCCCTTCGCCGGCTTTTGCTACAAAGGGCGCGTTATCGAAGAACAACAGGTTCCAGCCGAGCATCGCCAGACGGATGTTGTACGGGAAGCCCAGCGTATTGGGCACCTGCGCCTGTTCGACCGATTTGATCGAGCGCATGTAGGCCCACAAATCATGCAGGTCGTCGTCGCTCATTTTGACGTACGCGTTGTAAGGCATCGCCGGATAGAGCAGTTGTCCGTCCTCGCGTTTGCCATGCCGCACTGCGCGGAAGAAGTCGCGTTCGGTCCAGTTGCCGATGCCAGTCTTGACGTCAGGCGTGATGTTGGTCGAGTTGATCACGCCGAACGGGGTCTGCAATCCATAACCGCCAGCGAATGCCAGGCCTCCCGGCGTTGTGTGGCAGGCCGCGCAATCGCCTTGCACCGCCACATACGCGCCCCGGCTGACCGCCGCCGGATTAAGGGCCCCGGCATCTGCAGCCTTCAACTGGTCGTTGGCGACGTTATCGGCGCTGCTGCTGCCATTGAGATAAAGGGCGACGCCCAGGCCCGCCACTAACACGACCGCCAGTCCTGCGAATATCGTTCGTTTCATCGAGGATGCTCTCATGCCTGAACCAGCGGGCCAGGATTTGGCAGGTAGTGTTCCTTGATCGCCTTGGCCGTCCACAGCGCAAGCGCGCCGATGGTGACGGTTGGATTGAAGCCGCCGTTATTGGGGAACGACGAAGCACCCAGGACGAAAACGTTATGCACGTCCCAGCTCTGCTGATAGCGATTCAGGGCGCTGGTTTTAGGGTCCGTCCCCATCACCACGCCACCGATGGTGTGAGAGGAGTCGTTAGCACGAAACGGCGTGTAATGGTCGTCGGCGAAGTTGTAAGACTCGATGTGGGTGCCGCCCACCGCTTTGGCGATTGACTCGCATTGCTTGCGCACGAACTCGCCGGAGCGCTTGTCGTTGAGGTTGTAGTCGAACGTCATGCGCATGAGGGGCCGACCGAAGTTGTCCTTATAGGTCGGGTCCAGATCGAAATACATGTCTTCGTGGGAGTAACTGGTGCCCTGGCCCTGAACCATCGCCCAGTTCTGATAGCTGTGCTGAAAGGCTTTCTTCCAGCCCTTGCCCCAGGTCGGGGCTTTTTTGGGTAGGACCCCGGCCATGCCGATCGGCAGGCCGTTGTTGGAAAGCGACTGAATACCCGCGCCGCCAATGAAGCCCAGGCCGGTGTGGTCGAAATTGTCGGCGTTGAAATCATCGATCTGTATCGCCAGGCAGCCGGTGTTGATGAATGGATTGAGGTATTCGTTCTCGAACCAGAGGTAGGCGTATGAGAGGGTCTGAAAGCTGTAGTTACGGCCGATGACCCCGGTTCTGCTGCGCGGATCGTACGGTTGGCCAATGCCTGAGAGCAGCATCAACCGCACGTTGTCCAGTTGATACGCTGCGACGATCACGATGTCGGCCGGTTGCTCGCCGGTAACGCCGTCCCTGCCAATGAACGTCACGCCGGTAGCGGTCTTGCCGTCCGCGGCTTTGTTGATGTGCAGGACTTCGGTTTCGGTCATCACCTCGAACGTGGGCTGGCGCATCAGTGCCGGCACGACGCAGGCGTTGGGGCTGCTTTTGGACCAGTTGCCGCAGCCGAACATCTGGCAATAACCGCAGTAGGTGCACGGGCCCATGCGCACGCCCAGCGAATTGACGTAGGCGCTTGAAATCGTCCCCGCCGGCACCGGGAACGGGTGATAGCCCATTTCGGTGGTCTTCTGGGTGAAGATGTCGTTCCAGTGGCTGGGCACTAACGGCGGGGTCGGAAAATCCCGGCTGCGCGACCCCTCGAACGGATTGCCGCCCGCAATCACCTTGCCATTGATGACCCCGGCCTGACCGCTGGTGCCGGCGATGCGCTCGAAGCGATCGTAAAACGGTTCGAGTTCATCGTAGGTGATGCCCCAATCCTGCACCTGCAGGCCCGGCACCAATTGCTGTTTGCCGTAGCGCTCGATGGTCTTGCTGTAGGGCTGGAAGTCGAACGGGTTGAAGCGCCACGATGCCGCCGCCCAGTGAGTCCCCGCGCCGCCCACGTTGAAACCCAGCGTCAGGTTGCTCCACTCGCGCACCGGCAGCGCCTCCTGCGAAGCGTTGTTGCGAAAGGTGTAGGTTTCCAGTTTGGGTGGCTGAAGGATTTCCTTGCGCGTGGACCAGCGCAGCTCATCGGTGTCCACCGACGGCGGGAAATCGGTAGCCGTGTCACGCCAGGCGCCGCGCTCGATGGCGACGACCTTGAGCCCAGCCCGCGCCAGTTCTTCGGCAATCACCGAGCCTGACCAGCCCAGGCCGATCACCACCACGTCCGCTTTGGGTCTTGCATTTGCCATGAGTCGATCCTTTATTGCGCGCAGCCGGACACCGAGCCAAGCGGGCGCCCGCCTGCGAAAAATGAGCTGAAATCAGTGTGGGAAAGCGGCGTTTCAGCCGGCGTTGTCGAACAGGCTCACGGGGTCGAGATTGAGCGGCACGCCCTTCTTGTGGACATAGGGGCGATAGTCATAGCGCGCTCCCGGAAAACCGACCAGCTTCCAGCCCACCATGTCGCGATTGCCGCCATACATGGGGTCAGCCAGATAGCCTTCGCGCACGTTTTGCAGCAGCAGGGCGAAGAAATCGGCGGAGGGAGTCGAGGGGAAATCTGGCTTGCCCGCTTCCAGGTCATGCAGCAGCGCATCCTGGGTGTCGCCATCCAAAGCGCTGAAGATGTTGCCGTGCTGACTGGAGCAGTAACGGCCCAGGTCCTTGAGCCCGGTGCGATAGCGCTCAGCTGGCGTCTGCTTGAACTGCGGGCCTTGTTGGGCGGTACCGGTTTTGTACGGCCCGAGGCGGTAAGTACTGGCGGCCTCGCCGAAAGCGCCGGCCAGTTCACGGTCGATGAAGTCGACACAACCTGCCTGGCTGGCGCTCATGCCCAATTCATCTTCGGGAATCAATCGGTCAAAGATCGCCGCCACTTCTCGGGCTTCGTCTGGCGTCAGGTAGGCCAACTCACCTTTGGCCGGTGGCTTGGGCAGCGCATCTGAACGGGTGCCGACAGGCATTAACGTGCCCGAGTTGATGACACTGGCCCCGGCGGTGCTGGCAACGCTCAATGCAGTCAGTTGCACGAGCGAGATCAAGGCGTCTCGTCGATTCATAGGGTTCCTCAGGTCTCACGGTGTGCTGCGGGCGTAGCTTTGATTTTTCGCGCAGACCCATCCGGCAGGCCCTGTCTAGAGGGCTCTCCGCGCAACGTTTGCAGCCATGGCGGGCGAGTCTAGGGTGCGACATATCAGCGCGCTACTAACTATTTGACGGGTTTACGTCAAATTACTTTGAGACCCCCGCCAGCCGCGCCATTGGCTGATATGGATAACGCTAACATTGCGCGGAAACGCGTCAATCTAACCAATTTTTACTTGTTGCAGCCAAATTCATAGGGTAGGTTCTGGATCGCCGATGGTAACGCTACCATTGTCTTTTTCGAGGCGGTTGGTGCAGGCGCAGGACTTACTCAGGAGAACAATAAAAAATGCTGAACAGACGACATTTTTGCAAGGCTGTGGCTGTCACCGGTGGTGCAATGGCTCTGGCCAGCGGGGCGGCTGCGAAGGCGGCTGCTTTGCTCAAGGCAGGCCAACCCTTGATCGAAGTGGCGAGCCTGGACTGGCTCTGCAACGCCGTGGCCCTCACGTCGACCGGCCGGTTATTTGTCGGACTGCCACGTTGGCCGGGCTTTGAAAAAACGCCCTCCATTGCCGAAGTGATGCCCGACGGTCGGCTCAGGCCTTTCCCCGGCGGTCATTGGAACGAGTGGGTGCCGGGCAAATCCGGCGCGAATGCCCTGGTGAAAATCAACACGCTTCACATCTTTGACGATGACACTTTGTGGGCCATCGATCAGGGCGAGGACGCAGGCCCGACCGGCATCAATCCCGACCAGAAAATCCTGCAGTTCGACACCCGCAACGGCAAGTTGCCGCGCAGCTACACGTTGCCGGCCAGCGTGTTGCCTGCTGGCGCGAACCTCAATGACCTGCGCCTGGACAGTGAGCACGCCTACGTCACCGATTCCGGTCTGGGCGCGATCATCGTGATCAATCTGCGCACCGGTGTATCCCTGAGGCGCCTGGCCAATCACCCGTCAACCAAGATGATTCCCGAGCGTCGTCCTATTGGCGAAGCGGGGCACGTGCTGTTGATGCCGGACGGCAGCGATCATCAGGTTCATTCGGACCCTATTGAAATCAGTCCGGACGGTCAGTGGCTGTATTACCAAGCGCTCAGCGGCCCGTTGTGGCGAGTTCCAACCAGAGCGCTGCGCGACACGCAGGTCACGGAAAAGGCACTGGGTGATCTGGTGGAGTTTGTGTACGACACCGGCCCGCTGACCGGCACAGCCATCGACAGCGCCGGCAATCTGTATCTGGCCGAGTACGACAAACCGCGAGTGACGGTGTTATCCCCCGACGGCACGCTGCGCGTCGTAGTGGAAGACGTCCAGCTGTGGAATCCGGATGCGATGTTCATCTCCGATCAGGGTGAGCTGTACATCCCCGTTCCCCAGAGCGCGCGCATGGCCTCGAACCGGGGCCCCGGCGGCGTTGATGGCCTGCAAATGCCCTTCAAGATTTTCAAGGTGCAATTGCCTCCCGGCCTGGGCGGTCGCGAAAAAGTGCCCGCCATGGTGGGCGCTCCCCTGGCATCGGTGCCCGGATAAGCCGCAAGCGGTCCTCTTTTCAGACGGTCCGCTTCATCGGCAGGGCCGTTTAACCCCAGGAGATGTCGCTACATGAAAAAAACCAACGTACTGCTCGGCGCTTTGATGTTCGCCGCCCTTATCCCCGCTTTTGCTCAGGCACAAACCCCGGCGCCTGCCAGCGCCTCAGTTGTCGCTCAAGAGAACGTTTCCACCGCGGCAGCGTTGCAGCTGGCGGCGCAGGCGACCCAGCTGGCGGCCTCGCGCAATATGAACATCTGTATCGCCGTGACCGATGCAGACGGCCATTTGCTGGCGTTCACTCGCATGCAGGGCGCCTACGCAGGCTGCGTGGATGCCTCGATTGCCAAGGCAACGTCTGCCGCGCGCTTTGCCATCAATACCATCACTTTTTACGACCTGGCGCGTAAGGAAAACCTGGCCATTGGCACCATTCCCGGAATTCTGCCGGCAGTGGGCGGGGTGGTCCTCAAGCACGATGGCCTGGTGGTTGGCAGCGTCGGCATCAGCGGCGCTACCGACCTGACCGAGCAAAAGCTGGCCGAAGACGTGTCCGCGACCTTCCGCTGACACACCTGCATCTGACCTGCCCAGCCGGCGCGGGTCAGGCGCAACTGCGAAATCCCCGTTAACTCATTTTCAAGGTTTTCCATGAACAGTCCGTCCGCTCAACTGGACGTAGTCGACGGGGCTTATGCCCGCGACTATCGCCTGCTCAAACCATCGGTCATCGCGCAATGGCCCGCCGTCCTTGGCATTGGCGCAACCCTGGCCGCCTCGGTGTACTGCAGCTGGATCGACCACTCATTGCCTGATTTTGCTGCCTGGGCCAGCACGCTCTGGCTGGTGATCGCTTTGCTTTCAGCCGTGTTGATTACACCGCGGGTATTCACTGTTGGATTTCTGATCTCGCTGCTGCCGTTTCTGATCGCCTGGCGCGTGGCAGTCATGAACGATGCCCGATTGCTGATCTGGGTCGCCAGCATTGCGGCCATCCCACTGGTGTTGCAGTTCATCGATTGCGTGATCAGCGACTGGCAGCGCAACCGGGGTCAATCTGGCGCCTGGCTCGGCACGCTGTTGTGGCAGGCCACACTGGTGCGCATGTGTTTTGGCCTGAACGAGCTGTGCCATTCCACCGAAAAAATCTTCGCAGGCCTGGGCTCGTTTCATACGCTGGAGCACGGCTTTCAGGGCTTTGGCATCACCCATGGCGTGGCGGCGTTCGTGATACTGGGCGGTCTGACTGAGCTGGCCTCAGCCATCAGTGTCGGGCTGGGCTTGTTTGCACGATTGGGCGCGGCGGTCAGCCTGTTCTACTTCCTCGTCGCCACTTTGGGTTTTGGCGGGGAATGGACGCGCGGCTATGCATGGGCAACAGCGGGCGGCGGCGGGTGGGAGTACGTGATGATGCTGCTGGTGGTGTTCGGCGGTGTGATGATGACCGGCGCGGGAAAGTTTTCCCTGGACGGCTGGCTGCTGCAGCGGGGCGCGCTGCCCCAAATGCTGCTGCCGCTGGTGACCAATGCCCAGGGCGTCAAACGCCGATAGGGCATTGTTTTCAGGGTTTAGCGAATCAAAGCCCCAGCTCGGACAACCCTGGGTGATCATCCGGGCGACGTCCCAGCGGCCAGTGGAATTTTCGCTCCGATTCCTTGATCGGCAGGTCATTGATGCAAGCGAAGCGGTTGGCCATTAAGCCGTCTTCGGCGAATTCCCAGTTTTCATTGCCGTAGGAGCGGAACCAGTTCCCCGAGTCGTCATGCCATTCATATGCGTACCGAACGGCGATGCGGTTATCAGTGAATGCCCACAGCTCTTTGATCAGCCGGTAATCCAGTTCCTTCTTCCACTTGCGGGCCAGAAAGGCTTGGGCGTCGTTGCGGTTGGTCACGAACTCAGCGCGATTACGCCATTGAGTGTCGACGGTGTAGGCGAGGGCGACCTTTTCCGGATCGCGACTGTTCCAGCCGTCTTCAGCGAGACGAACCTTCTGGATGGCCGATTCTCGGGTGAAAGGGGGAAGTGGCGGGCGAGTTTGGGCAGTGGACGACATGGCGGAGCCTCCAGGCAGATTGGGTCAACGGTGGGTAATGCCTTTCTATTCGGCGGACTTGAGCGGCAAAGCCCGTTCCAGCAACAACTGCGCAACATCCTTGGCGCTATCGGCGGCGCTGAAATCACCCATGACGCGGGCCATGGTGATGGCGCCATCCATCAGAATCAGTAGCTGTTTAGCCAGCGTTTCGGGTCGTTCGACCGGCAACTGCTCGCACAGTGAAAGCGTGTAATCCAGCAGCTTCTGTTTGTGCAATTGCGCAATCAGGCGAATCGGGTCGATCGGGTCTCCAATCTCACCAGCCGTATTGATGAACGCACAGCCGCGAAATCCTTCGGATTCAAACCAGCCTGTAAACACGTCGAACATCTTCAGAATGCGCGCCTGCGGGGTTGCAGCTTTATCGGACTCACTGCTAAACCAGGCCATCCAGCGTACATCGCGCGCGTTCAAGGCCGCCGCTGCCACTTCGTCTTTGGTTGCGAAGTAGCGGTAGATGCTCTTGCGCGCCACGCCGGAGGTTTTGACCAAAAGATCCATGCCCATAGCATGTATGCCATGTTCATAAATCAACTGCTCGGCGGTTACGAGAATTTTATCGCGGGTTTCAGTGTTGGCTGTATTCATGGGATGGAAAGGTAGAACGATCGTTCTCCTTGGTCAAGCAGATTATTCAAGTGCGCTGGAGGCCTTCGGATGTGTAGGCGCGCACTGGCCCGCCAATGAAATCTGTCAGTCGAAGTATCTGGCAAAGGTCAAACGCTCTCGCGGGCAAGCGCGCTCCTACAAAACGGGTGATTCACCGCACCTGATCAGTCTCCGGTAACGCCCGCTTCATGTCTTGAGCACTCGGCACAGCCGGGCTTAGCACCACCGGAACTGATTTAGCCGCAGGCACTTTGCTGCCTTCAGCGTGATGCCACAACGGCACCAGCGGATTGCATTCGGGGTAATAGGCTGCGCTGCAACCTTCGGGGATGTCGTAGGCGATGATTTGCAACGGGCCCACCTGACGCTTGATTTCAGGTTCGATGGCCGTTGTGACATTCACCCAGTCTCCGGCTTTGAAACCCAGCCTGATCACATCGTTGCGGTTCAAAAAAATCACACTGCGCGTCCCGCTCACCCCGCGAAATCGATCCTCGTAGCCGTAGATCGTCGTATTGAATTGATCGTTGCTGCGGATCGTCATCAGTTGCAGCACATCGCGGTGATGGTGATCCGGGAACACATCCGGATCGACCTCAAGTGATTTGGGCGTAATAAACTGCGCGCGGCCACTCTCGGTTTTCCATTCGCGCTTGGCCGCAGGCAATGGCCGATGAAAACCACCGGGCTCCCACATGCGTGTCTCCATGTCATGAAAAATCTCGGGATAAACCTGGGCGATGCCTTGGCGGATCAGCGAGTAGTCACTGCGCCACGCTTCCCAGTCTAGCCGCTCTGCGCCCGATAAGGTGGCTTGGGCCAACCCCGCCAGAATAGCCGTCTCCGAACGAGCTTCAGCGCTGATCGGCTCACTTTGCCCGCGCCAGCCATGCACGCATCCTGTGCTGTCCTCCGTGCTGTAAACCTGCTCGATACCGTTTTGCAGGTCCCGTTCGATGCGCCCCAGGCAAGGCAGCAGCCACGCATTCTTGCCAGTCACCAGATGCGTGCGATTGAGCTTGGTCGCGATCTGCACGTTAAGCTGCAAATTCGCCCAGGCCGGTTCCATGCGCGATGTATCCGGGATGGCCCGCAGGAAATTGCCACCCAGACCAATGAAGCCACGCACGCTGCCATCGAGAATGCCTTCACAGACCTCCACCGTATTGCGGCCCTTTTTCTCAGGAACGTGAAAACCGTACAACTCGTGGATCTTCTCGACAGGCACCTTCTTTGGGTCTTCAGTGATCCCGACCGTGCGCTGCCCTTGCACGTTCGAATGGCCGCGTACCGGACAAATGCCTGCGCCGCGCTTGCCAATATTGCCCCGTAACAGCAGCAGGTTGACCAGCATCTGCACACTCTGAACGCCCAGACGATGCTGAGTGATGCCCATCCCGTAAACCAGCATCACGCGATCATGCTGAGCGTAAACAGTCGCCGCCGCCTCCAGCGCGCTGCGGCTCAATCCTGCCGTGTGCTCAATGGTTTCCCACGACGTGTCCATGACCGCCGTCAGAAATCCTGAAAAGCCTTCGGTGTGTTCAGCGATAAACGCTTGGTCGATGATCGCTGGTTTGCCTTCGACCAGTGCCGCACGGTCCATCTCGAACAGCGCCTTGGCGATGCCCATGACCGCAGCGGTGTCGCCGCCGATTGCCAACTGGTGATATTGAGTACTGATGACGGTCGACTTCGGTCCGAGCATTTCCACCGGTGATTGCGGATTGACGAAGCGCTCCAGACCCCGTTCGCGGATTGGATTGAACGTGATGATCGGCACATTTCGCTTCCGCGCTTCCTGCAACGGATGCAGCATGCGCGGGCTATTGCTGCCCACGTTTTGACCGAAAAACAGAACGCAATCGGTATGTTCAAAGTCGTCCAGTGTGACGGTGCCCACCGGTACGCCAATGCTGGCCTGCAAGCCGACCGATGTGCTCTCGTGGCACATGTTCGAACTGTCCGGGAGATTGTTCGTGCCGTATGCCCGGGCGAAGAGCTGGTACATGAACGAGGTCTCCAGCGACGCGCGGCCCGAGGCGTAAAACGCCACGCTGTCAGGCTCCAGTGCTCGAAGCTGAGCACCGATGTCGTGCCAGGCTTCGGTCCAGGTCGTCTCGCGGTAGCGGTCAGTGACGGGGTCGTAGCGCAGTGGGTGTGTCAGGCGGCCGTGCTGTTCGAGGTCGTAATCTGACCATTGCAGCAACTCACTCACGGAGTGTTTCTCAAAAAACGCCGGGCTGGTCTTGAGTGAGGTCAGTTCCCAGGCCGTGGCCTTTGCTCCGTTTTCGCAGAACTCCAGATGATGCGGTTTGCCGGGCTTGGCCCACGCACAACTCACGCAGGCAAAGCCTCCGTGCTTATTTTGCTTGACCAGTGGCAGCGCGGATCGCGTCATCGTCTGCTCGCGCCAGAGAATCTCCATCACCGACTTGGCCGAACCCCAACCGCCGGACGACGAGGTGTAGGGACGGAAATGGGCCTTTGGAAAAATGAGCGTCATCTTTGCTGCCTCGGGAGCGCGGGCGTGCCCGGAACAGGCCCCCTTAAAGCTGTGACGAAGCGGCCGCTCAAAGGTTCGTTACATTTTATTTCGGTTGATTGCGCCATGCCTCCCGCGTTGATTGCAGGCAAAAACCGAACTTGCTGCATGAAATCCGATCAGTTTCTGTGGGTTTTGTCCCAGGCCCCCGTCATCCACTATCCCGCGAGTGAGGAGTGATCAGCGTTTTGTCGAACTTCAAGACCGCCATGTTGCTGTGCATCATGTTTTTCATCGGCAGCTCCAATCTACTGGCCGCCGATGCTCCCGCCGCTGCAGCGCCCGCTTCTACGGCCGCCGCCCCCGCCGTTGAAGCTGAACCTGAGAAACCCGAAATCCTTCTTCAGGGCGGATTGCTTGGGGCCATCAGTTCCAGCATCGATGACGTGCAGGACAAGCTCAATCTGGACGACAATTTGTTTGATTCATGGCGCCTGCGGGCGGACCGTGCCGCAGACGAATTGGACAAGCTGGTCAACAAGCCATCGCCGCGTAGCAAAGTGAGCGTCGCTGGTGACTTCGCGATCCTGTCCGCAGCCTGGATCAGCGCCTTCGCGCTGTTGCACCTACTGGGTAAATTTATCGCCGCTCGAATCAACCGCTACCGTTATCTGCTCAAGCGCGAGCGCGTACGAGGCGTATTGGGTTACCTGATTCCATTCACGATTCCGGCGATGATCAGCCTGCCGCTAACACTTTATGTCAGCCACTTCCTGCAGCTGTCAGCCGGACGCGCTCTGGCGCTGTGCCTGGCGTACGCCACAAGCAGTGGCATCTTTTCGACCTCGATTATTTTGAGCGTGATCGTGCTGTTCAACAGCGGCCACAAGCGTCCAGCCGTACGTTTGATTCGGCGGCTCAGCCCGAAACCGCTGTTCGTCGTGGGCTTTCTTGCAGCACTCAGCGACGCCCTGACCAGCCCACAAATTGCACGGCAGATCGGCAATAACGTCACCACCAGCATCGCCGTATTCACCGGGCTTTTTGCCTCGGCGGTGTTTTGCATGTTGATACTTCGCGTTCGGCGCCCCGTTGCGCACCTTATTCGCAATCGGTCGTTGGCGAGTCGCCTGGCGCGGCCAGCGTTACAAGAAACGCTGAAGATTTTCTCCAGCCTGTGGCACTGGCCGATTCTGCTGATGATTCTGGTGTCGGCGGTCAACCTGATCGGCGCAGGCGAAGACAGCCAGAAGGCGTTGCGTTGTGCCTTGCTGACCACCGTTTTGCTGATTTCGACGGTGTTCCTCAGCACGCTGTTCCAGCACATGTTCAAACCCACCGATGCGCGGGTCGAGCATGCTTACAAAGAGCGGCTTTTGAGTTTGCTGCACGCGTTGATGCGCATCGGGCTGGCGATTGGTTTCATCGAATTGCTGGGGCGGATCTGGGGTTTTTCGCTGTTCGAATTCGCCCAGCGCAATGCCTTGGGAAAAGTGATCAGCGACTCACTGAGCAGCATCGGCCTGATCTTTCTGGTGACCTGGCTGCTTTGGGTTGTGATGGACACCGCGATTCAAGAGGCCCTGAAACCGCCGGTCAGCAGTCGCTCCTCCCGGCAGCCAAGCACGCGGGTCAAAACCATCCTGCCGCTGCTGCGCAACGCGATCAAAATCGTGCTGGTGGTGATTTGTGCGATCACCACCATGGCGAACCTGGGCATCAACGTCGCGCCGTTGTTGGCGGGTGCCGGTGTCGTCGGTCTGGCGATTGGTTTCGGTTCCCAGCAACTGGTGCAGGACGTGATCACGGGTTTGTTCATCATCATCGAGGACACCATCTCGATTGGCGACTGGGTGGTGCTGGATTCCGGCCACGCAGGCACAGTCGAGAGCTTGACCATTCGCACACTGCGTTTGCGCGACGGCAAAGGGTTCGTGCACTCAGTGCCATTCGGGCAGATCAAGGCGGTTACCAACCAGTCTCGTCAGTTCGCCTACGCCTTCTTCTCGTTCCAGTTCACTTACGATTCGGACGTCGATTCGGCCACTTCGTTGATTCGTGAAGCGGGGCAGTCGATCAGCGACGATTTGCTGCTCAAGGGCAAGCTGCAAGGGCCGCTGGAAGTGTTCGGGCTCGATCGAATGGACATGAACGGGATCGTAATTACCGCGCAGTTCCGCACTTCATCCGGTGGGCAATATGCGGTGAGTCGCGCGTTCAACGACCGACTCAAGCGGCTTGTGGATAAGTCAGGCGATGTGCGCTTTGCGCAAACTTATCCACAACTGGTGATGAGCCCGCATACCGGCCCGGCGCCGCAGCTCGAACAAGAGGGCGCCGAACAACAACCGGCGCCAGGCAAGGCAACCCTCGTCAATAAGGACGGCTCCGAAACCCCGGTCTAAATTGGATTCGGGACCGACTCCGGACAGTAGGAGCGCGCTTGCCCGCGATTGAGGTGTGCCAGTCGAAAGATTTGGGGCAGGTAAAAAGCTATCGCGGGCAAGCGCGCTCCTACAGGGAGGTGCGCAGCATCACCGCAACAACCGATCCCTGACCTGCGCGGTGGCCGCGGCATCAAGCTCCAGCCAGTAAACCGGTTTACCGGCGATCACCGCCGCTGCCGCAATACCGTCCCGATACACCAACCGATTGCCCACCAGCGCAGGCACTTTGGCGCCGGGCAACAATGTCCCAACCAGATTAAGCGGGTCAGTGCCGCTGATGCTGATTACGCTGCCATCCAATGGCCGCTTGCGAATCTCACGCAGCAAAGGAATGGCCTCCGGCAACGCAAACTGTTCGCCCGCCAGACCACTGATAAACCGCCCGCCGCGAATCTCCCCGCGTGCTTCCAGCCGATGGAACGTGCGCAGCAACTCTCGCCAACTCGGCAACCAATCCGCCTCGCGCTCCAGCACCCGCCAGAACACCACGCCGTAACGACGCAGCAAGGTCATGGCGATATGTTCCAGCGTCGTCGGATCGGTGGGCGGCGCACGTTTTGAATCCACCGCCGATGGCGCCGAAGCCCGACGCAATAAAGCCCAGCGCCCGGCGTCATCCATGCCGCCAATGAACGCCCCACGATTACGCCGACTGGTGTGGGCCGAGCGTTTGCTGGCAGGCGTGATCAGTGCGCGCAAACCAGCGAAGCTGTCGGCGTTCACCAACCCCGCACCGACCAACTCCTGCAGCGCATTCTCCAGTTCCGTACGCAGTAGGTGGGCCTCGGAGGTCAACTCATCGAAAAACATCGCGCCATGCAGTGTCAGCGTTTCGTGAACCTTCTGCGCACGTAACGACAGTTCGGTGGGCGCGGGCTGCTCGGTCAAGCCGCTCCAGAGACTCACCTGGGATCGTGGCAGCAACACAATCGGCGTACTTCGCAGTGCAGCGGCGCCAACTTTGTTTCTTGCTGCCAAACGCATCCACACCACTTTGCCGGACCGGCAAATATCATCAAGCCAACTCTGGGAATAGTCCTTCAGCCGCGCGGGCAAAATGTCGCCGTCCCATGAGCCCGCAGCGGCGCAAAAACCTTCCAGCTGATCGAGCACTTCCGGCAGTGCAGCCTTGCCTTGGCTCTGCGTCGAGCTGGACAAATGCTGCCAATCGAAGAGAAAACGCATGAAGTCCTGCAACGACACCGGTTCGATTTCCCGACGCAGACGCTTGACCGTGTAACGATGAATGCGCGACAGCAAATGCCGCTCACACCATTGATCATCGTTGGCGCCGGGGCTGAAACGACCGCGTAGCACGTAGCCTTCAGCCTCCAGAATTGCCAGGGCTTGGGCGATCTGGCTGTCAGACATCGCCAGCGGTTCAGCAATGGCCGAGAGCGTCAAAGGGCCGAAGCCGCTCAAGCGCGCACGGAGAATTTCCACTGCCGCCTCTTCTTCGCTCCAAACGTCGTTGAAACCGGCGAGCGCGGCTAGGGGAGGATGCATTTCTGCCGTCGGGTAAAGCGCTTGAACGCACGTCAGGCGTTCCAGTGGGATCCATAGGGCGTGTTCAGGATTTACCTGCAAACGAGTCGCGCGCCCGGCTGTTGCCAAGGTTTCCAGCCATTTCATCCAGTCTTGTTGCTGGCGGGCCTCAGCGCCGCTGACGCAACCGAGCGTCATCAACGCTTCGTGCATTTCATCGGGGTTTTGCGGCTGCGGCCAGGCTTCCTCGCCCACTGCCTTGATAGCCTCGGCATCCAGCGCGCCCAAGTCGTCCGAAGATTGCGCATCGCTCCAGCGCCGGTTCAATACTGCTTGAGTACGGCGTTCTTCGAGTGGTGCGTCATCAAGGAACGCGTAAGGGCGGGCGCTGAGCATTTCTGCCGCCAAAGGGGAGGGCGCAGGAAGATCGCGACTGATCAGCCGCACGTCGCCGTTTTCCATGCGCCGCAACAAGTTGAGCCAGCCTTCGGCGTCCATCGCTTCATGCAGGCAATCGTCCAGGGTTTGCTCTACCAGCGGATGGTCCGGGACTTCGCGCTCTCCCACCAGATTTTCCAGGCACGCGATCTGATCGGGGAAGACAGTGGCGATCAAGTCTTCGCTTTTCATGCGCTGCAATTGCGGCGCGACTTTACGACCGCCGGTGTAACGCGGCAGCGCCAGTGCAACCCCTGCGTTCCAGCGCCAGCGCACGCCAAAAAGTGGCGCATCCAGCACGGCCTGAATCAGCAAGTGTTCGGCGGTTTGGGAATTCAGATAGCGCCACACTTCTTCCAGCGCGAAGCTGTGGCTGGTGGACAGCGACAAGACGATGGCGTCTTCGCTGGCGGCGGCTTGCAACTCGAAATTGAAGGTGCGGCAAAACCGTTTGCGCAGCGCCAGGCCCCAAGCCCGATTGATGCGGCTGCCAAAAGGCGTGTGAATCACCAGTTGCGTGCCGCCGGATTCGTCGAAAAAGCGCTCCATCACCAACGTGTTTTGCGAGGGCAGGGCGCCCAGCACCGAGTGCGCGCGGGCCAGGTATTCGACGATCTGCTCGGCGCTGGCGTAATCCAGACCGAGAGTGTCCATCAGCCATTCCATGCAGCGCGATAACTCACTAGGGTGCGCGGTCAGCAGCTCGTCCAGATGCTCTTGCAAACGCGCCACGGCGAACGACAATTCAGCGCTGCGTCCCGGCGCCTCACCCAGCCAGAAAGGAATGTTCGGCGGCATGCCTTGGGCATCCTCGACCCGCACGCGACCAGCCTCGATGCGCAGGATGCGGTAGGACGTGTTGCCCAGCTGAAAGATGTCGCCCGCCAGACTTTCAACGGCAAAGTCTTCGTTGACCGTGCCGATGTTCAGCGCCTGGGGTTCGAGCATCACGCTGTAGTCGGCGTTGTCCGGAATCGTCCCGCCGCTGGTGACGGCTGTCAGCTTGCTGCCACGCCGCCCGCGCAAAGTCCGAGTGATCGCATCGCGGTGCAGATACGCGCTGCGCACGCCTTGGCGCCCGGTATAACCCTCGGCCAGCATGCGCAGCAGCGCCTGATAATGTTCTTCGTTGACGCTGGCGTAGGGCGAGGCCTGCCGAAACATATTCAGCAGCGCTTGTTCTTCCCACTCCTGGCAGCTGACTTCGGCGATGATCTGTTGCGCCAATACATCCAACGGAGCGCTGGGAATCAGCAGTGTGTCCAGTTCGCCCCGGCGCACGCAGTCGAGCAACGCGGTGCATTCGATCAAGTCGTCGCGGGAAGTCGCGAACAGACGACCTTTTGGCGTGCCGCCCACCTGATGCCCCGAGCGACCGACGCGCTGCAAAAACGAGGCGATCGAACGGGGCGAACCGATCTGGCAGACCAAGTCCACATCACCGATATCAATGCCCAATTCCAGGGAAGCAGTGGCGATCAGCACTTGTAAATCGCCACGCTTGAGCCGCTGTTCGGCGTCCAGACGCTGCTCTTTTGCCAGGCTGCCGTGGTGGGCGGCGACGGCCTGTTTGCCCAAGCGTTCGCTCAAATGCCGCGCCATGCGTTCAGCCATGCGCCGGGTGTTGACGAAAATCAGCGTGGTGCGATGTTTGCGGGCGAGGTCCGCGAGGCGGTCGTAGACCAGTTCCCACACGTCATTGGCCATGATCGCGGTCAATGCCACGGGTGGGACTTCGATGGCCAGATCCCGAGGACGCGCATGGCCGATGTCGACGATGGCGCACGGCCGTTTGACCGGATCACTGCCCACTAGAAAACGCGACACCCGCTCGATGGGTTTTTGCGTAGCGGACAGGCCGATGCGCAATAACGGCGTGCTGCACAAGGCCTGCAAGCGCTCCAGGCTCAGGGCCAGGTGACTGCCGCGTTTGCTGGCGGCGATGGCGTGGATTTCATCGACGATGACCGTCTCGGTACTCGACAACATGCGTCGGCCGGAGTCGGAGCCCAGCAGCACGTACAACGATTCCGGGGTGGTGACCAGAATGTGCGGCGCCGTCTTGCGCATCGACGTGCGTTCTTTCTGCGGCGTATCCCCGGTGCGCACTGCAGTGCTGATGCGCAGTTCCGGCAGGCCCATGCGAGATAGATGATCGGTGATGCCCGTGAGCGGGTTTTGCAGGTTGATCTGGATGTCGTTGGACAGTGCCTTGAGCGGCGAAATGTAGACCACGAACGTTTGATCCGGCAGCGCGCCGCCCGAGTCGAGGCCCTTGTGAACCAGATCATCGATCACCGCAAGAAACGCCGTTAAGGTTTTGCCCGAGCCGGTCGGCGCTGCGATCAGCGTTGACTGGCGCTGCTTTATCAACGGCCACGCCTGGGCCTGAGCGGGCGTAACCGCCGGGAAGGTGCTGCGAAACCAGGCGCTGACAGCGGGATGGAAATCGCCGAGCACCGGGTTGAGCGTCTGGGGTAGGTTCATGTCTGATTTTATGAGGGCGCCGCCGTGCAGATGCAAGCGCCGGTGATCGGCGCGCATGACGGCAAAACCCGTGGGAGCGGACCTGTCCGCGAAGGGGCCGGTAGATCCACTGCATCTTTATTGTCTGAACGTTAGTCTTCGCGGACGAGTCCGCTCCCACAGGATTATCGTAACGGCCATTGGTGACGGCGTTCGCTGGACAGCCGGTGCCTGTTGGGAGAAAACACATGACGTGTTATGTTTGCGGGCGGTTTTCACCCGTTTTTTCAACTGATTCCTGAGACTGAGCCAACTGACTTTATGCGAATGCGCCTTATGCTGTTGGGCGGCGGGAATGCCCTTGGGCAGGCGTTGATTCGTCTGGGTGCCGAGGAGGACATTGGCTTCCTAGCACCGCGTCCACCGCAAGACGGTTGGGATGCGGCAAGCCTGACGCAACTGCTCGACGACACCCGCCCGGATGCCTTGATCAATCTGGCTTACTACTTCGACTGGTTTCAGGCGCAGAGTGTGAGCGCAGAGCGTCTTGCCAGCCAGGAACGCTCGGTCGAGCGCCTGTCCGAACTGTGTCAGCACCACAACATTGTCCTCGTGCAGCCTTCGAGCTATCGCGTGTTCGATGGCTCGCGAGCCACGGCCTACAGCGAAAAAGACGAACCCGTGCCTCTGGGCTCCAGAGGTCAGGCGTTATGGCGTATCGAGCAAAGCGTGCGCGCGACCTGCCCACAGCATGTACTGCTGCGTTTTGGCTGGTTGCTCGATAACAGCGCTGATGGCGTGCTCGGCCGCCTGCTAACTCAGGCCCAATCCCCGGTTGAGCTGCTGTTGGCAGATGATCGCCGTGGTAATCCGACGCCGGTGGACGATGCGGCGCGGGTGATCATTTCCGTGCTCAAGCAACTCGATTGCGCAGCGCCGCTGTGGGGCACTTATCACTACGCAGGTCACGAGGCGACCACGCCGTTGGCGCTGGGCCAGGCGATTCTCACCGAAGCCCGGCTGATGCACCCGCTGGCCATCGAAGCACCGACGGCTCAGGCTCACGCCGCACGCCCCGACGCTGCCGAAGAGCCGCAAAACGCAGTGCTGGCCTGCAAGAAAATCCTTCACACTTTCGGCATCAAGCCGCGCGCCTGGCGTGCTGGCCTGCCGGGCTTACTGGATCGCTATTACCGTCATGTCTGATGCACCCGTCTTGATCACCGGCGGTGCCGGTTTTATTGGTTCACACTTGGCCGACGCCTTGCTGGCCGAGGGTTACTCGGTCCGAGTGCTCGATGACCTTTCCACCGGCAAGCGCAGCAATCTGCCGCTGGACAATCCTCGAGTAGAGCTGATTGAAGGCGATGTCGCGGATGCGGCTGTCGTTGCCCGTGCGGCTCTGGGCTGTCAGTCAGTGGTGCATTTGGCCGCTGTGGCCTCGGTGCAAGCGTCGGTGGATGACCCGGTCAAAACCCATCAAAGCAACTTCATCGGCACACTTAACGTGTGCGAAGCCATGCGTAAGGCGGGGATCAAACGCGTTATTTTTGCCTCCAGTGCGGCCATATACGGCAATAACGGCGAAGGCGATTCAATCAGCGAAGACACCCCCAAAGCGCCGCTCACGCCTTACGCTTCAGACAAACTGGCTGGTGAGTACTACCTGGATTTCTATCGGCGTCAGCACGGTCTGGAGCCGGTGGCGTTCCGGTTTTTCAATATTTTCGGGCCACGTCAGGACCCTTCCTCGCCCTATTCCGGCGTGATCAGCATCTTCGCCGAGCGCGCCGAAAAAGGCCTGCCGATCAGCGTGTTTGGTGATGGCGAACAGACGCGCGACTTCTTCTATGTCGGCGATCTGGCCGGGATTCTGGTGCAGGCGCTGGAGCAGCCGGTTGTGCAGGAGGGCGCGATCAATGTCGGCCTGAACGCCACGACTTCGCTCAATGAGTTGCTGGCGGCCCTGTCGGAAGTGGTTGGCGATTTGCCTGAGGTCACTTACTTGCCGGGGCGTTCGGGGGATATTCGTCATTCCCGCGCGGATAATCAGCGTTTGGTCGAGCGTTTCGACATGCCGGAGCCGACGCCGTTGAGGGTTGGGTTGGCGAAGTTGCTCGGTCGCTGAGAAGCGGCTCTGTGTAGGAGCGCGCTTGCCCGCGATTGCGGTATGTCAGGCACTAATGAGTTAACTGACACGCCGTATTCGCGGGCAAGCGCGGTGCTACAGGGTCCACCGTTTTCAGAACTTGTAGCCAATCCCCACCATATAAACCCATGGGTCCACATCAACATTGACCTTGGTGCGTCCGACGCTCAGTGCTGATGGCCCGTCCATGGTCGCTTCGGTGGCGATGTCCACGTACCAGACCGACGCATTGACCATCATCCGATCGGTGAGCATGTAGTCCATCCCCACTTGCCCAGCCCAACCCCACGAGTTCTTCAGATTCAGATTGCTGAAGCCTTCGTTCTTGCGCGTGCTGCTCAAGTCTTCGTCGTAAAACCAGGTGTAGTTCACGCCCAGGCCTGCATACGGCTGAAACTTTGACGCAGATTCCATCGGGTAGTACTGCAACGACAAGGTTGGTGGCAGCTGTTTGATGTCAGCCAGCTTGCCGTCCAGGCCTGCGCCGAGCCCCTTGACCGCGACGGTGTGCTGGAACGGCGTGGCCGCTAGCAATTCAAGGCCGACATGATCGGTGAGCATGTACGCGAAGGTCAGGCCCAACTGAGTGTCACTGTCCAGCGTGGCTTTAGTGCCCGCGACTTTCGCGCCATCGAGCTTGATGTTGCCACTGTCTTCGTTCGGCGCTGTAGTAGCCGCGCCCGCGCGAACGATGATGTCTCCAGCCTGGTGAGCGTTGGCAACGAGGGGGCAAAGGGCTAGCGCAATCAACGATGCGCCAAGCAGTGAGGTGTTCATGGGGGCTCCGTAAAGGCATCAGAAAAGGATGTCTGATGTTACGAAGGCTCTAACGCGGGAGTTTTGATCTGAGGCAAGGAAAAGTGTCTTGGTGGCGAATAACTGTAGGAGCGCGCTTGCCCGCGAATGCGGTTTGTCCGCCACATCTGTATTGACTGATACACCGCAATCGCGGGCAAGCGCGCTCCTACAAAATTATTGATCCTGCAGTTCATATATCAGGATTTTGTCGGCCTCCATCTGGTATCCCGCATCCGCCAAGTCCGTGGTCGAGGATTTGACCTGCATCGGCCCTTCGATCCAGTAAGGCTGGTACAGCTCATCGACTTTCACCCCCAGCTCGCTGGTGACGTGAACGATCTGGTTCGGCGGCGGCGGGGGAACATGGATACAGGCGCCGAAATACGGCACCAGCAGGAAATCCGTCACGCGGCCTTCTTCGCTCACTTCAAGTGGCACGATGTAACCCGGCAGGCGAACGGTCTGGCCGTTCAGGGATTTGACCACCGGCGCGTGGGGCGCAAGCTGATGCGCGGCGGGGGCGGACTCCATCGACAGCGTGTCCGCCATCTTCGACAGGTCGTGCATGGGCGCGGTAATCAGCTTCACCGGCGGGGCGTCGGCGGGGATCATTTCCTGCCACGTAAGCACACGAATCTGATCGGCCCACACAGGCGCAGCGATCACGATCAACACCATCAACCACAGCCAACGCATCATCCACTTCCTCACAAACGAATCGACAAACCATCGGCCAGCGACTGCCGATAAGCGCGCCACGCAGGCACGACCCCCATCAACACGGCCGCGCCGAGAATACCGCCGAGCAAGGTCCATTCATACTCGCTGGGCAGCGACAACGGCAGGAACAAACCGTAATTGGCCTGCACATAACCCTGCGCCGCCGCGATACCGATATACAGCAGCACGGTGCCGCTGATGACACCGGCCAGCGCCAGGGCGAACGCTTCAAGGATCAACAGACTGGCGATGTGCCAAGGCCGCGCGCCGACCGAACGCAGGATCGCCATCTCCCGACGACGCTCATTGAGGCTGGTGAGGATCGCCGTCAGCATGCCGATCAGCCCCGTCAGCACCACAAACAGCGAGATCACGAACAGCGCTTTTTCCGCCGTGCCCATCAGACTCCACAGCTCCTGCAGCGCCACGCCCGGCAGGATTGCCAGCATTGGCTCGCCGCGAAACTCATTGATCTCGCGCTGCACGGCGAAGGTCGCGATTTTGCTGTTAAGGCCCAGCATGAACGCAGTGATCGCGGTCGGCGTCAGGTCCATGTTTCGCGCTTGATCGGCGCTGATCCGGCCCGCGCCTTGGGCTGGGACGCCGTTATGCCAATCGATATGAATCGCCTCCATGCCGCCGAGGCTGATGTGCAACGTGCGGTCCACGGGTGTGCCGGTGCGCTTCAAAATACCGACCACGGTGAATGGTTTATCGTCGTGCTTGACCAGACTGATCGCCGCCACGCCGTGGGCCAGCACCAGCTTGTCGCCCAGCTTGTACTTCAGCGCATCGGCTACTTCGGCGCCGAGCACCACTTCAAAAGGGTCGGTGGCGAAGGCCCGACCTTCAGCCAGCTCAAGGCTCTGGTGCCTGCCGAACTGGTAGTGCTCGAAATAGGATTCGTTGGTGCCCATCACTCGGTAGCCGCGATGGGAATCGCCCAGGGAAATCGGGATCGCCCACTTCACCTGCTTGCTCTGGGCGAAGTGCTCGAAGCTGTCCCAGCGGATGTTGTTGGTAGCGTTACCGATGCGGAACACCGAATACAGCAGCAGATTCACCGAGCCGGAACGCGCGCCGACGATCAAATCAGTGCCGCTGATGGTGCTGGCGAAACTGGCCCGCGCTTCGGTGCGCACGCGTTCCACGGCCAACAACAGGCAGACCGACAGCGCAATGGCGAAGGCCGTGAGAAATGCGGTGAAGCGGCGGTTGGCGAGGCTGGCCATCGCCAGACGAAAAAGATACATCTCAAACCTCGGGGGCGACGGCGGCGCGATTGAGTTCGGACAACGACAGGTTCCGGTCGAATAGCGGCGCCAGGCTTTGATCATGGCTGACGAACAACAGACTAGCCCCGGCGTCGCGGCACTCTGCGAACAGCAAGCGGATAAACGCTTCGCGGGTGTCAGCGTCAAGCGCAGAAGTCGGCTCGTCAGCAATCACCAATTCTGGCTGACCGATCAGGGCCCGCGCGGCGGCAACTCGCTGTTGCTGGCCGATGGAAAGTGAGTCAGCGCGTCGGCTGAGCATTTCCGGATCTTTCAGGCCCAAGTGCGCAAGCAGCGTAGCGGCGGCTTGATCGACACTGCCGTGGCGCTGTGTTGCTCGTTGCGTGCGCAATTTGGAGAAATGACACGGCAGCTCGACGTTCTCGCGCACTGACAAAAACGGCAGCAGGTTGAACTGTTGGAAGATGTAACCGGTGTGATCGACCCGAAAACGGTCGCGGGCGCCAGCGGATAATTGCGTGAGTTCCTGCCCCAGCAGCCGGATGCTGCCGCGATTGGGCGCCTGCACGCCGCCGAGCAGACCCAGCAGCGTGGTTTTGCCGCTGCCGCTGGGGCCTTTAAGGAACAGCGTTTCGCCGGGCTCCAGACGGAACGCCGGAATGTCCAGCAACTGAGGGTGACCCGGCCAAGTGAAGCCAAGGTCGGACAGTTCGATGAGTGCTTGAGTCATGGCCTGCGTCATGTCGAAAAATGAAGCGACCGAGTGGCCGGTCGCATGTGAGGCAAGCGGTTTAGAACTTGATCACCGGATTGCTGGCGCGCACTTCGGCGCCCAGTTGACGCTTGGCAGTGATCAATTGCACCTGAATTTTCTGGGTGGCGGGGAAGGTCTGGAAGATCTGCGTCAGGTCCAGTTGGGTCAGTATCGATGGCACGTTGCAGGTGAACCGGTAATTACCGTGGATCTCGCTGTGCTCATGGTCGTGGTCATCGGCATGTTCGTCGGCATCGCCGTCTTCATCCTTGTCGCCGAACAGCGGGCTGCTGAGTTTCTGCGAAATTACCGAGCATTGCGCCGCTTCCGGGACGCTGAACAGGCCGTGTGGCTTGAGCAAGGCATCGCGGGCATCGGCGAGTTTGGCCTTGTCAGCGTCGCTGGTGGCAGCGTGTTCGAAGCCGACGATGTTCATGGCGGGGGTGTTGAAGTCAAACTCCAGCGTCGTACCTTCTTGCGCCACGTCCAGCCGCGCTACCCCGTGTTCGTGAGCGCCGAGGCTGGCGTGCTCATGATCGTGATCATGTTCGTCGGCGGCGTGGGCGATGGCGAGAGGTAACAAGGCGAAGGGCAGGGCGAGCAACAGACGACGCATGGGCAGGGCTCCGGGATGGGGGTTAGGTGTTGTTATGTGATCTTATAACAATACGGCTCGATGGTTTCTAAGTTTTTGCGCTGATCCTGTGGGAGCCAACTTGTTGGCGAGCAATTGACGCGATGATTCAGGCACGCCGCCTCGCGAATAAATTCGCTCCTACAGGGGGCCGCGTGCAGCCTGACAACAGCTGTGGGACCATGCTGCCAGCCAAATCAGAGGAATCGAACCATGCTACGTATCCGTGGAACCATCGGCGATCTGCCGGTGGATTTGACCCTTGAGCTGGACGACGGCGATTGGGCGCAGTTGGGCGCTCAACTTCAGGCAGCGAAGCCCGCGGCTGAAGACGTGAAAGCAGCGCCAAAGCGCCAGGACGACAAGATCTGGGAGATTGCCCAGGAATTGCTGCAAAAGGCCGGGCAGATCACCGGGCCGGATTTGCTGGAACAACTGGAAGGGCTGACCGGCAGTTCGGCGGCAGGCAAACGCCTGCTGGTGCGGTTGCGGCATAACCCGAACGTGAAGGTCGAAAGCGGCGCGGACACGCCGGTTTATTGCTGGGTGGGGTGAGGGCGGCAACGCGATGCTTCTCTGTAGGAGCGCGCTTGCCCGCGATTGCGGTGTGTCAGCCAATCATGTGTTAACCGGCATACCGTATTCGCGGGCAAGCGCGCTCCTACAGGGCGCGGTGATCAATACAACGCAGCAAATAGCTTGCGGCGGTAGGTGGTCACCAGCGGATGGTCATTGCCGAGCAGATCGAACACCTGCAACAGGGTCTTGTGCGGCAGACCTTCGTTGTAGCTGCGGTTGCGGATGAACAGCTTGAGCAACCCTTCCAGTGCCGCTTCGTATTGCTGGCGCGACAATTGATGCATCGCCAGTTGATGAGCCGCTTCATCATCCTGCGGGTTTTGCGCCAGACGAGTTTTCAGGTCAGCAGCGTCCGGCAGAGCAGCGGCTTGTGCGAGGAACGTCAACTGCGCCTTGGCGCCAGCCAGCGCTGCTTTGTGATCGTCACTTTTCACAGCGTCGAGCACGGCGCCTGCTTCCGTCAGTTCGCCACGTTCAGCCAGGCAGCGTGCGTACAGAATCAGCGCCGCTGCGTTGGTGTTGTCTTCGGCCAGCAGGGTTTTCAGAATCGCTTCGGCGTCGGCAAAACGGCTTTCGGCGAACAGCGACTGAGCGGTTTCCAGCGGGTCGGCCTCGGTGTCGATGGGCTCGGGCATCTGCACATGAGGCTCAAGCAGGGTGCGGATCTGCGATTCAGGCTGGGCGCCTGCAAAACCGTCCACCGGCTGACCATCCTTGAACAGCACCACGGTCGGCAGGCTACGAATGCCGAAGCGCGCGACGATTTCTTCGTTGGCGTCGCAATCGACCTTGGCCAGCAGAAGTTCGCCCTGGTAGTCCTCGGCGATCTTTTGCAGCAGCGGCATCAGCACCTTGCACGGCGCGCACCATTCAGCCCAGAAATCCACGAGCACGGGTTTGTGAAACGAGTTCTCGATGACCAGCTGATCAAAGTCAGCAACGGTCGCGTCGAAGATGTAGGGAGTGGCCTGGCTCATCGGTAATCTCGGGAAATCGTGAATGGGGCAACTATAAAGCGCTCGGGGGATTGTCGGAAGCGGGGTGTGTCAGATGTAGGAGGGATATAGCTCGATCGTCTGTAGGAGCGCGCTTGCCCGCGATCTCGGTGTGCCAGACGCCAACGATGTATTTGATCCGACGCCATCGCGGGCAAGCGCGCTCCTACAGGTCGCTCAGCGTTCGCGAGGTCCCTATCGAAGCGGGAGTTCAACGGGCCGCGTGATACAGACTCACCTTGCGAAACTCCCACGGCTCGGCCAGATCCGGCAGCGTCAACGCCTCCAGAATCGCGAGTCGCTGATACAGCGGATGCTGGAAATCCCTGACCCGCGAATCGGCCACCAACGCCTGCCGACCGCGACTCAAAAACGCATCCAGCAACGGCAGATTCGCGCGGTCATAGAGCACATCGGCCACCAGAATCAGATCGAAACGGTCCGCCTCGCCAAAGAAATCATCCGAATAACCTAGCGCCACATCATTTAACGCCGCATTGGCCCGACAGGCCTCAATCGCCAACGGATCAAGATCACACGCCACCACTTCCAGCGCGCCAGCTTTCATTGCTGCAATCCCCGCCACCCCAGAGCCTGCGCCGAAATCCAGCACGCGCTTGCCTTCGACCCAATGCGGATGCTCGGCCAGAAATCGCGCAACCGCCAGACCGCTGGCCCAGCAAAAAGCCCAGTAGGGCGGGTCGTCGAGGATGCGTCGGGTTTCGTCAGGGCTGAACGCGCGATCCATGTTCTGCGCATCGATCAGCCACAGTCTCAGATCGGTATCAGGCAACGACTCAGCCACCAACCGGGCATCGCCGAGCAGTTCGCTCAGCGCTGCCTGGAGTTGAAGCGGTGGGCTCATGGCGCGGTGACGAACTGCAACTGGCCCAGGGCTTGAGTCTCTGGTGTCTGGATCAGCACCGATGGCAAATGCAGAATCAACTGACCGGACTGGCTGGCGCGGCCACGCAACTCGACCCGCGCGCCCACCGGGAAGGCTTCAGGGTTGAAGCGCAACTGGAAGGGCAACGACTTGCTGTTGCCGATCAGCTTGGTGCTCGACAGCAGTTTTTGCGGGCGATTGCGGTCATCGATCACCAGCAGCGCCATTTCGACTTCAGCGCCTGCAGGTACGCCCAGCAATTGGCCGCTCAGCTCGCGCTGATAAGGCAGCAATGGCCCCGGTCCTTCAGGCAGTTTGAGCGGGGCCGTTTTGGTGGCGGCGGGCGCTGGCGCGGGCGTCGGTGGCTCAGTGCTGCTACACGCGGCCAGCAGGCCGGCAAAGCTGAATACGGCGAGCAATCGTAGCGTCATGAACAACTCCGGGAAAAACCAATGCGAGGAGGGGCGGGGCGTGATGTCACGCAGTATCGCCGACGGCGGCTGTTTTGGCAGCGCTTGATGGGCGTCTGTATACCGCAAACCCCGAGACTTGTCTTGCCAGCGGGATGCGCTACCATGGCCCTCCCTTTTATTGTTGCCTGCCACCATGCACTGTCCCTTTTGCGGTGCCAACGACACCAAAGTCATTGACTCCCGCCTGGTCGCCGAGGGCGATCAAGTCCGCCGTCGCCGTGAATGCGTGGCCTGCGGCGAGCGTTTCACCACGTTCGAGACCGCTGAACTGGTGCTCCCACGTCTGATCAAGCAAGACGGCAGCCGCCAACCGTTCGACGAGGACAAGCTGCGTGCCGGCATGCAGCGAGCGCTGGAAAAGCGCCCCGTCAGCGTCGAGCGCCTTGAAGCCGCGATCGCCCACATCAAAAGCAAGCTGCGCGCCACCGGCGAACGCGAGGTCAAGTCATTGATCGTCGGTGAACTGGTGATGGGCGAGCTACAAAAACTCGACGAAGTGGCCTATATCCGCTTTGCTTCTGTTTACCGGCGGTTCCAGGACCTCAACGAATTCCGCGAAGAAATCGACCGACTGGCCCGCGAGCCGGTTAAAGAGTGAGCATGTCTTCGACTGAACAAGCCGCACTGGACGCCTTCTACATGGCTCGCGCGCTGGAACTGGCGCGCAAAGGCGTTTATTCCACGCACCCCAATCCCCGAGTGGGTTGCGTCATCGTGCGCGACGGCACAATCGTCGGCGAAGGCTGGCATGTCCGGGCCGGTGAGCCCCACGCCGAAGTTCATGCCCTGCGCCATGCTGGCGACAAAGCCCGTGGCGCTACTGCGTACGTCACCCTCGAACCTTGCAGCCATCATGGCCGAACCCCACCTTGTGCCGACGCCTTGCTCGAAGCGGGCATTTCCCGCGTCGTGGCCGCCATGCAAGACCCCAATCCTGATGTCGGCGGACGCGGTTTGCTGCGGCTGATGAATGCGGGGGTCAACGTGCAGAGCGGCGTGCTGCAAAGCGAAGCGCGGGCGATCAACAAGGGCTTTCTCAAGCGTATGGAGCACGGCTTGCCGTACGTGCGCGTGAAAATGGCGATGAGCCTCGACGGCCGCACCGCCATGGCCAGCGGCGAAAGCAAATGGATCACCGGCCCCGAAGCGCGCTCGGCAGTACAGCGTCTGCGCGCGCAATCGAGCGTGGTGCTGACCGGCGCCGATACGGTGCTGTCCGACGATGCTCGCCTGACCGTGCGCCCCGATGAATTGGGCCTGAGCGCCGAGTTGACCGCGCTGGCGGTGACTCGTCCGCCGCTGCGCGTACTGATCGATGGCCGACTGCGCGTCCCTCTCGATGCGCCGTTTTTCAAGGCCGGTAGCGCGCTGGTAGTGACCTGTGCAGCGGCGTCGGCCCGCGAGCGTTATCACGCCGAAGGCCACGATATGCTGGCGCTGCCGAGCAGTGGCGGGCACGTGGACCTGCGCAAATTGTTGGTCGAGCTGGCAGCCCGGGGCGTCAATGACGTGCTGGTCGAAGCCGGGCCGAAGCTGGCGGGTGCATTTACGCGGTTGGGGCTGGTGGATGAATTCCAGATCTTTGTCGCCGGCAAGTTTATGGGCTCAAGTGCGCGTCCGTTGCTGGATCTGCCACTGGCGCAAATGAATGAAGCGCTTGAACTGCAAATCGTCGAAATGCGCGCCATTGGAAATGATTGGCGCGTCATCGCAATACCCGCGTCGCACCCCGGCGTATAATTTCCGGCCATTGCTCATCGCTGGCCCTGTTCTCCTGGAGGACCCATGTTTACCGGCATTATCGAATCCATCGGCAGCATCCGCGCCCTGACCCCTAAAGGCGGCGATGTCCGCGTTTATGTTGAGACCGGCAAACTTGATCTTTCCGACGTCAAACTCGGCGACAGCATTGCCGTCAACGGCGTTTGTCTGACGGCGGTAGAGCTGCCCGGCGATGGCTTCTGGGCTGATGTCAGCCGCGAAACACTGGACGTCACCGCGTTCATCGATCTGAAGGCGGGCAGCCGGGTCAATCTGGAAAAAGCCCTCACCCCCACCACCCGTTTAGGTGGTCATCTGGTCAGCGGCCACGTCGATGGCGTCGGCGAAGTCCTGTCCCGCGAAGAGAACGCCCGTGCGATTCAGTTCCGCATGCGCGCGCCCCGTGAGTTGGCCAAATACATTTCCCACAAGGGTTCGATCACCGTCGATGGCACCAGCCTCACGGTCAATGCCGTCAATGGCGCCGAGTTCGAACTGACCATCGTCCCGCACACGCTGGCCGAAACCATCATGGGCGACTACCGTCCGGGCCGTAAGATCAACCTCGAAGTCGACTTGCTGGCGCGCTACCTAGAGCGTCTGTTGCTCGGCGACAAGGCCGCCGACCCGACACCCGCCCAGGGCGGCAGCATCACCGAAGGTTTTCTTGCCGCCAACGGCTACCTCAAATCCTGATTAAGGGGGTGCCGCGTGGCGCTCAATAGCATTGAAGAGCTGGTTGAAGACATTCGCCAAGGCAAGATGGTCATCCTCATGGATGACGAAGATCGCGAAAACGAAGGCGATCTGATCATGGCCTCCGAGTGCGTCAAGGCCGAGCACATCAACTTCATGGCGCGTTACGCCCGTGGACTGATCTGCATGCCCATGACCCGCGAGCGCTGCGAAACCCTGAAGCTGCCCCTGATGGCGCCACGTAATGGCTCGGGTTTCGGCACCAAGTTCACCGTTTCCATCGAAGCTGCCGAAGGTGTTACCACCGGCATTTCCGCCGCTGACCGCGCGCGCACCGTGCAAGCGGCCGCTGCAAAAGATGCCCGCGCCGACGATATCGTCAGCCCCGGTCATATCTTCCCGTTGATGGCGCAAGCGGGCGGCACTTTGTCCCGCGCAGGCCATACCGAAGCTGCCTGCGATCTGGCCCGGATGGCCGGTTTCGAGCCGACCGGCGTGATCTGCGAAGTGATGAACGACGACGGCACCATGTCCCGTCGCACAGAACTCGAAGCATTTGCCGCTGAACACAGCATCAAGATCGGCACCATTGCCGACCTGATCCATTACCGCATGATCCACGAACGTACCGTTCAGCGGATTGCCGAGCAGCCGATGGACAGCGAACTGGGCCAGTTCAACCTGGTGACCTACCGCGATTCGGTTGAAGGCGATGTTCACCTGGCGCTGACGCTGGGCAAGATTTGCGCAGAAGAACCGACTCTGGTGCGCGTTCATAACATGGACCCGTTGCGCGACCTGTTGATGGTCAAGCAGCCCGGCCGCTGGAGCCTGCGTGCCGCCATGAGCGCCGTTGCCCAAGCTGGCAGCGGCGTGGTTTTGCTGCTCGGACATCCGCTCGATGGAGACGTGTTGCTGGCGCATATTCGCGACACGGCCGAGAACACCACACCTAAATCGCCCACTACTTACAGCACTGTGGGCGCCGGTTCGCAGATTCTTCGTGACCTCGGCGTGCGCAAAATGCGCCTGATGAGTTCGCCAATGAAGTTCAATGCGATATCCGGTTTCGATCTGGAAGTTGTAGAATACGTGCCCTCCGAATAAAGACCGGCAGCGAATACGTGCGAAACCCCGTTGTTCAACACGTTTGCGCTGCCTTTTCTGTTTCGTGGCCTAAAATCCCTGGAAGCGCGCGCCTGATGCGCGCTTGCTTGCTCTTTAATACGAGAATACGAGACTCAGCCGAATGACCCTGAAGACCATCGAAGGTACCTTCATCGCCCCACAAGGCCGCTACGCCCTGGTGGTTGGCCGCTTCAACAGCTTCGTCGTGGAAAGCCTGGTGAGCGGTGCCGTTGATGCCCTGGTTCGCCATGGCGTGAGCGAAGACGACATCACCATCATCCGCGCGCCGGGTGCTTTCGAAATTCCACTGGTCGTGCAGAAGGTCGCTCAACGCAGCGAATTCGCCGCGATCATCGCTCTGGGCGCTGTCATTCGTGGCGGTACTCCGCACTTCGAATACGTTGCCGGCGAATGCGTCAAAGGCCTGTCCCAGGTCTCCATGGAGTTCGGCGTGCCCGTCGCCTTCGGCGTGCTGACCGTCGACTCCATTGAACAAGCCATCGAACGTTCCGGCACCAAAGCCGGCAACAAAGGTGCTGAAGCAGCGCTGTCCGCCGTTGAGATGGTCAGCCTGTTGGCGCAGTTGGAGGCCAAGTGATTAACGACGAAAGCGACCAGTTCAACCCACGCGATGCCAAGTCGCCCGAGGCTGCCAAAAATCGTAGCGCCAAGCGCCGCGAAGCACGTCAGCTGGCGATGCAGGCCCTGTATCAGTGGCACATGGCGGGTCACTCGCTGAACGAAATCGAAGCGCAGTTCCGCGTCGACAACGACTTCAAAGACGTTGATGGCGTTTATTTTCACGAGCTGCTTCACGGCGTTGCCACCAACAAGACCGAGATCGACACCGCGCTCGCGCCTTGCCTGGACATCACGATCGAAGAGCTTGATCCGGTTGAACTGGCCGTTCTGCGCCTGTCCACCTACGAGCTGCTCAAGCGCATCGACGTGCCGTATCGCGTGGTCATCAACGAAGGCATCGAGCTGGCGAAAGTCTACGGTTCGACCGACGGCCACAAGTTCGTCAATGGCGTGCTCGACAAGCTGGCTCCGCGTCTGCGCGAAGTCGAAGTGAAGGCTCACAAGCGCTAAGGGCCTCTGGGGTTTGCCCCAGGACCTGAGCGTCTGACGCCATGGGCGAATTCGAGCTGATCCGCAATTATTTCGCCGCTTCGCCCTGTGCGCAGTCGGGCGAAGGCGTTGTGTTGGGGATCGGCGACGATTGCGCCCTGTTGTCGGTGCCGTCGGGTGAACACCTGGCGATCTCCACTGACACGCTGGTGGCCGGGGTGCATTTCCCTGAAGCCTGCGATCCTTCCCTGCTGGGCCAGCGCGCCCTCGGCGTTTCTGCCAGCGATCTGGCTGCCATGGGCGCCACGCCTCTTGTTTTTACTCTTGCGTTGACCTTGCCAGACGTTTCCGCTGACTGGTTGCAGGCGTTCGCCCAGGGTTTGAACCAGATGGCGCAAAGCTGCTCGATGCGCCTGATTGGTGGCGACACGACGCGCGGGCCGTTGAGCATTACCGTCACGGTGTTCGGTCGAGTGCCGTCAGGTCTGGCGTTGACCCGCAGCGGCGCGAAGGCTGGCGATCTGCTGTGTGTCGGCGGCCCGTTGGGCGATGGGGCGGGGGCGCTGCCACTGGTGTTGAACCAGCGCAGCGCCGAGGCGTCTACCTCAAAGGCCTTGCTGGCGCGCTATTGGTCGCCGCAACCGCAATTGGCTCTAGGGCAAGCGTTGCGCGGCAAGGCTACGTCGGCACTGGATATCTCTGACGGACTGCTGGCTGATTGCGGGCATATCGCGCTGGCTTCTGGTGTTCGGCTGCTGGTCGAGCGGGAGAAGGTGCCGATGTCCGAAGCGTTGCTGGACTTTTTCGGACACGATGCGGCGCAGCAAGCTGCACTCACCGGCGGCGACGACTACATTCTTGCGTTCACACTGGCGCCATCATTTTTGCCTGACTTGCTGGCCGAGGGCTGGCCGATATCTGTCATCGGTCGAGTGGTTGAAGGGCAGGGCGTCACGCTCGTCGATGGCCAAGGCCAGGACGTCACCCCGATCATTCGGGGCTACCAACATTTTCGGGAGACACGGTGACAGATCATCCTAATCAGGTCCCGGCGGAAAACGTTCCACCGTCGGTGTGGACCAATCCCTGGCATTTCCTGGCCTTTGGCTTCGGCTCCGGCACGCTGCCGAAAGCGCCGGGCACCTGGGGTTCCATCGTTGCCGTGCCGTTCATTCCGTTGTGGCAAATGCTGCCGGACTGGGGCTATTGGTTGATGCTGGGCATCACCATGCTTTTCGGCTTCTGGCTGTGCGGGAAAGTGGCTGACGATCTGCGCGTTCACGACCACGAAGGCATCGTCTGGGATGAGATGGTCGGCATGTGGATCACCTTGTGGCTAGTGCCTGAAGGTTGGGTCTGGTTGCTGGTGGGTTTCCTCGTGTTCCGATTTTTCGACATCCTCAAACCATGGCCGATTCACTGGATCGACAAGCACGTGCATGGCGGGGTCGGCATCATGCTCGACGATGTCCTGGCCGGCGTCTTCGCCTGGCTGGCGATGCAGGGTCTGGTGTGGGGATGGGCGAAGATGTGGGCGATGGGGTTTTTCTAAGCGTCCATTGATTCTGCAGGAGCGAATTTATTCGCGATGCGGTGGCACGGCCGATGAACCTGCATTGGCTGAGCCTGCCTTTCGCGAATAAATTCGCTCCTACAGGAACTGTGCATTGATCAAACTTCCCGATCTGTTTACCCGACAATTCAGCCTAAGCTTCTCCTGAAAGCTGCTGTTACAATGCCGCCTGCAAATCTCCAGTCCCACACAGATCAGGAGCACACGGTGCCCGTCGTCTTTGTCGCCGCTTCCAAGCTGCCTACCCCTTTCGCGCAATTCACCATGAACGGCTTTCTCGAAGAGGAAAACGGACGTGAGCACGTAGTCCTCACCTTGGGTAACGTGTCCGATGGCCTGCCGGTTCTGGGTCGTGTTCATTCGGAATGCCTGACCGGCGATGCACTGTTCAGCCAGCGTTGTGATTGCGGCTCCCAGCTTGAAGCGGCCTTGCGTGCGATTGCCGCCGAGGGTCGTGGCGTGTTGTTGTACCTGCGCCAAGAAGGGCGTGGCATTGGCCTGATGAACAAAATCCGCGCGTACGAGTTGCAAGATGGTGGCGCCGACACCGTTGAAGCCAATGAGCGTCTGGGCTTCGCTGCCGATCAGCGTGATTACGGCATTTGCCTGCCGATGCTTGATCACTTGGGCATCCATTCACTACGTCTGATGACCAACAACCCTCGTAAGGTCAAAGCACTTACCGAAATGGGCATTACCGTTGCAGAACGCGTACCGCTGCATACCGGCCACAACCCGCACAACAAACTGTACCTAGCGACCAAGGCCGGCAAACTGGGCCACATGATGGGCAACGAGCACCAGAGTGAGGTCGACCCCGCGTGACTCGGGGCAACGTTCGGCGGCGTCTGGCAATTGCCTGGTGGTGGCAATTGCTGCTGACGCTGGCGCCGTTGTTCGTGGTTGCAGTCTTTTTTGGTAGCAACGCCCCCGTAATTCCTGTGCTGGCAATGCCAATGTTCATTGCTGGCATCGCTTCGATGTTTGTGAGCCTCAAGCCGTTTGGCGTCTACAAGCGTTCGCTGATCGCTACAGAGACCGCGCTCAATACCCCTGAAGAGCCTGCTGCGTGGATCAAGCTCGCCGCTGATCGTCGTGCCGCCTTTTTGGTGGCCGGGTTGCCGGCATGGATCGCTGCGTTATCAGTGTTCGTCGGCCTTGAACCGGTAGCGCAAGCGCTGCTGGCGCTGTCGAGCGTGATCCTGCTTTATCTCTATCGCATCCCTCGCCAACTGGCCTGATGCGCTGGCTTCTTACTTTTCTGCTGCTGTTGCTCGGTCAGGCCCAGGCTGCCGAGCGAGTGATCAGCCTTGCGCCTTCTCTCACTGAAATCGTCGTTGAACTGGGCGCCTCCGATCTGTTGGTCGGTGTGCTGGACGGCGGCGATCGTCCCCCTCAAGTTGCAAAGCTGCCCTCGGTCGGACGTTACGGCCAACTGGAGATGGAGCGGCTACTCAGCCTCCAGCCCGATTTGTTGCTGCTCTGGCCTGGCAGCGTCGCCGTCGCTCAGCGCGATCAATTGCGCCGCCTGAACATCCCCACTTACGTGGCTGAACCGCACTCGCTGGAGCAATTGGCCGAGCAGTTCGAGCAGATCGGCGCGCGTCTCGGGCGCAATGAAAGCGCCGAGCTCATGGCAGACCGGTTTCGCCAACGGCTGATGGATTTGCGCGCTCGTTATCGGCGGGATGTGCCGCTGAGGGTGTTTTATCAGGTCTGGGCCCCGCCGTTGTACACCGTTGGGGGCGGGCAGATCATCAGCGATGCGCTGGCGGTGTGTGGCGCGCAGAACCTATTTTCCGACCTGCCGCAGCCTGCGCCGCAGGTCAGTATCGAGAGCGTGTTGCAGCGCAATCCACAGGTGATCGTTGCAGGTTCGCAGACCCAGCTGAACGCCTGGAAGGCCTGGCCGCAGGTAGCGGCAGTCCGTGATGAGCGATTGGTGCTGGTCCCTGACAAAGGCCTTGAGCGGCCGAGTGGGCAGATGATTGAAGCGCTGGCGAAGCTGTGCGCGGTGATCGCGCCGGAGCGGTGAGTGGCGGTGATTGTTCACGCTTGGCCACTGATTATTGATTGTAGGAGCGCGCTTGCCCGCGATGGCAGCCGTTCAGACATTAATTCCTGACTGACACACCGCAATCGCGGGCAAGCGCGCTCCTACAGCGGCTATCAGACCAAGCCTCGTTTCGCCTACAGCTCCGGCGTCCAGGTCACGCCCAACAGCCACGTCCGACCCTCTTCTCGATAGCCATAATTGGCGCCATCAAAACTGTACAGCGTTCGGCTATAGCGTTTGTCGAGGGCGTTGTCGATCTTGAATTCCAGCTTCACTTCATCGCTGGCCTTCCAACTGCTGCGCAGGCCGAACAGTGCGTAGCCACCGATGGATTGCTGGTTGGCCTCGTCGTTGTAACTACCGCTGACCGCCTGCCAGCTGGCGCCTAGACCTAAGCGATCAAATTGCCGGTCCATGTCCAGATTCAACGTCCGGCGTGCGCGGCGGTTCAGTGTTCGCCCGGTGTCTCGGTCGCGAGGATCGATGATCGAGACGCCCAGATCTGCGTTCCAGCCCAACACCTGCTGCTTGAGGGACGCTTCAAAACCGTTAATGCGCGCCGACCCTATGTTTTCCGGGCGGAAATTGGCATCCAGCGCGATGGCGTCCTCAAGGTCCGTGCGATACAGCGAAGCCTCCAGCTGGGTGGTCTCGCTCACGCGGCTGCGCCATTGCAGTTCGTAGCTTTTCGAGTGTTCGGGCTTGAGATCCGGATTGCTGAAGTCGGGGTAATACAGATCATTGAACGTTGGCGCTCGGAAGCCTTCGCTGTAGGACAGCAGCAAGTCGTTGCGCTCATTCAGAGGCATGGTCAGCGTGCCGCTCCAGGTGTTCTGGCTGCCGAACTGCTGGTTCTGGTCGCGACGCACGCCCAGTTCCGTGGAGAAGTGTTCACCCTTGAATCGGTGCTGCACGAACACGGCGCGGTTCCAGCGGCTGTCTTCGTCGAACGGCGTGCTGCTGTTGACCCGATCTTCGTACCAGTCGCCGCCAATCATCAGGCTGTGCTGATCGTTAAGCGCCAGGTCGTTCTGCCAGTTCACCGAATCGCGGTAGGTGTTGAACACGTAGCCATCGGTGCTGAGCTTGTCGAAGGTCTTCTCGCGGTTCTCGCTGTGGCTCAGTTCAAGCCGGGTTTTCCAGTGTTCATTGACGCGCATGTCCAGGTAAGTGCCCAGACTGCTGAGCTCGAAATCGCTGTATTGCTGCTGGCCGACGCTGTTGAACGTGACCGGGTCGAACAGCCCGAAGGGGTTGTCGAATTCGGTTTTGCCGCGGTTATCCAGCGCGCTCATGCCGATCTCTACATCGTCGCTTAACTGGTGGCTGAGGTTCAGGCTCACTGACTTGTTGCGATAGGCGTCTTCGTCATTGTCGCTGGCGAATGACGTTCCGGTGCGATCGATGCCTTGGGTTTCATCGAGACTGGCACCGAGGTTGAAGCGGGTTTTCGCGTCGCCTCCCGACAACCCAAGACTGCGTTGCGCTGCTCCGTGATTACCAACGCCCATGTGCAGCCGCGCTTGCAACGGTTGCTCGCCACCGCGCCGGGTGAAAATCTGAATCACCCCACCAATCGCATCCGCCCCATAAATGGCCGAACGCGAACCCCGTAGCACTTCCACGCGCTCGATCTGATCGATGTTCAAATACTGCAGCGCGCTGTCGGCCGAGGTCGCGTTGGCGATGCGCACACCATCTACCAGCACCAGGCTTTGCGCGGCTTTGGTACCGCGAATGTAAATACCTGGCAGGCTCCCGCGTCCGCCGCTGGGCGCCACTTGCACGCCGGGCACGCGATTGAGCAGGTCGGTGACGCTGGTCGGTTGCAGGCGGTCGATGTCTTCGCGGGTGAACACGCTGTTGGCGGCCGTGCTGGCGCTGCGTTCTTCAACCTGACGATTGGCGCTGATGAGTACGTCTGGCAGCTTTAGCGCGTCATCGCGGGAGGGCGCGTCGGCGAAGGCCTGGGCGCAAGGAAGCAGCGAAAGGGTCAGAGCAAGGCGGGGGAGTGTCATGGGGAACCCTGAACTGTAGGAGCCAACTTGTTGGCGAGGATTGATGCGGTGTGTCAGTTGCACCGCCTCGCGAACAAGTTCGCTCCTACAGAGTTTTGCGTTAAATCGGCAGGATTTTTTGTAGGCGCTTGGTGATCGACACTTCAATCCCGGCTGCATCCAGTCCACATTCGGCCAGCATCTGTGCGGGCTTGGCGTGCTCGACGTAAACATCTGGCAGGCCCAGGTGCAGCACTGACTTGAGAATGTCTTCCCGCGCCAAAAACTCGCTGACCGCCGCACCGGCGCCGCCCATGATCGCGTTTTCTTCGACGGTCACCAGCAGGTCGTGACTGGCGGCCATTTCACGAACCAGTGCTTCGTCCAGCGGTTTGACGAAGCGCATGTCGACTACGGTAGCGTCCAGCTTTTCGGCCACTTTCAGCGCCTCGGACAGTTGAACGCCAAAGACCAGAATCGCGACCTTGCTGCCATTACGGCGGACGATGCCCTTGCCAATTTCCAGCGGCTCAAGATTGCTGTCGATCACCGCGTTCGGGCCGGTACCGCGCGGATAACGCACGGCTGCCGGACCCTTGAACAGATGACCGGTGCTGAGCATTTTGCGCAATTCGTTCTCATCGCTTGGCGTCATCACCAGCATGCCGGGGATGCAGCGCAGGAATGACAGATCGAAGCTGCCTGCGTGGGTCGGGCCGTCTTCGCCCACCAGACCTGCGCGATCGATGGCGAACAGCACGTCGAGATTTTGCACCGCGACGTCGTGAATCAGTTGGTCATAGCCGCGTTGCAGGAAGGTCGAATATATCGCCACAACCGGTTTGGAGCCTTCGCAGGCCATGCCAGCGGCGAGCGTTACTGCGTGCTGCTCGGCAATCGCCACGTCGAAATAACGGTCTGGGAAGCGCTCGCTGAACTCAACGAGGTCCGAGCCTTCTTTCATCGCTGGCGTGATGCCGACCAGACGCGAGTCCGCTTCGGCCATGTCGCACAGCCATTGGCCGAACACGCCGGAATACTTCGGCCCGCTGGCTGGTTTGGGCGCTGCGGCCGGTGCATCCAGCGGGTCGAGCTTGGTGATGGCGTGATAGCCGATTGGATCGACCTCGGCTGGCCCGAATCCTTTGCCCTTTTTGGTCACCACGTGCAGGAACTGCGGGCCTTTGAGGTCACGCATATTGCGCAGGGTGGCGATCAGCGTCGGCAGGTCGTGGCCGTCGATTGGGCCGATGTAGTTCCAGCCCAGCTCTTCGAACAGTGTGCCGGGGACCAGCATGCCCTTGGCGTATTCCTCGGTACGGCGGGCGATTTCCCACGCGCCGGGCAGACGCGACAGCACTTTTTTGCTGCCTTCGCGCATGCTGGTGTAGGTGCGGCTGGAAAGAATTTTGGCCAGGTAGTTAGACAGCCCGCCGACATTGCGCGAGATCGACATGTCGTTGTCATTGAGAATGACCAGCATGTCTGCGGCGACTTCCGGCGCGTGATTCAGCGCTTCGAAAGCCATGCCAGCGGTCAGTGCGCCATCCCCGATCACGGCGATGGCTTTGCGGTCGCTGCCTTGCAGGCGCGAAGCGAGAGACATGCCCAGTGCCGCGCTGATCGAGGTGCTGGAGTGGCCAACGCCGAAGGTGTCGTACTCGCTCTCGCTACGACGCGGGAAGGCTGCGACGCCGCCTTTCTGGCGCAGGGTCGACATCTGCTGGCGACGCCCGGTGAGGATTTTGTGCGGATACGCTTGATGACCGACGTCCCAGACCAGCCGGTCGTCGGGGGTATCAAATACGTAATGCAGAGCAATGGTCAGTTCGATCACGCCAAGGCCGGCGCCAAAGTGGCCGCCCGTCTGGCCAACGGTGTAGAGCAGCTCCAGGCGCAGTTCGTCAGCCAGGGCTTCGAGCTCTGCTTCACCTAACCGGCGCAGGCCATCCGGCGTCACTGCACTGTCGAGCAGAGGCGTGGACGGGCGCTCGCGGGGAATCTCTTTGAACGTCGTGGGCATCAGGCGAATCGTTATCCGTAAAAGAGGCAGCAGTTTACCTGATGCATCGCATGCTGCACATGAACTGCAACCGATGGATGCTCAGATTGCGCAAGCGGGGCGCGGGGGGTATGCACTTGTAGGAGCGCGCTTGCCCGCGATTGCGGTGGGTCAGTCACAAACATATTGACTGAACGGGCCCCATCGCGGGCAAGCGCGCTCCTACAAAGGTGAAATCAGCTGCGGCGTTCAACGATGTATCGCGCCAGCGCCCGCAACGGTTCGGCGGCGGAGTTGAACGCGTCCAGCGCAGTCAGCGCCTGATCACGCAGTTCTAGGGCGTAGAGTTTGGCTTCGTCCAGCCCCAGCAGCGCTGGGTAGGTCGGCTTGTCGCGGGCGATGTCGGCACCCTGACGTTTGCCCAAGGTGGCGGTATCGCTCTCGACATCGAGAATGTCGTCCTGCACCTGAAACGCAAGGCCAATGGCGCGTGCGTAGATTTGCAGCGCATCGAGCTGAACCTGACTGGCATTGCCACTGGCGAGGGCGCCGAGCCGGACACTGGCTTCGATCAGCGCGCCGGTCTTGTGCCGGTGCATGAAGGCCAGCGCAGTCTGGTCGAGTTTGAGTCCGACCGAGCCCAGATCGATGGCTTGACCGCCGACCATGCCCGCCGGCCCGGCCGCTTGAGCCAGGGTGCTGACCATGCTCAGACGTGTTTCGGCCGAGTGAGGCGTGAGGCGCGGATCGGTCAGCACGCTGAAGGCCAGGCTTTGCAGGCCATCACCGGCCAGAATCGCACAAGCTTCGTCAAAAGCCTTGTGAGTCGTGGGCTGGCCGCGACGCAAATCATCGTCGTCCATGGCCGGCAGATCGTCATGCACCAATGAATAGGCATGAATCAGTTCAACCGCGCAGGCGGCGCCGTTAGCCTCGTCCGCGTTGCCCTCGAGGGCTTCGCAGGCCGCGTAAACCAGCAGCGGTCGTACGCGTTTGCCGCCGTTCATCACGCTGTAGCGCATGGCGTCGTAGAGGCGGTTGAGTTCAGGGCTGGGTGCGACGAACAGACTGTCCAGCGCCGTATTCACGCGCGCCTGACTGAGGGCCTGATAGTCGGAAATCATTCGGGTTGTTCTGCGTCGAAGGGTTCTTCGGCCAGTTCGCCATCACGTTCCAGCAATACCTGAACCTTTTGCTCGGCCTGGGCGAGGGCGCTTTGGCATTCGCGGGTCAGGCGGATGCCTTGTTCGAACGCGGTCAGCGAATCTTCCAGCGACAGCTCGCCGTTCTCCAGACGCTCAACCAGCGTTTGCAAATCGGTGAGGGACTGTTCGAAATCCAGTGCAGCTTTCTTGCGGGCCATGGCGGCTATCCCGGTAGACGTTAAACGGGCGCGACACTAGCAGAGCGGGGGCATTGGGGCAAATCAACGGCGCCGATCGGGCATGGCGACCCGATTGCGCCGAAACTTTGTAGGAGCGCGCTTGCCCGCGATTGCGGTGTGTCAGACGACGTAGTCATTACAGACATACGGCGATCGCGGGCAAGCGCGCTCCTACAGGTCATCTGCGTTGCTTAAAACCCTTCCAGCACGATCTTGCCCTTAGCTTTCCCGCTTTCGATCACCGCATGGGCACGACGCAGGTTAGCCGCATTGATCGCACCAAAATGCTCGCCCAGCGTGGTCTTCAGCACGCCTTGATCGATCAGGTCGGCAACGCGGTTGAGCAGTTCGTGCTGTTTGATCATGTCCGGCGTTTCGAACAGCGAGCGAGTGAACATCAGTTCCCAATGCAGCGACAGCGCCTTGCGCTTCATCGGCATCACGTCGAGGGTTTTCGGGTCGTCGATCAGTGCCAGTTTGCCTTGTGGGCGCAGGGCTTCGATCAGTTGGGCGAAGTGGCTGTCAGTGTGTGTGAGGCTGGCGACATGGCTGACCTGGCCGATGCCGATCTGCTCCAGTTGTTCAACCAGTGGCTTGCTGTGGTCGATCACATGATGCGCGCCGAGTTGCTTGATCCAGTCGCTGGTTTCAGGGCGGGAAGCGGTGCCGATCACCGTCATTTTGGTCAGCTGCCGCGCCAGTTGCACGAGGATCGAGCCGACACCGCCGCCGGCACCGACAATCAACAGGCTGTCACCTTCACCGCCACCTTCAGGCACGCCCAGTCGATCAAACAGCAACTCCCAAGCGGTGATCGACGTCAGCGGCAGGGCAGCAGCGTGGGCATCATTAATCGATTTGGGCTTGTGCCCGACGATGCGTTCGTCCACCAGATGAAATTCGCTGTAGCTGCCCGGGCGAGCAATGGAACCGGCGTAAAACACCTCATCGCCTGGCTGGAACAACGTCACATCGCTGCCCACTTCACGAACGGTGCCGACGGCGTCCCAACCCACAACTTTCGGTTCGGTGGCCGCAGAACCGGCGCGGATCTTGGTGTCCACCGGGTTCACGGAAATGGCCCGTACTTCTACCAATAGATCACGAGGACCCGGTGTAGGTTTGGGCAGATCCATGTCGATCAGCGCGTTCGGGTCTTCGATGGGCAGGCCGTGTTGGGTAAAGGCGATGGCTTTCATGAGGCTTCCTTTTCAAGGCGTAAAAACGTTCGAACGTCCGCAGCGGACATTCATTCAAATTAGTGACCCCATATTCACCTTCGCTGCGGAAAAGAAAAACCGGCAGAATGCGCGAACACTTTCACAGCTGGAGTGAAAATGATCCGCATCGACGATCTTAATCTCTTCGTTCGCACGGCGGCGCTGGGCAGCTTTTCAAATGCTGCGCGGGAGGTAGATTTACTGCCGGGGCAAGTGGCGGCGGCGATCAAGCGTCTGGAGCGCGAACTGGATATTCGGTTGTTCGCGCGATCGACGCGCAGCCTGCGCCTGACCCTTGAGGGCGAACAATATTTGCCCACCGCGCAAACCGTGCTTGATGCGCTGAGAGATGGCCGTGAGAAACTGCGCCGCGAAAGCGCCGAATTGCGTGGAGTGCTGCAAGTGGCAGCGCCTTCGGACCTGGGACGCAATATCCTGCTGCCGTGGCTCTCCGAATTTCGGCGGCAACACCCGGCGCTGGCCATGCGGTTCTTTTTGTCTGATCAAGTCGCAGACATGTTTCGCGATCCAGTCGATGTCGCGATCCGCTACGGCGTGATCGAGGACGCCAACTACATCGCGCTGCCCCTCGCACCGTGGAACAGGCGGGTATTGGTGGCCGCTCCGGATTACCTTGCGCGCCATGGACGTCCGCAAACGCCGGATGACTTGTTGCGTCATGACTGTCTGCTGTACACCTTGAGCGGGCGTATTTACGACAAATGGCGGATCGGCTCTCGGGCGCTGAGTGTGACGGGACCGCTGTTCAGCGATGACGCCGACGTCGCCCGGCGTTGGGCGGTTGCAGGGGAGGGCATCACCTACAAATCGTGGCTGGATGTCAGCGAGGACGTGCGCGCAGGGCGGCTGGAAGTACTGATGCCGGATTATCCCGGCGAACCGACGCCGTTGAACCTGGTGTGCCCGCACCGCAAGCAGTTTTCTCCAGCGATACAGCAGTTGCATTCGTTGCTGCGCAGCCGGTTTGCCGAGATGCAGGCGGGTTTGCCGAAGCTGATCTGAAAAAGGACCCCTGTAGGTGACAAATTGTTGGCGAGCACTTCATGCGGTGTCTCATGCACACCGCCTCGCGAACAAGTTCGCTCCTACAGAGATTGCGCGTTTACAGGGGTGATGCGTTTACTCAGGGAAATCCGCGCTCTCGCTGACTGTGGTCCAGTCGTCGAAATTCTTGCTCAGCGTCTTCAGCTTGCCTTGCGCGACACCCACTGCAATTTTGCCCAGCAACAGGCGCAATGGCGGGTTCGGCGCGTTAACGGTATCGACGATCGCCACGGCGGCGCGCTTTGGATCGCCCGGCTGGTTGCCGCTATAACTGCGGGTAGCTTCGGTGCGCTTGCCGGACGTTTCCTGATAATCGGCAATCGTGCTGGTGGCCTGGTTGGCTGAGCGGCCTGCCCAATCGGTGCGAAACGGTCCGGGCTCGACCAGCAGCACCTTGATGCCCAGCGGCTCGACTTCCTGAGACAGCGATTCTGAAAGCGCTTCCACCGCAAACTTGGAGGCGTTGTAAAAGCTCAGCGACGGGAACGCTACCAGTCCGCCCACCGATGAGATGTTCACCACCGTGCCAGATCGGCGCTTGCGCATGCCGGGCAGCACGGCGCGGGTCATCGCGGTCAAGCCCCAGACGTTGATTTCGAACATCTGCCGAACTTCGCTGATGTCGCTTTCCTCGAACGCGCCAAAGTAGCCGACACCCGCGTTGTTCACCAGCACGTCGATCTGGCCGAAACGCTCAGTGGCGGCCTTCACCGCAGCATCCACTTGCGCGGCGTCGGTGACATCGAGCTTGAGCACTAGCGCATTGCTTTCGTGACCTTTGACGATGTCCTCGACCTGCTGCGGATTACGCGCGGTGACGACTGTCGGGTAGCCCAGGCTCAGGGTGTGCATGGCCAGCTCGCGGCCAAAGCCAGTGGAGCAGCCAGTGATGAACCAGACGGGTTTTTGCGTCGATGAAGTCATGCCGGGATTTCCTCATTCAGAAGTGAGTTCCAGGGATTGATACTGCTTTGAATGCGACCGCCGAACCTGCGCGTGGTGCCATTGGTGTGGGATGACGCGCGGTCTTGTAGGAGCCAACTTGTTGGCGAGCGCTTCATGCGGTGTCTCAGGCACGCCGCCTCGCAAACAAGTTCGCTCCTACAGGTGCTGTGTCGGATCGAAAAATCAGCAACGCCCGAGATCCAAACCTCTGTAGGAGCCAACTTGTTGGCGAGCACTTCATGCGGTGTCTCAGGCATGGCGCCTCGCGAACAAGTTCGCTCCTACAGGTTGTGCTTGATCTCCAATCAATGGGAATGCCGTGGCTCTCCGCTTCTGGCGATCACCCGCAGATGCAACGTCGCCGGTTCAAGACAGCCGCCTGTGGATAACTGCCCGACCAGTTGCCGATACAACTCCTGCCACGGCGTTTGCGATGGCGGCATGCTCGGTACGAAGCTCGCCCGCCGCTCTGCCATTTCCTCGTCCGACACCAGCACGTTCACGCTGCGATTGTTCAGGTCCACCCGCAGTCGGTCGTTGGTTTTCAGCAGCGCCAAGCCTCCACCGACGGCCGCTTCCGGCGACATATTGAGAATCGACGGGCTGGCCGAGGTCCCGCTTTGTCGGCCATCCCCCAAGCACGGCAGCGAATCGATCCCGCGCTTGATCAGCTCGGCGGGTGGCGCCATGTTTACCACTTCCGCGCTGCCCGGATAACCTACCGTCCCTGCGCCACGAATCACCAGAATGCAGCGTTCGTCTATCTCAAGGGACGGGTCATTAATGCGGGCGTGATAGTCCTCCGGCCCTTCGAACACGATGGCTCGCGCATCGAAGCTGTTCTCGTTGCCCGGTTCCGACAGATAGGTCTTGCGGAAAGCCTCGCCGACCACCGACATCTTCATGATCGCGCTGTCGAAAAAGTTACCGCTGAGCACGATAAAGCCCGCCCGGTGCTTGAGGGGGTCGTCGTACGGGCGAATCACATCAGCATCGCTCGCCACCGTCGTACGTACGATCTCTCCAATGGTTTTGCCTGAGACCGAGGCGCAGTCTTCGTGCAGTTTCCCGGCCTTTTGCAGCTCATGCATGACAGCCGGAACGCCGCCCGCGCGGTGAAAACCTTCGCCCAGGTATTTGCCAGCGGGCATGCAGTTCACCAAAAGCGGCACGTCTTCGCCGATGCGCTGCCAATCGTCCAGGCTCAACTCGATGCCCATGTGCCGGGCAATGGCGATCAGATGCGGCGGGCAGTTGCTCGAAGCCCCCAACGCCGAGGCCACGGCAATGGCGTTTTCGAAGGACTCGCGGGTCATGATCTGCGACGGCCGCATGTCCTCGCGAACCATGTCGCAAATACGTTTGCCAGTGATGTAGGCCATCTGCCCGCGCTCGCGATACGGCGCCGGAATGCTTGCGCAACCAGGCAGCGACATGCCCAGCGCTTCGGCCAGCGCGTTCATCGAAAGCGCGGTGCCCATGGTGTTGCAGTGACCCACCGATGGCGACGCGGCAGTGGTCATTTCCATGAAGCCTTCATAGTTGATCTCGCCAGCCGCCATCAGATTGCGCGCATGCCACAACACTGTGCCGGAGCCGATCAGTTCGCCCTTGTGCCGACCGTCCAGCATCGGCCCGCCGGACAAAACAATCGACGGCAGATCGGTAGTCGCCGCCGCCATCAAACAGGCCGGGGTGGTTTTGTCGCAACCAGTGGTCAGCACCACGCCGTCGAGGGGGTAGCCGTGCATGATTTCCACTAGCCCCAGATACGCCAGGTTGCGATCCAGAGCCGCCGTGGGTCGACGGGTTTGTTCGGCCATGGGATGCACCGGAAACTCCATCGGAATCCCGCCCGCGTCACGAATCCCTTCCCGCACGCGCTTGGCCAGTTCCAGATGATGACGATTGCACGGCGCAAGGTCGCTGCCGGTCTGCGCGATGCCGATGATGGGACGACCGGACTGCAACTCTTCGCGGGTCAGGCCGTAATTCATGTAGCGCTCGACGTAGAGCGCGGTCATGTCGGCGTGTTCGGGGTCGTCGAACCAGTTCTGGCTGCGCAGGCGGCGTTTTGAAAGGTCGGTCATGGCTCAGGTCTCTTGAGTATTAGCAGCCCTGAAAGCTGCTTATTTATATTTGTTACCGGTAACATTGCTTGTGCGAATTCATTTTGTAAACCGCTTTGTTGTGTTTTCAGCTGTGCTGTATCCCGCCTCCGACAGGATTGGCGCTATGTATAATCGGGAGCGCTTTATCTCCCCTTAGAAGGCACTCAATGAGTCTGGACGTCCCTGGCAGCAGCATCCCCGAGCAACGCATTGCTGCACCGCGCATGGCCGACGTGGCAAAACTGGCGGGCGTCTCGAAGATGACGGTATCCCGCGTGCTGGCCGGTCGCGAGGTTTCCGACAAGACCCGCGACAGCGTGATGGCCGCCATCGACAGTCTCGGATATCTGCCGGATGCGTCGGCGGGCACGCTGTCCAGCGGCCGCTCGGAATTCATCGTTGCGCTGGTGCCCTCGCTGGTCAGCTCCAACTTTGCAGACACTGTGCGCGGGCTCAACGATGTCGTGCGCGAGAAAGGCTTGTGCCTGTTGCTTGGCGATACCGATTACCACCTCGAACAGGAAGCACTGCTGGTGCGCACGCTGCTGCGCCACCGCCCACTGGGTGTAATGCTCACTGGCGCCGCGCACCTGGACATCACTCGCAAGCTGCTGCACCAAGCGCAAGTGCCGGTTGTGGAGACCTGGGACCTGCCTGAGCAGCCCATTGATCAGGCCGTGGGGTTTTCCAACGCGCAAGCTGCCGCCGCGATGGTGGCGCATTTGCACCAGCGCGGTTATCGACGCATCGGCTACATCGGCGGCGCATCCCCGCTGGATCATCGAGGTCAGCAGCGCCAGCGGGGTTACCTTCAAGCCGTGGCCGAGCTGGGCTTGGGCGAGCCGCGCTTGATGGAATACGGCGACTCGCCAATCACCATGAGTCATGGCGGCGAGTCAGTGCGCAGGTTGCTGGAAAAGTGGCCAGACACCGAGGCGGTGATGTGCGTGAGTGATCTGTCAGCGTTCGGGGCGATCATGCAGTGTCATCGTCAGGGCCTTCGCGTGCCGCAGGACATCGCAGTGGCGGGCTTCGGCGATTTTGAAGTGTCGCGCTATTGCAACCCCACGATCAGCACTGTCGCGGTCGACCCTTACGGTATTGGTCGTCGCGCCGGTGAACTGTTGATCGCCAGCGCCGATGCGCTGCGCTCGAGGACTGATCGACCAAAAGAAAGCATTGCCGTCGGTTATCAGGTGCTCGCTCGTGAAAGCACCTGATTGAGTCAGCACTCAACGCGACAACAGATTCCGCGCCGCCAGATTGCGCACCAGCGCGCCGACGCCGAAGGTCCAGGGCTTGGCCTTGCTACTGTGGGTCACCTGATTATGCAGACTGCCAAGCAGGGGGCTGCTGATGCTTACCTGATCGCCCAGCTTGTGGGTGAAGCCGCCGCCAACGTTGTCGCGGTCCTCGGTGGGCGCGAACAGGGTGCCGAGATAAAGCAGGAAGCCGTCCGGGTATTGGTGGTTTTCGTTGAGGGTCTGCGCGGCCAGGTCTTCCGGGTCGCGGCTGATCTGCGACATCGAGCTTGAGCCCTTCATCACGTAACCGTCTTCGCCTTTGACCTGCAACTCGACCACGCAATTGCGCACGTCATCCATGCTGAACGTCTCGTCGAAGAGGCGAATGAACGGGCCGATGGCGCATGACGCGTTGTTGTCCTTGGCCTTGCTTAACAGCAGCGCACTGCGGCCTTCGAAATCCCGCAGGTTGACGTCGTTACCCAGGGTCGCGCCGTGGATCTGTCCGCGGCTGTTGACCGCCAGCACCACTTCGGGCTCCGGGTTGTTCCATTCGGATTTGGGGTGAATACCAATTTCGCTGCCAGTGCCCACGGCCGCCAGAACCGGCGCTTTGGTGAAGATTTCTGCGTCTGGCCCGATGCCGACTTCCAGATATTGCGACCACATGCCCTGCTCGATCAAAAGCGCCTTGAGTTTGGTCGCCTGTTCGGAGCCCGGCTTGATGCTGCGCAGGTTGTCGCCAATTGCCGCGTGTACAATCGCGCGCACGCTTTCGGCCTTGGCCGGATCACCCGCGGCCTGCTCCTCGATCACGCGCTCGATCATGCTGGCCGCAAAGGTCACCCCAGCGGCCTTGATCACTTGCAGATCGGCAGGGGCGAGCAGAAACGGTTTATTGAGGTCCGGATGAGTGCCGGAGTTCGCCAGCAGGTCTTCGACGCTGCCGACCAATGTGCCCTGGATCTGGCGCACGGCCTGCAAGGGCGATTCGGATTCAAGCAGCTCACTCAAGGTGGCGAAACGCTCGGATACATCAAACACGCCGTCGGCGCGCAGCACTACCGCAGAAGGCCCGGCAACATTGCCCGGCACCCAGGCGCGACCAATCAGCGTGCCACTCAAACCATCGGCAGGCAGGGAGTTTTCAGGAGTCAGTTGGAGGGGCATGGGCGAAGTCCTTGAGCTGAAATTCTTGTTATGGAAAGTTTCACGCTAATGACCGGGCCCGATAAACTCCAATGACATCTGCTCAATTATCGATAACACTGGGTTATCGCTTGCTGAGGTCATCTTCGTGTCCGATATCTCCTTGCCGCACCTGTGCAACTGGCTGAAGTACAAGCATCTGATGCTGATCGACACGCTGGCGCGCACCCGCAACATGCACCTAGCCGCGCAGCACATGAACCTCAGCCAGCCCGCCGTGAGCAAGATGCTGCGCGAGATAGAGAAGCAGCTGGGCTTTGATTTGTTCGAGCGGCTGCCGCGTAATATGCCGCCCACGGCTTTGGGCGAACATGTGCTGCGCTACGCGCAGATCGCCCTGAATGACGCGAGTAAGTTCGTCGATCAAATCAGCAGCCTGCGCGAAGGTGGTCATGGTTTTTTGAAGGTCGGGGCGATTTTTGCGGCAACCGCCGTGGTGCTTCCGGACGCCATTGTGCAGATCAAGCAGCGCTGGCCGCTGCTGTCGATAGAGGTGGTGGAGCAAACGAGCGACCACCTGATGGAGATGCTTGAGGACAAAAAGCTCGATCTCGCCGTCGCCCGTTTCACCCATGAAAATCAACAGCAGATCTATGACTTCCGTGCGCTGGCGCCAGAACCTTTTTGTATGGTGGTCAACAGCCGGCACCCGCTGACGCAGCAAGACGAAACACCGCTGGAAGAACTGGGTAAATGGCCGTGGATCATGTACCCGATTGGCACGCCCATTCGTGCGCGAATGGAACAGGCGTTTGCGAAAGCGGGCATTGCCACGCCCAAGAACACCGTGGATACGATTTCGATGCAGACCTTTCTACAGGTCCTGCAGTCGGGGCCGATGGTCGCTATGTTGCCGGAATCGATGGTCGGGCCGCATCTGGAGAGCGGTCTGCTGACGATCCTCAATACCTCGTTGAAACTTGCCCCCCAGGACTACGGCATCCTCACACGTAAGGGCGAGCCATTACTGGGTGCGGCGTTGGAGTTCGCCGAGATCCTTTTTAAGAATGCACGCGACGCGAAATCATTGCAGGGGATTGATTAGGAAAGCGGCATACCAGCGGCAGACTTATCACCTGACGACGCCGCAGGCGGGCACGTTCCTGTAACAGCGAACATGTGAGGTTTGCCTTTCACCCCGATAACGCGCCGTTATCACTCAATCGAAACATGTCATCGAGCAAGTCCCCACCGACTCTGGATTAACCGGATTGTTACCGGTAACATCGCTCGTCACGCCACACTGCTTCACTCCCAATAAAAACAATCAGGCACTCACAGTGCCTAGGGGCCCTCACATGCAAACTGTTTCCCAGCGCCAACCCGGTGCCACGGGTGCGGGCGACGCCGGCTTTGAAGACCGGACTTATCGCAAAGTCATCCTGCGCATCCTCCCCGTCCTGCTGCTGTGTTACATGGCGGCCTATCTGGACCGTGTGAACATCGGTTTTGCCAAGCTCGATATGCTCAACGACCTAGGCTTCAGCAACACCGTCTACGCCCTTGGCGCGAGCGTGTTTTTCTGGGGTTATTTCTTGTTTGAGGTCCCGAGCAATCTGTTGCTGCATCGCTTCGGCGCGCGCTTCTGGATCGCCCGCATCATGCTCAGTTGGGCTGTGGTATCGATTGCCGTGGCCTTCACTGTGCCGCTGGCTGGTGTTTTCCACGTCCAGTCGGAAACCATGTTTTACATCCTGCGGTTCTTGCTCGGGATCTGCGAGGCGGGTTTCTTCCCCGGTGTGATTCTGTACCTCAACTACTGGTTCCCAACTCGCCGTCAAAGCCGGGTGATGTCGGGTTTTCTGATGGCCATGCCGATCAGTCTGACGCTGGGCGGGGTTTTGTCCGGCTGGCTGATGACCAAGATGCAAGGCGTACACGGCATGGCAGGCTGGCAGTGGATGCTGATCGTCGAGGGCATCCCTTCAGTGATAATGGCGGTGGTGGTGATTTGCCTGTTGGCCGACAACATCGACAAAGCCAAATGGTTGTCACCGGCTGAGAAGGCCATGCTCAAGGCCAACCTGAAAACCGACAACAAAGGCAAGGCGACGAGCCTGCGTGAGGTGTTTTTCAACGGTCGTGTCTGGCTGCTGGTGCTGATTCTTCTGACGTTCAACACCGGCTTTTACGGCTTGGCATTCTGGATGCCTTCGATCATCAAAAGTGCCGGGATTTCCAACCCGCTGGACATTGGCCTGCTGACCGCCATTCCTTACGGCATTGCCGTTATCGCCATGACGCTCAACGCACGTCATTCCAACAAGACCGGCGAGCGCCGTTTGCACGCGGCCATCCCGGCCTTCATTGGTGGGGTGGGGTTGATCCTCAGCGCCTATTTCGCCAACAACGTCGTGCTGTCGATTATCTTCCTCAGCGTTTCGGCCTCCGGCGTGCTCAGCCTGATGCCGATCTACTGGACCCTGCCAGGGTCGGTGCTGTCAGGCGTCGCGGCCGCAGCAGGGATTGGCATGATCAACGCCATTGGCAATCTGTCAGGCTTTACCGGTTCAATGATCACCGCTGTGGCAGAAAACCTGACCGGCAACATCAACAATGGGACATACGTTCTTGGCGCCTGTTTGTTCGTCAGTGGCGCGTTGATTCTGTCGATCCCCCGAGCAATGTTGGCAACAGGCGATAAGGTAGAGGACCACACCCAGAGCTCGGCGTCCGACGCTGCGCTTTCTCGCGGATAACTCTTTACAACGCTTTGGAGGTTGCCATCGCCGTACGCGATGGCAACCTCGCCAATGCCTGATATGCCGCTTCAGCCCTCACGCCTAACATCGGTCGCAGATGACATTCGTTCGACCAAGTGAGAGGACTGAACATGAAAAACTTTCGGATTGGCCAAATCGTTCCCAGCTCCAACACCACGATGGAGACCGAAATTCCGGCGATGCTGACTTCGCGTTACTCGCTGTTCCCGGAAGAGCATTTCACCTTCCACTCTTCGCGCATGCGCATGATGAAAGTCAGCCCTGAAGAGCTGAAAAAAATGGACATCGACAGCGACCGCTGCGCGCTGGAATTGAGTGATGCGCGTGTGGATGTGATGGCCTACGCCTGCCTGGTGGCGATCATGTGCCAGGGCGCGGGTTACCACAAAGTTTCCCAGGACCGCCTGAGCAAAACCGTGCAGGACAATCAGGCGCCGACGCCGGTGCTCAGCTCGGCGGGCGCACTGATCGACAGCCTGAACCTGATGAACTACAAAAAAGTTTCGATCATCACCCCGTACATGAAGCCGCTGACGCAACAGGTTATCGATTACATCGAAGCGGCGGGGATCGAGGTGGTGGATTCCATCAGCCTGGAAGTGTCTGACAACCTGGCGGTCGGTCGTCTGGACCCGATGGATCTGGTGGCCCACGCGGACCGGTTGAACATCGGACAGGCTGACGGCGTTGTGCTGTCGTGCTGCGTGCAGATGCCTTCGCTGCCTGCAATCCAGGTCGTACAGGATCGCCTCGACAAACCCGTTTTGTCGGCGTCGGTCGCTACCGTTTATCAAATCCTCAAAACCCTGGGCCTGGAAGCCAAAGTGCCGAATGCCGGGCATCTTCTGTCGGGTAAATACTGAACTGAAGGCACTTCCTTGTAGGAGCTGCCGAGCCCGTGCGAGGCTGCGATTGCAGCGTGTCAGATGAATCGCTTCGCAGCCTCGCGTTGCTCGTCAGCTCCTACAGGATGTGTGTTCGGGCGCAATTTGTAGGAGCGCGCTTGCCCGCGATAACGGTATGTCTGCGACAAATCTGTTGTCTGACACACTGCTATCGCGGGCAAGCGCGCTCCTACAAAAGCCGAGGTAAGATGGCGGCCATTCTGGTCAGCACGCCCGGTACGTTAAATGAAGCTCGATCCTGTCTCACTGCGCCTGTTCGTCAGCGTCATCGAAGAGGGCACTATCGCGGCAGCCGCCAAGCGCGAGCACATTGCGGCAGCGGCGGTGAGCAAGCGGCTCAGTGAGCTCGAAGAGCTGCTCGACGCTCAGTTGTTGAACCGCACCAACAAAGGCATCACTGCCACCGACGCCGGGCTGTCGCTGCTATTCATGGCCCGCAGTGCGCTGAACAACCTCAACGAAATCGTCGTGCAGATGCGCGATTATTCCCACGGCCGTCGCGGCTCGGTGCATGTGCTGGCAAATATTTCCGCCGTCACCCAGTTCATGCCCGCGCTGATCAAGTCGTTCATGGACCAATACCCGCTGATCAACATCGTGCTCGAAGAGCAGCAAAGCCTGGGCATTACCAAAGCCGTCGCTGAAAACCTTGCCGACGTCGGCATCTTCACCCGCTTGCCCCATGGCGCTGACATTGAAGTGTTCCCGTTCCGCACCGACCGTCTGGTATTGCTCGTGCCTGACGGCCACCCCTTGGCTGATCGGGAAAGCATTAAGTTCAGCGACGCCCTGGACTATGAATTCGTCGCCCTCAGAAGTGGCACGCACCTGAATTTTCAGCTGATCAAAGCCGCCAACGACCTCGGTCGCTCACTGAAAATCCGCATGGAAGTGTCGAGTTACGACGCCCTGTGTCTGATGGTGCAAGCAGGCGTTGGCATCGGCATCATGCCCCTGGGCAGCGCCGGCATTTACAAGATGGATGGCGCTCGGGTGATTGCGCTGGATGAGGGCTGGGCCACTCGCGAGTTGACGCTGTGCGTGCGCTCGCGTGAAGGATTGTCGACGGCGGCGGCGTTGTTTGTGGATCACCTTTTGGCGTCCCCCGCCCTGTAGGAGCGAATTTATTCGCGAGGCGGTGTGTCTGGCAGTAAATCCGTTAATGCCTGTTGTAATTCCTCGACCCCAAAAAACTCCCGATCCACCATCGGCAATGCCGGGCGCTTCAACACCAATACCGGGACGCCGCTTTCGCGCGCCACTTCCAGCTTGGGCTCGGTCGCGCCGCTGCCGCTGTTCTTGCTGATCAACACATCGATGTCGCGCCGCGCAAACAAAGCTCGCTCATCCTCCAGAAGAAACGGCCCGCGCGCGCCAATCACTTCGCAGCGCTCGTTACCGGGATAATCGTCCAGCGCACGGAGAGTCCAGAACTGATGCGCCGGGATCTCATGCAAATGCTGCAACGGCTCGCGACCCAAGGTGAACAACGGGCGCTTGAACGGTGCCAGCGCGGCAATCAATTCGTCCCAGTTTTCTACCTCGCGCCAGTCATCCGCCGGACTTGCCACCCAAGCCGGACGCCGCAACGCCCAACACGGGATGCCCGCCGATTGTGCGGCGGTGGCAGCGTTCTGGCTGATCTGCGCGGCATACGGGTGCGTGGCGTCCACCAGCAAATCGATGCACTCATCGCGCACGAATTGCGCCAGCCCTTCAGCCCCGCCGTAACCGCCGACTCGCACCCGACACGCAAGATCCGTCGGCACCCGTCCCACGCCCGCCAGGCTGTAAATATGTTCCGGCCCCAATTGCCGCGCCATCGCCAGTGCTTCAGTCACGCCGCCCAACAGCAACAAACGCTTCATGCCGAAACCCCCGCGCGCCCGACGATGCCGCCTTGTCGATCGATGGCGAACACCTCCACCTGAACCTGCGCAGGCACCACGCTACGGGCGAAATCCAGCGCGTGCTGACAAACCGCGTCACCCAAGGCGATCCCTTGAGTAGCGGCCATCGCCAACGCCTGCTGACTGGTGTTGGCGCCCACAATCGCCGCTTGCAGCGCAGCATCAGCGCCCACGTCTGCGGCCCACCGCGCCAGTTGCGGCAGGTCGATGCTCGAATGTCGGCTGTGCAAATCCATATGGCCGGCCGCCAGTTTGCTGATCTTGCCGAAACCACCGCACAGACTGAGTTTTTCCACCGGCACTTTGCGCAAGTGCTTGAGTACCGCGCCGACAAAATCACCCATCTCGATCAAAGCGATGTCGGGGATGCCGTACACCGCGCGCATAGTGTCTTCGCTGGCGTTGCCGGTGCAGGCGGCGATGTGCAGATAACCGTTGGTTTTCGCGACGTCGATGCCCTGATGAATGGACGCGATGTAGGCCGCACAGGAAAACGGCCGGACGATGCCGCTGGTGCCCAGAATCGACAGGCCGCCGAGAATGCCCAGCCGGGGATTCATAGTCTTGAGTGCCAGCTCGCCGCCGTTTTCGACGCAGGCGGTCACTTCGAAACCGCCCTGATACCCTAACTCTTCGGCCAGCCCACCCAAATGCTCAATGATCATCTTGCGCGGCACGGGGTTGATGGCTGGCTCGCCGACACCTAGAACCAGCCCTGGGCGGGTAACGGTTCCTACACCGGGGCCTGCCAAAAACTTCACACCTTTCTCGGCCATCAGCCGGACCTGCGCAAACACCAAGGCGCCGTGGGTGACATCGGGATCATCCCCTGCGTCCTTGATCGTTCCGGCTTCGGCGCCGTCTGCGATCAAACGGCAAAACTCCAGGCGCATCTGCACCTGCTTGCCCTTGGGCAGGACGATCTGCACCGCATCGTTGGTTTCGCCGCCGAGCAACAAGCGCGCTGCGGCCAGACTGGTTGCTGTAACGCAACTGCCAGTGGTCAAACCGCTTCGCAGCGGCGCAGGTTGTTCGGCGGTTTCTTCGCGCATCAGGGCTTTACCGTTTCCAGCATCGTAATCGGCAATGCCTGACGCCAGGTGTCGAAATCGCCCAAGGGTTTGGCGTGGGCCAGATGAATGCGCGTCAGCTCGCCGCCGTGGATTTCGCGCCAGTTGACCAGCGCAGCCTCGCTTTGCAGCGTTACGGCGTTGGCGATCAAACGACCGCCTGACCGCAGGTTTTGCCAACAGGTGTCCAGCACGCCGGGCCGGGTGACGCCGCCGCCAATGAAGATCGCGTCGGGGGCTTCCAAATCTGACAACGCCTGGGGCGCAGTACCACGCACCAGTTGCAGTCCCGGAACGCCTAGCGCATCGCGGTTGAATTCGATCAGTTGCTGACGGCCCTCATCGGCCTCGATCGCCAGCGCGCGACAGGTCGGGTGCGCGCGCATCCACTCGATGCCAATGGAGCCGCAACCGGCGCCGACGTCCCACAGCAGCTCGCCCGGCTTGGGCGCAAGGCGGGCTAGGGTCATGGCGCGGATGTCGCGTTTGGTCAGTTGGCCGTCGTGCTCGAAGGCTTCGTCTGGCAGACCAGCCAGGGTCGAGAGCCGCAGCGCGTTAGCGTCTGCGCGGCAGTCGATGGCGACCAGATTCAAGGCAGCAATTTCTGGATTGGCCCATTCGCTGGCGATGCCGTCGACGCGTCTTTCGGCATCGCCCCCCAGATGTTCCAGCACGCTCATGTGGCTGGGGCCAAAACCGCGCTCGCGCAGCAGGCCTGCAATCCCGGCAGGGCTTGTGCCGTCATTGCTCAGCACCAGCAAACGCACGCCGTGGTGAAACTGGGCATTCAGCGCCGCCAGTGGACGCGCGACGACAGACAGCGTGACCACATCCTGCAATGCCCAACCCATGCGCGCCGCCGCCAATGAAAAGGAAGAGGGCGCCGGATGCACGAGCATTTCCTCGAACGGCACCTGACGCGTCAGGCTCACGCCCACGCCGAACAGCATGGGATCACCGCTGGCCAGCACGCAGACCGGTGCGCCGCGCTGTTCAAGCACTGCGCTCAGCGAAAACGGGCTCGGCCAATGACGCCGCGCTGCCTGAATGCACGGCGGCAAAAGGGCCAGCTGACGCGAGCTGCCGAACACTAGCTGCGCTTTTAACAGCGCGTGGCGTGCGTTCTTTCCCAGCCCCTTGTAGCCGTCTTCACCGATTCCCACGACTGTCAGCCACGGCGACATGCACTTTCCTCAATCGAACTTCCGACAGACCGGCTTTTCATGCCTGCGGACAAAGCAGGCATAATACCGCGCCCACGGGGGACAAGTGTTTCTTCACGTTTCCATCCAGCCTCAGATCAGGTGAACCATTGACCGAGCCGCTATCCGCTCGCCCACTTTCCACGCCTTTACGCCCCTCGGCCTGTCCGGGGTTGTTGCGTATCGTCCCGGCGCTGGATGGCGGGATCTGCCGGATCAAGCTCGCGGGGGGCGTGATCACAGCAGCTCAGGCCAATGCTGTGGCGGGCGCCGCCGAGCGCTACGCGAGTGGCGTGATCGAGGCGACCAACCGCGGCAATCTGCAGATTCGCGGGATCGGCGCTGATCAGAAGGGTTTGATCGCCACGATGCTCGATGCCGGGCTGGGCCCGAGCAATCCGGCCAGCGATGACGTGCGTAACCTGATGCTCAGTCCCACCGCAGGGGTCGATCCGCAGCAGCTGATCGACACGCGACCGCTGGCCCGGCTAATCCTGAATTCGCTGGAAAACCACCCTGGCTTTAACGACTTGTCGCCCAAATTCGCGCTGTCGCTGGACGGCGGCGAAGGGCTGGTGATGCTCGAGCACCCCCATGATCTGTGGCTGTCGGCGGTAAAGGTCGAGAGCGAAACGCTGCTGGCGTTTGGTCTGGCAGGTTGCCCCGCGAATGATTCGCCTGTTGGCGCAGTGCCGCTGGATCAGGCCCATGAACTGGTGATCGCGGTGCTTGAGCTGTTTCTCACATCAGCCCGTCCTGAGCAAACCAGGATGCGTCATTTGCTGGCGCACATGCCGATCCAGACATTCATCCAGCAGTTGTCGGCTCGGCTGAAAAAACCGTTGCGAACTGATCAGACCATCACTACTTGGCGCCGTCATCTGACGAAACCAAACAGCCATATCGGCATTTATCCACAGGCCGAAAATGGTCTTGTGGCGGTTGGTGCTGTGGTCCCTCTTGGGCGTCTCAGTCCATCGATGCTGGCCCACGCGGCGCACCTCGCCGAGCAACTGGGCGACGGCACGTTGACGATGACGCCTTGGCAAAGCCTGCTGCTGCGCAACGTTGCCGTTCAAGATACTGACCAAGCGCTCAGCGGTTTGCAGGACGCAGGTTTGATCGTCAGCGCCGACCAGCCGCTGGCGCAGATGATCGCCTGTACCGGCTCTGCCGCCTGCGCAAAAGGTCTGGCGGATACCAAGGCCGACGCTTTCAAGCTGGCGGGTTGTCTGCGTTCAAGCCAACCGGTTCACCTGACCGGTTGCCTGCGTTCCTGTGCCGCCGCGCACATAGCGCCGGTGACCCTGCTCGCCGTGTCCGCTGGCCATTACGACCTCTATTTTCGCCACGCAGATCAGCCGGGTTTCGGCGAGTTGCGTGGGCGTGACCTCACTATTGAAGCAGTCGGCGCGCAGTTGAACGCCGACTCACGGAGCAACACCGATGATTGATTACATCCGCGACGGTCAGGAGATTTATCGCAACTCCTTCGCGATCATTCGTGCCGAAGCCAAACTCGACACGATCCCGGCCGACCTGGAAAAACTCGCCGTGCGGGTGATTCACGCCTGCGGCATGGTCGACGCCATCGCCGGATTGCGCTACTCGCCGGGTGCGGGCAAGGCCGGGCGTGACGCGTTGGCCGCCGGTGCGCCGATCCTGTGCGACGCGCGGATGGTGTCCGAAGGCGTAACGCGCACGCGTTTGCCTGCCAACAATCAGGTGATCTGCACCCTGCGCGACAGCAGCGTGCCGGACCTGGCCCGTGAGCTGGGCAACACCCGCTCTGCTGCGGCGCTTGAGCTGTGGCGGCCGCACCTGGAAGGCAGCGTTGTGGTCATCGGCAACGCGCCGACCGCGCTGTTTTATCTGCTGGAAATGCTTGATGCAGGCGCGCCGAAACCTGCGTTGATCCTCGGGTTTCCGGTTGGATTCGTTGGCGCTGCCGAATCAAAAGACATGCTCGCCGCTGACAGTCGGGGCGTGCCGTACGTGATCATGCAAGGCCGTCTCGGCGGCAGCGCCATGGCCGCAGCAGCGGTCAACGCGCTGGCTACGGAGGTCGAATGATGCAGCCTCGCGGTCGATTGATTGGCTTGGGCGTAGGCCCTGGCGATCCGGAACTGATCACCGTCAAGGCCCTGCGCCTGCTGCGCGAATCCCCCGTGGTGGCGTATTTCGTGGCCAAGGGCAAGAAGGGCAACGCCTTCGGCATCATTGAAGCGCATTTGCAGGACGCGCAAACACTGATGCCGCTGATTTATCCGGTGACCACTGAAGCGCTGCCGGCGCCGATGTCCTACGAGCAGGTGATCAGCGATTTCTACGACACCTGCAGCGCCGATCTCGCCGCGCACTTGGACGCCGGACGCGACGTGGCGGTGATCTGCGAAGGCGACCCGATGTTTTACGGCTCCTATATGTATCTGCATGATCGCTTGGCCGAGCGCTACGAAGCACAAGTCATTCCGGGCGTGTGCTCGATGCTCGGTGGCGCGTCGGTGCTGGGTGCGCCGCTGGTTTATCGCAATCAGAGTTTATCGGTGCTGTCGGGCGTGCTGTCGGCTGAAGAGCTCAAACGCAAGCTGGTGGATGCCGATGCGGCGGTGATCATGAAACTGGGGCGCAATCTGCCGAAAGTGCGTCAGGTGCTGATGGAAACCGGTCTGGCTGACCGCGCCCTGTACGTCGAGCGCGCGACCATGGCCAATCAGAAAATCGTGCCGTTGGCTGAAGTCGATCCGATGTCATCCCCTTATTTCTCGCTGATCATTGTGCCGGGCGAACGGTGGCAGGGCTGATGAGCACTTCTACTTTCAACGGCGGCTCGCCGAAAGCACCGGCAATTGTCATCTTGGGCAAAGGCGCGCTGGAAACGGCGCGGCGGATTCAACGGCTTTACCCTGATGCTTTGATTTATGGCCTGTCTGAGCGCGTCGAAGGCGCCGATCGCAGTTACAACGAATTCGGCGCCACGCTGCGTCAGTTGTACCAACAGGACACACCGATCATTGCGCTGTGCGCGGCCGGTATTGTCATCCGCACGCTGGCGCCGCTGTTGCTGGAAAAAGGCGCTGAGCCTCCAGTTTTGGCGGTCGCGGAGGATGGCAGTGCGGTGGTGCCATTGCTCGGCGGGCTGGGCGGCGTCAACGTCATGGCCCGCGAGATTGCGGCGGGCCTTGAGGTCGCTCCGGCAATTACTACGAGCGGCGAATTGCGTTTTGGCACCTGTCTGCTTAATCCGCCCTCCGGTTACGCACTGGGCGATCTTGAACTGGGCAAGCGTTTCGTCTCGGATTTGCTAGCTGGCGAAAGCGTACGCATTGAAGGTGCCGCCCCGTGGCTGGATCAGGCGCAACTGCCGGAGGACGATGGCGCGCAGTTGGCGATTCATGTGGGCAACGCCGAGCGCGAACCTTCCCCGCATGAGCTGCTGATCTACCCGCGTAACGTATTGGTGGCCGTAGACGCGTCAGTGCCTGAATTGGCAAGCGCTGTGCGTGCTGCATTGCACGACGCGCGGATTGCGATTCAGTCCCTCGCGTGTCTGGTGGTCAGTGAAACCGACATGGCCAACCCCGGCCTGCATGCGGCGGCGGCTCAGTTGAATGTGCCTCTGCGCTTTGTCGATGCTTCGCCTGATGTGGCCGAACTGGCTCAGCGCGCCTTGCCGCAACTGCCGCCGCCGATCATTGACGTTGCAGGCATTGCAATCGTCGTGGCGCCGCAGCCTTTGGATGTCGATCAGATCGGACGTGGGCGAGGGCGGCTGGCGGTCATCGGTCTCGGCCCTGGCGCGCGGGATTACATGATCCCTGTCGTTAAGGCCGAGCTTGAACGTGCCAATGATGTGCTCGGTTATGAAACCTACGTGCGTATGGCCGGGCCATTTCGCCCTGACCAGGTGTTGCACTGCACCGACAACCGCGAAGAAATGCAGCGCGCGCGGCATGCTTTTGAGTTGGCGGCGCAGGGGCGCTCCGTTGTCGTCGTATCTTCTGGGGACCCTGGCGTGTTCGCCATGGCAGCAGCGGTACTCGAAGCGCTCCATGAGTCGGAAAACGCCACTTGGCACGCCGTCGAGCTGGAAATCCTGCCGGGGGTCTCGGCTTCGCTGGCGACCGCTGCACAAGCAGGGGCCCCTCTGGGTCACGACTTCTGCGTGATGTCTTTGTCGGACAACCTCAAGCCTTGGGACATCATTGAAAAACGTCTGGATCTGGCCTGCCAGGCTGATCTGGCGCTGGCGTTCTACAACCCGATTTCACGCTCGCGGCCGTGGCAACTGGGGCGTGCGCTGGAGATCGTGCGTTTGCATCGCAAGCCCGAAACGGTGGTGACACTGGGGCGCGATATCGGTCGTCCGGGTCAATCGTTGCGGGTGCTCACCTTGGGTGAGCTGAATCCCGAGCAAGTTGATATGCGCACGATGGTGCTGATCGGTTCATCGTTGACCTGCTCCTTTGCGCGGGCCGATGGTCGGGCATGGGTCTACACACCTCGCTGGTACGGGGCCAAACCTACAGCTTGATGCTAAGGGGCCGTCGGAGATTTCTCCCTGTTACCGAAGAAACTCCTGAGAGTGCATCGCTTTCAGGTTGAGGCCCGGCAGGAATAACTCCTGCCACATCGTGTGACAAGTGAGCACCGTCACGACACAACGAGTGGTCCTTTTCCCGTTCTGGGCGCGGAATTGCCCAAGAGCCCATTGGTATGGGGATCGTGGCGAGTCTGATGTTCCTGATCTTTATTGAGCCGAAGAAGTTGCGTGGATTATTTATCCGCACAATTGTGTTTTCAGATACCTGGGCGACGCCAGCACGCCACAACAAACTTCGTTAGTCTCCTGTGTGTCCATCAAGGACATTCAATTAAAGGATTAAAGATGAAACAGGAAATGGACATGGGCCACATCGAACTTATTGATTACATCGAAGCGACTGAACTGGCGGATGAGCAGTTTGATAGTGTCGACGCTCCTGCCAAGCGCGTAAGACGTTCTGCAGAAACAAGTTCACCGATCCTGCCTTCGGACGACGAGCTTAGAGCGACAGGGGCGGTGGTGGAAGGCAATATCCTTGCATTCACCCAGGGCATGAGCCGTCAGAACAAAGAAGACATTATGGACAGTTTTCTGTTCGCGTCCCTGGCGGCCAACAAGGCGTTTAATCAGAAGACCCACCGCAAACAGTGGTACGACAAATACACCGAAGTCCTGACCGTATTGGGCTGGGTCTCGACCAACTGGAATTACGAAGAGTCCAGCGCTACCGCCCAACGTTTCACTATGGAACAGGCAGGGCTTGAAGTTATCAGCTCGATTATCGCTGCGGCGACAATGCCGGCTACTGCATCGGTCGCCATGCTAAAAGTGGCAGCCGACACCGTTGAGGCGCTCAAAGTCAGCGATAAGCCGTTGCGTCTGTTCGAGCGTCAGTCGAAATCCAGTCACGGTGGAAGTGTTCGTATCGTCACTTGCAACGAATCTGAAGACGGCACCGTCACTGTGGTGCTGGCTGTCGTCAGCTTTGCAGCGCGTGTCGATGTTACGAACGTCCTGTTCTGGGAATGGAATCATACCGATGTTGAAACCTATAAAGAGGGAGATGGACTTGCGCTAAATGCTCGTCACTACTCGACACTTCGTGAGGCGGTTCAGAAGAAACTGGGAGGCCGTGGCTTAACAGCGATTGAAGAGTTCGAAATCTAAAAAGCTTCGGGGGTGCCAAGCATCCCCGATCTTGAAGTTCTACAAGGATGATGACCATGAATCATGGAAAAGATGAGGCTGTGGTGTGCGCCGGGTGTCTGTTGTTTATTCCGGCTACCTGCACACAACAAGATAAAGAAGATGCTTTGAACTCGACGTTGTACATGCAACTTGCTGCCTCGAAAAAACATTCGCGTTTTACTGAGTTCGCGCAGTGGGACGATACGTTTGTCCGAGCGAGCATCGCGTTTGGCTGGCAGTTGAAAGGCAACGTGAACCTCAGGCAGACGCCGCCTGATATCGGGCCGCGCACACTGTGGGACTGGATAAAAGCTGACCTGCCGTCATTTATTCCCGCCGAGGTACTGATGTCGGCGCAAGCACAGATCCGGCATTGTTATCTGACGGACCCTGATCAATCCGCGATCCGGCTATATGCAGATCAGGTGCAGCAACGTACGCCTCTTTCTTCGAGCCTTTCTGGTGATCAGGATCAACACGGCCACACTGCGTGCAAGACTAATGTGTCTCTGCAGTTGGGGTTTCTAAGTCCGGATTCCGCGCTGTGCATGATCGGGGTCAGCTTCACCAGTCTCATGCCGCTGGAACCTGATTTCATGTTCCAACCGATCGCCGCGCATAACCTGTGGGGGGATATCGAACTGACATTTTATGCGCTGCGTAATCAGGAGCAGGAATTTAGCCGTAATCGTTCTCTGATTTCGGCGGCACTGGTCAGCAGGCGCGAGGCGCTTATCAGCCCGTTGCGGGAGACAGCCGATGGCCAGTGACGGCGCAATATTGTTTGGTGACAGTGTGCTGTCCTTTGGTGCCAGCATTGATCAGCCTCTACGTGAGGACATTCTTGACTGCCTGCTGTACGCGCAATTGTCTGCCGACAAGAAGCATCAAAAGCGTGCAGCCTGGAGGCCCTGGATCGAGCAGTATCAGCGGGTCATTTATCAGAACGGCAGCCCTTTGAACGGGGCCATCGACCCCATGAATCTGAAGATCAAGCGGCTGCGTGATCTGCGCAATCTACCCCTTGCCTCAAGAGGCACCGCCACATCGCCTCAATTGCGCGCGTTGATGAACTCATCGTTGGAGAAGCTTCTGGAAAGCGAACACGCGAAGACATTTTTCAGTTCGTGGTTCAGTGCTGGGCGTTCGGAGAGTTTTCAAGTCGTACCCTGCCAGATTGACGAAGCAGGCGGGGTGACCATCTTGGTCTGCGGGCTACAGATGACAACCACTGCCGTCAGCCATTCTCCGTTCTTTTGGCAAGCCCTGAGCGGGGACATGACTGTGCGCTCCAATGGCGCCTCGTTCCGCTTCAGCGCACAAGGCTATGCGCCATATCGGGACAAGATCCGAGGCTATCTGACTGGCAATGGGCTAAAAAATCTTGAAGTTTTCACCCTGTAAGGCTTGGACCTGCTCGCAGGCTTAAGGCACCAGATAGCCTTTAATCCCCGTGAAGATAATCTGCGCGGCAAGCGCGCATACAAACAGCCCCATCAGGCGGCTGGCGATCTGCAGGCCCTGATCGCCGAGGATCCGTTCGATGCTGTTGGACAGGTAGAGCACGACGCCGACAGTCAGGCTCGCGAGTGCGATGCTGACGATAGCGGTTAGCTTGTCGTCCCAGTGCGGCTGGCTGACACCCATTACCAACAGCGCGCCGATGGTGCCGGGGCCGACGGTCAACGGGATGGTCAGCGGTACGATGGTGACGTCTTGTTGAACGTTATCGGTCTGGACCGCTGATTTGCCTTGCGCCATCGCTAGCGCCGAGATGAACAGCACGCTGCCGGCGCCAATTCTGAAGGCGTCGGCGGTGATGCCAAATACGCTGAAAATCACTCTGCCAAACAGATACAGCAGGACGCTGGAGATCAGCGTGGCAAGCGCAACCTTCCAAGCGAGGTGGCGCCGCTCCTTGCGAGAGTAACCGCGGGTCAGGCTGATGAAGCAGGACAAAACAAAGAACGGGCTATACAGCACCAGCATCTTCAAATAAACGCTGAACAACACGTGGAGCATGGTATGGGCTCGCGGCAGCAGTCATGGACGAGGGAAGTCTATCAGGCGCCGCGCACCTGGAAGGTCAGTTTTGCTGGTAGCGATCGCGGTCAGCGGCGTTGGCCTGACTGAGCGCACGCTGCTCGACCCAGTACTCCACCAGTTCACGCAGCTGCGACAGTTCGACCGGCTTGGCCATGTGTCCGTCCATGCCGGACTGTCGGGCGCGGTCCTTATGCTCTGTAAGAATGTGCGCGGTAAGGGCTACGACAGGCGTACGAATCCGCTGATTGCCCACTTCCCAGGCCCGCAATTGCTGCGTCGCTGAAAATCCATCGAGAATCGGCATCTCACAATCCATCAGCACCAGGTCGTAACGCTGGGCTTTCATAGCACGCAGCGCTTCTTCGCCGTTGCTGGCGGTGTCAGGCTGCAGGTTGAGCTTGCCCAGCATGCCGCGAATCACTTTGGTGGAAATGCTGTTGTCTTCGGCCACCAGAATGCGGAAGTCACTCGGCACGTTGATTTCAGGATTCATGACGGTAGCCGGCAGGTAGGGCGACTGGCCTTTGTTACGTTGATTCAGCTCATCGGCCAGCGTGGTCTTCAACGTGTATCCGGCTACTGGCTTGGCCAGAATGCGTTTGATCCCCGCATTGCGCGCGATGACTTTGCTCGGCGCATTGCTGATGCCCGTCAGCATGATCAACAGGATGTCGTGGTTGAGGCTTGGGTCTTCCTTGATCTTGGCCGCCAGTTGCATGCCGGTCATGCCGGGCATGTTCTGATCAAGCAGGACGATGTCGAAGTAATCACGCAAATGAGCTTTGGTACGCAGCAGCGCCAGCGCCTCCTTGCCCGACGGTACGGCGCTGACATTCAGGCCCCAGGCGCTGCATTGCTGCACCAATACTTTACGGCAGGTGTCGTTGTCATCGACCACCAACACCCGAGCGCCTTTGAGCGGGCCGTCCAGGTCTGCGGTCGGTTGCTCCAGACGATCGGGGTCCAGCGGCAAGCTCAGCCACAGTGTGCTGCCCTGATTGCTGCCGCTTTGAATGCCGAACTCGCCATTCATCAACAGGATTAGCTGCCGTGCAATGACCAGCCCGAGGTGGCCGCCAACCTTGCTCGCGGCCAGGAAATTCTTGCTGTGCAGCTCGGCGTGGAGCAAGGCATCGCGCTCTTTGGGTGTGAGCGGCGAGCCACTGTCCTGTACGGCGATGCGCAGACGCGGTTTCCCACCACGAGAATCCAACGCCACCACCAGCAAGATCTCGCCTTCATCAGTCTTCTTTAGGGCGTTTTCCAGCAGGCTCAGCAGAGTCTGGCGCAGGCGCGTCGGGTCGCCGCTGATCACGCGTGGTACTTGCGGCTGGATGAAGCTGATCAGTTCGACACTTTGCTGCTCGGCTTTGGCGCGGAAGATACTCAGGCAGTCTTCGATCATGGCGTTGAGATCGAACTGCACGTCGTCCAGTTCGATCTGCCCGGACTCAAGCTTGGAGATGTCGAGAATCTCGTTGATCAACGTCAGCAGCTCGTTGCCCGCGCTGTGAATGGTTTGCACGTAATCACGTTGTTTCACGGAGAGCGGTGTGCCCAGCAGCAACTCCGTCATGCCCAGCACGCCGTTCATGGGCGTGCGAATTTCGTGGCTGATCTTGGCCAGAAACTCGGCCTTGGCGTTGATCTCGGCAGTGCTCGCGGCCAGTTCGCGACTGATGCTGAAGTTGTCTTCGGTGATGCTGCGATGGCGTTCGCTCAGGGCAATGCTCATCAACAAGCCGCACAGACAGAAGACTGCCAGCAGGCCGATGATCAGCGTTTGCGCCGGGATGCTGGTCAACCAGAGCAGAGCGGGAAGAATCACCAGGCATCCCAGGTTGAAGACGATCATCGCGATGACGAATGGGCGCGCCGGTGCGTAGCCTTTTTGCAGGTGATAAATGGATACCAGCGTGATAGTGAGGGTGGTGCAGGCCACCAACAAAAAGGTCAGAACGTTGAGCGGGAGGGTGTCGACGAACAGCACCAGCAGGGCGCCGAACCCGATGACCAACAGCGAACCCATCAGTAACCGGTTCAATGCTTCGACGCCGCGTTGCACGAAGAAACAATGGGCGAATAGCAGCCCGGTTGCCGCCGCCATCAGCAACGCGATGTGCGCGCTCGGCGTTTGGGCGATATGCCAGTGGGTAAGCCATGGCGCCTGAAGATTCAACAGCAGCATGGCGCTCAGGCCCAGACACGCCTCACAAGCGGCCAGCCAAAGACTGCTTGTGGAACGGGTTTGGGCGAAGCGGGTAATGTTTTGCAGGATCAGCATGGCCAACGAGCCGAAGAACAGCCCCAGCAGAAGGGGCTGGCGCTCGTCGGCGGCTGCCGTGATGGCTGGCTGCAGCGAAATGTTGGGGCGCAGTTCCTGTTCGGATTTCAGTCGCAGGTAAATATCCAGCGGGCGATTGCTTTGCGGTATGGGCAGAAGGAAATCGACGGAGGGCAGCGGTTGAGCGTTTCGCGGCACATCGTTGCCGGTGCGCGAGTGGTCAATCAGGTGTTGGCCGTCGAGGACGTACATGTCGACGGTGGCAAGATCTGGCGCAAAGATGCGCAACAATTGTTCGTGAGTGGTTGGCGGCATTTGATAATGCAGCCAGAGTGCGGCTTCGCGATTGGCAGCGCGCACTTGATCGAGCTGGACTGGGCTGAACTGAGTTTCGTAACGGGAGGAGCGGACATCGCTGAGTTGCAGATTGGCCTGATCGTCGACGAGCGTCGACCATCCTGCACTGACCTCGGCGTACGCCATGGGCGTGCAGAGCAAGGTCAGCAGTGTGACGATCAATCCTGTGGCAATCCTGAGCCAGCGCACGGCGAAATCCCTTCGTGAATGAAGCCATTAACTCTCGGCGGCACTGGGAGTTCAGACAGGCATTTACCGCAAATGCCTGTCCGAGCAGCCTTATTCCAGGTTCCCACCGTTTTCACGAGCAATGGCACGGTAGCCAATGTCGGTACGATAGAAACAACCTTCCCAATCAATCTTTGCAGCCAATGCGTAAGCCTGTTTCTGTGCATCGCCAACAGTGTCGCCCAACGCTGTCGCGCACAACACTCGACCGCCCGACGTCACGACCTGACCATCCTTGAGCGCCGTGCCAGCGTGGAACACCTTGCCGGGCAAGGCGGCCGCTGCGTCCAGCCCCTCAATTACCGTGCCTTTAGCGTAGTCGCCTGGGTATCCGCCTGCCGCCAGCACAATGCCAAGGCTCGGACGCGGGTCCCATTGGGCTTCAACCTTGTCCAGCGCCTGCGCAAGGGCGGCTTCAACCAGCAAAACCAGACTCGACTGCAAACGCAGCATGACCGGCTGGGTTTCCGGGTCGCCAAAGCGGCAGTTGAACTCGATAACCTTCGGGTTGCCTGCCTTGTCGATCATGAGACCAGCATAGAGGAAGCCGGTATAAATGTTGCCTTCCTCAGCCATGCCTCGGACGGTCGGCCATATGACCAGGTCCATGACCCGCTGATGAACCTCGGCGGTGACCACCGGCGCCGGGGAATAAGCACCCATGCCGCCGGTATTTGGTCCGCTGTCGCCGTCGCCGACGCGCTTGTGGTCCTGACTAGTGGCCATTGGCAGAACGTTCTTGCCGTCAACCATGACGATGAAACTGGCTTCTTCGCCGTCAAGGAATTCTTCGATCACTACGCGTGAACCGGCGTCGCCAAAAGCGTTGCCAGCAAGCATGTCACGCACGGCATCTTCGGCTTCGCCCAGCGTCATGGCGACGATGACGCCTTTGCCTGCGGCCAGACCGTCGGCCTTGATCACGATCGGTGCGCCTTTTTCGCGCAGGTACGCCAGCGCTGGCTCGATCTCGGTGAAGTTCTGATAATCGGCAGTCGGGATCTTGTGACGCGCCAGGAAGTCCTTGGTGAATGCTTTCGAACCTTCCAGTTGCGCAGCTGCGGCGGTCGGGCCGAAGCAGTCCAGGCCACGAGAGCGGAACAAATCAACCACACCCGCCACCAACGGCACTTCCGGGCCGACGATGGTCAGGGACACGTTCTTCTCGGCGAAATCAGCCAGTTGCTCCAGTGCCAGCACGTCGATGTCAACGTTCTCGCACTTCGCTTCCGTGGCCGAACCTGCGTTACCAGGAGCAACGAATACCTTCTGCACGCGTGGGTCCTGTGCAACTTTCCAGGCTAGTGCGTGTTCACGGCCACCGCTGCCGATGATCAATACGTTCATTTCAAAAACCTCGATGACGCTAATTCTGTGTGGGATCGGCTTGCGACCCTGTTCTGTAGGAGCCAACTTGTTGGCGAAGCGGTGGTCCTGCGTACACAGGAATCCGTCTCGCGAACAAGTTCGCTCCTACAGGGGATCAGGCACTCAGTGCCTAAAGTGGCGCATCCCGGTGAACACCATGGCGATGCCGGCTTCGTCGGCCGCTGCAATTACTTCCGCATCACGCATCGAACCGCCTGGCTGGATCACCGCAGTGATGCCCACCTTGGCGGCGTTGTCGATACCGTCACGGAACGGGAAGAACGCGTCCGAGGCCATGACTGCGCCCTGCACCTGCAAACCTGCATGTTCTGCCTTGATGGCGGCGATGCGCGCCGAGTTAACGCGGCTCATCTGACCTGCGCCGACACCGATGCTCTGGCGATTCTTGGCGTAGACAATGGCGTTGGATTTAACGTATTTGGCGACTTTCCAGGCGAAGATCAGGTCATGGATTTCCTGTTCGGTCGGCGCACGTTGAGTGACGACTTTAAGGTCATCGGCGCTGATCATGCCGATATCGCGGCTCTGAACCAGCAAGCCACCGTTGACCCGTTTGTAGTCCCACGCCGCGCCGCGCTCGGCGGCCCATTGGCCGGTGGTCAACAGACGAACGTTGGTTTTGGTGGCGATGACAGCCTGAGCTTCAGCGCTGACGCTCGGCGCAATGATGACCTCGACGAACTGACGCTCGACGATGGCCTTGGCTGTTTCAGCGTCCAGTTCGCGGTTGAATGCGATGATGCCGCCAAAGGCCGATTCGCTGTCGGTGGCGTAAGCCAGTTCGTACGCCTGACGAATGCCGCCTTCGGCATCCAGCGCAACCGCCACGCCGCACGGGTTGGCGTGTTTGACGATGACGCAGGCAGGTTTGACGAAGCTCTTAACACACTCAAGTGCGGCGTCGGTGTCGGCCACGTTGTTGAACGACAGTTCTTTGCCTTGCAGTTGGGTGGCAGTAGCAATGCCGACTTCGGCTGGCTTGGCTTCAACGTAGAACGCCGCGCTCTGGTGCGGGTTCTCGCCGTAGCGCATTTCCTGTGCTTTCACGAACTGGCTGTTGAAGGTGCGCGGGAACTGGCTGCGGCCTTCAGTGCTCAAGGTCTCGGCGGTCTGGTCGACGCTGCCGAGGTAGTTGGCAATCATGCCGTCGTAGGCGGCGGTGTGTTCGAACGCTTTGAGCATCAGGTCGAAGCGCTGAGCGTAGGTCAGGCCGCCCGCTTTCAGGCCTTCAAGCACTTGCGCGTAGTCGCCTGCGTTAACCACGATGGCCACGTCTTTGTGATTCTTGGCAGCAGAACGGACCATGGTCGGGCCGCCGATGTCGATGTTTTCGATGGCGGTCGGCAGATCGCAGCCAGGTTTGGAAACAGTGGCTTCGAAAGGGTAGAGATTGACTGCCACCAAGTCGATCGGCTTGATGCCGTGTTCGCTCATGATCGCGTCGTCGATGCCACGACGGCCGAGGATGCCGCCGTGGATTTTCGGGTGCAGGGTCTTGACCCGACCGTCCATCATTTCCGCAAAGCCGGTGTAATCCGCGACTTCTACCGCAGCGACGCCGTTGTCCTTGAGCAGCTTGAAGGTGCCGCCGGTGGACAGAATTTCGACGCCGAGGGCTTCGAGTTCGCGGGCGAATTCAAGGATCCCGGTCTTGTCGGAAACGCTGATCAAGGCGCGGCGGATCGGCAGGCGGGTAGTCTGGTCGGTCATCTCAACTTCCATCAAAAGCAAAAAGGGTCAGCAAAAAAAACGACCGCAGGGGACTGAGGTCGCTTTTCTGTTTTGAATGCTTACAGCAGATCGTACTGCTTGAGTTTCTTGCGCAACGTGCCTCGGTTCAGCCCGAGCAGCTCGGAAGCCTTCGTCTGGTTGCCCTTGACGTAGTTCATCACGCACTCGAGCAACGGGGCTTCGACTTCCGAGAGCACCAGGTTGTAGACGTCAGTGACAGCAGCACCCTCAAGGTGAGCAAAATAATTGTGCAGCGCTTTCTCAACGCTGCCGCGCAGGGTTTGACCCTCTTCGCTCGGCGTGTTGAGGTGCTGTTTCAAATTTACGTTGTCGCTCACGGGTGTCGTTCCACTCACTAAAGTCTCTGTCATCATCGTCATGCGGCCACCTCTTGTTCGTCCCCTGCATCCGGGCTTTTATCTCGTTCAAGGAAGAACTCCCGAACGTTGGCGCACTGTGCTTCCGTATCTTCCAAACGATTGAACTGGGCGCGAAACTCCCTGGCGCCCGGCAAGGTTGCGAGATACCAGCCGACATGCTTGCGCGCAATCCGCACGCCCAGCACATCGCCATAGAAAATGTGAAGCGCAGCCAGATGCTCTAGCAGAATGCGTTCCACTTCACTGAGCTGCGGTGCAGGTAGTTTTTCCCCGGTGCGCAGGTAGTGTTCTATCTCGCGAAAAATCCAGGGTCGCCCTTGGGCGGCCCGGCCAATCAACAGCCCGTCTGCGCCGGTCGCATGCAGCACGTGCCGGGCCTTTTCGGGTGAATCAATGTCGCCATTGGCGAACACCGGAATCGACACCGCCTGCTTGATAGCGGCAATCGTGTCGTACTCCGCTTCCCCGGTGTACAGATCTGCACGGGTTCTGCCATGTACCGCCAGCGCCGTTATGCCCGCCTGCTCGGCGATTTTGGCGACCGTGAGACCATTTTTGTTCGCCCGGTCCCAGCCGGTGCGAATCTTCAGCGTGACCGGTACATCGACTGCACCAACGACGGCCTGCAGGATTTCGGTCACTAACTGTTCGTCCTTCAACAACGCGGAGCCGGCGGCCTTGTTGCAGACCTTCTTGGCCGGGCATCCCATGTTGATGTCGATAATCTGTGCGCCAAGTTCAACGTTTGCGCGTGCGGCGTCTGCGAGCATTTGCGGATCACCACCGGCGATTTGCACTGAGCGCGGCTCGGGATCACCTTCGTGGATCATGCGCAGTCGCGATTTGCGACTGTTCCACAGGCTCATGTCACTGGTGACCATTTCCGAGACCACCAGGCCTGCGCCGAGTTGGCGACAAAGCTGGCGAAAGGGTTGGTCGGTGACTCCCGCCATCGGGGCGAGGATCAAGCCGTTTTGCAATGTATATGGACCGATGCGTACCGCCGACATAGGGTGTGCCTGTTGTGGGGCCGAATCACGAGGTCTGGTCTGAAAAATGCTTCTTGGGCAATTCAGCCGGGACCCAGAGTATGAAAAAGGGTGGGCATGATACCCGCTCTCGATGACTGGATAAAGGCTGAATTGGATAAAATCTGAACAGTTGATTTGTTATGGCAAACAGTTCGGTTGCTACGTGCGATGTCATAAAACTGTCGTCGTCTTTTCGGCGGCAGTGTGCTGCATTGCAGTGCGCTGGCCCTCTGCCGGGCGGGCGCGGTTTTTACTCTGGCGAGCGAAAACTCAAACTGTAATTCACGGCTTTTGTGCCAGGGTCCAGGACGTCCAGCGCAATATGGATAGGTGTCTGCGGCGGCATTTCGTCCTTGCCTGCCATCTCGCCGCTCAAATATTCGGCTGGTTTGAACCGACGATTGGCAACGGACTGACCACCGGCGTCGGCGAATTTCAATTCCAGTACAGGGAAGGGTTGGGGAAACGAGGCGCGGTTATAGATGATAGCGTCGACCACCAGTGCGCCTTGAAACTCGGGATGGCTGCGCACCACCAGATTGCTGCTTTTGAGCAGCTTGATGTCGACTTTAGCTGGCACCTTGCACCCAACCTGCGGGCAAATCTCCTCGATCAGTGATCGATACTGATCCTGCCGCGCGAGCTCATCGAAGTGATACCACACGTACTGGCCCGCAAGGGCCCCCAGCGCGATCAGCAATAACAGCAGCCACAACACGCGCCGTCCCCAGCGTGGCTTGGGTTTTTGCCAGTCCAGTTGCAGTGGGTCGTCCATCAGGTCGCGCAGCGCTTCGTCCCGCAATCCAGGCTCATTACGACTGCGCTGGTTACGGGGTAATGATTGCGGTGGTTCGTCCTCAGGCTCCACGCGAGCCTCGCCGTCGAGGGCGGAGAAGCGTTGAGATTTGCTCAGGCCAAGTTCTTCGTCATCGTCGTGCCGATGATCGAACTCGCGGCCGTTGTTGACGTCGAGCGGGTCTTTCGCATCGCGCTCGGTGAAGCGGGTTCGCTTGATGGGCGCGTCGTTGAAGTCATCTGGTGTCGAGGAAAACGAAGGCTCCGTGCGATTGTCATCACGTTTGAAATCGTGGTGGTCGTCTGGTTCGAAAGGCGTTTCCAGAAGTGCATCGTCGTCACGCTCATCGATGACTTGAGCCTTGAGCTCGGGCAACTGCTCGACGTCATCGTTGGTCAGTGCTTCGTTCCAGTGATCATGGGCCGTATCGGCGTCGCCGCGATGGGCGCTCATGGGCGAAAGGTGATCGATATCCTGTTTGTTCCGGTCTCGCCCGAATGTCTCGGGCAGCTGGATTTCGCGCTGTTCAAGGCGTGCGAGCTCGACGTCAAGATCGTCCAGATCCAGGCTGTCGAGATCCAGTGACCGCGTTTGAGTGTTGACGCTGGGCGGCTTGGGTTCGGCAGGCGAGGCTGGCGCTGGTTCTGACTGGATTGCGGGAGTTGGCTGCGGGGCAGCCAGTACCGGCAAGGCACTTGGCTGTTCTGTGGGCAAGGCAATCGAAGCGGGTGTTTCTTGCCCTGTCGTTACAGTTGCCGGGACCTGAGGGGCTGCGGCGCGCTGTTCCAGCAATTGCTTGGCTGCATTGAACACCTGCAGGCACGAGCCGCAGCGAACCACGCCACGGGCCACGCTCAACTGAGCGTGGCTGACACGAAAACTGGTCTGGCAGTGCGGGCACTGAGTGACGAAACTATCGGTCATGCGGGTATCCGGGGGTTCAAGCGAGCGCCTAAGGGTAATTGACGACGGTGCTGGCCGTTAACGACGGCGGCCAGTAATGCGCACCCAGCCGTCCCGATTCGCGATCGGATCAAGGTCAAACGTCTTGGCATACGCGGCAGCCACATCCTCACCTTGCTCGGCAAGAATACCGGACAGCGCCAGACGGCCACCGGTTTTTACCAGCGTCGCCAACTGTGGCGCCAAAGACACCAGTGGACCTGCAAGAATATTAGCCACAAGCACGTCGGCCTGCTCAGGCGGCAGGTCTTGCGGAAGGTACAGTGGAAAGCGTTCTGGCGCGATGTTGTTGCGACCGGCGTTGTCACGGGAGGCCTCAAGCGCCTGCACGTCTATGTCGGTTCCGACTGCTTGTTTTGCACCCAGCAGCAAGGCGGCAATGGCAAGAATTCCCGAGCCACACCCGAAATCCAGCACGTTGCTGTCTTTGAGGTCCTGGCCGTCGAGCCATTCCAGGCACAGTGCGGTAGTGGGGTGGGTCCCGGTGCCAAATGCCAGACCCGGATCGAGCAGCAGGTTAACCGCTTCAGGCTCCGGCGCCGCGTGCCAGCTCGGCACGATCCACAGGCGCTGACCAAAACGCATCGGCTGGAAGTTGTCCATCCAGCTGCGCTCCCAGTCCTGATCTTCGATCACTTCGTGCATGTGCTCTGGCAACTCGGCGCCGGTGAGCAATTGCAGGTGAGCGAGGACCTGATCGGCGTTGGTGTCGGCTTCGAAAAGGGCGAGCAGATGGGTGTGCGACCACAGCGGCGTGGTGTTGAGTTCGGGTTCGAAAATCGGCTGATCTTCAGCGTCCATGAAGGTCACGGACACGGCGCCGACTTCGAGAAAGGCGTCTTCGTAGGTTTCGGCTTGTTCTGGGCTGATGGCGAGACGGACTTGCAGCCAAGGCATGGCGGATTACCTTCGAGTAAAAAATTGAGTGGCGGCCCGATGCCGCGAAAGACCGGCAAGTTTACGGGTTTCAATAAAAAACAACAAAGAGGGCAGTTGACCTGTAGGAGCGCGCTTGCCCGCGATCCAGTGCGCAGCGCTGGCAGAAATGGGAAATCCGTTATTTCTACGATTGCTTCGCAGCCGATCGCGGCCTCGCGTTGCTCGTACGCTCCTACAGTTCAACGGGTGAGGCCCACAAACAACAAAGCCGCTCGAAAGCGGCTTTGTTGTTCTGGAGCAGTTGGCTAGAGAATCAATGTTTCTCGTCGGCCAGCTTGTGTTCCAGGTAGTGGATGTTGACGCCGCCTTTGCAGAATTCTTCGTCGCGGGTCAGATCACGGTGAAGCGGGATGTTGGTTTTGATCCCGTCGACCACGATTTCGTCCAGGGCATTACGCATGCGCGCCATGGCTTCGTCGCGATCCTTGCCCCAAGTGATCAGTTTGCCAATCAACGAGTCGTAGTTCGGCGGAACCGAATAACCGCTGTACAGGTGCGAATCGACGCGAACGCCGTTGCCGCCCGGTGCGTGGAAATGCTTGACCTTGCCTGGGCTCGGCATGAAGGTTTTCGGGTCCTCGGCGTTGATCCGGCATTCCAGCGCATGACCGTGGATGACAACATCATCCTGGGTAAACGACAGTTTGTTGCCGGCGGCGATGCTGAGCATCTCCTTGACGATGTCGATGCCGGTGACCATTTCCGAAACCGGGTGCTCGACTTGAACACGGGTGTTCATTTCGATGAAGTAGAAGCGACCGTTTTCGTACAGAAACTCGAACGTCCCCGCGCCACGGTAACCGATGTCGATACACGCCTTGACGCAGCTGGCGAACACAGCCTGACGCGCTTCTTCATCGATGAAAGGAGCCGGTGCTTCTTCAAGCACTTTCTGGTGGCGACGCTGCAGCGAGCAATCGCGGTCGCCCAGATGAATCGCCTGACCCTGGCCATCGGAAATGACCTGCACTTCCACGTGGCGTGGGTTGGTCAGGTACTTTTCCAGATAAACCATCGGGTTGCTGAACCAGGCAGCCGCTTCGGCACGGGTCTGCTTGGCAGCTTCGATCAGGTCTTCTTCTTTGTGCACAACACGCATGCCGCGACCACCACCGCCGCCAGCGGCTTTGATGATCACCGGGTAGCCGACTTCACGGCCGATACGCAGCGCAGTTTCTTCGTCTTCGGGCAGCGGGCCATCAGAGCCAGGAACGGTAGGTACCTGGGCGCGCTTCATGGCGTCTTTGGCCGAAACCTTGTCGCCCATCAGGCGGATGGTGTCAGCTTTAGGGCCGATGAACGCGAAACCGGATTTCTCCACCTGCTCGGCGAAGTCGGCGTTTTCTGCGAGGAAACCATAGCCTGGGTGAATCGCCGTGGCGCCGGTCAGCTCGGCAGCCGAGATGATCGCCGGGATGTTCAGGTAGGACAGGTTGGCAGGTGCCGGGCCGATGCAGACGGTTTCGTCTGCCAGGCCAAGGTGCATCAACTCGCGGTCTGCCGTGGAATGTACAGCGACGGTCTTGATGCCCAGTTCTTTACAGGCACGCAAGATGCGCAAGGCAATTTCGCCGCGGTTGGCGATCAGAACTTTTTCCAACATCGCAGGCTCTCCCCGGTTCAAACGATGGTGAACAGCGGCTGGTCGTACTCAACCGGCTGACCGTTTTCTACCAGGATGGATTCGATCACGCCGCTGACTTCAGCTTCGATGTGGTTCATCATTTTCATCGCTTCAACGATGCAAATGGTGTCGCCTTTCTTCACGGTCTGGCCAACTTCAACGAAGGCAGGGGAAGTCGGAGCCGGGGTGCGGTAGAACGTGCCGACCATCGGCGACTTGACGACAGTGCCGTTGAGCTTTGGAGCCGACGGTGCTTCTGCAGCAGCGACCGGAGCGGCTGGAGCAGGCGCTGCAACCGGAGCGGCCATCGGTGCTGGCGCGTAATACTGTTGTGCTGGAGTCTTGCTGTGACGGCTGATCCGAACGGATTCTTCGCCTTCACGGATTTCCAATTCGTCGATGCCGGATTCTTCCAGCAGTTCGATCAGTTTCTTGACTTTACGGATATCCATCAATCATCAACTCCCAGGGGTCGGTCAGGGGTATTTGGCAGCCGGTTCAGGCTGTGAGGCTCAGCTTTAGGCTTTGCCTGTCACGCCTTTGAACTTATGGCCAATTGTTCCAGGGCGGCCTCCAGGGCCAGTCGGTATCCGCTGGCGCCAAGGCCGCAGATCACACCTACAGCAACATCTGAAAAGTAGGAGTGATGGCGGAAAGGTTCGCGCTTATGCACGTTGGACAGGTGCACTTCGATGAATGGGATGCTCACTCCCAGCAGCGCGTCACGTATTGCAACGCTGGTGTGCGTAAAAGCAGCCGGATTGATCAGGATGAAATCCACGCCTTCATCGCGGGCAGCGTGAATGCGGTCGATCAATTCGTACTCGGCGTTGCTTTGCAGGTACATCAGATGGTGGCCAGCATCGCGAGCGCGCTGTTCCAGGTCCTGATTGATCTGGGCCAACGTGATCGCGCCGTAGATCCCCGGTTCCCGGGTGCCCAGCAAGTTCAGGTTAGGTCCATGAAGAACCAGAAAAGTCGCCATCGGATGTTCCTTGTATTGAGCGATGTGCCTGCCCGCGTTTCAGTCGCAGGCATTCAATGCGCAGCGACTATGCCGCAAAGCACATTGGACTGTCCAGTTAACTGCAATAGCCAGCACGATGCCCGATGTTCGCGCAAAATTTGTGACTACGACGCTAAATTTGGTCATTGGCTCTAGATAGGCGCTCTGCGAAGCCTTCAACGTCGATTTCGCCGACGACGCGCACATTTGTCAGCTCGTTCCCGTCTTTTCCAAAAAACAGCAGTGCGGGTGGGCCAAACAGTTTGTAGTGATCGAGTTTTGCCCGTTGTTCGGCATTGCTTTCGGTCATGTCGAAACGGATCAGCCGATAGCCTTTGAGTTGATCGACGATTTTCGGGTCCGGAAGGACTTCATGCTCGATCACTTTGCAGCTGATGCACCAATCGGCGTAGAAATCGAGGAGCAGTGGTTGGGCTGCGTTTTTTGCATCGCTGAGCGCTTGATCCAGTTGCGCGGCGGTGGTCACGGTTTGCCATTGCGAGGATGTCGCGCTGGTCGTAGTGCTGGAGTTCAACACCGATTGCGGGCGACCCAAGGGGCGCAATGGGTCACCCTGGCCGCTAAACGCGCCGTACCAGCAGGCCAAAGCGTAGACCAATAGAAACAGGCCGAGCAGTTGCGCCAGACGTTGGCGCGGTGGCTTGAACGTAAACTCCAGAGCACCAAGGAATAGCGCCACGCCGGCCGCTAACAGACCAATCAACAACAATGTGACGGGACCAGGAATCACTCGGCTGAGCAAGCCAATTGCCAAGGCTAACAGCAGGACGCCAATCGCATTTTTGACCGTAACCAGCCACGGGCCACTCTTTGGCAGCCAGGCCGCGCCGCCTGTAGCGACCAGTACCAATGGCGCGCCCATGCCCAATCCCAATGCGAACAGTTTCAGCGAACCGCCAATGGCATCCCCGCTAGCGCTTATATAGAGGAGGGCTCCGGCCAACGGCGCGGACACGCACGGCGACACCAGCAGGCTTGAGACCACCCCCAACACCGCCGCGCCCCACAGTGAACCGCCTTTGGTGTTGCCGGCGATACGGTCCAGACGATTGCTGATCGATTGCGGTAGACGCAGTTCGAACACGCCGAACATCGCGATGGCGAACACCACAAAGAACAGCGCAAAAGGCACGAGCACCCAAGCCGATTGCAGTCGCGCCTGTAAATTGAGGCTAGCGCCGAACATGCCCATTAGGGCGCCGAGAATCGCGAAGCAGACCGCCATCGGCAGCACGTAGGCCAACGACAGAGAGAAGCCGCGCACGCCGCCGATCTGCCCGCGCAAAACGACGCCGGACAGGATGGGCAGCATCGGCAGTACGCAGGGAGTGAAAGTCAGGCCGATACCGGCGAGGAAGAACAGCGCCAGTTCTTTCCAGGTAAAGGCCGTTGATGTAGCGGGAGTGGAGTTGGTTGCGACGGATGAAGAGGCAGCGCCGCCGATGCTCACTCGCTCGGTTTCCGGCGGATAGCAAAGGCCTTTATCGGCGCAACCCTGGTAGGTCACGACCAGCGTGAAGGCGCGGGTATCGCCAGTCTTGCGTGGCAGATCAATATCGAGAATGCCGTGATAGACCTCAACGTCGCCGAAGTACTCGTCGTGCTTCTTTTCTCCAGCAGGCAATTGCGCAGCGCCCAGCCCAATGTCGGCAGGCTCGGTACGGAACTGGAAACGATGGCGGTACAGGTAATAGCCTTCGCTGGCGACGAAACGCAGCTTGATCGACTCAGGTGTGGTGTCGATCAGGTTCAGCTGGAACGCCTCTCGAACTGGCAGAAAGTCTTTGCTGTTGTCGAACGTCGTGCCACCCAGCGTTGCATTGGGACGGCTATCCAGCAGGCTGGCCCCCATGGCGGGCAAGGCAAGGATCAACAAAAGCAGACAAAGCAGGCGGCGCATGGCGGTCTCGCATCACGAAAGTCCGCGCATGATAGCGGAGTGTTTCCGGGTGTGCAGGGTGCGCTGGTGTCAGCGGGTGTTTCGGGCTAAGCGCCGATGTCCAAAATGAGGCAGGACCCGGATGCAGTGGCGAGTCTATGCCCGGCATCAATGTCCAAAATGGCGCAAGACCCATAAGGGAGCGGACCTGTCCGCGAATGCAGTGTTTCAGGCGGTAAAGATATGTCGGCCGTACCGGCACCTTCGCGGACAGGTCCGCTCCCACGGGATCTGGTTCGGCTCTGGATTACCTGGTCCGACCTTTTCGCGAGCAAGCTCCCTCCCACAAAGTTCTTTGAAGAAACCGGATATCTACAGAACCGGGTCAGTCGAAAAATATTTGGACGGAGCGATCATTTCCAGTTGCGCGTGTACTTGGTTGCGGCCTGCATGTTTTGCTCGATACAGCGCGTCATCGGCCTGGGACGCGAGCATTAGCGCGTCATCGTGTTGGCGCAGTTCCACCACGCCAGCGCTAAAGGTGCAGAACAAATCCACCGGCTGGGCGGGGTAATGAATTTCTGCGAACCGTCGGCGTATCTCGTCGAGCACCTTGAAAGCGGCATTGATTTCGGTGTCCGGCATTACGATCGCGAACTCCTCGCCGCCGTAGCGCCCGATGTAGTCAGTCTTGCGCAGCCGCTGCTTCAGAAACAGCGCCAGGCTCTTGATCACGCGGTCGCCCATAGGGTGACCATGGCTGTCGTTGACCTTCTTGAAATGGTCAATGTCCAGCATCGCGAAGCTCAGCGGCTTATCCTCGCGCCGTGCGCGGAAGCTGCAATCTTCGAGCAATTGCAGAATGTGCGTGTGGTTGTACAACCCGGTCAGGCTGTCGCGGACCATGCGCGCCTTGAGATTGCGCGCCCTGGCCGCGCGGTTGCGCACGGTGGTAATCAAGTGGCGCGGCTTGATGGGCTTGGTCAGGAAGTCGTCGCCGCCCTCGCTCATCGCGTCCAGCTGTTTGTCCAGATCATCCTCAGCAGACAGATAAATGATCGGCACGCTGACGTAACGGTCGTTGTGGCGAATCACTTTCGCAAGCTCAGTGCCCGTGCAGCCAGGCATATACATGTCGAGGATGATCAGGTCCGGCTGAAAGTCAGCCAGTTCGGCCATGGTCTGAATCGGATCGAAGAGCGTGCGCGTGACGATACCCGCGCCATTGAGCAAGCGTTCGGTGTGCGTTGCTTGCGCCCGCGAGTCGTCGATGATCAGCACTTTATAGGGCTCGTATTGCGCGACCCGGGTCAGGATTTCGATCTTCTCCAGCAGGCTCGAAGCCTCCAGCGTGCCGGTCAGAAACTCTTCTCCACCGGCGCGGACGGCGGCAAGACGTGTGGGAGTGTCGGTGTCATTAAGACTGAAGAACAACAGCGGCAACTTTTGCTCAAGTCCGTCCTGCATCTGTGCTGCCAGTTTCAGGCCCTGACCCGGGCCGTCAAAATCGACATCCATCACCACCGCCGCCGGCAAGCGCTCGGCAAGGGTCTTATGAAATGCATGGGTGCTGTCGAGCGATTGGGCGCTCAGACCAAAGAATTCCAGCTGCTTGGCCAGCCGTTCGCCGCGCTCGTGGTCTTGCAGCATCACGTAGATAGGCTTGCGCAATGGCGGCAGTGCGAGTTGTTCAAGGCGATCTCCGTGGCGCAGGCCCGTGCGCGACAGTCGCTGCATCAACCGGTTGAGGTCGGTAATCAGCGCGCTGCTCAGACGACCGCGGTTGGCTTCAACTTCCTCCAGAGACTGCTCGATGCTGCGCGCCAATTGCGCGTGTTCAGCTTGCTCGAATCGCTCGGCAAAGCGCAGAAGCCGCGTATTGGCCTCAACCAGTTCCGCCATGTCTGCAGCCGACCATTCGCTTTGCTGCAGGCGCTGCCATACATCAAGTATTTGGCGGGCTTGATGGATAACGCGCTGGGCAAAGTGGTGCTTGAGGCGGTCGCGACTCGGATCTTCGGGCTCTGTCATGTCCTGGCTACTTATAGGGGGAACCCCGATATAAATGGTGGCGCTATGCTAGCACCAACTGCTGCGAACGAGAGCGCCACAAGTCATTTATTCGTCATTTTCGGCGTATTTGGGCGTCAAATTTATAACAAGCTCAGCAAGTGTCGGGCCATGTCTGACCCAAGCGAAGTCCTGAGCTGAACAGGTTCATCAGGGTAAGCCTTACAAGGCCATCGCTGATAATTAAGAGGTGTGATGCGCCATGGCGCCTATTGAATCGTCGGTTACGCAAATGAAGCATGTGTCGCGTTCCTGCGAAACGCACCTTGCTGTAAGGTTGCGGTCGAAGCACTGAATTCTGCGATTGAAAGGACAAGGCCATGCTGGATTGGAAGAAACGCGCGGGCAGCGCGGATGAACGTGTCGACACCTCGTCGACGTCGACAGTGAAGACCCGCGGTTACTTGGGTGGCCTGCTATTCAGCAAGGCGCTGGGCGTAGTGGTTGGACTGTATTTGCTGGTGACCATCGTTCTGGGTTGGTGGTGGAGCAGTGAACCGCCGCTGTTTCCGGTGCAGCAACAAGCGCAAGCTGCCGCCGAGCGTGAAGGCAAGCAGATGGTGATCGGCTACACCACTGTCGAAACCCTCAAGACTGTCGCCTCGACCCTGGTCGACAAGCGCGGCGGTTACCTGTCTAACGATCGTTTCCCCCCGGGTCTGTGGCTCGACAACATCCCGAGCTGGGAATATGGCGTGCTGGTTCAGGTGCGTGACTTGAGCCGGGCGCTGCGTAAAGATTTCGCCCGCTCCCAGTCGCAATCGGCAGAAGACGGCGATCTGGCGCGCGCCGAGCCGCTGTTCAACTTTGATAACAAAAGCTGGATTCTGCCTTCGAGCGAATCTCAGTACCGCGACGGCATCACTGCCTTGAGCCGTTATCAGGCACGCCTGTCGGATCCGAACCAGAAGGGCGCGCTGTTCTACACCCGCGCTGACAACCTGAACAACTGGTTAGGCGATGTCGGGACACGTTTGGGTTCGCTGTCGCAGCGTCTGTCGGCGAGCGTGGGTCGCGTCAAACTCAATAGCACCCTGAAAACCGAAGCGCAGTCCACGGTCACCGTCAAACCGGGCGAAGTGCCACAGGTTGATGAAGAAATCGTCGAAACCCCATGGATGCAAATCGACAACGTGTTCTACGAGGCACGTGGTCAAGCCTGGGCGCTTTCGCATTTGTTGCGTGCTATCGAGGTCGATTTCGCTGATGTGCTGGCGAAAAAGAACGCCACGGTGAGCGTGCGTCAGATCATTCGCGAACTGGAAGCCTCCCAGGAGCCAATGTGGAGCCCGATGATTCTCAACGGCAGCCCGTTTGGCGTGTTGGCTAACCACTCGCTAGTCATGGCTAATTACTTGTCCCGCGCCAACGCAGCCGTTATCGACCTGCGCCAGCTGCTGTCCCAGGGCTGATCGATGGCCGTTTCCGAAAAGGAGGCCGCACATCGCGCCGCCTCCGACGCTGAACAGATCGCCTGGGTCGACGACAACGATGAGCTGCTCGGTTCACTGCCTCGCGCACAGTTGCGCGAGCGCGGCCTTATCGGGCGCGGTACTTATATTCTGCTGTTCAACTCATCAGGCAAACTGTGTGTCCATCGGCGCACGCTGAGTAAGGCGATCTATCCCGGCTATTGGGATGTCGCAGCGGGCGGGATGGTCCAGGTCGATGAGACTTACGCGGAATCGGCCGCGCGCGAGCTGGAAGAAGAATTGGGAGTGAGCGGTGTAGCGCTCACCGCTCATGAGCAATTCTTCTTCGATCAGCCGGGTAACCGCATCTGGTGCGCGGTTTTTTCGGCTGTCTGGGACGGGCCTTTAAAGCTGCAGCCTGAAGAAGTGATCGAAGCGCGGTTCATCACCGTCGATGAGGTGCTGCGTGAAACCCTCGAAAAGCCTTATTGCCCGGACTCTCTGGCGGCCATGAAGCGCTATCTGGAGCAGGTCGCGAATGATGAGTAAATTGGCGCATTTTGGCTCTTAGCAACGACAGTTTTTGCCGTTACACTGCGCGACCTTTTCAAGCTGGACCGCTTACCCGGTCCAGCTGCGCTGCCCCTGCCTGAGTGGGGCTTCGCGGTCGACGCTCGTCGGCTAATCTTTGGTCCTCAAGAAGAGGATTGCCCTTGGCTAAAAAAGCCGCTTCCTTCGCCGCCCTCGGTGGCTTGGTGTTTTCGACCGACGCCGGACGTCATTGTCCTGAATGCCGTCAGCCAGTCGACGCCTGCATCTGCAAAAGCACCTTGATTCCCGCCGGTGACGGTATTGCCCGCGTTCGCCGCGAAAGCAAAGGCCGTGGCGGCAAAACCGTGACCACTGTCACCGGTGTGCCCGTGACCGAGGACGCCCTCAAAGAACTCGCCACAACGCTCAAGCGCCGTTGCGGTACGGGCGGGGCGCTCAAGGAAGGAGTGATCGAGATTCAGGGCGATCACGTCGAAACCTTGCTGGCCGAGCTGGTCAAGCTGGGGTTCAAGGCGAAAAAGTCCGGCGGTTGACCCCAACCCCGAACCCCTCGCGCACTTTCTACACTGTCGATTTGTAAACTATGGCTTGCCCATTGGGTCTACTCCCCACAGCGAGCTGGCGACAAACCGTCATTTGCACTCTTTACACTGCGCACAGCCGTGTTGGCCCTGCGCTTTATGACTTTATATAGGGGACTTCGATGTCCGCACGACGCACACGTAAAGACGATGGCAGCCAATGGACCGTGGCAGACAGCCGCAGTGTCTACGGTATCCGTCACTGGGGAGCCGGATACTTTGCAATCAGCGAAGCCGGCCGCGTAGAAGTTCGCCCCAATGGGCCGTCCAGTTCACCCATCGATCTTTACGAGCAGGTCGACCAGCTGCGCAAGAGCGGCCTGTCCCTGCCATTGCTGGTGCGGTTCCCGGACATCCTTCAAGACCGCGTGCGTCAGCTGACCGGCGCGTTCGACGAGAACATCGCGCGCCTGGAATACCAGAGCAAGTACACCGCGCTGTACCCGATCAAGGTCAACCAGCAGGAAGCGGTGGTCGAGAACATCATCGCCACGCAAAACGTCTCCATCGGTCTGGAAGCTGGCTCCAAGCCTGAGCTGATGGCCGTGCTGGCGCTGGCGCCTAAAGGCGGGACCATCGTCTGCAACGGCTACAAGGACCGCGAATTCATTCGTCTGGCCTTGATGGGCCAGAAGCTGGGCCACAACGTATTTATCGTCATCGAGAAAGAATCCGAAGTCGCACTGGTGATCGAAGAAGCCGTCGAACTGAAGGTTGCCCCGCAGATCGGGCTTCGTGTGCGTCTGTCGTCACTGGCGTCGAGCAAGTGGGCTGACACCGGTGGTGAGAAGTCCAAGTTCGGTCTGTCTGCCGCGCAACTGCTGTCGGTCGTTGAGCGCTTCCGTGATGCGGGTCTGGATCAGGGCATTCGCCTGCTGCACTTCCACATGGGTTCGCAGATCGCCAACCTGGCCGACTACCAGCATGGTTTCAAGGAAGCGATTCGTTACTACGGCGAATTGCGAAATCTTGGCCTGCCGGTCGACCACATCGACGTCGGCGGCGGTTTGGGTGTCGATTACGACGGTACGCATTCGCGCAACGCCAGCTCGATCAACTACGACATGGACGATTACGCCGGTGTCGTGGTGGGCATGCTCAAAGAGTTCTGCGATGCCCAAGGTTTGCCGCATCCGCACATCTTTTCGGAAAGCGGCCGTTCGCTGACCGCGCACCACGCCATGCTGGTGATTCAGGTCACCGACGTCGAGCGTCACAACGACGAAGTGCCAGTCATTACAGACAAGGAAAGCCTGCCGGAAACCCTGCAATGGCTGATCGACTTGCTGGGCCCGACCGACATCGAGATGGTCACCGAAACCTACTGGCGCGCCACGCACTACATGAGCGACATCGCCACGCAGTACTCGGACGGCAAGCTGACACTGGCTGAAAAAGCCCTGGGCGAGCAGTGCTATTTCGCTGTCTGCCGCCGCCTGCACAACTCGTTGAAAGCGCGTCAGCGTTCGCACCGCCAAGTGCTGGATGAACTCAACGACAAACTGGCCGACAAGTACATCTGCAACTTTTCTGTGTTCCAGAGCCTGCCGGATACCTGGGCCATCGATCAGGTGCTGCCGATCATCCCGCTGCATCGTCTGGACGAAGAACCGCTGCGCCGCGCCGTGTTGCAAGACCTGACCTGCGACTCCGACGGCAAGATCAACCAGTACGTAGACGAGCAGAGCATTGAAACCAGCCTGCCGGTCCACGCCCTGAATGAAGGCGAAGACTATCTGCTTGGCGTGTTCCTGGTGGGCGCATACCAGGAAATTCTGGGCGACATGCACAACCTGTTCGGTGACACCGATTCGGTGAATATCTACCAGAATCCGGACGGCAGCGTGTATTCCGCTGGCATCGAAACCCACGACACCATCGAAGACATGCTGCGTTACGTGCATTTGTCGCCGGAAGAGCTGATGACCCATTACCGGGACAAGGTCGCCAGCGCCAAGATTTCCCCGCGCGAGCGCACGCAATACCTAGACGCCTTGCGCCTGGGTCTGACGCGGTCTTCTTACTTGTCATCGTGATGCTGTCAGCGATCTGAAGAACGGGCCCCTGCGGCCCGTTTTTTTATGTCCGTTCACGGCGGATCTGTGTGTCTTCTCTCTTTGTGTTGTAGGCAACGTCCTATTCCTCGTTTGTGACTCTATTCGGCGGCGCTTCTCAGCCAGAATCGCCAGCCAATTCGCGCTGAGCAGACGAGGCCATTTTTCCCCATGACCGTCACCGAACATAATTGTCACTTTCGTCTGGACTCCATCCACTTCGTGCGCTCGCTTGAAGTGATGACGTTCCAGGGCACTGAAACCATCAATAAGCCGTTTTCTTTTGAGGTCCAGGCCGTCAGCTTTCATGGCGAGGTGGATTTACAAACGTGCCTGTTTGGCGACGCATACCTGACCTCGAAAGTCCCGGGCATCGGCTTCCATGCGCAGATCCAGAGCATCGGGCGCAGCAATACCGGACCGGGCCCCGTGCATTACCGCATCACTCTGGGCCCACGGGTTGGCTGTCTTGCCCAGCGCTACAACCAGCGCGTGTTTCAGGACATGCCGGCCAAGGCGATCATCCGCAAAGTGCTGCGCGAACATGGCATCCATGAGCAAAGCTATTGTTTTGAGCTGAGCAAGAGCTATGAAGAAATCGAGTTTTGCGCGCAGCACGGCGAGACTGATTTGCAGCTGCTGGATCGGTTGTGCGCCCGTGAAGGGTTTCACTATTACTTCGAGCATTCTCCGGTCCAGCACTTGATGGTGTTCAGTGATGATCTGCGCCATACCCCGCGAGTCACGTCAGTGCATTTCGAAAGCCAGTTCGCGCGGGGCGAGATTAGTCAGTTCGAGAAGAGCCGGCCAGGCACCAAGGGTTCGAAAGTGCCATCGGCGCTGGAAGTCAAAGGCGCCAGCGCGTTGTATTTTTTGCGTGCCGGTGCGCAGTTGCCGATGACGGGGCACCCCGACGCCAAGTGCAACCAGGCCTGGCTGCTGACGGAGGTTCATCACAGCGGTCTGCAGCCCGAATTTCAAATGGGCGTCGTTGCGCCCGCTTACCTGAATTCCTTCACGGCCGTGCAAGCGGCGTTTGGTATGCCGAAGATCAAGGCAAAGCTGGCTCCGCGCAGAATCGGATTGCAGCGCGCCCGCGTTGCAGGCGCTTTGTTCGATGAGGCACTGCGCGATCATGAAGGCCGAATCAAGGTTCGTTTCGACTGGGGCAATCATGGCGACGGGGCGCGCTATACCGATTGCTGGTTGCCGCTGGAGGCCCACCTTGAAGATAACCACGTGCAATGGTGGGGGGGCATGGAAGTGGTGGTGCGCTTTGTGGATGGCGACCCCGATCAACCGGAGATCGTCGATTACATCTACGACCCGGACATCAGCCCCCGTGATCAGGCGACTGTGCCACGCGGCCCCGTGGTGATACCGCCTGCGCCCCAACATTGCGTCACCACGCGTCTGGATTCAGAGCAGTTCCTGGACGGTACGCAGCAGATTCAACTGGACGACTTCACCCTGCATCTGGACAGCTCCAACCAACTGAACTTCAGCGTTGGTAACAGCCACGTGAAAATCAGCAGCGAGGGCGTGACGCTGATCAGCCCCAACATCGTAATGGGCGCGTACAAACCTGCTGAGGACGACGAGGCAACCCATACAGAGGATGGAAAAAAACCGTAACTATCGGGCAGCGCCAGAGTCGTAAACCCTATGCGCCCGTCGCTGCTGAATCTGTAGGAGCGAACTTGCTCGCGAGACTTTCTGGCCGCCATATCGAACTCGCCGCCTCGCCAACAAGTTGGCTCCTGTAGACACGTTGCAGTCCTTGAATTTGTGAGATTTAACAATGATCAAACTGGCATTAAAAGCAGTATTCACTGGCTGGTTGATGACATTGTTGATGGCCTGCTCGCCGCTGAAGGTGCTCAATGCCTTTACGCCTGACAGTACGTTCACTAAGGCGTCGGACCTGGCGTACGGCCCGGACCCGCGCAATAAAGTCGACATCTACACCCCCAACGAGGTCGCCCCGAACGCGCCGGTGGTGGTGTTCTTTTATGGCGGCAGCTGGAACAGCGGATCACGCGGCGACTACGCCTTCGTCGGCGAAGCTCTGGCTTCCCGAGGTATCGTAGCTGTGCTGGCCGATTACCGGCTTTATCCACAAGTGCATTACGAAGGGCTGCTGCAAGACAGCGCTCAAGCCGTCAGCTGGACTCGACAGCACATTCGTCAGTACGGCGGTGATCCGGCGAAACTCTACGTGATGGGCCACAGTGCCGGCGCTTACAACGCGGCAATGCTGGCGCTGGACCCTAAATGGCTGACGGCGGTGGGTATGTCGCCATCCATGTTCAAGGGCTGGATTGGGCTGGCCGGGCCTTATGATTTTTTGCCAATCGAAAATCCGGATGTTAAGCCGGTGTTTTACTTTCCCAACTCGCCACCCGATTCTCAACCGATCAACCATGTCAGCGCGGCCTCTGTGCCTGCGCTGTTGATTGCTTCTAAGGACGACACTCTGGTCAACCCGCAACGCAATACCGGCGGCATGGCCAAGCGTTTGCGCGATCAAGGTGTGTCGGTGCGCGAGTTGTACTTCTCACGCACCAATCACGGCACGCTTGTAGGTGCCTTTGCGCGGCCGCTGCGCAGTCTCGCGCCGGTCCTGGAAGAAGTGACGGCGTTTATTCATGCGCAGGATCAAGCGCAGGTCCAAGCGGTGTCGCTTAACCGTTGAACCAGGCGCCGCTGCGATTGAGCTTCAACGCCACATAGCCCAATGTCAGCGCGCGCAATGCCATGAACAGCAGGAAGGTCAGCCACAAGCCGTGATTGCCAAAGCCCATGCTCAACCAGGCAAAAGGCGCGATCAGCACCAGATTGACCAGCATGGTGTTGCGCATATCCCTGGCGCGCGTGGCGCCGATGAACAGGCCGTCGAGCAGGTAGCTCCAGACCGCAACCAGCGGCAGCATCGCCAGATACGGCAAGTACTTGAACGCGATTTCGCGTACCTCAGGAATGTCGGTTTGCATCGACACGAACAGATGGCCAAAGCACAGGAAAAACACTGCGAACGCCACACTGCATATCAGCGACCATCCGCCCGCGACGTTCATCGAGCGGCGCAGCCCTTGGCGGTCACGACCGCCAATGGCGTGACCGCAAAGGGCTTCCACCGCATGGGCCAATCCGTCCAGCGCGTGAGCCGTTAACAGCAAGCCGTTGAGCAATAGCGCGTTCGCCGCCACCGTGGCATCGCCCAGCCTTGCGCCTTGTACGGTGATCAGGAAAAACACCGATTGCAGCACCAGACTGCGAATGAAAATGTCGCGATTGACCGCCAGTAGCGGACGCCAGTTCTGCCAGTATCTCAATGCCGCCCAAGCGACCTGGCCGGGAAAGGCACGCAGGGCTTTTTGCGTCAGCGCCAGCCCGACCAATGCGCCCAGCCATTCGGAGACCACCGATGCCCGCGCCGAACCAACTACGCCCCAGTCGAGCCCCAGTACAAACCACAGGTTGAGGATGATGTTCACGATGTTGGTCGTAAGCAAGATCGCCAGTGATGCCTTGGCATTCTGCGTACCGAGAAACCAGCCCACCAGCGCGTAAGTCGCCAGTGCCGCAGGCAGACCGAAGAGGCGGGTGTGGAAGAAGGTCTGAGTGAGCGCGTTTAGATCTTCGGACGGCTGCATCATCTGGATCGCCAGATGCAGGAACGGCAAGCCGATCAGTCCCAGAAGGAGCGAAAATCCCATCGCCAGCAGCAGGCCTTGCAGCAAAACCTGGCGTAATGCCGCCCCGTCCTGACGCCCGGCCGCCTGCGCGGCGAAACCGGTGGTCCCCATGCGCAGAAAACCCATGGCCCACGCCAGAAAGCTGTACAGCGTGCCGCCGACAGCCACCGCGCCAAGTTGATGGGCATGGGGCAGATGGCCGATAACGGCGCTGTCCACCAATGTCACCAGCGGCACGGAAATGTTCGACAGAATCATTGGTGCCGCGAGCCCCCACACACTAGTGTGCGTGGGCCGGTGACGCCAATCGTTGGCAAAAGTGGACATGCAGACTCCCGAGAAGGCCGGCATTGTAGCGAGTCGGGCACGCTGGCGCAGCGGCGGATTCCCCGCAATCCGCACGTTGCGCTTTTGATTCTGGCCGCAGGCCGTGGGAGCTTGGCTTGCCAGCGATGGGCTGCGCAGCAGACCCAAAATCCGGACATCCTGCTCAGGTCAGACAGCCCGCGTACATCGCATTGCTGCCGCTGCGCGGCAGATCGCCTGCAAGCAAGGCTCCTACGCCTTCGGCAGAAGCGCTTGCGATTCAGCCCTGCACATAAACCGTTGGAGCGGGGCTTGCCCGCGAAGGGCTCACCGTCAATCCTGAGAACAAACCCACAAACCCAAGGTCTACTCGCTCGCCGCGCCCCACGATGATCATTGCGGTGCTATAACTTTCCCCTTGTCTTAACTGCCGCCAATGAGTGCCTCATGCTTAACAAAGGATTGTTCCTGGCCTGTGCGCTGGTACTGCTTAGTGCCTGTGATTCATCCACCTCCGACAAACCCGCCGCGCCTCCCGCACCGGTTGCCCCACAGGCGGCAGCGGTCGAAGCGAGCAAACCCAAACCCGCCGTCGATCTTGCCGCGCTGAGCCAGCGTTACGCCGGGCGCGAGTTGACCGTGGTGGACGTCTCGGAAGTCCAGCTCGACGGTGCCAGCACGCTGTCGCTGAGCTTTTCCGTGCCGTTGGACCCCGAGCAGAAATTCGCTGAAAAGGTCCACTTGGTCGACAGCACCGCTGGCAAGGTAGATGGCGCCTGGGAGCTGTCCGACAACCTCATGGAGCTGCGCCTGCGTCACCTTGAGCCCAAGCGCAAACTGGTGCTCACCGTTGATCCTGGCCTGTTGGCCGTCAACAAAAACACCCTTGCGGCCGAATACTCCGCGCGCCTCGAAACCGCCGATTTGCAAGCCACCGTCGGCTTCGCCAGTCGCGGCAGTCTGCTCCCGACACGTCTGGCCGAAGGACTGCCGGTGATCGCGCTGAACGTCGATAAGGTCGATGTCGAATTCTTCCGCATCAAGCCGGAATCACTGCCGACCTTCCTCAGCTCATGGGAAGGCTCGTCCACCCTGCAAAGCTACGAATCCAAAGAATTGCTGCCCATGGCCGATCTGGTTTACGGCGGCCGCTTCGACCTGAACCCTGCGCGCAACACCCGGGAAACCGTCTTGCTGCCGATCTCAGGCCTCAAGCAACTGCAGCAGCCGGGCGTTTATCTGGCCGTGATGCGCGCCTCCGGCACGTACAACTATTCCCAGCCAGCAACCCTGTTCACCCTCAGCGACATTGGCCTGTCCGTTCACCGTTACGCCAATCGCCTGGACGTCTTCACCCAAGCGCTCGAAGGCGGCAAGGCGCTCAATGGTATCGACCTGGCGCTTTACGACGACAAAGGCCGCGTGGTCGGCCAGGGTAAAACCGATAACGCCGGTCACGCCGAACTGCCGCTGCCCGCCAAAGCCGAAGTGTTGCTGGCGCATCAGGGTGAGCAGACCAGCCTGTTGCGCCTCAACAGTTCAGCGCTCGACTTGGCCGAATTTGATATCACCGGCCCCAAAGAGCATTCCCTGCAATTCTTCATCTTCGGCCCACGCGACCTCTATCGTCCGGGCGAAGTGGTGCTGCTCAACGGCCTGTTGCGCGACCGCGACGGTAAAGCGGTCAAGCCGCAACCGATCACAGTGGAAGTACGTCGTCCGGATGAGCAGGTCAGTCGCAAGTTCGTGTGGGAAGCCGACGAAACCGCGCTGTACCAATATCAATTGCAACTGTCGGACGAAGCGCCCACCGGCCGCTGGCAACTGGTCTTCGACCTGGGCGACGGCAAGCCGCAGTTGTACGAGTTCCAGGTCGAAGACTTCCTCCCAGAGCGCATGGCGTTAGAACTCAAGGGCAGCGATGCGCCGATTGCGCCGGATGCATCGTTCGATGTCGACATCAACGGCCGCTACCTTTACGGCGCCCCGGCGTCGGGCAATCGCCTGACCGGCCAGCTTTATGTGCGACCGCTGCGCGAAGCCGTGCCGGGTTTGCCGGGTTACCAGTTCGGTTCAGTCAGCGAAGAAGAGCTGAGCCAGGATCTGGAAATCGAAGACAGCACCCTCGATGCCAACGGCGAGCTTGAGCTGAATATCGACAGCCAGTGGGGGAAGGCCAAGTCGCCCTTGCAGTTGATATTGCAGGCCAGTTTGCAGGAGTCGGGCGGTCGGCCGATCACCCGGCGCTTGATTCAGCCGGTATGGCCAGCCGAGCAGATGCCCGGCTTGCGCGGGCTGTTCGACGGTGAAGCTACCGACGGCGACGGGCCGGTGGAATTCGAAGTGCTGATAGCCGACAAGGACGGCCACAAACTCGCTGCCGAGAACCTGAAAGTGCGCCTGATTCGCGAGCGTCGTGATTACTACTGGAGCTATTCGGACAACGACGGCTGGAGCAATCACTACAACGAAAAATTCCTCAATCTCAGTGAAGAAACGGTCAGCGTCAAAAAGGACTCAACCATCAAAATCAGCTTCCCGGTGGAGTGGGGTCCGTACCGCGTCGAGGTTGAAGACCCGAGCACCGGGCTGATCAGTAGCGTGCGTTTCTGGGCCGGTTATCGCTGGCAGGACAACGCCGAAGGCGGCGCGGTGCGGCCCGATCAGGTCAAGCTGGCACTGGACAAACCGGCGTATGCCGACGGCGACACCGCAAAAGTCACCGTCACGCCGCCGTCCGCAGGCAAGGGCTATCTGCTGGTGGAATCCAGCGAAGGACCGTTGTGGTGGCAGGAAATCGACGTACCGGCCGAAGGAAAAACGTTCGATATCCCGTTGGACAAGGCATGGGCGCGGCACGACCTTTACGTCAGTGCGCTGGTGATCCGGCCGGGCGAGCGCAAGGCAAACGTCACACCGAAACGTGCAGTGGGCGTGCTGCATTTGCCGCTGGACCGTTCCCAGCGCAAGTTGGCGTTAACGGTTACGGCTCCGGAGAAAATGCGCCCCAAACAGCCCCTGAAACTGAAGGTCAACGCGAAGAACGCTGACGGCTCGGTCCCCAAGAACGTGCATGTGCTGGTGGCTGCGGTTGATGTCGGCATTCTCAACATTACCGAATACAAAACCCCGGACCCGTTCGCGGGCCTGTTTGGGCGCAAGGCTTACGGCGCCGACCAGTTGGACATTTACGGGCAGTTAATAGAAGCCGGGCGCAATCGGCTGGCGAGCCTGGCATTCGGTGGCGACGCTGCGCTGGCAAAAGGCGGCAAACGCCCGCAGACCAGCGTGACCATCGTTGCGCTGCAAAGCGCGCCGGTCACGCTCAACGAACAGGGCGACGGCGAAGTCAGCGTTGATATTCCGGACTTCAACGGCGAACTGCGCATCATGGCGCAAGCCTGGACAGACGAGCGCTACGGCATGGCTGAGGCGAAGACAGTCGTCGCCGCGCCGTTGATTGCCGAGCTGTCGGCGCCGCGTTTCCTTGCCGGTGGGGATCAGACCAAAGTGGCGCTGGACCTCTCGAATCTGTCTGGCAAGGCGCAGAAACTCAGCGTGCAGGTCAGCGCTGAGGGTCAGTTGAGTCTGGCCAATGGTGACGAGAACAAGTCGATCCAACTGGCTCAAGGCCAACGCACCACATTGCAGATTCCAGTGCGGGCGCAGGGCGGCTTTGGTCAAGGCCAGATCAAGGTCACGGTTCAGGGGTTGGACCTGCCCGGCGAGACGCTGCCGCCGTTTACTCGCGAATGGACCATCGGTGTGCGCCCGGCGTATCCGGCGATGCTCAAGCAGTATCGCGCGGTGTTGAAGGATCAAATCTGGACGCTGCCCGAAGGTGCACTTGAGGCGTTCGAACCTGCGGGGCGCGAGGCGCTGCTGTCGGTTTCGAGCCGTCCGCCGCTGAATCTGGGCGAACAGATTCGGGCGCTGAAAGCCTATCCCTACGGCTGCCTTGAGCAGACGGCCAGTGGTTTGTATCCGTCGCTGTATGCCGATGCTGCCGTGCTCAAACGCCTGGGGCTGGAAGGCGAGCCGGACGCCGTGCGCAAACGCAAGATCGAGCTGGGCATCGAGCGGCTGCTGGGCATGCAGCGTTATAACGGCAGTTTTGGTTTGTGGGGCTCTGACGGCGAGGAAGAGTACTGGCTCACGGCCTACGTCACGGACTTCCTGCTGCGCGCTCGCGATCAGGGCTTCGCAGTTCCGCCGGACGCACTGAAAAAGGCCAACGAACGGCTGCTGCGTTATTTGCAGGAGCGCAATCAGATCGAGGTCAATTACAGCGAAAACGCCGAGCACACACGCTTTGCCGTTCAGGCTTATGCAGGTCTGGTGTTGGCGCGCAGTCAGCAGGCGCCACTCGGGGCACTGCGCAGCCTGTTTGATCGTCGTACCGATGCTCGCTCCGGTTTGCCGTTGATTCAGCTGTCCATCGCACTGGAAAAAATGGGCGACAAACCCCGCGCCGAACAGGCGTTGATGGCCGGGCTGGCGGCCAAGCGCAAGGCCGACGATTGGCTGGCGGATTACGGCAGCCCGTTGCGCGATCAGGCGTTGATTCTGTCGCTGCTTGAAGAGAACAAACTCGCGAGCGACAAGGTCGAGGAGCGTTTGTTTGCGCTGTCCGATCAAGTGGCGGCGAGCCGTTATCTGTCGACCCAAGAGCGCAACTCGCTGTTCATGGCAGGGCGTGATTTGTTGGGCAAACCCGAGGCGAAGTGGGCGGCAACCTTAACCAGCGGCACGCAGAATCGCGAGCTGGGCAATGACCAGCCAGGCGTGAAGCTCGACAGTTCAGTGCTGGCTTCGCCTCTGACCGTTTTGAACACCGGCGGTGAGACCTTGTATCAGCAGATGACGATTTCGGGTTATCCGGTTCAGGCGCCTGCGCCGGGCGGTGAGAACCTGAGCATTCGTCGTGATTATCTGGGCATGGACGGCGAGCCGCTGAACCTCAATGCGCTGAAAAGCGGCGAGCTGGTGCTGGTGCATTTGCAGGTCAAATCCAAAGAGCGCGTGCCGGATGCGCTGGTGGTCGACTTGCTGCCAGCAGGGCTTGAGATCGAAAACCAGAACCTGGCGCAAAGTGCGGCGAGTCTGGAAGACGCCAGCGAGTCGGTGAAGCAGTGGCGCCAATCGATGGAAAACGCGGGCCTCAAGCATCAGGAGTTCCGCGATGACCGTTACGTGGCGGCGATTGATTTGCAGGGCTTCAACACGGTGGACCTGCTCTACCTGGCTCGCGCCGTGACGCCCGGCACTTACCGCGTGCCGCCGCCGCAGGTGGAGTCGATGTATCGACCGAACTGGCAGGCGCTAGGAGAGACGCCGACGCAGTTGGTGGTGAAGGGGAAATAACCATTTGGGCGGCAATGATTCTGTAGGAGCCAACTTGTTGGCGAGGGCTTGATGCGGTGTGTCAGGCACGGCGCCTCGCGAACAAGTTCGCTCCTACAGGGTTTGGCGCGCAGTGTGAGGATGGTCAATGAATCGCAGATTCTGTAGGAGCCAACTTGTTGGCGAGCGCTTGATGCGGTGTGTCAGGCACGGCGCCTCGCGAACGAGTTCGCTCCTACAGGGTTTGGCGCACAGCGTGAGGATGGTCAATGAATCGCAGATTCTGTAGGAGCCAACTTGTTGGCGAGCGCTTGATGCGGTGTGTCAGGCACGGCGCCTCGCGAACGAGTTCGCTCCTACAGTGCGGTAAATGCGGATATCAATGAATAATCCAGCTCAACAACCAAAGCCCCAGAAACAACCAGATGATGCCCATGATGATCGATGCACGCATGAAAGCGCGGACTGCCGAGTACAGCAACATCAGCCCGACAACCAACGCGACGATGCTGATCAGCGAGGTGTCCATACCCAGGGTGCGTGACATCCCATCGACGAAGTTGCCGCCCGCGTGAGTGAACAGATTGAACAACCAGCTCAGCCCATCGACGATGAAGCGAATCACCGCACCCAGTACCTGGCCAAGCCATTCAAAAACGCTTTCTACCTGCATATCTGCTTCCTGATGAAGATCGTGGAACACACGGACTGTTCGCTTTGGCTGCCACGGGCATTGCCAAGTTCCGTGCAGCATAAAGGCTCTTTGGCATGAGACGTGGATTTCTTGTTCGTCTGCAGAAAGCCTGGTGGGAGGGAGCTTGCTCGCGAGGTGTTCAAACAGGCACCGCAAATGACACTGAGACGTCGCAATCGCGAGCAAGCTCCCTCCCACAGAAGCCAACCCGGCCTAAAAACTGGCGACAACGCGTCAACCGTGCATGTCGCTGGGTGCTTGGCAGTGTGTTGGCGATATGCGCTTTGCTCTGGCTCGCCGACCGACTCTGGCCGCTGCCGTTACCCAAGGATGACCTCGCCCGCGTAGTGCTTGCCGAAGACGGTACGCCGTTGTGGCGTTTCGCCGATGCCAACGGCGTGTGGCGTTATCCGGTCTCGTTGAATCAGGTATCGCCGTATTACCTTGAAGCGCTGCTGACTTACGAAGACCGCTGGTTTTATCAACATCCGGGTGTGAACCCCATGGCGTTGGTGCGTGCCACCTGGCAAAACCTCAGCGGCGGGCATGTGGTGTCGGGTGGCAGCACCTTGTCGATGCAGGTAGCGCGTTTGCTTGAACCCCACGCGCGAACGCTCCCCGGCAAACTGCGCCAGCTTTGGCGCACGGCGCAATTGGAATGGCACCTGTCGAAAGAGGACATCCTCGGGCTGTACCTCAATCGCGCGCCGTTCGGTGGCACGTTGCAAGGCGTGGCCGCTGCCAGTTGGGCGTATCTGGGCAAGTCGCCTCAGCAGCTGACTCGCGCCGACGCAGCGCTTTTGGCCGTGCTGCCACAAGCTCCCAGCCGATTACGCCCGGATCGTCATCCTCAGCGTGCGCAAGCGGCGCGGGATAAAGTGCTGCGGCGCCTGGCCGAATTCAACGTCTGGCCCCAACAAGCGGTCAACGAAGCGCTGGAAGAACCCTTGTTGCTGGCGCCCAGACAAGAACCGACACTGGCGCCCTTACTGGCGCGGCGCTTGAACCGCCCCAACAGCCCGCCGCTGATCCGCACCACCCTCGATGCAAGTTTGCAGCGTCGCCTGGAAGACTTGTTGCTCAACTGGCGAGCGCGACTTCCCGAGCGCACCTCGGCAGCGATTCTGGTGGTCGAGGCGCAGAACATGGCGACCCGCGCCTACGTTGGCTCGGTGGATATCGGCGATGCCAGGCGGTTTGGGCATGTTGATATGGTCAGTGCCCTGCGCTCACCGGGCTCGACGCTCAAGCCGTTCCTATATGGCAAAGCCATCGACGCAGGACTGATTCATTCCGAGTCCCTGCTGCAGGATGTGCCGCGCCGCTATGGCGATTACCGCCCGGGTAATTTTTCATCGGGATTCAATGGCGCTGTATCGGCCAGCTCCGCGCTGTCGATGTCGCTCAACCTGCCAGCGGTGCAATTGCTCGAAGCCTATGGCCCCAAACGCTTTGCCGCCGAATTGCGTAACGCAGGTGTGCCGCTGACCTTGCCGCCGCTGGCCGAGCCCAATCTGGCGCTGATTCTGGGCGGCGCGGGCAGTAGGCTGGAGGACTTGGTGGGGGGCTATGCAGCTTTCGCACGGGCAGGGCGAAGCGCCGAGATTCGCCTGCAACCGGAGGATCGTCTGCGCGATCACGCGATGATGTCGCCAGGGGCGGCGTGGATCATCCGGCGCATTCTCAGCGGTCAGTCGCGACCTGATTTGGACCCTCACGCCGATTTGGTGCAGCGCCCGCAGTTGGCTTGGAAAACCGGCACCAGTTACGGGTTTCGTGATGCCTGGTCGATTGGCGTAGGGCCGAGATTTCTGATCGGGGTGTGGATCGGTCGCCCCGACGGCACGCCGGTGCCGGGGCAGTTTGGTCTGGCTTCGGCGGCGCCGCTGATGCTGCAAGTACACGACCTGCTGGTGAATCGCGACGCGCAGCGCAATATCGCAGCGCCCGTGCAACCCGTGCCGCTGGGTGTTGGTGTCGCAGCGATTTGCTGGCCGTTGGGGCAACCGATGAACAAGATCGATCCCAATTGTCGGCGTCAGCGTTTTGCCTGGACGCTGGACGGCACCACGCCGCCGACGCTGCAGGCTACCGATCAGCCGCTGGGGCTGGGTTTGCTGGAGAGGATCTGGGTCAACGAGCAAGGCTTACGAGTCGGCGCCAATTGCCCTGGCGCGAAGGCTCGTGACATGGCGTTATGGCCCGCGCCGCTTGAGCCCTGGTTGCCTCGGGCTGAACGGCGAGAGGCGCGCTTGCCTGAAATCGACCCCCGTTGCCCACCGCAGAGTCTTGGTCTGGCGGCACCGCTGTCGATTGTTGGTGTGCGCGAGGGTGATCAATTGCGTTTGCCAGCGGGCAGTCAGCAACTGCTGCGACTTAATCTTTCGGCGCTGGGCGGCAATGGCCGGCGTTGGTGGTTCATCGACGGCGCACCCGTGGGCGATACCGCCAATCAAGACAGCTACACCCACACCTTCACCCGGCTAGGGCGCTATCAACTGAGCGTGCTCGACGAAAGCGGCCAGACCGCGCGGGTGGAGTTCAGTGTGGTGGATTGATTGCCGATCCATTGCTTCACCAATATGGCTCGCTGCGCAAATCCGCTTCTGCCCGGAGGGCGTAGGAGCCCTGCTTGCAGGCGATGGGGCGCGAAGCGGCCCTAGATTCACCTGATCCCCCGCATGCACCGGATTTACTGCCGGTACCCGGCAGATCGTCAGCAAGCTGGACTCCTACGGCCTCCGGCCAGAATCAAAAGCCATGCACGACCCTACGGCCTCCGGCCAGAATCAAAAACCATGCACGTCCCCACCGCCTTCGGCCAACGCCTTATCGGCTCACGCGACACCGCTTCTGCCCGGAGGGCGTAGGAGCCCTGCTTGCAGGCGATGGGGCGCGAAGCGGCCCTAGATTCACCTGATCCCCCGCATGCACCGGATTTACTGCCGGTACCCGGCAGATCGTCAGCAAGCTGGACTCCTACGGCCTCCGGCCAGAATCAAAAGCCATGCACGACCCTACGGCCTCCGGCCAGAATCA
>NZ_JBSKHW010000015.1:136169-161673 GCF_057128765.1 Pseudomonas corni
GTCAGCAAGCTGGACTCCTACGGCCTCCGGCCAGAATCAAAAGCCATGCACGACCCTACGGCCTCCGGCCAGAATCAGAAGCCATGCACGTCCCCACCGCCTTCGGCCAGAATCAAAAGCCATGGTGTCCTGGGTCAACGCGGTGGATATTGCTGGAGGATTTTGGCGACGGTCTGGCGTAAGGCCAACTCCCTGGCGGCCGGGTTGGCGGACTTGTCGTTTACGACCTGTTCGGTACTGCCGCGCCAGACCAACTTGCCGTCTTTGCCGTCGAGCATGTCGATCTGCAGGGTCGACACCTTGTAATCCACGCTGCGGGTTTCGGTGCCGACCGGGCCGCCCCAATAGCCGCCCCACGGATTGCCCCAGTAACCACCGCCGCCATAGTTGGTGCTGACCAGTTGCTGCTTGTCCTCGACGATCAACCAGGTCTGCACCTGGACGTCGGCTTTGACTCCGGACGCGGCCATGCGCAATCCACGCTGATCAAGTTGCTCTGCAACTGACTGTCTGATGCGCTGCTCGGTCAGGTCGCTTTTGATGCGCGGGTCGTTGGGCTGATATTGCAGGGCAGGCTCTTTCCAGGCCCAGGTTCGATATCCACCAAAATCGCGCTGAGCGTCGAAATCACGATTGACGCGATCTGTCTGGCAGGCGCTGAGCAACACGGCGAAACACATTACAGCGAGGCAGCGGAACATGATGGCGCTCCAAAACGATTACGAAGGAGGATAGGCGGCCAGGGCGCTTTGCACCGCCTGACGCAACGCTTTGGCACGGTCTGACTGATCGCCGCCGCTGCCCGTTTCCGCGCTGGCGCTCCAGACAGGCTGACCGCTGCGGCCGTCGAACAGACTGATTTGAACCACGACCACCTGGACTTGATAGGTACGCACAATCGGCACGCTGGCGTAACCGCCATAGCCGTTGCGATATCCGTTGTAATAACCGCCACCCACGCCGCCGTAGTAAGGATCGTAGTAATCATCACGCTCCTGGCGGATGCGGGTTTCCATTCGGGTGCTGGCCGCCACTCGAAGATCCGCCGCTTGCGGGTTCGAAGAAGGCCGCAGGCCACGTTGATCCAGCCCGTTGCTGACAGCTTCGGCGACCTGCGCCGAATCTGCCCACGCCGTGCCGGGTGGCAATTGGCCGTTGAGCCACGTCCAGTTCCGATAACGGCCGTAGTCACGCGTCGGCGCCGGGTATGCGCTCATGTCCAGCGTGTTTGCAGCTGCAGGTGGCGCCGCCGGCAGCTGTGCGGAGCTGGCGACATAAGGGTTGTTGCTCTGGCAGGCAGCAATGCTCAGGCAGAGCGTCAGCACAGCGAGGCGGCGTTTCATGATGGTCTCCGCGAGTAGCCTCTTTCCGTTGGTTGACCCCAATCTGTAGGAGCCAACTTGTTGGCGAGCCAAACACTGAATCTTTCTGAAGGATGTCTCGCCAACAAGTTGGCTCCTACAGATCACCGGTCTCACTTTGGTCGGCACATCCAGTGCAAGTAACGTCCCAATCCGGCAAACGCTGGGTGGCGGCGGTGTGACAACTCCATTTCCAGCAGGTCGGCCAGCTCGGCTTTGGCCTGAAACTCGACCGGCATGTAATCGTGAAAAACCCTGACGCCACTTTGGGTTTCGACTCGCCATAGGGCTTCAAGTTGCGCCGCTAATTCGCGGGGATCAAGGGGTTGTTGCGGGGTCAGGCTTTGCTTCTCTCCCGCCATGGTGTTGCGGCGCATTTTTCGGAAATGGCCTTTGAGCAGGTTTCGGTAAATCAGCGCGTCGCGGTTGTAAAACGCCAGAGATAACCAGCCATCGTCCTCGGTCAATTGACGCAAAACCGGCAGAATCGTGAACGGTTCCTCAAGCCATTCAAGCACCGCGTGGCAGATCACCAGGTCGTAGCGTTCGGTCAGGATGTCGGGCAATGCCTGCCACGGCGCCTGAATGAAAGTGGCGGTCTGTCCGGCGTCGGCAAAACGCTGGCGGGCGCCCTCAAGCATCGGCTCGGCGGGTTCCGCCAGCGTGACCTGATGCCCGTGCTCGGCCAGCCACAACGACATGTGCCCAAGCCCTGCGCCGATGTCCAGCACTCGCAAGGGGCGGTCCGGAAGGCTTTCGGTTAGATCAGCCTGCAACACCGCCAGACGAATAGCACCCTTGGCGCCGCCGTAGATTTTTTCAGCGAAGCGCGTGGCCAACAGGTCGAAATGGCGATCGCTCATTTGCTGAACCTGCGTTCGCTGTCAGCCAGTTTGGCGCTGACCACTTCGTTCATGTCCAGGCCCAGTTCGCTGCACATCAGCAGCAGATATAAAACGACATCGCCTATTTCCTGGCCGGCATGGGCCAGCTCATCGGGCGGCAATTGGCGGGACTGGTCTTCGGTTTTCCACTGGAAGATTTCCACCAGTTCGGCCATCTCCACGCTGGCAGCCATGGCCAGGTTTTTCGGGCTGTGGAATTGGCGCCAGTCATTGTTATCGCGGATGCGGTGCAGGCGTTGAGTGAGTTCGTCGAGGTTCATGGGCGTCTCCTGAAGGTGCGTAGCTTCAAGGGGATGCAGAGCGGAAGCAAGGGATTCAAAGCGATCAACTGCAGGAGCGCTTGCCCGCGATATGTCCGTTTGAACAATGGATTTCTGTTGGATGTACTGTTGCTATCGCGGGCAAGCGCGCTCCTACAAGTCCAAGTTACTCACTGGATGGCTGCCAACTCCCAACCATGTGCACAATCCCGTCCCTGCCTTCGACTTTAAGCTGACCGTGTGACCCTGCCGCGCTGGCGGACAAAGTCACTTCACTTGGCAAGCGCACCGGCTTTTGGAACTCCACCAGAATGTCGACGTTGGAGTCCGGCAAATGATCGTCCAGTGCTGCGAGGGTGCGACTTTCTATCCACAGCCCATGGGCAATGGCCGTGGGAAAGCCAAACAGTTTGGCGCTGACATCGCTCAAGTGAATCGGGTTGTAGTCACCGCTAACCTTCGCGTACTGACGCCCGATGTCGGCCGGTGCGTACCAGGTTGCCAGTTCGCTCATGGCCATCGGCCCGGGCTCGAAGCTGCTTTTGATTTCACCTTCAAGCTGCACGCCGCGACAGAGCATCGTGCTTTCTTCTTCCCACAACAGGCCCAGTGCGTCTTCGATCTGCGTGATGAGACTGAACGTCGCGCCTTTGGCGTGGGGCTTGAGATGATCGACACGCACACTGACTTGCGCCTTGATTACCCCGCCCAGCGGACGACGAATGCTGATGCGATTAGCCAGGTGCACCAACCCCAGCAACGGAAAAGGAAATTCCTTGTCGGTCAGCAATTTCATTTGCAGCGGAAATGCCAGCACATGAGGGTAGGTGGGAGGCAACAGGCTGCTGGTGACGAAGCCGCACACTTTGCGGAAGGCCGCGACCTTGTGCGGGTCCATTGACACCCAGCAACGCAGGCCTTGCTCGGGTAAATGCGAGCCCGTGACCTTGCGCCGCAGGGCCGCTTGCATGAACAGGCCCGGCAATGCCGGTGGGGTGTCCAGATAACGCCAATGTGCGGTCATTGCGGTTCTCCTGTTGTTTGTCGGGGCGCGGTGAGTCAGGTGGACCGCTTCGCAGCCTCGCGTTGCTCGTCAGCTCCTACAGGGAGCGCGCTTGCCGATGGCTGTCGCTCAAGCGCCGATGACGCTTTGTCCACATACCCGCAGTACTTGCCCGCTGACCGAGCCACTGCCTGGTTGACTGAGCCAGGCCACAGCTTCTGCGACGTCCTGTGGCAAACCGCCTTGGCCCAGCGAGCTCAAACGGCGACCGGCTTCACGGATAGCAAACGGCATGTCGGCAGTCATCTTGGTTTCGATGAAGCCCGGCGCGACGGCATTAATCGTGATGCCGCGATCTTTCAACGACGGTGCCATGGCGCGGGCCAAGCCGATCAAACCAGCTTTGCTGGTGGTGTAATTGGTCTGCCCACGATTACCCGCCAGGCCGCTGATCGAGGCCATCAAAATCACGCGGGCATTGTCATGCAGAGTGCCGTTGTCCAGCAGCGCCTGGGTCAACACCTGTGGCGCGTTGAGGTTGACGTTGAGCACCGAATCCCAGAAATCGGCAGTCATGTTGGCCAAGGTTTTGTCGCGGGTGATACCAGCGTTGTGGACCACGATGTCGAGGCCGCCGGGCAGGTGTTCGCTCAATTGCGCGGCAGCATCGGGGGCGCAGATGTCCAGCACCAACGCCTGACCGCCAAGCCGAGCGGCCAGTGCTTCGAGATCGGATTTGGCTTGCGGCACGTCCAGCAGCACCACTTCTGCGCCGTCACGGGCGAGGGTTTCGGCAATCGAAGCGCCAATCCCGCGTGCGGCACCGGTGACCAAGGCCTTGCGGCCGGCAAGTGGGCGGCTCCAGTCCTGCACCGTTTCGCCATAGGGGCTCAGGCGAATGACCTGGCCCGAGATGTAAGCGCTTTTGGGCGACAAAAAGAATCTCAGCGCGCCTTCCAGTTGAGGTTCGGCACCGTCGTCGATCTGCACTAACTGCGCGGTCGCGCCGTTGCGCAGTTCCTTGGCCAGCGAACGGGTGAATCCCTCAATCGCCTGCTGGGTGCTAGCCGACAGTGGATCGCTCAATGTCCCTGGCGCTCTGCCAAGTATGACGATGTGAGCACTGGCATCCAGACTGCGCAGAATCGGCTGAAAGAAGGCGCGTAGCTGCGACAGGTGTTCGGTGCGCGTCAGGGTGCTGGCGTCGAACACCACCGCTTTGAGTTTCGGCCCCTGACCTTCCACCCAAGGATTGTCCCCTGCCACATCGCCACCAAAGCTGAACAGCAGGTCGGTAATGCGCGGCGCAAATCCACGCACTTGATCGGCCAACGGCCCCGAACTAATCAGCAACGAGCCTTCGACAGGCCGCATGCGCCCGGCCTGCCAGCGTTCCAGTCTTGCTGGCGCCGGTAGCCCGACCGCTCCAACCAGTCGGCGACCAATGTCCGAATTGGCGAAGTCAATGTAGCGATCAGATGCCATGGAACACTCTCCTCGAGTCGGGGTTCAAATCAGTGGACCACAGGGGGTGGTAATAAGTCCTACGCTGTCCGCTATGCATTCCTATAAGACCTGTGCCTTTTACCCAAGGGAGATTTCGATGAATCAGCCACGCCGCGTCGCCATCATTGGCGGTAATCGCATCCCGTTCGCCCGCTCTAATGGCCCGTACGCCACGGCCAGCAATCAGGAGATGCTGACCGCAGCGCTCGAAGGCTTGATCGAGCGTTTCAATCTGCACGGGCTGCGCATTGGCGAAGTGGCGGCGGGCGCGGTGCTCAAGCATTCGCGGGATTTCAATCTGACCCGCGAATGCGTGCTTGGCTCGCGGCTGTCGCCACAAACTCCGGCGTACGACATCCAGCAGGCATGCGGCACGGGGCTTGAAGCGGCGCTTTTGGTGGCTAACAAAATCGCGTTGGGCCAGATCGAATGCGGCATTGCTGGCGGCGTTGATACCACCTCTGACGCGCCGATCGGCGTCAACGAAGACCTGCGACAAATCCTGCTTCAGGTCAATCGCAGCAAAACCCCCGCCGACAAGATGAAAGCGCTGCTGCAATTGCGCCCGCACAACCTCAAACCCGAACTCCCACGCAATGGCGAGCCGCGTACGGGGTTGTCCATGGGGCAGCATTGCGAGCTGATGGCGCAGACCTGGCAGATCCCCCGCGAGGCGCAGGACCAACTGGCGCTGGAGAGTCATCAGAAGATGGCCGCCGCCTACGCCGAGGGCTGGCATGACGACCTGCTGACCCCTTATCGCGGCCTGACGCGAGACAACAACTTGCGTGTTGATGCGAGCCTTGAAAAGCTGGCGTCGCTCAAGCCCGCCTACGAGCGCAGCGCCAAGGGCACGCTGACGGCAGGCAATTCGACGCCGCTGACGGATGGCGCGTCATTGGTGTTACTGGCAAGCGAAGAGTGGGCGCAAGAGCATGGCTTGCCGGTGCTGGCGTATCTGCGTGACGGGGAGGCGGCGGCGGTGGATTTTGTGCATGGCGCCGAAGGTCTGCTGATGGCCCCGGTCTACGCCGTGCCACGCTTGCTGGCGCGCAATGGATTGACTCTGCAAGACTTCGATTATTACGAGATTCACGAAGCGTTTGCCGCGCAAGTGTTGTGTACGTTGAAGGCCTGGGAAGACCCGGAGTACTGCAAAACCCGGCTCGGGCTTGATGCGCCGCTGGGCTCGATCGATCGCAGCAAACTCAACGTCAAAGGCAGCTCATTGGCGGCCGGTCACCCGTTTGCCGCCACAGGAGGGCGCATCGTCGCCAACCTGGCGAAACTGCTGAGCGTGGCGGGGCAGGGGCGTGGACTGATCTCGATCTGCGCGGCAGGCGGGCAGGGTGTAACGGCGATAATTGAGCGGTGACAATGTTGTGATTCTGGCCGGAGGTCGTGGCACCAGTGTTTGAGCCGTGGGAGCGGACCTGTCCGCGAAAAGGGCGGTACCGCCAATACATCACTGGCGTCTGACGCTCAGTCTTCGCGGTGTCCGCTCCCACCGGTTTCATGCCCCCTCAATGATCAATCAGCGATAGTTGGCTTTTGATTCTGGCCGAAGGCCGTAGAAGCGAGGCTTGCCCGCGAAGCTGGCGATGCGGTGTTTCGGCGCGATCACCGTTCTGATTCTGGCCGGAGGTCGTGGCACCTGTGTTTGACCCGTGGGGGCGGACCTGTCCGCGAAGGAGGCAGTCCCGCAAATACACCTCTGGCGTCTGACGCTCAGTCTTCGCGGACAGGTCCGCTCCCACCGGTTTCATGCCCTATCAATGACCGATCAGTGATAGGTGGCTTTTGATTCTGGCCGAAGGCCGTAGGAGCGAGGCTTGCCCGCGAAGCTGACAATGCGGTGTTTCGGCGCGATCACCGTTCTGATTCTGGCCGGAGGTCGTGGCACCTGTGTTTGACCCGTGGGGGCGGACCTGTCCGCGAAGGAGGCAGTCCCGCAAATACACCTCTGGCGTCTGACGCTCAGTCTTCGCGGACAGGTCCGCTCCCACCGGTTTCATGCCCTATCAATGACCGATCAGTGATAGGTGGCTTTTGATTCTGGCCGAAGGCCGTAGGAGCGAGGCTTGCCCGCGAAGCTGACAATGCGGTGTTTCGGCGCGATCACCGTTCTGATTCTGGCCGGAGGCCGTAGGAGCTTGGCTTGCCAGCGATGGGGTGCGCAGCGGCCCTGAAATCAAGTACCTCGGGTGAATCAGACATACCGCATGCATATGTTTTGCTGCCGGTGCCCGGCAGATCGTCGGCAAGCCAGACTCCTACGCCTTCGGCAGAAGCGCTCTGACTTTTAGTTGGCGCGAGGCTTGCCCGCGAAGCTGACGATGCGGTGTTTCAGGCGATCACCGTTCTGATTCTGGCCGAAGGGCGTAGGAGCTTGGCTTGCCAGCGATGGGGTGCGCAGCGGCCCTGAAATCAAACACCTCGGTGGAACCAGACACACCGGGGTCACAGCTTCGCGAGCAAGCTCGGCTCCAACAGTCCAGCGTAGTGTCAGAAGTAGCGAGGTCACAGCTTCGCGGGCAAGCCTAGCTCCAACAAGATCAGGCGCTCCAACTGCGGCGTTACGCCGCCTGCGCATCCTCAATCGCTTCTTTGGACAACTGCTGCTTGTGCTTGCTCGCATAGGCCTCGGCCATCACGGAACACACAATCAACTGCAACGGGTGGTAGATCATGATCGGCAGCAGAATCAGCCCCAACCCAGGGTTGTCGCCGAAGATCAGTGCGGCCATCGGTGCGCCTGCCGCCAGTGACTTTTTGCTGGCGCAGAACACCGCGGCCACTTTATCGGCGTGATTGAATTTCAGCAGTTTCGCCGTGCTGGTCGTCATCAACAGAATCACCGCCAACAGCACCGCGCTGCCGATGAAGGCGATCAAAATCACCGTATCGCCTTGGGTCTGCCACATCCCAGAGACCATCGAATTACAGAACGCCGCATACACCAGCAGCAAAATCACAATCTTATCGATCAGGTTGGTGTACTTCTTGTGCCGCGCGAAAAACTTCCCTAACAGCGGGCGCAGCAACTGGCCCAGTACCAGCGGCAGCAGCAACATGATGCACAGATCCAGCAGCGTCGAACCCAGATCAATCCCGCCCGAACCTGTGCCAACCACCAGGCTCACCAGCCACGGCGTCATGAAAATCCCGAACACGCTGGACATGCTGGCGTTGAGAATGGCCGCAGGCACGTTGCCGCCAGCGCTACCGGTCAGCGCAACAGAAGAGGAAATCGTCGACGGCAACGCGCACAGGTACAAAAACCCCAGCATCAACAGCGCCGGAACGTGGGAGCCCAGGAGTTTGTTACTGATAACCCACAAGACCGGGAACACCAGAAAGGTGAACAGCTGCACCATGATGTGCAGTTTCCAGTTCTTCAAACCATGCTTGATCTGCTCGCTGGACAGGTTCACCCCGTGCAGGAAAAACACCAGAAACACGCCGACGTTAATCACGATCTCGGCATGCATCCCGCCGCCGGTTGCGCCAAATGATGGAATGAAATACGCCAGCAACGTCGCCACCAGCATTCCCAGCAGGAACCAGTCCGTAACGACGCGTTTGAGGTGTTTGAGTACGTGCATAGAAGCGCTCGCTCTTGCAGAAGACGGATTTGTAAAATTTGATGTCTCGTAGACTACCGCAGCCGTAAACTGCCGTCTTGCGACACAAGGCCAACTCATGCCGACTAACGGACACTTTCCAACCCGCCGATCAGACGCCGAGCGTCAGATCCCGACGCTGATCGACCTCCCGCGCCCGGTTTATGCGCGCGCGGAAAGCCTCAGTGCAGGCTCATGGACACCGACGCATCGCCACGACTGGGTGCAGTTTTCTTACGCCATCAGCGGGGTGCTCGGCGTACACACTTCCCACGGCAGTTTTTTTGCGCCGCCGCAGTGGGGCGTTTGGATTCCGGCGGGGCTGGATCATGAAGTCGTCACTTCTACCCGCGCCGAGATGCGCAGCCTGTACGTGCGCAAAGAGGATTGCGAGTGGGCGCCGGACCGCTGCCGGGTGCTGGAAGTCACGCCTTTGGCCCGCGAGCTGATCAAGACTTTTTGCCAGATGCCCCCGGATTATTCACAAGCGGACTGCAGCGAGGCGCGGCTCGTCCGGGTGCTGCTCGACCAACTGGCGCGCCTCCCTGAAGTAGGATTTTCGCTCCCGCTGCCGCGCCATCCTCGGTTGCTCGCGCTGTGCAATGAATTGATCGAGCAGCCGGGCCAGCCCATCACCCTGACAGACTGGGCCGCACACCTGAGCATGTCCGAGAAAACGCTGATGCGCCTGTTCCAGCGCGAAACCGGCTTGAGCTTTCGCGGTTGGCGGCAACGTGCGCGTTTGCTGTCATCCCTCAACGCGCTGGAGGAGGGCGCAAGCGTGACTCACACCGCGCTCGCCAGCGGTTACGACTCGACGTCCGCGTTCATCGCGGCATTCAAAGGATTGTTTGGACATACACCGGGAGAGTTGTTTCGTGACTAGAGCCTGTTTTAGAGAATCTGAGATTTTCCCGGTGTTCCCAAATGATCGGTAAATATCTAAGGACATTCAAAACAGCGCGCTTAAAACACAAACCCGTTGGAGCGAGGCTCGCCCGCGAAGCTTACGTTCCCTATTGCACCGAATAACGCAGACTTAAGGGGGACCGATTTATTACTGCCCTTTGCGGTTAATAAATCCGTCCCCTTACGTCTACCGCGCATCACTAAATCATAAACACTGTTATATACCGGGCACTTCGGTTTTCACAAAAGAATGAATTGTTTTGAGGGTTGAAGACTAAAGCGGTGTTTACACCGCCACAGTCAGCTAGAGTGCAGGCCCATGCGGGCTCTTGCCAGTTGAACCCTGAAAAAGCAGCTGACCAGTCAAAAGGTTGCTGGTAAGTGATCTTCATATTTTCAAATGCCGCTTGTGTAAAAGGTTCGCCCTCATATTCTGCCATTTGAGCAAGAGCCCTGGTGTAATCCCAAGTACCACCATGAATAACCACGACAGCTTTGATATTTGAAACCACTAGTGGATAGCTAACGGTGGCTCCATTTGCATCTCGGACCGTAATAACTGCATTACCGTTGCTACGTTTTTCGACGTTCCCTGCGCTATCAACCACTGCCACATAAGTGGGGCTAACACTATAAACGTATGGCGGTCTTCCGCCCCTAGCCGCTCTTGTCGCTTTGCAGCCCGGGGGTAGATTGCCGGTTTCGCGGAGGCTGGCGGCGACATAAAGGCCGTCGAGCACCATCGGTGAAGTATCTATGCTCAAAGGTGCGTCAGCGGCCACCGTCAAGCGCAAAGCTGGAAACACAATCGCCCCCGCCTCATCAGCTCCCCCACCAAACCCAACCTTACACACCACCATCATCTGACTCTCATCAACAAACGCCTCCAACGTCGCCCGCGTTATCTCCCGCCCAATCCCATTCGCAACATCCACCGCCGTCATTGGATATGCCTCCAACAACTTCAGCGTCGGCACACCATTAGGTCCGATGACCGTCAACCAAACCGTTTGCCCCACCGCCGCCAACGGCCATATCGGCACGAACACATGGGCGTTGCCTTCGAATGTGGTCAAATCCAGCACCCCGTCCACGGCTTCTGTGACCACAGGTTTGGATTTCGCCAGTTCGCTGTCGGGGATCGGCGACACGGTTAAACGCAACACGTCCGACGTCAGCACCGTAGCCCCGCGGATTACGCCATAACTCACGTCAAACGATTGCCCCAGCGATGCGGCCAGGACGGAAGGTGAGTACAGGAAGTCCACGGATTTACTGGCACTTCCCGGTTTCCAGTCCACAAGTGCATTCTGGCCGTTCCAGATCGGCGCGATGACGTCGGTAATCGCCATGTCGTTGTAGGCCACGGTCAAGGTGGCGCCCGCCAGTGCGTCCATTGGATCGAGGACGCCGGTTGGCGCTTCTCTTACCGTCGGGGCAGGATAGGTCGCTGCCGCTGCTGTTTTGATCAGCAAATCCCGGATTTCCGACTGCTCCGATCCCCCCGCCTGACGTGTCACGGTGTAGCGCACTCTGACGGTGGTGTCGCGATTGGCTGTGACCAATGCACCGCTGATCGGCCAGTTCAGGTTTTGATTCGCAACGCCCACCAACTGATCGCTCGTGCTGCTGCCAGCCCCAGGCGTGCCCACCCAATAAATCATTACCTCATCGCCTGTTTTCAACGCGGCCGCTGCGCCATTGATGCGCACGGTGGTGGTGGGGTGAAGGTCGGGGTCGAAGCTGTCATCCAGCTCGGCGAAGTCCACGTTGGGTTTGGGCAATTGCACTGCACCGCCCACGCGATAGGTGACGCTTTGCGAGCCCAGGTCCGGGCCGTTGAAGAACTTGACGTGGTAACTCAGTTTCAGGGAGCCGTTGACCAGGCGATCCACTTCGCTTTTTGGCACGGTGAAGACAAAAGCACTGGTCTCTTCGCCCCTTGAAACGCTGTGCTCGTCGGCATAGACCACTGGGTTGCCAATCGAATCGGTGCCTTCCCACAGCAGGTAAATGATGTCGCCAAACTGCTTGCCGACGTAGGCGGCGATCTGCACCGAGGCGCCGTCTGCGGGCACGGCTTCGGGGTCGATGGCGCCACCGGAGGCGCCGACAAATACCGGCGCGGCCAGTTGCTCGATCTGTTCGCGGATCACGGTGACCACAATGCTGCGTGACATCCGCAGCGGGCCGCCACTCGCCGGTTTGACCTCATAGGACACCGTCGCGAAGCCGTTGGCGATGCCAGTGACGGCGTCGTCCGGGATGTCGAAAATCGGTGGAAAGCCCGGATCGTCCACCAGCAGAGGTGGCAGCGTCGGTACCAGCGGAATGCCATCGGCGGTTTCACCGGCCCAGTACAGGGTGATTTCGTCGCCCAGGGCAATCTCGGGTGTGACATACGCCGCAATGGCCACGGTGACGACTTTGGCCCCCGTCGCATCCAGATCGATCTGGCTCACAGGCCGGTTATTGAGCAGGACGCGGGGCGCATGAGGGCGCGATGGATCGATTTCAGAATTGGTGATGGCCGCTTCGGAATACAACGACCAGTTACCCGCCAGGTCACGAATGCTGTAGTTGACCCGCAGATTTGTGCTGTCACCGCCTTGCTCGATGATGGCCGCCGGGACGACCACGGTTTGTGGCTGGGCGAGCCCGCCCACGGGCTGCGTCACGGTATTGCCGGTTTTGCCCCAGTGAACGGTCAATTGGTCATCGTTGTGAATATAGGCCCAAGGCGCGATGGTCAGGGTGACCGGATTGATCGGCACGCTGATGGTGGCCGGTACGCCGACGGGCGCCAGCAGGCGTTCATTCAGATAGGGGGTGGTGTTGTCGGGGTCCGGGTCGCCGGGTACGGTATTTTTCACCAGTACGGTGCGCCTGGCGCTGAACACATCGCTGTCCGAGAAACTGTCATACAGGCGGTAATACACCTCGGTGGTGTAGATCGGTTCATTGGGACGGACGATGAGACTGGGCAACACGCTAAAACCAATGACCCGGTTCTCAAAATGCTCCGGCGTGATGGGAAAACCCTGCACCACATTGCCTTCGCCCCAGAACAACTCGCACCAGTCACCGGCGAGAAAAGGCGGGGCCACGTAGGCAATCAGCACCAGCGGTTGTTCGGGATCGTTTAAATCATCGTGCCCGATGCCGCCATGTCCGCCCTGGTCGATGACCGGGATGACCAGCTCGGGAAGTTGGCTTTGTTCGATGCCGATGTCGGAACGGGCAGGTTGATCAGTTGATGCAACTCTTTTGATGGTCATGTTGTTCTTCCTTGAAAATTGGCGTGCCTATGGGCTGCTTCGGGTGCGTAGAGGGGGGCAAGAGGGAACTGACTTTATTTACAGCGCCTCACCGTAAAAAAATCTGTCCCCCCTTCAGGGCTACAGCGTCTCGCCTGGTGGAACCGGGAAAATGCAGGCGAAGTTCGGGTCCTTGTGTTCAACCGCGATGTTCATGAACGTCTCCAGGCTATTAGTGGGGCCGGAGCTATTGGTGATGCTATGGGTAGTTTTGGAGCCGTTCCTGTTGCAGATTTTCAGGAGAATTTCTGCCGGAATTTCGATTTCGATCCAGCCTCTCGTCACGTCCGCAGCGGAAATCGGCTGAGCAGTGACAAGAAACTCCGTATCCGCTAATTCGGCGCCGGCCTCGTTATTGAAGCCTGTCAGCCCTACGAATCGCAGATCCAGCGTCGCCTGACCTCCGACAACGTTGGGATAGGTGACGTCGACGCGAACCGGCGTGCCATCCCGGCCTTCCCTGCGCTGGATGTACCTGTTGCCCTGAACGACTTTGGCTTCCGGGAACGCGACCACTCGCAGTGGCTCGCCGTTATTCGGGTATTCGGTCGAAGAGCGTACCGTCACTGATTTGGGGGCCGAGTTAGCAGTGCTAAATTGCGGCGGGGTCAAAGGCGGTGTTAATGCGCGCCGGATTCGATAGGTCACGCCGAACACGCCTGGTCCTACGAGACTAATCGTTGCGCGCGGCAGTGGAACCACAAGCGGATCATTGCCCACGTTGCTGCCGGTGATGGGAACCATGGTGAGTTCGGTTGTGTTGTACGTCACCGTGAGTTCATCGCCGGATGCCCATATGGGCTGATTGCTGCTTGCGCCCAGCCGCGGAATGTTGATTACGGCGTCCTTGTCGAAGTCGACGGGTGAGATGACGTCCGTTTCGCCGCCGCCGCTGATCAGCGTGGGTAAGGCGAGGTCTTCATGCCATGGCGTGGTCGGGTCTGGGTCGGGAGTGCCTCCTGGTGTCGAAAGATCGACGTTGATGGTCGCAGCTGCTGAGGTCCCGGCCTCGATGGTTCCTACGCGTACTTTGTAGGTGACTTGGAGTGCGGGGGCCGTAACTGGACCACGGGCCACTTCGGTGTAAGGCAGTGAAATGCTGATTAGCACCGAAGCAGGGTCGGTGGGGTCCGGGAAGTGGGATGCATTGAGCTGAACAGCTGGCATTTCGATGGTGCCCCACACCACGGTGATCCAGTCTCCGACTGCGGCGTTGTCGTACCGTGGGATCTCCACGACGACCGGTGTAGGCCGGACATCTGCGTCGCTTACGACACCGTCATCGTTGGCCGGTACGTTAGGTGCGGTCAAATTGCCGGGGGGCGCGGTCAGCAGGACGCTGGCATGGATGGGTACTGACAGTAATGAAACATTACCCGCCAGATCTTCCAGTTTGTAGCCGAAATACTGAACGACATTTCCCAGCGCCATCATGTCTGCAAGTTCGAACTTCACCGGAAACTTGTGGTGCAAGTCTGCAGCGACGACAGCGGGCATAGGCGCCAGATAACTGCCTGACGCTTCAGCAGTTGAAGTCCCAAGCCAGGGCGTCAGGATGTCCCCCACGCGCATGTCGTCCCAGGCAGCCGCCTCGACCGGGAGTTGGTTGTTCACCAGATCGCTCAGGGTGATTTCGTGGGCTTGTTCGTCAGTAAAGAGCAGCGCCCCCGGTGCGTCGAGGCCGCCGGGGGTCAGGCGGTCGAAGGTTACTGGTACGGGCAGGCCGGCCATAATGCTTGACCCGGTGTAAATGTCCCCCACTTCATAGTCAAGCAGGTTTGTGCTGAATCCATATAACGCTGGGATGAAGGATACGGGGATTTCCAACTCATAGACTTTGGCAGGCGGGTCGGTGGGTAGTACGTCGATGATCTCTCCAAAGCCCTCGCCGATGACGTCGTTATTCCAGTGCAACTGAATACTGTCACCGTCTTCCATCTCCGGGGTTCTGGTGATCTGCACAACCAGCGGCACAAGTGGGTCGGTTAGCATGCTGACAGGTACCACCCCATGTGCAGGCACGCCTACGACTACGGCAGGATTTAATGCTCGTATGCCGATGCCTTGTGTCGCACTCATCCATTTTTTTTCGTTAGAAGTTTTTGAAAAGACAGTCATGGCGATATCCCTATTGCTCAAGTTGATTAAGCGCTCAAGTGGAAAGATGATTATTGGCCTAATATTCGCAGCGTGCTTGCGGTGGAAAGGGTCATGCGCCGTTGAGAATGGCGTGACAAAAATGCTGGTGTTGAAAAATCGTCATCAAATCAGTTGTTTATATTTTTGATATTTTGATTTGTTTGATAGTTGATTTCGAAAGGTTCTGAAAATTGCTTATGTTATTTCGCGATATAGGTTATCGCGATAAGGTATTTTCTATAATCAATAAGTTTATGTGTTTCCCTTATTATCGTGATTGGCGATGACATGAAATTGCGTGGGCCAGTAGCTTGACGGATGTACGTCTTTGGTCTTTCTTTTTATAGCGGCAAGGCAATTTAAGCCGCACTTTAAATTTCGAATCGTTGTAACTCAAACGTGGTCACTCATCGGCGGGGCAGCACGCATCGGAAATAAGTCGAGCCTGGGTGGCCGCTTACGTAATGAAGCAATCATGGACTGGCTGCATTAAAACCAGGGACGGTAAACGATGAACACTTCTTACAGTTCAACCTTCTCGCACATTATCGGGGCCGCGACATTTGTCTTTTTAGCGCCCGCTTCATGGGCCGTGACGTTGACGCCCGGCCAATCGGCGACGGTAGACGCCTCCACTCCCACCAGCGGCTGGACCGTCGACGGTGCGACGCTTACGACCACCCCTGGTGCGCGGACGTTGGGGATACTGACCAATACTGGGGCAACTCTGACTTTTGATGGCGCCACTGTCCGGGGCGTGTCTGCCGGGCCCGATACTCCGCGAGGGGTCAACCTGCGAGCCAGCTCGGCAACTATCAGCAATTCGACTATCACCTCGGCGACTGACATCGGGATGAGTGTGGATGAGTTGCGTGATGTAGCCGCGTCGTCGGCAACGGTGTCCGGAACTTCGATTTCAGGGGTTGGGCGGGGTGTTTCGGTAAGCGGCAGCACGCTGACCATGAGCAATTCACAGGTCAGTGCCCGGGGCTCGGGCCAAGGTGGAATCCTGGGTGACGGGGTGGGTGTTGCGATGATCGGAGCATCCGTGAGCCTTCAGGGCTCCACGGTCACAGGCAATAACCGAGGCGTTGTGATCAGTACGTCGGCGGCTTTGACCGGGCCTTCACAATTGACTTTGGACAGTAGCTCGATCACTGGGTCGCTGGGCAGTGCGATTCTGGTTGGGCCGGTAGTTGCGTCCTCCTCACCGACCGCAACCATCGTGGTGCAAAACGGCTCCACACTGACCGGCGCCAATGGCGTGATGCTTGAAGTGGGTCAAGCGCCTACGGCACTGCCCTCGACGGTTGATTTCACCGTCGACGACAGCGCATTGACGGGCAATGTGCAGGTGGTTACGGGGTCTACGGCCAACATCACGCTGCGCAGGCTTGCGGCGGTGACCGGCAACATGACCAACATCACCAGCCTGAACATTGATGAAAGCACCATGACGGGCGATGTGGTGCAGGACGCCGCGAGCCCCGCATCCATTGCGTTGAGTAATACCGGGTTACTGACGGGGACTGTGACCAATGCGCAAACCATGACGGTCGACGGCACTTCGCGCTGGAATATGGTGAACGACTCCAATGTCGGCAGCCTGGCAATGAACGGCGGCGTGGTGAACCTGCGCGGGGGTAATAGCGGTTTTCGTACGTTGACGCTAGGCGCGTTGTCCGGAAGTGGCTCATTTGCGCTGGGGACTGACCTGGCCGGGCATTTGAGTGATCTGGTCAATGTCATGGGCAGTGCCGCGGGCGCTCACACGTTGCTCGTTCAGAACACCGGCGTTGATCCGATTGAAGAGGATCACGCGCAACAGGTGGTACACACCGGCAGCGGCGATGCGGTCTTTGCTGTGCCAGGCGGAGCTGTAGATGCCGGCACGTTTCAATATCGGTTGGTCAAACGCGGCACGGACTGGTTTTTGGAGCAGGCGCGGGAGGGCGGCGTTGTTGATCCGGGCGAGCCGGGCAACCCTGATGAGCCAGGCAACCCAGATGAACCGGGGAACCCCGGTGAGCCGGGCAACCCTGATGATCCGGGTACTGGTGAGCCCGGGCCTGGCGAGCCAGGTGGAGGTGGCGACCCAGTCATCACTCCGAGTACCAAGGCTGTAATCGGTTTATTCAGCGCCGCTCCGACCGTCTGGTACGGCGAACTGACCACGCTGCGCAGTCGCATGGGCGAATTGCGCAACGGACAGACTCAGGGCGGCCCGTGGGCTCGGGCATTTGGTACCCGTTACGACGTCTCGGCTGCCGATCAGGTCAGCTATCAGCAAAATCAGCAAGGGATCACGTTGGGGGTGGACACGCCGCTGCCTGCGAATGACGGGCAATGGTTGGTGGGGTTGTTGGGCGGGTATAGCCGCTCTGACCTGGATTTGAAGCGTGGCACATCCGGCAGCGTCGACAGTTATTACCTGGGCGCCTACAGCACGTGGCTTTCGGACTCTGGCTATTACATCGATGCGGTAATCAAAGCCAACCGCTTTCAAAACAAGGCCGATGTGTTGATGAGTGATGGCGTCAAAGCCAAAGGCGATTACAACACGTATGGCGTGGGCGCCTCTGTTGAAGGCGGCAAGCACATCAAGCTGGCGGACAACTGGTTTGTCGAGCCTTACGCGCAGATCTCAACGCTATGGGTTTCCGGCGAAGACTACAGGCTCAACAACGGGCTGGAGGCGAAAAGCAATCATGCGGACTCGCTGCTGGGGAAAATCGGTACCCATGTCGGGCGCACCTACCCGTTGGACAAAGGCGGCTTCGTTCAGCCCTACGTCAAAGTCGCCGTGGCGCAGGAATTTGTCAGGAGCAACAAGGTAAAGGTCAACAGCACCACGTTCAGCGATGACTTGTCAGGTACGCGCGGTGAAGTGGGCGTGGGTGTTGCGGCACAGTTGACCGATGTTTTGCAACTGCATGCCGACGTCGATTACAGCAATGGCGACAGCATTGAGCAGCCATGGGGCTTGAGTATCGGTTTGCGTTACACGTGGTAAATCACCGGGCTAGACGCCTACGTTGCCGTCTGTTTCAGCCACGTTACACTTAATATAGTTCCGCGCTTACGCCAGATGCGGAATTAACTTGTGCATTATCGGAAATGCCCTACACAAGTTGGGGATTGGTCTGAGGGATATCTGTAGTCCGTTTCTATCAAATAGCGCCCCCGGTTAAACGCGCACTCAAGTGCGCTACCAAAAGGTGCTATTTAATGCTTCCCCGCTCTGTTTATTTTGCTCGTTCGCTGATTTCCCTCGCCGTGCTCGCTGCAGTCAGCTTAAGCAGTCAAGCCCTCGCACAGGCCGTGCTGCCAGGCGATACCCAACTTGTCGATGCCTCGACTCCACCCTCTAGTTGGGAGCTGGATAACGCCAGACTGGTGATTACCACCGACGCCAGAAGTCGGCAGATTACGGCCATCAATGGTTCAGTGGTCGAAATCAGCGGGGGAACGATCAGCGCAGTACCAGGGTTTTCGGGCCTGCGCCTGGCCAACAGTGAGGCTGTCGTTGATAACGCCGTCATCCTTGGTCATAACTCGAGCAGTAACGCGGGTCAAAAAAGCTTCGGGATTTCACTCGAAGGCAATGATGGTGATGTGGGTGGGGGAGAAGGCTCCAGCGCCATCGTGCGTAACAGCGAGGTGTCCGGTGTTGGTCGGGGCATCAATATGGCTCAAGGCAGCCGGATCACGCTGCAAGGCACAACCGTTGAAGGGCAAGATGGCCTGGATGCAAACGGGAGCGTTGCAGGCGGGGTAGGCCTGGCGATGTTCGGCGGTTCGGCCGACGTCATGATGCAAAGCGTCATCACCGGCGCCAACAATGGCGTGGTCATCGAAAGTGACAACGATAAGCCGGAGCACGCAATCTCTACCTTCACCCTTGATCAGTCAGAAGTTGTAGGCATCAACGGCAGCGCCATATTGGTGAGCGACTTCCGCGGGATGGGCACCAGCACCACGATCAACATCGCCAACGGCTCGACCCTGACCGGCGGCAACGGCGTGATTCTGGAAGTTGAACGAGCAGCCACTGCTGCGTTCAACGTGACCAACAGTCAGCTCATTGGTGATGTGCTGGTCAGCGATGATTCGATCGCCAACCTTTCGCTCGCCAATAACGCCAGCCTCACAGGCACCATCACTAACGCAACCAGCCTGAATATCGATGGCACCTCTGCCTGGGTAATGGAGGGCGACTCGACTGTCGGCAAACTTGGCCTTAACGGCGGTTCGGTTGACTTGCGTGGCACATCGGAAGGTTTCCACACGCTGAACGTTGAAGAGCTGTCCGGCGCAGGTACCTTTGCGCTTGGGACTGATCTGGCAGCCCAGACTGGCGATTTTCTCAATGTCACGGGCAGTGCCACCGGCGCCCATCAGTTACTGGTGCAAAACACCGGTGTCGATCCGCTTCAAGGTGCAGCTCCTCAGCAGGTTGTGCATACCGCAAGCGGCGATGCGCAGTTTTCTCTGGTAGGTGAAAAGGTCGATTTCGGCACTTTCGCTTACGAGCTGCAGCAGCAGGAAAACACCACGGGCGGCGCCGACTGGTCGCTGGTGCAAACTGAGGAAGTGTCCGCTGCATCGCGCTCGGTCATTGGCTTGTTCAGCGCGGCCCCGACTGTGTGGTACGGCGAAACCACCACACTGCGCAGCCGCATGGGCGAAGTGCGTAACGGTCAGGCCGAGGGCGGTGGCTGGATGCGCGCTTATGGCAACAAATTCAACATGTCGGCAGGCGCGGATGTTGCCTATTCGCAACAGCAGCAGGGCATTTCCTTCGGTGCCGATGCACCGATGAAAACCAGCAGCGGCCAATGGCTGGTTGGTTTGATGGGCGGTTACAGCAAGTCGGATCTGGACCTCAAAGAAGGCACCACGGGCGCGGTCGACAGCTACTACGTCGGTGCTTACAGCACTTGGCTGGCGGAAGACGGGTTCTATGTGGATGCGCTGATCAAGGCCAACCGGTTTCAGAACTCGTCCGACGTCGTGATGCGTGACGGCCAGAAGTCCAAGGGCAAGTACACCAACCACGGTGTTGGTGCGTCGGTGGAAGCAGGCAAGCACATCAAGCTGAACGAAGAGTGGTTCGTTGAACCCTACGCTCAGGTGACTGGCTTGTGGGTCAGCGGCCAGGATTACCACCTGGACAACGGCATGGAGGCGAGCAGCAACAAGGCTGATTCGCTGCTAGGCAAGGTGGGCACCAGCGTTGGTCGCAAATTCGCGCTCAAAGACGGCGGTTTCGTGCAGCCGTACGTGAAAGTCGCAGCGGCACATGAATTTGTCACCAGCAACCAGGTGAGCATTAACGGCAATCGTTTCAACAATGACCTGTCCGGCACACGCGCCGAATTGGGTGCGGGTATTGCGGCTCAGGTAACGGAGAAGCTGCAACTGCATGCGGACTTCGATTACATGAAGGGCAACAATATCGAGCAGCCTTGGGGTGTGAACGTCGGGTTGCGCTACAACTGGTAACGCGATGCTGTTCATGACTGTGTGAATCAGGGGCCAAAATGGCCCCTTTTTCATGTGCGCAGGTTGATGGTTGGGCCGTCGTGCTTGCCCGTTCTGGTGGGGAATCTTCCGACCGGTGCTACGGCGATGAACAACCCCGCTTCATCTATGCTGCCAACGGCACAAAAGCTGCTTTAACAAGTCAGGGGCGACAGCCGTGCGGCACTCAATCGACCTACCCCCTACTCGCTGGCAGAGGATTGCCGTATAACGAGCAACATTCGCGTGTTTGGCAACGAAGGACCCCCAATAAAAGCTGATGAAGACTCCTAAACGCATTGAACCCCTGATCGAAGACGGTCTGGTCGACGAGGTGCTGCGCCCGCTCATGAGTGGTAAAGAGGCAGCTGTTTATGTGGTGCGCTGTGGCAACGAGCTGCGGTGTGCCAAGGTTTACAAGGAGGCGAATAAACGTAGTTTCCGTCAGGCAGCGGAGTACCAGGAGGGCCGAAAGGTGCGCAACAGCCGTCAGGCTCGCGCGATGGCCAAGGGCTCGAAGTTCGGACGCAAAGAAACCGAAGACGCGTGGCAGAACGCCGAAGTGGCGGCGCTGTTCCGTCTGGCAAGCGCCGGTGTGCGCGTGCCCAAGCCGTACGACTTTCTCGAAGGCGTGCTGCTGATGGAATTGGTGGCCGATGAATACGGCGATGCAGCGCCACGCCTGAATGACGTGACGCTGGAGCCGGATCAGGCACGTGAGTATCACGCGTTCCTGATTCAGCAGATCGTGCTGATGTTGTGTACCGGTCTGGTGCACGGTGACTTGTCTGAGTTCAACGTGCTGCTCACGCCGACTGGTCCGGTGATCATTGACCTGCCTCAGGCGGTGGATGCAGCGGGCAACAACCACGCGTTCAGCATGCTGGAGCGTGACGTGGGCAACATGGCGTCGTATTTCGGCCGTTTTGCGCCGGAGCTCAAAGCCACGCGTTTCGCCAAAGAAATGTGGTCGTACTACGAAGCCGGCACGCTATCGCCTGCGACAGTGTTGACCGGTGAGTTCGACGAGCCGGAAGATCTCGCCGATGTTGGCGGCGTGTTGCGCGAAATCGAAGCAGCACGGCTGGACGAAGACCGTCGTCAGGCAGTGCGTGCCGCGGATGACGCGCCACCGAACAAAACCGAAGAGCCGCCTCCGCCCTGGATGCAGTGATCGGGGTATGACAAAAAAACCGGCTCAGGCCGGTTTTTTGTTGAAGCGATGCTTGCGCCGGTCTGTAGGAGCCAACTTGTTGGCGAGGCGCCACGGTGTGTCAGGCACGACGCTGCTCCTGCCCGGAGGGCGTAGGAGTCAGGCTTGCCGACTATGGGCCGGGGTCGCGCTCGACCGCGCAGCGGCCCTGACTCTAAACATCACGACACCCACCCGACTCCAGATCCTTGAGGATCGGGCAGTCCGGTCGATCATTGCCCTGACAATGCTCAACCAGCTCATTTAACGTATCGCGCAGTGCGGTCATCTCGATGATTTTCTGATTCAGCTCGTCAACGTGTTGGCGGGCGAGGGATTTGACATCGGCGCTCGCCCGGCCTCTGTCCTGCCACAGCGTCAGCAGCTTGCCGACCTCCTCCAGCGAAAACCCTAGATCCCGCGAGCGCTTGATGAACGCCAGCGTGTGCAGGTCATCCTGGCGATACAGCCTGTAACCCGCCTCGGTGCGGTGCGCAGCCGGGAGCAAATTGATGGATTCGTAATAGCGAATCATCTTTGCGCTCAGGCCACTGGATTTGGCGGCTTGGCCAATATTCATTGCGCGTCCCCTTCAATGACGGGTTTCCAGGTTTTGAGCAGCAGCGCGTTGCTCACCACGCAGACGCTGGACAGGGCCATCGCCGCCCCCGCTAGTACCGGGTTGAGCACGCCAAACGCCGCCAGCGGAATCCCGATCAGGTTATAAACGAACGCCCAGAATAGGTTTTGGCGGATTTTTGCGTAGGTCCGACTGCTGATATCCAGCGCTGCGGGGACCAATCGCGGGTCACCGCGCATCAACGTTATGCCCGACGCGTGCATGGCTACGTCGGTGCCACCGCCCATCGCGATGCCAATATCAGCGGCGGCCAGCGCGGGCGCATCATTGATGCCATCGCCCACCATTGCGACGACGCCCGACTCCTTCAGTTTCATCACCGCCGCTGCCTTGTCGGCGGGTAGCACTTGGGCATGTACATCTTTTATGCCCAGCGCATCAGCCACCATCCTGGCGCTGCCCTGATTATCACCGGTCAACAAATGGCTGCTGATGTGTCGGGCCGTCAGCTGTTTGACTGCTTCAGCCGCACCGGGTTTAAGCGTGTCACCGAAGGCGAACAATCCCAATACCGAAGGATGCGAGCCCAATGCGATCAGCCAGGACAACGTGCGGCCCTCGGCTTCCCAGCTCTGGGCGGTCTGCTCCAACGTGCCCGGCAGCAAGCCGGATTCTTCAAGCAATCGACGATTACCCAGCGCCAGCTCAACCGAGTTAAGTGTCCCGGCGATCCCGCGTCCGGCGAGCGATCCGCTGTTCTGAATGTTGTCCAGCGTCAGGCCGCGCTCCCGGCAGGCATCCAGCACGGCCTGCGCCAGTGGATGCTCACTGCCGCGCTGAAGGGCGCCCGCGTTCTGCAGCAGAGTGGTTTGATTGCCGTCCACGGCGACCATGTGCGCAATGCGCGGCGTACCGGACGTCAGGGTGCCGGTCTTGTCAAACACTACGGCTGTCACCTGATGGGCGCGCTCCAGCACTTCGGCATCCTTGATCAAGATGCCGTGACGCGCCGCGACGCCGGTGCCGGCCATGATCGCAGTCGGCGTCGCCAGCCCCAGCGCGCAGGGGCAGGCGATGACCAGCACCGTGACGGCATTGATCAGCGCGGTCTCCAGCGAAACCCCCGCCAGCAGCCAGCCAATCAAAGTGAGCAGAGCGACGCCTACCACCACCGGGACAAATACCTGGCTGACTTTATCCACCAGCTTTTGAATCGGCGCCTTGGCCGATTGCGCGTCTTCGACCAAACGAATGATCCGCGCCAGCACGCTTTCGCTACCCAGTGCCAAGGTTTTGATCAGCAGCCGACCTTCACCATTGATCGCGCCGCCCGTGACTTTATCTCCCGGTTGTTTGGGCACCGGCAGGCTTTCGCCGCTGATCAGCGCCTCGTCGGCATGGCTTTGACCCTCGACCACTTCGCCATCCACCGCAAAGCGCTCGCCCGGTTTGACCAAAACCAGGTCGTTCAACGCGAGTGCGCTGATCGCGACTTCACGCTCCTGACCGTCGACTACCTGAATCGCGCGCTCCGGGCGCAGTGCTTCGAGGGCGCGAATGGCGCTCGCGGTCTGTTGCGTGGCACTGCTCTCCAAGTATTTGCCCAACAGCACCAAGGCGATGACCACCGCCGAGGCTTCGAAATACAAGTGCGGCATCGTGTCCGGCGCGGCCATCGCCCATTGATAAACGCTCAAGCCATAACCGGCGCTGGTGCCAAGGGCGACGAGCAAATCCATGTTGCCTGCGCCTGCGCGCACGGCTTTCCAGGCCGCCACATAAAAGCGCGCGCCGAGGATGAACTGCACCGGCGTCGCCAAGGCAAATTGCGCCCAGCTTGGCAGCATCCAGTGAATACCTAACGGCGTCAGCAACATGGGGATTATCAAGGGCAGCGCCAGAGCAATGGCCGCCAGCAGCGCCCAACGTTCAGAAATATGACGTCGCTGCTGATTGACCGCCTGGAGCGCGGGGTCCTGCACCAGGCTGGCGCCGTAGCCGGCTTTGTCAACGGCGGCGATCAGGCTTTGCGGGTCGATGGGGTCAGCGACTTCAATGTGAGCGCGTTCGTTGGCAAGGTTCACGCTGGCGCTTGTCACGCCGGGCACCTTGCGCAGCGCACGTTCCACACGGCCAGCGCAACTGGCGCAGGTCATGCCGGTGATAGGCAGATCGAACGTGGCGGGATGGCTCATGAGACAGCGCTCCTTGGGGGCGAATGCCAGCAAGGATCAACCTTGCCACGCGGGCAAGGTCAAGTCGCGATCTAATTAGTAATTGAGCTCGGCCTTTTTCAGGTACATCCCGTTGGGCCCCGAGGCGATACGGAATTTGAGCACGTCACCGGCATTGATGTGGATGCGCGAATTGTTCTGCGCCTCGATCCCTGGCGAGCAGCCTGGCGTCTGGGTCGGCAATACCCGCAAACGCACCGAAACGTCTCCGGTCGGCAAGTTGAAGGAAGTCGATTGCTCCTGAAAAAGGCGGCCGACCAATTGATCCTGCATGAAAATGCCGATTTCGCAGGGGCTCGCGACTTCGAGCCGTTCGCGGGAAATAATCAGCACGCCGTAATCCTGATCGGCCTGAGCCCAGGATGCGCAAGCCGACAGGCCAAGGAAGCTGAAAAGGCGAAGGGCTGACCCGCGCATGGCTGATTCTCCAGATGTGACGTTGATGGCTGCACTTTCGCTCACCAATAAATCGATTACCAGCCCGGCAGAACAAACCAAAACTTGACCTTGCCGTGGTGGCAAGGTCAAAGATCACGACATCAAACGCCGTTTTCTCGATAAAGGAGTCGCAATATGCAGACTTTCAACGTTCAAGGCATGACCTGCCAGCACTGTGTCAAAGCGGTGACCAATGCCATTAAAGCGGACGATCCCAGTGCCGAGGTGCAGATTGATCTGGCCAAAGGTGAAGTCAGCGTGCAGAGCGTGTTGGCCACTGACCGGCTTGTTGGTTTGATTGAAGAGGAAGGCTACAGCGCGAAACTCGCGTGAGTTTGCACCGGGATTTTCCGGGCTGATAAAAATCCCATGTGGGAGCGGACCTGTCCGCGAAGGGGTCGGCACAATCGGTATATCTCCATCGCCAATGAGTAAGTCTTCGCGGTGTAGAAACGGACACATCCTTTACGTTTCAAACCGGGGACATCCTTTACGTTTTTGTAGGCTGGTCAGG
>NZ_JBSKHW010000016.1:0-57213 GCF_057128765.1 Pseudomonas corni
CGTGACTACCTCTCTACGTTTTTGAAAATCGGCACCATTGTGGCCCTGGCGATCGGCATCCTGATCCTCGCGCCTGAGCTGAGAATGCCTGCACTGACCCAATTCACCGACGGCACTGGCCCGGTGTGGAAGGGCGCGCTGTTCCCGTTCCTGTTCATCACCATCGCTTGCGGCGCAGTCTCCGGTTTCCACGCGCTGATTTCTTCGGGTACCACGCCCAAGTTGCTGGACAACGAAAAGAACGCCCGTTACATCGGTTACGGCGGCATGTTGATGGAGTCGTTCGTTGCCATCATGGCCATGGTCGCGGCTTCGGTGATCGATCCGGGCGTGTACTTCGCCATGAACAGCCCGGCCGCCGTGGTTGGCGGTGACGTGGTGACAGTGGCGCAAACCATTAGCAGTTGGGGTTTCGCCATCACGCCGGAAACCCTGACCGCTGTGGCCAAAGACATCGGCGAGAACACCGTACTGGCTCGCGCCGGCGGTGCGCCGACCCTGGCCGTCGGTATCGCGCAGATCCTGCATCAGGTGCTGCCGGGCCAGAACACCATGGCGTTCTGGTACCACTTCGCAATCCTGTTCGAAGCGCTGTTCATCCTGACAGCCGTCGATGCGGGCACCCGTGCCGGGCGTTTCATGCTGCAGGACTTGCTCGGCAGCTTCGTACCAGCCCTCAAGCGCACCGAATCCTGGACCGCCAACATCATCGGCACCGGCGGCTGCGTCGCGCTGTGGGGTTACTTGCTGTATCAGGGCGTGATCGATCCACTCGGCGGCATCAACACGCTGTGGCCGTTGTTCGGTATCTCCAACCAGATGTTGGCAGGTATTGCGCTGATGCTGGCAACCGTCGTGTTGATCAAAATGAAGCGCCAACAATACGTGTGGGTCACCATCCTGCCCGCTTCGTGGCTGCTGATCTGCACCGTGACCGCAGGCTTCATCAAGCTGTTCGACCCAAGCCCGGCCGTTGGCTTCCTGGCGCTGGCGAAAAAATACAGCACTGCCGCCGACGCCGGCCAGATCATCGCCCCGGCCAAGACGGTGGAGCAGATGCAGCACGTGATCTTCAACGCGTACACCAACGCCACGTTGACCATCCTGTTCCTGTTCGTGGTGCTGAGCATTCTGTTCTACGCGGTCAAAGTCGGTCGCGCCGCGTGGGTCAAGAAAGAACGCTCGGACAAGGAATCGCCGTTCCAGCCATTCCCCGAAACCCATTGATCGACCGGAGCGCTGCATATGTTCAATGACCTGAGCAAGCTGGGCAAATACCTCGGTCAGGCCGCGCGCCTGATGGTGGGGATGCCCGACTATGACAACTACGTTGAGCACATGCAGAAAACCCATCCGGACAAGCCGGTAATGAGCTACGAGATGTTCTTTCGGGAGCGTCAGGACGCGCGTTATGGCGGGAAGGCTGGGCCTAAATGCTGTTGACCGATAGATCGGTCTGAACGAAAACGCCACGCTGAGTCGTGGCGTTTTTGTTTCAGCTTTATTTAGGATAGTAATACGTCGGTCTTGCCAGTTGCCTGTTTCGATTACCGACTGCACGGTTAAACGCGCGAACAAATGGGTTGGTTCTAGCTGTAGTGAGTCTGTTGCCGAAACGATCCACTTTGGTCGATATTTGCAATGTCTTCATTGCTTGGGGATGGGCAGTTTCAACCACATGGTCGAACCCTGCAACGGGTCGCCGTATCGCATTGGCGACCTTTTGTGCGGCACCTGATCTACCACCCCAGCAGGCTGCAAGAATGATCGGCTGATTAGGTGATGGTGGGATCTGCATAGCTTCGATCCTCGGTCCTATTTCTCGAAGCGCAACTGTAGTTGCATCCTCCATTTTTCCTTCAAGGTTCATCAAGCGCCCAAAAAGGTCGCCATGCGTTTCGTAAGCCACCCGACCCTCACCTAGTAGGTTCTCATGAAATACAACGTCATGATCACCGGCGCTTTTCTCGAATAGTGTTTGGCCTTTCCTTTGTTTGCCAGGCTGCTGAATTTTTTTCGACCATCGCCCCCCGGACCTGGAAGCTCGTGCCCCTGCCTTGGTAGCGATCCCGGAGGCCAACCCCGTCACCGCCGACGCTACCCCCGTCCCCAACGAAACCCACCCCAGAATACCGGCCGCTTTTTCATCTCCTCCCGTTGCTTCCAGGGTCATCGCCGCCACGCCGGTAGCCAATGACACCGCCGCAAACCCTGCTGAGGTAATTGCCATTGCACCGCCAAGCGTCAAGGCGCCCATGCCCCCGGCCCATAACGCAGCGAGGGCAGGTGCAGCAGTGCCGAAAGAGGCGATCGTACCGGCGATCGCCAACGCGGTACCGACACCCGCCACCAGCCATTTCCACCACGCGTGACCATCCGGGTCGATATTGTTGATCGGGTCGCCCGCGCAATAGGCATAAGCGTTCAAACCACCCGCGCCAAAAGGGCTTTCACTGTCGGGGCTCAAGAAACTCATTAGCACCGGGTCATAGGGACGGTAACTGCCCGGCATGTACCAGCCGGTCAATTCGTCTTGCCGTTCTCCCGCAAAACCGGGCTGGCCCTGCATCGCATCGCCGCTTCTGAAGCCATGGGGCGAGTAAGTAGCCATGCGCGCAGAATCGTCGACCTCAAGGCGCACCGACCCTTGCGCGTCCGCACCCAGGAGCATGACGCTGGTGGTGGCCTTTACCGTTTCTGCGCGGTTGACAACGCCCTGATGTACCGCCTCGGAAAGCTTACTGATGGCCAACACCGTACGCCCCGCGCTCAGGTAACTGCGCCATCCCTCGGCGTCTCGCTCATTGGCAACCGTATCGGCCTGATAAAAAAGCCGCCGCTTTTTACTATCTAGAACGACTTCACCCAGTTGGCCGAGCGGGTCGTACCGATATTCAGCGGTACGAACACCTTCAGTCACACTCACCAGACGATCTTGTGCATCCCATGTCAGCTCCCGACCAAGGCCGTCGCGGGTCACATTCCCATGGGCGTCGTAGGAGGGCTCGATCAGTTTTGGCCAACTGGTATGGGTATGGGTGACTTGTTTTATCTGAGTGGGATCGGCATCGCTGTAGGTGAATACGGCGTCGTCTTGCGTCCCGTCGGTATAAACGCTGACGACCTTCTGGTAGCCGTCCAGGGCATTCAGCGTAAACGCCTGACTGCGCAGCACATTGCCGAAAGGGTCGGCACTCGAATTGGGTCCTTCAGTGGTGTATTCCAGCAGCCGGCGTCGGGTGTCGTAGGCGTAGGTTTCATGGCTGAGCAGCAGCGCCCCCACTCGCCATCTCCGAGATTGCACCTGATTGCGCGCCGTGTAGGTGAGTTCCTGCGTCCAGGCTTGGGCTGCCTCGGAGGAGCTTATCGTGCGAGTCATTTCCCGGCCCAACGCGTCGTAATCCAGCGTCTGGGTCAGGCTGCGGTTTTGCGTGAGATCACGCGTGACTATGCTCTGCAGCCGAGAAAAGCCGTCATAGGCAAACGTAACGGTTAGCGACTCAGACGATTGCCCGGCCAAGCGGCCAATGGCGTCATATTCCAGCGCGTAAACGACCCCCGAGACGTCGGTAAACGAGACTGGCAAACCCGACAGCGAGTGTTGCCAGTATGTGGTATGGGTTTCCTGGTCAACGGTCCACGTCTGTGACTCGGGCTTTCCGGCCGGGGTGTAGGTCCAGGCCATCTCACCTAATCCTCCGCTCGCCGTCAGCAACTGGGCATCATGCGGGGTGTAGGTGAAGTCAGACTGACCGGTTCTGTCGTTGATCCGGGTCAGCTGATTGTTCAGGTGTTTCTGGTACTGGTACGCGATTGAGTCTCCCCGTGCCGTGGTACTCGAAACGGGGGGCATTTGGCCTGCCGTGTACTGCTGAAGCTGCTGCCTGCCGCCAACCTCAACGCTGCGATCGCGTCCCAGCCCGTCATAGGTCTTTGTGCCAAGCAGAAATTTGATGCCCTGCGGCGTCACCACGTCAACGGACTCAAGATGATCGTCATCACTGTGAGCGGCATACGACCAGTTCACGACCGTGTTGTCAGGCAGGGTTTTACTGCTGATCCGCCCCTGCAAGTCGTAACGGGTGCGGGTGATGACAGGGTCGGCCAGCGGCACGTTGTCGGATTGAGTGATCACGCGATCCAGTCCGTCTCGGGAAATATCCTGCGCGAATACAACGCCGCCGTTGGGGTGGTGTTGCTCGGATCTTACGACACTGCCCAATCCGTTCAGAAAGGTAACGACTTCCACGCTCTTGATGTTATCCGCGCTCTGGGTCCATTGCCGGCCTTTGAGCGTGACTGGATCGTAAACACTGTATTGCCGGGTGCCATCGGGGCGATGAGTGATGGCGCGATTGCCCCAGCCGTCGTACTCGTAGCGGGTTGTCAGGCTTATCGGCTCGGCTTGACTCGGCAGCCAGTCTTGCGAGGTTTCCTGTTCGACTTGTCCCAAGGCGTTGTAACGCGTGCTGAGAATTTCCCGGAAGATGCCGGGAGCGTTATCCCGGTCTTCTACCTCGGTGCGCAATGTGCGCCCGTCGCCATCCAGGTGCAGGCGCTTGCGTACGCCATGGGCATCGGTTTCTTCGACCTGAACATCGAGCGCCCGTGTGCTGCCTGCTAATTGATAACGGCAAGTCATCGTCACTTCATAATCGGTATCGGGTGCCACCGTTTTGCTGACAATACGGCCAAGCACATCGTGTGTGTACTGCTCGACGACGCCATCATGGTCCTGCTCCATCACCGTCAGGCCGGTGAGCACAGAGCGAGCGGCGATTTCAGTGGCGGTGTTTTCTGCGTTGTTCTCGAAGCCGGCAACCGTCGTATGCATGACCAGTTGGTTGTTGACCAGCTCATAGCGATAACGCGTGGTGGTGCTGATGTTGTTGAGGGTCGTCACCGAGGTCAGGGGGCGCCCGTGATGCTCGCCGCCATCCTGAATGAAGGTCTGAGTCGTGGAGCCGATCGTCGCCAGCCCTGTCGGCGTGGCTTCGCTCATGAGTTCTTCGGCGACTACCACGTGTGCAGGAAAGTCAGGAATACGTGAGGGCAATAATGCATAACGATAAGTCGTAACCAGGGTAGCAGCCCCTCCCGTGGAGTTGTCTTGCAACAAGGCAGGTTCAACCCTGTATTCACGGGTCCAGCGAGTGAACTTCAACGGGTCGGCGGGGCATTCGGCGCCTGCGTAGTCAGCAGGGTAATACTCACGTTTCTCGACGATGCCGCTGGCATCCCGGAAATACACAATATTGCCAGCCTCGTCGTATCGGGTTTCGGTCTGTTCCCGCCTCGGCGGGACCGAAGGTTGCGATAGGTCTTCGTACTCGGTTGTGACTTTCCAGGGGAGCTGGCACCACGGCGGCTGTGCTCGCCAGGGCAGGTCCGGGTCTTCATCGTATACCGTGAAAACGCTGAGAACTTTGCCTTGATATGACGTGATCTCTGCCGTCTGCAGGTGAAAGCGGTTCCAGGTGCGCACGACAGTGCCGAGGTCCGTGCCGCTCTGATCGAACATCATTTCCTTTACACCATAGGAGTAACTGTTCGCGGCTTGATACAGGTTGTCTTTACCGTCCTCCCATCCGGCTGGAAGTTCTGCACCTCTTCCCAGAAAATTGTGATCACCTGACCACTCGTACCGTCGGGTCAGAAAGGGCAGCTCGTCATTGATGATGTGCCGCCACGCGGTCACTCGAGGCAAATACTGCAGCGGCGCACCTGGCGGCAGTCGATGGCCCTCGGCACCGGCTGCATAAAAAATGCTGTCGACGCTACCGAGTGGGTGCTGGACCTCTTCAGGGAACAGCAGGCCCTCCACCTCTTTGTAGCCGAAAACCCAATCACTTTGCGCCTCGTCGGGCAGGACCAATCGCCCCAATCGACCGTCGGTAATGACGAGTCTGATCGTTGAGGCTTCGCTGGAATCCGGATTGGACTCAAGCAGTATTTCGGTCGCGGATACCGGGCGGATCATCAACAGGGTTCTGCTTTCGTCTTTTATTTCAGAAAGTCTAGAAACGTTGGGGATGCCTGACGGACGCCACTCAAGGAACACACATCGGCCTTCTGGTGAGCAGATCTGCTCAGGCTTGGCGATGCCGGTTTGTTCCTGCATCCGCAGAATCTCGATAACGCCCGACTTGTACTCGATGTGGAAGTCATTCCCTCGACAGATGACCCTGAAACTGAGCAACTTTTGATCGAAAAACACCAACTCCCCGCCGTCGCTGAAGTCAGATCTGTCCATGTCTATTGCATATTGCGAACCGTCCGACAGGCGTAGGGACTTCCTGCCGCGGTCAAGTTCCGCCAGGGTCAGGCTCCAGCCGCGGCCAAACCCCTGGTTGGTCGAAGAAGCAAGCGGGCTGAACACTAGGCCGGCCGATATCAAGGGGCCCGCAAGATGGTTTCCAGCGGTCATAGGCAGCTCCACTGCAAGGGTGAACTGGCCGGTACGGACATCTACCCCAGTGGTGACATGGCTGAAAAAATTGCTGGCTTGCGAGTAAAGGCCGTTGCCGTTTTGTAATCGACTTAGGTCCGGGCGAAAGTCAGACATTCGGATGCCTCCTCTACGGACTTGCAAGGTTGGAGCGAATGTTAATGGTCGGCGAGGTAGAGTTCATTTCCGTCGTCTAGCGGTCTCACGTAAACGACTGATTCGTTGCCATACTGATCAACATAAGCCACTACGCCATTGCGGTCAGCGTCCATAACTCTGCTTGTATTTGACTCGGTTACGCGAGCTAATGAAACTCGTCCCTCTGTTGCAGCTCGGGTATTGGCTGGGAACTCCAGTAACTGGGTTGAGTCTCCGTGTTTGTAATGTCTCGCGATCGTAGTATCTACGAGAAAAATATAGTGATAATAGTTTTTGTGGTTCCCGACATAGTTGGCGTAAAACCACCCGCCCTCGCTAGAGCCTCCGCGGGGGATTACATATCTTATTAAGTAGTTTCTGTCCGCGAAACCCACGGTGTAGATATCAATATCGAAGTTTTGATCGGGCGACGAGATGTCCTCGCGGAAGATCGAAAATTCAGAAAGCTGGTGGGGTCTAGGGGGTTGCGGATGAATCGTCAGTGAACTGTTGAAAGCACCTCCTTGTGACCAACCCCCCGCTTCGACGTCAGGGCTACATGTATGAACTCGGTCACCGGCGGGGTAAGTTAATCGGGCGCCTATTCGTAAGGTTTCGTTATGAGTAGTCGTCAGCCAGAGTGAATATGTTTGTGCCGCGAATATTGTATCTTGTAACGTAGCGGGTGAGAGCTGCCATCCTTCAGGAACTCCTTCAGTTTGCACGGGGTCGGATTCTGCGCCATCTGTATCAGAAGGAGTGGCAACATGCGACTCAGAAAAAACAGTGCCCTCAGGATAGTATACGAATCTATTGTCTCTCGATCTTCTGATCCCAATCGTCGCAGGTAAAGCCTGTTGATTGTGGTACAGGATAAGTTCAATTTTAGCCAGGTCTGTATCGGGAATCAAAACGACTTCATTATTGTCATTTCTGCCTTCAATAACTATGACGACAGGTACTTGCTGTCTGCCGTTGATAAATACATTAGCCGTCGTATTGTCTGAGACGCGCTCCAGATATTGCACTTGAAATCTGCTGAGGTGAGTCCAGTTCGGCAGATCTTGTTGGGGGTGGGTAGCAGACGGCGACTCAATTTGTTTTTTCATGATGTTGTCTCCAGCAGAATGATTGAATCGTGAACAGTCGTGTTGTCCCTGGCTCGGGAGGAATATTGACTTGGCGCTGATTGGCTTGCGAGCTGCGACACAACCTAGTGCGATCAAGTGGTGGCTGCACATATCGCCTGAGTTCCTAAGCCTTCATCCAGGGTGAGATGTTCTGTCTACTGTGCGTCCTCAAGTTCCAGGTGTGTACGACCCTCGAAGCCTGAAGGGGCTGTAAACTTTATTTTTAACAAATGCTCATTACCCTGCGAGTCCGTCGCGGTAATCGTGCACGGGCCGTTTTGTGTATTAGCGCTGGTGCTGTGATAGGGGATGTGCAAAGACCCTTGCAGAAGTACGATAATCTTGTCGGTGTTCGGCGAACTAACGGTGTCGACTCGCTCGTTTGTGACGAAGTAATCTCCGGTAACGATGGCATCGTTGTGCTCAAAGTTGGATTCTTTAGGTCCCGCAAATGCCACGTACGATGCCTTCGTTTCCTCAGATGTTTTATCTTGCCATTGAATCATTCCAGTCGGAAACATTATGGCTGTTAGTAATTTCAACCCGAAGGGGAAGATAACCCATTCGTAAATGAACATGCCAGAAGACTCGCTGCCAGATATTAACGTCCGGTTCAATGAGTAATCCGTAGCCGCCGAATGTTGAGGAGGGGCCACTGCAATCAAAGTTACATCTGTTACAAATTCAAAATTTGTTACGTATATTTCCTCAGGGGTTTTGGTTATTTGTGCCCAGAGCTTTTTCGTTGTACCTCCGGATGCAGAGGTCATGGCGTAGAAACGTTTATTGAGCAAGTCGCTCTCGTGGAAGTGAGTGTTGTCAGTATGTGTATGAGTTGTGAGCTGTACGTCAGTGGACAAATCATTCTGGTTTAAGCCTGCGGGCTGAAAATAATCGTAAATATTTCTTTGATCGGTCACCCACCAATTGCCTGAGGTTGGCTCTGTGGGCAGAGGTACGAATTTGCCAGCGTCAGTTCTTTCAACGATGCACAGGCTCGCTAACTGAGCCTCCGTCACTAGCAACGATTCCCTGGCTTTTACGCTGAGTATAATCTCCACCTGTTGCTTGCCATTGGCGTAGTGCTGAGGGCTAGCCGAAGTGACATTGATTTCGAAAGTCGTCAGCCAATTAGTTGGGTAGGGGTCCGCCGCTTTGCTTGTCATAATTAGGCCTTCCTTGATTCGTCTCGGTATTGTGGGAAGAAAAGTCGCCGGAGTGCATATCTTCTTCGGCATTGGTTAATTTTAGATTAGCGACGGGGCTGTTAATAGCAACGTGACTGTTAGTTTTATTCGAAATAAACACTTCTATATTTAGCGCGATTCTCAGGTTTAAGCAGGTTTAGCTGTAACCACACGCGCTGATATTTCCGCGAGTTCGTTGCGGCTCTTAAGGACAGCCTGCTTCAACGTATCTACGCCGAAGCCTGTATAGGGGTTGGTGTTGATGGTTCGCCGGGCTAATCCCTGCGAACCTGTGCTTGCTAGCGGTGAGTCACATCATTTGCGGGCTGGGGCTTTACGTGGAAAAAGTTCGCCGGTGCCAAGCGAGGGGTCTCGCACCGTGTGCAGATTGTCTTGCCTCAAGTCGATCGGCCGCCGACCCCTAATTTGCTTCAAAGGCACAAAGTCATCGAAAACTACCCCAACAGATAATATCGAGCCGCGTATTTAGCTGGTTAGATACCCGCTCGAAATAGCCGACTCTCCCAATGACGAATGCCATTTGTGAGCGAACGATCCGTGGGCGCTGCTGGTGACGGCAGGCGATACAGACCCCCCAAAGGACAGCGTGAATAAAATGATAAATCTGGGTCAGACCTGTGTTTCCCTCGAACAAAGGGAGTTATTCAAGGACGGCGCGGCGCTGCGGGTGGGCGCTCGTGCGTTCGACATTCTTGAGTTACTGATCCGCTTTCAGGGACAACTGGTCACCAAGGACGAAATACTGCATTGCGTCTGGCCACAGACAGTGGTCGAGGAAAACAACCTGCAGGTGCATATTTCAGCGCTACGCAAAGCGCTTGGTGACGATCGTGACCTGATTCGCACCATCGCCGGGCGGGGATACGTCCTGCTGGGTGCTGGCGGTCCGGAACCTGAAGTCAGGTCTGAGCCCCACGTGGTCCGAAAATTACCAAAGGCCGAGCCGATGCTGCCCGTCAGCGTGCCGTTGATAGGACGAGAGGTCTTGTTCAATGAAGTCTGTCAGGCCCTCAGCGTCTGCCCGCTGGTCACGTTGACCGGCCCGGGTGGGATAGGCAAATCCGCGTTAGCCATTGAGGTCGCCCAGTCTTTTGCGAACACCGGATCGGCGTCGGTGTATTTCGTGTCCCTGGCGGAGTTGAACGGCCCCGTCCTGTTAATGGAGGCCATGGCCAGTGCCTTGGGCCTCGACGGCGCCGAGGCCGAACCGACGCCGCAAGCCCTTATTCACCAGCTGGCTGGCCAAACGTGCCTGATCATCCTGGACAACTGCGAGCACATGATTGAAGCGGTGGCCAACCTTGTTGAAGCATTGATGCATCAGTGCCCGAGCCTGACGGTGCTGGCCACCAGCCGCGAGCCGCTGCGCATCGCCCATGAGCGCAGCGTGCGTGTTGCACCTCTGGATGTGCCTGACGTTGACGCTGATCGTCAGTCAATCTTGACGTCGGCGTCGGTGCAGTTGTTGTCGATGCAGATGCGAGAGCTGGACGGCACATTTGCTCATAGGCGCCTCTGCCATGACGCTGATTCATCACTGGACACCCAAAGCGTCGAGCTGATGGGCGAGGTCTGTCGGCGACTGGAGGGTGTGCCGCTGGCGCTGCAGATGGCGGCATCTCGCGCTTGCGGGCTGGGCCTGTTTGAACTGATCGCAAGCCTGAATGACAACCTGCATCGGCTCAGCTCCGGTTTGCGTACCGCGCCTGCGCGTCATCAGACGCTGCAGGCATCGTTGATCTGGAGCCTGCGTCTGCTGGACGACGATGAGCTGGCGGTGCTTGAACGCCTTAGCCAGGTGCAGGGACGTTTCACCCTGGACCTTGCCTGTGACGCTGTTCAGGACCGGGATATTCCGCGCTCCCGTGTGCTTGATTGCATCATCGGGCTGGCGCTTAAATCGCTGCTCAACGTCACCGCCCAAGGGCCTTTCCGTTTCTACGCTGTACCTGAATCAACGCGCGCTTTCATCAAATGCACCCTTCAAAGCAGAGCGCAAATCCCTCCCCGGGCTGGTGACTCGCCGTTTGCGCAAAAGCATGCACCTGCGCTATCGATGGGGAACCTTCGCAACAGCACCTCTGGACCGACCGAACCTAACGGTTATCATGCGCGGCATCAAAGGATGCTGGCGGCCAGCCGGTAGCACGCCCAACGGAAGTTTCTATGAGTGCGACACCGATTGTTTATGTGGTGGATGATGATGCAGCCATACGGGTGGCGCTGGGCCGATTGCTGAGTTCGGCCGACATCGACTCCCAGGCGTTTGCCACTGCGGACGAGTTTTTGCAGAGCAATTTTGCCGAACGCCCGATGTGCCTGCTGCTGGACGTCAATCTGTGCGCAGGCAATGGTTTTGATCTGCAAAGCGAACTGCTGCGTCGCGGGCATAGTTTTCCGGTCATATTCATGACCGGTTTTGGCACCATTCCGATGTCGGTTCGCGCCATCAAAGCGGGTGCCCATGAATTTCTCACCAAACCCTTCGAGCCCGATACGCTGATTGATCTGGTGCGCCAGGCCTTGCAACAGGATCAAAGCCATTGGGCGGAACGAGCAATCACTCTCAGCGTTCGTCAGCGCTTCAATAGTCTGACGCCACGTGAGCGCGAAGTGCTGGGACTATTGATCACCGGCAAGATGAATAAACAAATAGCACTTGAACTTGGCACCAGCGAAGTGACGGCCAAAGTGCATAAACGCCACGTTATGACGAAGATGAACGCACGCACGGTTATCGAACTGCTGAAGATGCGCGAGCGTTTAGGCGTGCTGACCGATTAATCGGCAGCTCCATGCACACGTGTCATTTCAGTGGTCATTGAAATGTCGCCCGACATCCTCTTTTCGCTAACTATCACTGCCGCAAAGCAGGGCTTATGATCGTCCTCGTTTCTGTCTGTGACAGTACTCACCGCTCGTTCAATCCAGCGTTTGCCACACGTTTTTGCGCTGGTGTGTCGTCGGCATTGCCTTGGAATCGGCTTCGTGGAATGCAACTCAAGGGCTCTCATGAGCATCGTCAACGTACCTCCTGTTTCAGGACGCGCCGCTGCAGATCTCGATGGCCAGTGGCTGGAAAGCCTTGTCTGGGAGTTTTTGTACCTGGATGCGGAGCTGGCCCACTACCGGGTCAAAAACCCCGGCACCGGTGAAGCCTGGCGCATCGTGCGGCCGGCGCCATTGGCCAGCGCCAGTGCGTTGCATCGGCTGGAACACGAGTATTCGCTGAGGGAACTGCTTTTCCCTGGTTGGTCATTGCAGCCACTGGCGTTGCTGCAATCGCGCGACGGTTTGCTGCTTGTCTTGAACGACCCGGCAGGCACTTCGTTGCATCAGCAACCCGATGGCGGCCACACGCTTGAGGACTTTCTCACACTGGCTGAGGGCGCTGCTGCCGCGCTCGCTCAGGCCCATGATGCACATCTGCTGCACCGAGATATAAAGCCGTGCAACCTGGTTCAGGGGGCGGACGGGGTAGTGCGCCTGACCGGTTTCAGCTTGAGCATCGGGCTGGGTCAGGGCTATGGGGCCAGCGATAGCGACTCGATATGCGGGACGCTGGCGTACATGTCCCCCGAGCAGGCTCGTCGTGTCGAGCGCCAGGCCGATGAGCGCAGTGATCTTTATGCCTTGGGCATGACCTTCTACGAGTGGTTGACCGGCCAACTACCCTTTGACGCTGCCGATGCAGTGGAATGGGTGTACTGCCACGTCGCACGCCAGCCGCCACTGCTCAGTCAATTTCGTGGCGATATCCCGGCGCCTTTAGCCCGTTTGGTGCTCAAGCTCATCGCCAAGAATCCCGCCGACCGTTATCAAACCGCCCACGGCCTTGAAGCCGATCTGCGCCGATGTCGGGCGCAGTGGCGGCGGCTTCAGGACATTCCCGATTTCACCCCCGATCAAGGGGCTCTTGCTCCCAGTGCCGCGCCGCTGTCGCTGGCCGATGCCACGCCACGGGGCCGGCTGCCGCTACCGGGCGGACAATTGATTTCTGCCTCCCGGGCGTCGATCAGTATTGCGGGCGGCCAGGACACGCTCGACCTGGTGTCGGTGATGAAAGCCAATCAGGCGTTGTGCGAAGAAATGCTGCTGGACCGCCTGATCGAAATTCTGCTGACCAACACCATCCTGCACGCCGGTGCGCAACGGGCGTTGTTGTTGCTGGTCAAGGACGGCGCACCGGTCATCAGCGCAACCGGACAGAGTCAGGAAGGGGGGATCGTGATTACGTTGTCCAGCGCTGTGCCGGATAAAAATGACCTGCCGCTGTCGATTCTTTATCGCGTGATGCGCACCCGTCAGCGGCTGGTGTTCGATGATGTGGGCAACGATCCGTACTTTTCCGCCGACCAGTATCTGCTGCGCCACGACGTGCGTTCGGTGTTGTGCCTGCCACTGATCAAGCAGGGACAGGTGATCGGCGTGCTGTACCTGGAAAACAATCTGGCGAGCGGTGTGTTCACCTCCAGTCGCACCACGGTGCTTGAGTTGCTGGCCGGGCAGGCGGCGATTTCCCTGGAAACGGCGCGGCTGTACGCCGAACTGGTAGAAGAAAACGCCCGCCGCAAGGACACGGAAACTGCGCTGCGCAATGCCCGCGCCGAACTTGAGCGGGTATCCAAGGCTACGGTCATGGGCGAACTGGCCGCCTCGATTGCCCATGAGATCAACCAGCCGCTGGCGTCCATCGTATCCAATGCCGCGGCCAGCCTTCGTTGGCTCAACCGCGAAACACCTGCGGTGGAGGAGGCGATGTCCGGGTTGCGGGACATCCTCGATAGCGGCAGGCGCGCCGGGGAAATCGTCAGCGCGCTGCAGTCGCTGGCCCGGCAGGCTCCGCAAAATCGTCAGCGGTTGCAGATCAACGATGTCATCCGTCACGTCGTGGCGTTGACCACTAACGAGGTCGAGCAACAGCGGGTATTGCTGACCACCCACCTGACCCGGTCGCCGCTTCGGGTGTATGCCTCCAGCGTGCAGTTGCAGCAGGTGGTGCTGAATCTGATCCTCAACGCATTGGACGCCATGAGCGGCGGCGACCACGTGCTGCGCAGGTTGTCGATCACCAGTGAAGTGGTGGCCGATGAGTGCATCGTGGTCAGTGTCGAAGACAGCGGCGCAGGCGTTGCGCCCGAGAACATGGACAAGCTGTTCAACGCCTTCTTCAGCACCAAAGACAAAGGCATGGGCATGGGCTTGGCAATCTGCCGCTCAATCATCGAAGCCCACCTCGGTCGCCTGTACGCCATGCCCGCACGGTACGGCGGCACGACATTTGTGTTTGTGCTGCCCGTTGGCGCGGGCGGTGGTTGAGATCCCTGTTGGAGTCGAATTCAGATTTCAGCAGCGCCCAAGTCCACAGTAGGAGCGCGCTTGCCCGCGAATTCAATCTTGCATCCAGCATCTTCATGGCCTGACACACCGCTTTCGCGGGCAAGCGCGCTCCTACAGGATTTGTGCCAGGCCGAAACATCGGCAGCGCCTCAGATTCATTGTGGGAGCGAACCTGTTCGCGAAGGCTGGTTTCCAGACGCAAAAGATGTGGCGTAGGTACGGGCCTCTTCGCGGACAGGTCCGCTCCCGCGGGGTTTGCGTGCAGTCGCAATGGCGCATCGCGTGAGAATCACTGTAGGAGCGCGCTTGCCCGCGAATTCAATCTTGCATCCAGCATCTTCATGGCCTGACACACCGCTTTCGCGGGCAAGCGCGCTCCTACAGGATTTGTGCCAGGCCGAAACATCGGCAGCGCCTCAGATTCATTGTGGGAGCGAACCTGTTCGCGAAGGCTGGTTTCCAGACGCAAAAGATGTGGCGTAGGTACGGGCCTCTTCGCGGACAGGTCCGCTCCCACGGGGTTTACGGAGGGCTTGTCAAATTCAAATGCTGGTTAATACGGCCATTTAGACGCCATCAGCCGTTCGCAATAGTCCGCGCTTTTGAACCGGGGGTTACAAAACCGCAGCACATCAGCGTTGATCGTGCCGGAGGTACTTTGCGGGCGGTGGGTCTGGCCTCGGGCGAGGGTGTCGAGCAATTTGCTTTTGAATCCCGGTTCTCTAGGAAAGGCACCAAGAATCAGCGCCAACGCCTGGGGCCCCAGTGCCTGGCAATGGGTGCCCAACAGGTCGGTTTCGACGCCCGCCGCCAATAGCGCGGTGATGCCCGGTTTGTGTTCAGGGATACCTGGGGTGGAGTGCAGCGCAACCGCATCCCAGACCTGGGCGATGTCGTCACTGGACCGACCATACCCCCGCAGAAACTGCACCGCAGCGTCGGCACTGTCGACTTCAAAGCGCTGTTGCGAGCGACGATACAGCGCGGTCACGCCCACACGCAAAAACAGCGCGCTGACGTACAGCAAATCCGGGTCGAAGCGTACCTCGCGGCTCTGACCGATAAGCGATGCAAATAAAAACGCTCGCGATGCCGAGTCGAACAGCAGTCGTGATTGACTGTCACGCATCAGCGCGGCCGCCGCGCGTGCCATCGCGCTGTCGGGTAGCCGGACGCCTGCAACGTATCGGGTGTTCACATGCATCCCTCGCTGCGAACGAGCACATCATCTGATTGCAACATAGTCCTGCGCCGACGCCTCGTCCTTGGCCAGGGCCTGAAATGTTCTGAAGCGCACGCTATGGTTCGCTCTTCAGACGTCGTATCTCCCCCGGTTTTACGAAGGATCACCCGCATTCAGAACGTTTAATGCGGCAAAAAGGACTTTCAGGCCCCCTCATTCCAGAATTGCTCTGCGACCACTAACGGCATGCAGGAGAGTCTTGAATGAACGCAATCAACTCATCACTGACGCGCGAGGCTGGCTCGCTGATCACCGCCTGTGCCGTCCGCCTTGCGCACGCCCCGTCGTATTCGCACCGCCTCGCGCTGCACCCGCCTGAGCTTCCTGCTGATCGGGTGGCGCTTTCGCCGTGGCAGGAGCGCCGGGCCAAGGAGCTGATGCACAGCCATATGGATCAGGGGCTGTCGATTGCCCAAATCGCCAGCGAATGTTCGTTATCGCGCAGCCATTTTTCTCGCGCGTTCAAGAAAAACACCGGCGTCTCGCCCCGCGACTGGTTTCTCCAGGTGCGACTGGACAAGGCCAAGAACCTGCTCACCGGTTCTGATCTGACAATCTCGCAGATCAGCCTGGATTGCGGCTTTGCCGATCAATCGCATTTCACCCGGGTGTTCACCCGCATGTTGGGGGTTACCCCGTTTACCTGGCGAAGATCAGAACCCGTGAAGCCGATGCTTCGAGCGGGTTGATGGTCTGAGGCGCCCAATCAGCGATCGGTGCCGTCAAGATTACGCTGATCGGTGAGGTGAACAGGGGTCAGGCCTCAATGCGCAGTAGACAGCACATCCGTTCAAGCCGCAGCTTGACTCGTTGTGTTTAACTGGCACGGCAAACGGCCTTTCAGGCTTTCCCCATCGCTGATCACGGAAACGATCCATGAACCGAAATGACCTGCGCCGCGTCGACATGAACCTGCTGGTGATCTTCGAAGCCCTGATGTTCGAACGAAACCTGACCCGCGTCGCAGAGAAGTTGTTCATGGGCCAGCCCGCCATCAGCGCGGCGCTGGGGCGGTTGCGCGATCTGTTCGACGACCCGTTGCTGCTGCGCAACGGTCGGGCGATGGAGCCGACGGCCCGGGCGCTGGCGATTCTCAAAGAACTGCAGCCGGCGCTGGATACCATTTCCGGTGCGGTCAGTCGGGCCAAGGAATTCGATCCTTCCACCAGCTGTGATGTGTTCCGCATCGGGCTGTCGGACGATGCGGAATTTGGTCTGTTCCCTCCGCTGTTGACCCAACTGCGAGAGGAAGCGCCGGGGATCATCGTGGTGGTGCGCCGGGCAAATTTTCTGCTGATGCCTGCACTGCTGGCGTCTGGGGAAATCTCCGTTGGCATCAGCTACACCACCGATCTGCCAGCCAACTCCAAGCGCAAGAAGTTGCGCGATATCGGCGTCAAAGTGCTGCGTGGCGACAAGCGTCCCGGCGAACTGAAGCTGGATGATTACTGCGCGCGGCCCCATACGATGGTTTCGTTTTCCGGTGACTTGAGCGGCAATATCGACATCGATCTGGCAAAAGTTGGGCGAGCGAGAAGGGTGGTCGTCGCGGTGCCGCAGTTCAGTGGACTGCGCCAGTTGCTGGCCGGGACTGAACTGATCGCCACTGTGCCTGATTATGCCGCGTGCGCGCTGGTAGAAGGTTGCGCTTTGCGAGCTGAAGATCCGCCATTTCCCATCGAGCCTGCCGAGTTGTCGATGGTCTGGAGCGGCGTCCACGACAATGACCCCGCCGAGCGCTGGTTGCGTTCGCGCATTACCGAATTCATGTCCCAGGAAACCCGGCCCATGCCGTGAGGATGTGATCGCTCCAACAGGTATCGAGCCGCCATAAAAAATCATTCACGTCAGAGCACACCCGTTCAATAACTCGCCCACCCGCCACGTCATTATCGAGACCACTGCTTGCCGAGATGCAACCGCGGCAAGCGATTATTGAATGTGTTGGTGTGCGATGACTGACTCGATCCACAACGCCCAGGACATCGGTCTGCTGTTTCTCAGGAGCAGCGGCGCGTTATTTCTGCTGGGTGTTCACGGCCTGCCCAAGCTGCTGGATTTCAACGCGCAGTTAGCGAGCATCGAAGACCCGTTTCATCTCGGTGCCCAACTCACGTTATGCCTGTCGATCTTTGCCGAAGTAGCGTGCCCGCTGTTGATTCTGATCGGCGTACTGGCGCGTTTGGCGTCTCTGCCTATCCTCTTTCTGTTGCTGGTGGCGCTGTTGGCGGTTCATCCCGAATGGACGGTGCAAGAGGGGCAATTCGGTTGGTTGCTGCTGATCATCTTTACCAGCGTGCTGATCGCCGGGCCTGGCCGGTTGGCACTCAATGCCCGTTTTGCAGGAGCACTTCGTTATGCCTGATTCCCTCACCCGAGAAGTGGACGCCACGCCCACCTCGCGCCTGTCTGCCGACGAGATCGTTACCCTGGTGGTCAAGCATCGGGTCAAGCAAGGTCTGGAGGCGCAGTACGAAGCCTGGTTGCGGCGCACCGTCGCGATTGCCGCAGCCTATCCAGGGCATCTGGGCGTGGATGTCATTCGCGGAAAATCCGGCGGCCTGCACATGTTCACCTGTGTCCTGCGTTACAGCTCCACCGAGGTCATGCAGACCTGGCTTGATTCCGATCAGCGTCGCCAGTTGGTGAGTGAGGCCGCGCCGATGCTGGCCGATGGCGATGTGACCGAAATCGAACGCCACAACGAATTCTGGTTCGTCCCCGCCACCGATACGCCGCCCCCGCCGCGCTGGAAGCAGGCCGTGGTGACCTTCTTTGTTATCTGCCCGCTGACGCTAATGATCCCGCTGCTCTGGCAGCCGATCTTTGCGCTGCACGCGGTGTTCACCAATTACATCCTCAGCACTGCGCTGGTCACCGTGACCATCGTGTTGCTGGTGGTTTACCTGCTGATGCCGTTCGCCACTCGACTGGCTGCGCCATGGCTCAACGGCAGAAACGCCAGCGCGGCGCCCGGTGTGGACCATGAAGGATGACGACGCCGATCTTGCCCGCCGCCAGTTCGTGGCCAAAGGTTCTTTGCTCAGCGCAGCGGCTGCGGTCTTTTCGTCCTTGCCATTCTCCGGTTACGCCAGCGCCTCTCAAACTTCTCAATCCTCTGCCCAAGGAACTGCGATGAACGTTGATCTGATCCTCTTCAACGGAAACTTCCATACCGTTGATCAAGAAAAACCCACCGCCAGCGCCGTCGCTATCAGCGCCGGCAAATTCGTGGCCGTCGGCAGCGATGCCGAGGTCATGGGCATGCGCGGCAGTGCCACGCAAATCATCGACATGCACAAGCGCACAGTGATTCCGGGTCTCAACGACTCGCACTTGCACCTGATCCGTGGCGGTCTCAATTACAACCTCGAGCTGCGCTGGGAAGGCGTGCCGTCGCTGGCCGATGCATTGCGTATGCTCAAGGCCCAGGCTGATCGCACGCCGACCCCGCAATGGGTGCGCGTAGTAGGTGGCTGGAACGAATTCCAGTTCGCCGAAAAACGCATGCCGACTCTGGAAGAACTCAATCAGGCTGCGCCCGACACCCCGGTGTTCGTGCTGCACTTGTACGACCGTGCGCTGCTGAACCGCGCTGCGCTACGAGTGGCCGGCTACACCCGTGACACGCCGAACCCGCCAGGCGGCGAGATCGTGCGCGACAGCAATGGCGACCCCACCGGCATGCTGGTGGCCAAGCCCAACGCAATGATTCTGTACTCCACGTTGGCCAAAGGGCCGAAGCTGCCGCTGGAGTATCAAGTCAACTCCACACGGCAGTTCATGCGTGAGCTGAACCGTCTGGGCGTGACCAGCGCCATCGACGCCGGTGGCGGTTTCCAGAACTACCCCGACGATTACGCAGTGATCGAAGAGCTGGCAAAAGCCAAACAGTTGAGCGTGCGCATCGCCTACAACCTGTTTACCCAGAAGCCCAAAGAAGAACTGGCCGATTTCAAGAACTGGACCAGCAGCGTGACCCTGCACCAGGGCGACGACTTCCTGCGCCACAACGGCGCGGGCGAGATGCTGACCTTCTCGGCAGCTGACTTCGAGGACTTCCTCGAACCGCGTCCCGACCTGCCACCGGGCATGGAACAGGACCTTGAGCCGGTTGTGCGTCACCTGGTCGAACACCGCTGGCCGTTCCGTCTGCACGCGACTTACGACGAGTCGATCTCGCGCATGCTGGACGTGTTCGAGAAGGTCAACCGCGAAATCCCGTTCAACGGAATTCCATGGTTTTTCGATCACTGCGAAACCATCACCCCGAAAAACATCGAGCGCGTGAAAGCGCTCGGCGGCGGCATCGCGATTCAGGATCGCATGGCGTTTCAGGGTGAGTACTTCGTCGAGCGTTACGGCGCCAAGGCCGGTGAGCACACGCCGCCGATCAAACGCATGCTGGCCGAAGGCGTGCCGGTGGGCGCTGGCACCGATGCCACCCGCGTGTCGAGCTACAACCCTTGGACCTCACTGTACTGGATGGTCAGCGGTCGTACCGTTGGCGGTCTGGAGCTGTATCCGGAAGGTTTGTCCCGCGCCACGGCCCTTGAGCTTTACACCCGTGGCAGCGCCTGGTTCTCGTCCGAGCAGGGCAAGAAAGGCCAGATCAAGGTCGGACAACTGGCGGACGTGGTCGCGCTGTCGGCGGATTTCTTCAGCGTTGAAGAAGAAGCCATCAAATGGATCGAGTCGGTGCTGACCGTGGTTGACGGCAAAGTGGTGTACGGCACCGCCGAGTTCGACGACCTTTCGCCACCGACCTTGCCGGTGCTGCCGGACTGGTCGCCTGTGGCGATGGTCCCTGGGCACTGGCGGCCGAACGCGCCGATGGCAGCGAGTGTTCACCAGTGCGCCGGGGCTTGCACCGTGCATTCCCACAGCCATGAAAAGGCGCGTTTTTCCAGTGTGCCAGTCAGCGATTTCCAGGGTTTCTGGGGCGCGTTTGGCTGTTCGTGTTTCGCGTTCTGAATCGAGCAACCTTGCCTCGCCAGCATTAGCGGCGGGGCGATTGGCCGGTGCAGACCACCGGCTTTCACACGACATCATTCTTACCCTCGAAGGAGTCAACCATGAGCACCCCCTACAAGCGTTTGAACAAAGATGACGCCGTTGTTTTGCTGGTCGATCACCAGACCGGCCTGATCTCGCTGGTGCAGGATTTCTCGCCCAACGAATTCAAGAACAACGTGCTGGCACTGGCGGACGTGGCGAAGTTTTTCAAGCTGCCGACCATCCTCACCACCAGCTTCGACAAAGGCCCCAATGGCCCGCTGGTGCCGGAACTCAAAGAGCTGTTCCCCGACGCGCCGTTCATTCAGCGCCCTGGTCAGATCAATGCCTGGGACAACGCTGATTTCGTCAAAGCGATCAAGGACACCGGCCGAAAGCAAATCATCATCGCCGGTGTGGTGACAGACGTCTGCGTGGCGTTCCCGACTCTGTGCGCGCTGGAAGAAGGTTATGAAGTGTTCGTGGTCACCGATGCGTCCGGCACGTTCAACGAAACCGTGCAGCAAGCGGCCTGGGCACGCATGACCGCTGCCGGCGCGCAGTTGACCAACTGGTTCTCGGTGGCGTGCGAGCTGCAAGTGGACTGGCGCAACGACATGGAAGGCCTCGCCAACCTGCTGTCGCCACGCATCCCCAACTACCGCAACCTGATGAACAGCTACTCGGCGTTGACCGCCAAGTAAGCGCCGACGCGCGGATTCTGTAGGAGCGCCTCAAATCCTGTGGTGGGTTCCAATCCTTGTAGGAGCGCGCTTGCCCGCGATTGCGTTTGTCCTGTCGCCAATGCATGCACTGACGCATCGCAATCGCGGGCAAGCGCGCTCCTACATGGTCTCGGGGTTTGTTTGGGCGAGGGCAGGGCTTTCGCCATTCAGCAGCACTTCCTTGGCCATCGCTACCAGCGGCCGCAGATTGATGCGATGCCATGCGGCCCACACAGGTGTGGTGTATTGCATCCACGGCACTTCGCGCAAAACCACATTGGCCGGGGCGCTGGCACGCAGATTTTTCTGCAGCATGGCGATGCCCAGGCCAGCACTCACCAGACGCAATGCCGTCATCGGTTCGGTGACTTCCAGATGAATATCCGGCGAAAACCCGGCCTTCATGCACGCCGCCACAAACCCTTCTTCATGGACCGCAACGCGCTGAGTAACCAGGCCGCTGGCCACTGAAATCCACTGTGCGGCCTGCAAATCCTCGGGGCGCAGCACATCTTTTTGCGCCAGCGGGTGATGCTCGGGCATCGCCAGCAGCATCACGTCATCCAGCACCAGAGCACTGTCCAGATCAGCATCATCATCGGCCGGCGGTTCGCTGACCAGAGCGATGTCCAGACTGCGCTGGCGCAATCCTTCCAGCTGCTCGGCAGAGGTCTGGCTGTATAGCGCGATATGCAGATCGTGCCGGGCCGTGCGCAGGATTTTCAACGCATCGGGCAACACTGATGTGTGCATGGCGTTCTCGATATAGCCGATACACAAACCGCCTTCTTCGCCACGGCCCAAGCGTTTGCCGAGGGATTCCAGGCGTTTGGCGTGGGTCAGCAACGCCTTGGTTTCGGCCAGAAACGTGCGCCCGTCCACCGTCAGACGAATGCGCTGTTGAGTCCGCTCGAACAGGTTTAGCCCGAGAAATTCTTCCAGCTGAGCGATCTGTCGGCTCAAGGGGGATTGCGAAATGTGCAGCCGTTCAGCAGCGCGTCCAACGTGCTCCTCTTCGGCTACTGCCACGAAGTAACGAAGCTGGCGTAGATCGATCATGGAGTTCAGACCTGTCAGGACTCAAGTTAGGTAAATTATGTCTTGGACGGTCTTTTGCGGTCAACTTAACCTTTGGCTCATGTCGTTGGCATCAACAGCCATCTTGAATGAATCAAAGAGGACTCGTTATGAGCTTGAAAGACAAATTGCCAGGCGTACTGGGCTTCGGTACTGCGCCGTTGGGCAACATGTTCCGCGCCATCCCTGAAGAAGAAGCGCTGGCCACTGTGCATGGCGCTTGGGAGGCGGGCGTGCGCTATTTCGACACGGCGCCGTTCTATGGCTCCGGGCTGTCGGAGATCCGTCTGGGCGAGGCGCTCAAGCAATACGACCGCGATCAATACGTGCTGAGCTCCAAGGTCGGGCGTCTGGTGCTGGACGAAGTGGAAGACGTATCCGCCCGGGATCTGGGTGAAAAGGCCGGTGTGTTCGATCACGGTCGTCCCAACAAACTGGTGAACGATTACAGCGCCGACGCCACGCTGCGTTCGATTGAGGACAGCCTCAAGCGGCTTCAGACCGATCGACTGGATATTGTCTGGGTTCACGATATCGCTCAGGATTTTTACGGCGATGAGTGGCTGGAGTATTTCAACATCGCTCGCAAAGGCGCCTTCAAGGTACTGACCCGCTTGCGCGAAGAAGGTGTGATCCGCGCCTGGGGCCTGGGTGTCAACCGCGTCGAACCTTGCGAACTGACCCTCGATCTGGAAGAAGCCAAGCCGGACGGTTTTCTGCTGGCGGGGCGATACACGCTGCTTGACCACGACCGTGCGTTGCAAAGGCTGATGACATCGGCCCATGAGCAGAACGTCGATATCGTCGTGGGCGGCCCTTACAGTTCAGGCATTCTGGCCGGTGGCGAACATTTCGAATACCAGAAAGCCAAACCGCAGATCGTCGCCAAAGTTGAAGCCATGCGCCAGATCGCCCAGCGATTCGACGTCGACCTCAAAGCCGCTGCGCTACAGTTCTCACTGGCCAATCCTGCAGTGGCTGCGGTCATTCCCGGTTCCAGTCGTCCGGGTCGCATCGAGCAGGACGTCGCTGCGTTGACCCAGCGCATCCCCGTTGAGTTCTGGCAGGCGCTGGTCGCCGCCGAGCTGATTTCGCCTTTGGCACCATTGCCTCGGGCCTGACTGTGTGCCCCGTCGTCTGGCTTAACCTGGGGCGGGGCTCGTACACCTTAGAGCGAGAGAGCACATGAAAATCGATTTGAGTGGAAAGCTTGCCGTTGTGAGCGGTTCGACGGCGGGCATCGGCTTGGGTATCAGCAAAGCACTGGCGCTGTGTGGCGCAACGGTGGTTGTAGTCGGTCGCGTCGAGGCCAAAGTCGAGGAGGCAATTGCGGCGATAAAGCGCGAGGTGCCAGACGCGCTATTACGCGGTTGCGTGGCTGACCTCGGCACGGCGCAAGGCGCGCGCATTTTGTTTGACGCCGAGCCGGTCGCCGACATTCTGGTGAACAATCTGGGTGTCTTCAACGAAGTCGATTTTTTTGAAACCCCGGACGATGAATGGGAGCGGTTCTATCAGGTCAATGTCATCTCGGGCGTGCGCCTTGCGCGGCACTATGTCAACGCAATGGTGGCGCGCCAATGGGGCAGGGTGATCTTTGTCTCGTCCGAATCGGGTATTGCGATTCCGGCGAACATGATCAACTACGGCACCACCAAGGCAGCGAACCTGGCGGTTTCCCATGGTCTGGCTAAACGACTGGCGGGCACTGGCGTGACCGTCAATGCGATTCTGCCGGGACCTACCTTCACCGATGGCGTTGAGGAAATGCTCAAGGACGCGATGGCGGCTTCCGGCCGCAGCGCCCGCGATGAAGCTGATCATTTCGTGCGTAGGGCGCGTCCGTCATCGATCATTCAGCGGGCCGCGCAAGTAGATGAAGTCGCCAACCTGGTGGCGTATCTTGCTTCTGCGTTGTCATCGGCAACCACGGGCGCAGCCTTGCGTGTCGATGGCGGGGTCGTTGACAGCATGGCTATCTGATCAGCCCCACCGAAAATTTCTGGAGAATTTCCATGGCAACTGCTTCTGCATCTTTGAACCTGCCGGTGTCCGCCGACAAAGTCTGGCAACTGGTTGGCGGCTTTCTTTCGCTCCCGGACTGGCTGCCCTTCATTGCCAGCAGCGAGCCTGCCGAAGGCGGGCGCATTCGCAAACTGACTACCGAGGATGGCGCGTCGATCACCGAACGCCTGCAAACCTTCGACGATCAGGCGCGCACCTACAGCTACTCGATCACTGAAGGGCCGTTCCCGGTCACCGATTACCTGGCGACGTTGCAGGTGACCGATGTTGGCGACAACCAGACGCAAGTTGTCTGGTCCGGCCGTTTCACTCCTAACGGCACCACCGATGCCGAGGCGTCTGCCTTGTTTCAAGGCATCTACGAAGGCGGGCTGGAAGCGCTGAAAGCGAATTTCTGAAACCTTTTCCGTGAAAGAAACACGGGTCCTGTGGGAGGGGACCTGTCCGCGAAGAGACCGGTATGATCAATAGAATCGGTCGCCTGGTCAGCAGTCTTCGCGGACAGGTCCGCTCCCACGTTCCCCCGTCAAGGCAATGATTTGAGCGTTTGTCTTCCAAAAAAATAACCGTACACCCTTACAACCCATGGCATGGCATTTGCGACTAACGTAGAAAGATCTTTCGCGCGAGTGTCCGCCATGCACCTGAACACACCCGGGCCCGCCCGCACCCTGAGCCGACAAAGCGGCTTCTGGCTGTTGGCCGTGGTGCTGGTGGCAATACTGGTCGGGGTCTGGCACTTGCCGCGTCACACCAAGGCTGAAAGCAGTAAACGCTGGCAGCTACGATTGCCCAATGTGCACAAGCCGTTGCGCCGGATGTTTCTGGTGTCGGTGACGGCGGTGCTCAGCGCCTATTCGGTGGGGGCGACGATGCTGTCGCTGGGCTCGCAGATTGCCCATGATCTGATCGGCTCCAGCAACGCACTGGTCAACGGCAGTGCGATTTCGCTGTTCGCGGTTGCGGTCGGTGTGACCGGGATCATTGGCCGCCGTTTTACGCCTGACTTGTCGATCATTCTCGGCGCAGGCTTTGCTGCAGGGCGAGGTCGCGATGTTGCTGGGGAGGGCGGCTACTGCGTGGCGTTGGCGTTGTTGAGCCCGGTGGCAATCTTGCTGGTGTTTTTCGTGCCGAAGACCGAAGTGTCGAAATCTCTGTAACGCTTTGGTCGACGCTCTGTAGGAGCGAACTTGTTCGCGAGGCGTCCTGACTGACACACCCAGCCGGCCGCTTCGCCAACAAGTTGGCTCCTACAGAGGGGGGGTTGCCTTTTATATTTCCGAAACGGCCTGTAATACAATACGATTGCTGAGCGCGTTGCCGATCTTGATGCTTCGCCGCAATGAAATGTACAGGTCTTAGGGAATACAACATGAAAGTACTACGCCAGGCGTCTTCCTTGCGGCATCAGGTGCAGGATGCACTGCGCAATGAAATCATCTCCGGTCGTTTCAAACCTGGCGATCGACTGGTGGAGCAGCAGCTCTATACCGCCCTGGACGTCAGCCGCACTTCATTACGTGAGGCGCTGCGCCAGCTGGAAGCCGAAGGCCTGGTGGAACAGGTTCCCCATCGTGGGGCTTACGTGGCCTCGGTGGATGCCGATGATGCGGTTCAGATTTACGACGTGCGAGGTGCCCTGGAGGTGCTCGCCGTGCGCAATTTTGTGCGCTATGCCAGCGACGAAGACGTGGCCGAACTGGCGGAAGTTTTCGACGAATTCGAACAGCAATCGCGCACCTCGAAAGCCGATGGCACGACGTTGCTGGACATCAAACGGCGCTTTTATAACGTGCTGCTGGACATCGACCAAAGCCGCGTAGTCGGCGGCATGCTGGAGCAACTGAACAATCGCGTGAGCCTGCTGCGCGCGCTGTCGTTGGGGCGCGAGGGGCGGATGGTTCACACCCTGGCCGAATTGAAAGAAATCGTGCGCATGATCAAGCTGCGCGATGAAGCCGGCGCCTGTGCCGCTGCGCTGCTCCACGTCGAAAATGCGTCGAAAAATGTGTTGGAGTTGTTGGCGTTGAACGATGTACACGCCACGCAGTAGCGCCATTTCCGATCACTGTAGGCGCGCTTCGACCATCTGTAGGAGCGAACTTGTTCGCGAGGCGTCTGGCTTGGCACACCGCTTAAACCCCCTCGCCAACAAGTTGGCTCCTACGGGTTCTGCGATTGCCAGTCATCCTGCGGCCATCTGTAGGAGCGAACTTGTTCGCGAGGCGTCTGGCCTGGCACACCGCATAAACCGCCTCGCCAACACGTTGGCGCCTACAGGGCTATTTCAGCGCAATGCTGAGTAAGCCGTCGGCGTCAGGAACTGGTTTTCAATGCGTTGCACGATGATCGCCTGAGCTTCGCTGGCGGCGCGTTTGGCGATCCAGTCGGGGTCGCTCTGGAAGGCGTTCCACTTGGTTTCACGGTCCGCCAGGCTGTCCCACTTCACCAGATACGTCAGCGTCTGATTGCTGTCGCCGGTGAGCGACGTCCAGAAACCGATTTGCTCGATTCCGTATTTTTCGAAAAAACCCAAAGTGGTCGTGGTGAAGCGCTCGTGCAGGGCGGGCAGGCGGCCCGGTGCGCAGTGGTAAATGCGTAACTCAACGATCATGTTCAGCCCCTCAAGTGATTACCGATCAGGATATAGGCAAATTAGCCTATTGACCGATTGTATGACAGTCCTATAGTTTTGTTACAACTGCTGACGCATACCGGGCAGAAAAAAGTCGTTCGGTGTCGTCGTTCACCCGCTCAAGAAAAACAATAGGGCACGAAAATGAATCAACCACAACGGATCGGCTTCATCGGCCTGGGCATGATGGGCCTGCCGATGACCACCTGCCTGAGCAAAGCCGGGTTCGAGTTGTTCCTCGCGGACGCCGACGCCGGGCGTCTGCGCGACATTCAAACCACCCTCGGCGCCTCCGCGCTCACCCCGGAAAACGCCCAGTCCCTCGACGTTTTGATCACCATGCTGCCTAACTCCAACATCGTTGAAAGCGTATTGCTGGGCGCGGACGGCAAATCCGGCTGGGCTGCCTCACTGTCACCCCAAGCCGTAGTGATCGACATGAGCTCCTCGGAGCCAGCACGTTCCCGTGACCTGGGCCAAAAGCTCAACGGCCTCGGCCTGGCCTATCTGGATGCGCCCGTGTCCGGCGGCGTCAAGCGCGCCGTCGATGGCAGTCTGGCGATTCTGGTCGGCGGTGATCCTTCCATCATGGCGCGTTGTCAGGCGGTACTTGAGGCCATGGGCAAAAACATCCTGCACATCGGCGAAGCCGGTTCCGGTCACGCGGCCAAGGCGCTGAACAACTTCGTGTCTGCTGCGGGCCTGATGGCGACGGTTGAAGCGCTGCATGTAGCCAAGCGTTTCGGCATCGACCCAGGTGTGATGGTTGATGTACTCAACGCCTCCAGCGGCGGCAGCAACACGTCGTTGAACAAGGCCAAGCAATTCATGCTCAGTGGCACCTTCGGCGCCGGGTTTTCCATGCAGCTCATGAACAAGGACCTGAAGATCGCCAAGGGCCTGGCCGACGGTCTGGATTACCCGCTGACCTTCGGCCAGCGTGCGATCAAGGTCTGGGACGAGGTGGCGCAGGATTCTACGCCCACCACCGACCACACCGAGATGTATCGCATGCTGGCTAAAGAAGGCGAGTAACTCTGCCCCACTTCTCGATTTTCAACGGAGCACATCACATGTCCCGTGCCGCCAGTTTTTACATCGATGGACAGTGGGTCGAGCCACACGCGCCGACTTGGTTTGATGTCATTGATCCTGCCACTGAGAACGTGATCGACCGCCTGGCCCTGGGCGATAGCACCGACGTCGACCGGGCCGTCGCCGCCGCCCGCAAAGCCTTGCTGGCGTACGCGCAAACCAGCATCCAGCAACGCATCGATTTGCTGCGCCGGATCGTCGCGATCTACGAACGCCGGCAGGAAGAGTTCGCACAGGCCATGCGCCTGGAAATGGGCTCGCCGATCAGCGCATCGCGCAATTTCCAAGTGCCGCGGGGCTGGCTGCATCTGAATCAGCTGATTGAAGTGCTGGAACGTTTCGAATTCGAACAGCGCCAGGGCAGCACGGTATTGCGCTACGAACCGGTGGGTGTCTGCGGGCTGATCACGCCGTGGAACTGGCCGATCAATCAGATCGTGGTCAAGGTCGGTCCGGCACTGGCTGCCGGTTGCACCATGGTCCTCAAACCCAGCGAGTACTCGCCGCTCAGCAGCCTGTTGTTCGCCGAAGTGCTGGACGAGGCGGGTGTGCCAGCCGGCGTTTTCAATCTGGTCAATGGCGATGGCCCGGTTGTCGGCGCTGCGCTGTCGGCGCATCCAGACATCGATATGGTCTCGTTCACCGGCTCCACCCGAGCGGGCGTGCAAGTGGCCAAATCCGCTGCCGCCACGGTCAAGCGCGTGGCCCAGGAGTTGGGCGGCAAGTCCGCCAATATTCTGCTGGACGACGTGAATCTGCAGGACGCCGTCACCCGTGGTGTAGCCGCGTGCTTCACCAACAGTGGCCAGTCATGCTCGATCCCGACAAGGATGTTGATCCCGCGCAGCCTGATGGGCGATGCCATGCAGATCGCCAAGGGAGCGGCCGAGGCGTTCAAAGTCGGCGCGACGGACGACGCATCAACCCAGCTCGGGCCATTGGTCAATCGCGCGCAGTTTCGTCGCGTGCAGGCGCTGATCCAGCAGGGCATCGACGAGGGCGCGGAACTGGTGACCGGTGGCATCGGCAAGCCCGATGGGCTGAGCCGGGGCTACTTCGTCAAACCCACGGTATTCGCCAACGTCACACCAACGATGAGCATCGCCCAAGAAGAAATTTTCGGCCCGGTGCTGTCGATGATTCCCTACGACAGCGAAGCTGAGGCAATTCAGATTGCCAACGGCACCCACTACGGCCTTGCCGCTTATGTGCAATCGGCCGATCAGCAGCGTGCGCGCAATGTTGCCCGCGCGTTGCAGGCCGGCAGTGTGCATTTGAACTACCCGCCCGCTGATTTCGCCGCGCCGTTCGGTGGCTACAAGCGCTCCGGCAACGGTCGTGAGTGGGGCGAATTCGGGTTGCGCGAGTATCTGGAAGTGAAATCCATGGTGGGTTACGGCGACTGAATCATCGATATCACGGCAGGGCGTAACACAAAAAAATTTGCTGGTTTTGACTGTATGACAATCAGTCGATCTTACGAAAAGTGGAGATGAAGATGGACGACAACGAACGCTTCAATCAGGGCTTTAACAATCGCAAGGAAGTGCTTGGCGACCGCCACGTAGAAAAATCCTGGGCGGCGGCGGATGACTTCAACCGCCCGATCCAAAAACTGGTCACTGAAGTGTGTTGGGGTGAAATCTGGGGCGACGCCACGTTGCCGTTCAAGACCCGCAGCATCATCAACCTGGCGATGCTCACAGCGCTCAGTCAGCACCACGAACTGGGCGTGCATGTGCGCGGCGCCTTGCGTAATGGCGTCACCAAAGACGAGATTCGCGCGGTGCTGATGCAGGCCTCGGTGTACTGCGGCGTGCCGCTGGGCCTGGCGGCTTTCCGTGTGGCATCGGAAGCGATCAAGGCCTACGAGGCGGAAGTCGCCGCAGGATGAAAGCGTAAAAACACTCACTTGCCGCACAAACCGCTTGCCGTCCAACAATAATTATAAGGAACCGTCATGAGCACTATTGCCCAGGCCAGACCACTGGCCGAGACCGATCAGTCGATCGAGAAGAAAAGAAGAAACGCAATCAAGGGCGCGTTCTTCTCCGAATACATCGATATGTTCGACATTTACCTGCCGGTCGTCGTGCTGTCCCCGGTGTTGTTCTTCTTCCAGCCTGCCCAGCTGTCTCCGGGCATGGCGGCCATTCTTGCTTCACTGGTGTTCATCACCACGCTGCTGGGGCGGCCCATCGGCGCATTGTTGTTCGGCATGATCGCCGACAAGACCGGGCGGCGCATGGCGTCGATCTATTCGGTGTCGGGGTTCGGTGTGGTGACGCTGCTGATCGCCTTGCTGCCCGGCTACGAAACCATTGGCATCGCGTCGTACTGGGCACTGGTGATCCTGCGCTTCGTTGACGGGATCTTCCTCGGCGGCGGCTACACCGGCGCCATGCCCCTGGCGATCGAATACTCGAAAAAGCATCAGCGTGGCTTCGTCGGCGGGCTGATCATCGCCGGGTTTCCGTTGGCCTACGTGAGCATCAATCTGGTGGCGATGCTGATGTTCATGTTGTTCCCGCTGGCAGGGCCCGATTCGCCCTATGTGCAATGGGGCTGGCGGATTCCGTTCGTGATCGGTGCGCTATTGGCTGGCGTGCTGGCGCTGTACTACGTGTACGCCGTTTCGGAATCGGAAATCTGGGAAGAAGACGCCGAGAAAAAACCACGGGAAAAATTGCCGCTCACTGACCTGCTCAAGGGCAAAAGCGGTCGTAACCTGCTGCAAGTGCTGTTGATGATGACCGGCTTCTGGCTGACCCAAAACATCATCACCATCTTCCTGCCTACCGGTTTGCTGGTGAACATCCTGCACTTGTCCGGCCTGCAAGTGACCGGCACGTTGTTGATGTGCTACTCGGTACTGTTCTTTACCTACATCGCTTCGGGAATGATCGGCCAGAAGATCGGCCGGCGGCGTTTCTTCCTCATCCTGGGGCCGATCATCGCCACGGTGGGCGCGGGCGTGATGTACGTGCTCGCCAACGTGCCGGGGCTGTCGCTGCCGGTGATCATGGCGCTGGTGTGCGTGATGTCGGTGTTGGTGACTTCGCCCTGGGGCGTAATCGTGACCTACATCAACGAGCGCTTTGTGACTGACGTGCGCGCCACCGGCTTCGGCGTCGGCTTCAGCCTGTCGGTGATCATCCCCTCGTTCTACGCCTTCTACATGGCCTGGCTCGGTCAGATCATCCCGTTCAGCGTGACCCCGGCGGTGCTACTGGTGGTCGGTGGCGTGATCGCGACCATTGGCGCGTACATGGGCCCGGAAACCAAAGACGTGGATTTCTAACGGCTGTTGTCAGTGCCCGTTTCGAACAGGAGAACCGTTGTGAACGTAGCGAATAACAAAACCATTGGCTTCATTGGCCTGGGCAACATGGGCGGCCGCATGACCCGCTGCCTGGTGGATGCAGGCCTGAATGTGCTGGGTTACGACACCGATGTCCAGCGAGTGAAAACAGCTGGCGCGCAGGTGGCCCAATCCATCGCCGCTGTGGCGGCCGAGTCCGGCGTGATTCTGCTTTCGCTGCCCGACAGCAAGGTGGTCGAGGCGGTGGTGGAGGGCGCCGAAGGCTTGCTGCGTCATTGCCGTGAAGGCCAGATCGTTGTCGATTTGAGCACCGCAGCGGCCAGTTCAACCGTGCGTTTGCATGGGCTGTTCGCCGAACGCGGTGTGCAGTACGTCGATGCCGGTATTTCTGGTGGGGCTGCAGCGGCCGAGAAGGGCGCGTTGACGCTGATGGTCGGAGGTAACGAAGCCACGGTCACGGCGTTGGAATGGGTGTTTGCGCCCATTGCCAGCAAGGTGTTTCGCATGGGCGAAAGCGGCGCTGGGCATACCACCAAGACGCTGAATAATTTTCTCAACGCGGTGAGCCTGGCAGCGACGGCCGAGGTCATGGTGGCGGGCAAGAAAGCCGGGCTGGATCTGCACCAGTTGCTCGATGTGCTCAACAGCAGCAGCGGGGTGAATTTCGCCACGCAGAAGCGTTTCCCGTTCATCGTCGATGGCGACTATCTGGAAGGCGGCCTGACCGGCAAGCTGATGAACAAAGATGTGGTGCTGTATATCGATCGCCTGCGCGAACTAGGTGTCGCCTCGCTGAATGCGTCAGGCCCGCTGGCCAGTTTCGGCCTGCAGGTGGCGCTGGGTTACGGCGACCAGATCAGCAACAAAGTCGTGGACGCCATCGGCGATATGTCAGGCGGTGTACGGCTTCACGAACCTTTTACAGGAGACAAAAAATGAAAGTCATTCACGGCAGCGTCGAAGGTGCGATTTCCGAGCAGCGCGGCGCGACGTTCAGCGGTGTGGTCTGGGCCGATCCAGTGATGCCGACCACCGATGGCGTGACCATCAACAACGTCTCTTTCAATCCCGGCGCACGCACGTTCTGGCATTTCCATGAGTTCGGTCAGGTGCTGTACGTCACGGCGGGGAGCGGCTGGATTTGTCTGGAAGGTCAGGAGCCGCAAGTGATCCGGCAGGGCGACACGGTGTGGATCGGCCCAAACGAACGGCACTGGCATGGCGCCAACACCGAGAATTTCATGGTCCACACCGCGACGTCCATCGGCAAAACCGTGTGGCAGGAAGCCGTGGCCGAACACGACTATTTGCGCGCTGTGCGCTGAACACCCTGAGCGGACACGGACCTGTAGGAGCTGACGAGCTGCCGAAGGCTGCGATTGCATTCTGCCTGACACACCGCATCGCAGCCTCGCGCTGCTCGTCAGCTCCTACAGGGAATCATGGCCGCAAATATTCGGTTAAGGGGTAAAAACGAATGAGCCTTACACCCGCACAACAACGCGCCAAACAGGCGTTGGAACTCAGCAGCCCCTGGAGCCCGGCATGGGACAGCCTGCTGCGGCTCGACCCCGGGTTTGTCGAATCCTACGCCGGTTTCGCCGCCGTGCCGTGGCTGAAGAATCATCTGGAAAACAAGGTCAAGGCCTTTATCGGCATTGCGGCCAGTGCAGCAGCGACCCATCTGTATCAGCCGGGTATTGGGGAGCATCTGCGTATCGCCATCGCTCACGGTGCTACCCGTGAAGAGTTGACGGAAGTACTGGAATTGATCAGCACCGTCGGCATCCACGCCTCCAATGTCGGCGTGCCGGTGTTGCTGGAAGTGCTGGAAGAAGAGGGCATGCGCGACGGCCCGGAACCGCTGGACGCAAGGCGTGAAGCCCTGAAAGCCAGCTTCATCGACAACCGCGGCTACTGGCATTCGTCATGGGAAGGCCTGCTGGAACTAGACCCGGAGCTGTTCGAGGCCTACGTGGAATTCTCGTCAGTGCCATGGCGCACTGGCGTGCTGTCGCCGCTGGTCAAGGAGTTGATGTATTGCGCCTTCGACGCTGCTGCCACGCACCTGTATGTGCCGGGCTTGAAGCTGCACATGCGCAATGCCCTGCGCTACGGCGGGACGAAAGAACAACTGATGGAAATGCTCGAAATCGTCAGCGTGATCGGCATTCACGGAGCGCTGGTAGCGGCGCCGATGCTGGAACAGGCGCTGGCCGAAACGGGCGCTCACTCATAAGCAATCGGAGTCGATATGAACAACAACAATCCGACGGCCGCAGCAAAACCGGACTGGAGCAATCCCGAGGTGATCGTCGTGCGCTACGGCACTAGGCAGACCACCAAAAGCGAGTGCTATTACAACTTCCGGGCGTACCGGGAACCGGACGCCGAAATCACCATGGATTACTTCTTCTGGATCTTTCGCAACGACGAACAGGTGATCGTCATCGACACCGGGTTCAGCCCGGAAGCGGCCATCGCGCGCAAGCGTCAACCGGTGGTCAAACCCGCCGATGCACTGGCGCGGCTGGGTATCGACCCGGCCAAAGTCAAGCTGCTGGTGCTGACCCACGCGCACTACGATCACGCGGGTAATCTCGGCTTGTATCCCAATGCTGAGATCGTCATGTCCCGGCGCGAATTCGAGTTCTGGGGCACTGACATGGGCAAGCGTCCGCAGTACGCCCATCACATCGATCCGCTGGACATCGAACGCATCCAGGCGCTGGCCGATGCCGGGCGTATCACCTTCCTCGACGGGCCGCGCAACACGCTGATCCCCGGCATCGAGCTGCACGAGCTTGGCGGTCATACGCCGGGGCAACTGGCGCTGGTGGTGGAGATGCCCGAGGGCCCGGTGATCCTGGCGTCCGACGCTGTGCACTACTACGACGAATTCGAGCAGGATCGTCCGTTCGCCGTGCTCGACAGCCTGGCTGATATGTACAAGGGCTACGAGCAGATTCGCGAATGGTTGCAGCGCCCGGGCGCGTTGATGATTCCCGGGCATGACCCGGATGTGATGAACCGCTTTGCGCCGGTGGATAAGGCTGATCCTTCGTTTGCCGTGCGCATTGATTCATCGGGAGCAGGGATATGAAGGGCAAGCGCGCGCTGATCACCGGATCGTCCAACGGGCTTGGCCTGGCGATGGCGTCAGGCTTGGCAGCGGCGGGATGTGACGTGGTGCTGCACGGGCTTGAATCGCCGGGCGACATGCGTGAGACCTGCGGTAATCTGGCTCGGGAGTTCGGTGTTGAAGTCGGCTACGTGAAAGCCGACCTTTCTCAACACGCAGGCGTTGAGGCAATGATGGAGGCGGCGGGCGCGATTGATGTGCTGATCAACAATGCGGTAGTACGGCACTTTTCACCGATTGAAGATTTTCCGGCCGAGCGCTGGGATCAGGCGCTGGCGGTGAATCTCACGGCAGCCTTTCGTGCGGTGCAGTTGAGCTTGCCCGGCATGCGCGCGCGGGGCTGGGGGCGGATTTTCAATCTGTCCTCGGCGTATGGCTCGCGGGCGATTGCCAACCGCATCGATTACGTCACCACCAAGACCGCATTGCTCGGTTTCACCCGTGCTGTCGCTATCGAAACCCAGGGGCAGGGGATCACCTGCAACGCGGTGTGTCCGGGGTCAGTGTTGACGCCGAATATCGAGCAGCGGCTGACCGAACTGATGACCCGCAAGCAACTGGATCGCGAGACAGCAACGCGCGAGTTTCTGGTGGGCAAGCAGGGCACAGGGCGGTTTGTCGATGCACACCATGTGGCGGATCTGATTGTGTTTCTGTGCAGCGATTCCGGAGCCTCCATCACCGGCGCAACTTTGCCGGTGGATGATGGGTGGTTGGCGGGGTGAGCCTGACGCTGTCTGTCTGTAGGAGCCAACTTGCTGGCGAGGCCCTAATACGGTCCATCAGTGAAGCCGCCTCGCGAACAAGTTCGCTCCTACAGCGATCTGGGGCGTTCGGAGAGTCGTCGTCAAACACGCGCCGCATAACAATAACGGAGACACCATGAAGTCACCCGCTGTCACTCGCCCGCTGTGCGAATTCATTGAACGCACGACCTGGGCTGACATCCCGCCGGATGTGCGCCATGAAGCCAATCGCGCGCTGGTCAATTATTTCGCTGTGGCGCTGGCCGGTTGCAGCGACCCGGACGTGGACAAAGCGCTCACGCTATTCCAGCGCTTCAACGCCGGCGGTGCGGCCCACGTCATTGGCCGAGCGGAGGCCATGGACATGCTCAACGCCGCGTCGCTCAACGCCATGAGTGCCAACGTCTTCGACTTTGACGACACCCACATCCCGACCATCATTCACCCCACAGCTCTGGTGGCTGCCGCGTTGTTCGCCCTGGCCGAAACTCAACCCATGACCGGGGAACAACTGCTGCTGGCGTTCGTGCTGGGGGTCGAGGTCGAGTGCCGTCTGGGCATGGCCATCTCACCTGAACACTATCGACGCGGCTGGCACATCACCTCGACCTGTGGCGTATTCGGCGCCGCAGCGGCCGTCGGCAAAGCGCTGAAACTGGATGCTCAAGGGCTGGCGTGGGCGATGGGCAATGCCAGCGCGCAATCCTGCGGCCTGGTGGAGACCCTGGGTAGCGCTTCAAAAAGCCTCGGTGTCGGCAATGCCGCGCGCAATGGACTGCTGTCGGCGTTATTGGCGCAGGACGGTTTCAGCGGCCCCGAATACCCGCTTGAGGGCGAGCGTGGCTTTCTCAACGTCATGGGCGAAAGTCCGAAATATGCCGACATCATCGAAGGGCTGGGCGAACGCTGGGCGCTGAACGCCAACACCTACAAACCCTATCCGTGCGGGGTGGTGCTTAATCCGGTGATCGAAGCGTGCCTGGAGTTGGCGCGGGACCGCCGCTGGACGCTTGAAGACATCACCCGCATCGAACTCACCGGCCATGCGTTGCTGCGACAACGCACCGACCGGCCGGATATTCAATCCGGGCGCGAATCTCAGGTCAGCGCGCAACATGCCGTCGCAGTTGCGCTGGCCACCGGTAGGGCGGGGCTGACCGAGTTCAGCGACGCGTCTGTTGCCGACCAGCGCTTACGGGCGCTGTATCCCTTACTCCACTTTATCGACGACGCCGGTTACGCGGTGGAGTCGGCGCAGGTACGGCTGTTTTTCAAGTCCAGCGAAACCCTCACGCAAACCATTGACGTATCGCTGGGCAGTCTGGCCGCGCCACTCAGCGACCAGTTTCTGGAAAACAAGCTGCGTGAGCTCGTCGAATTCGGCGGCTCAGGCTGTGCGCCTGGGCCGCTGATCGAGGCGTTGTGGTCGCTGGAAGGCGCACCTGATGCCAGCCGCGTGATGCAGCTCGCTCGCGGCTAACCCTTCCACGTATTCAGGAACCATGTCATGACTGAGAAACAACTGGGTTTCATCGGCACCGGAGTCATGGGCCGTCCAATGGCCAGAAGGCTGTTGGAGCAGGGCCACTCGCTGGTGATTTTTGACAAGGACCCCACCGCGCTGGCCGAGCTTTCCGGCCTGGGCGCGCGGGTCGCCGACAGCGTGCGGGAAGTGGCAGACAGCGCGGAAATCATCTTTACCAGCCTGCCAAGTCCGGCGATTTTCAAGGCGGTTGCGCTGGGTGCTGACGGCATTGCCGAGGGCAGCGCGGTGCGGATTCTGGTGGACTTGTCGACCGTGGGCTCCCGCGCCGAGCAAGAGGTCGCGGCAGGCTTGCTCAAGCGCGGCATTGAAACGGTGGATGCGCCGGTCAGTGGTGGTGCGTCCGGGGCCAGCAAAGGCACGCTGGCGCTGATGGTCGCTGGCAAACCCGAAGCGGTGGCTCAGGTGCGCCCATTGTTCGACGTGTTCGGCAAAGTGTTCATCGTCGGCGAGCAGGCCGGGCAGGGGCAACTGCTCAAGCTGCTGAACAACATGCTTTCGACCACAGCGTTCGCGATCACTTCGGAAGCCTTCGTCGCGGGCGTCAAAGGCGGGCTCGATCCCCAAGTGATGATGGACGTGATCAACGCCGGCAGTGGCAAGAATGGCGCCACCCTGGACAAGTTTCCCAAACATGTTTTGCCAGGCACCTTCGACTTTGGATTCCCGGTCTCCAGCGTGTGCAAGGACATCGGACTGGCAATTGAAGAATGTCAGGCCCTCGGCGTGCCGATGTGGCTGGGCCAGGCTGCGCGGCAATTGTGGAATGTTGCCGCGCAGCAGGATGGTGGGGGACGGGACCTGACCGAGTTGGTGCGCACAGTGGAGGGTTGGTCAGAAGCGAAAACGCCTCTGTAGGCAGCAACGTGTCGGTTAGAAACGTACGCCGGATCTGGCCGACCGCCTCGCGAACAAGTTCGCTTCGCTCCTACAGGGATGGTGATTGCCGCTCAGGAGATCATCAGGCACGCCCGGGTCGACTCCAGCAACCGGTACGATCTGAATGGCCCTTCGATAGTGATCATCAGCAGTGATTTCTGCGTCAGGCCGACCACGCAATCGATCGCCTGGGCGCGTTCGATACCTTCCGGTTCTGCCGCGTTGCACAGCCTCTCAAGGGTCAGCTTGCCTTCCAGTCGCGCGATGCGCTTGAGCACTTTTTGCTCGTTGGCATCAAGCAGACGATAGCTCCATTGCAACGATGCCTGCAGCGATTGATGGCGCGGCGCAGTGGTGCGCAGGCCTGCCGCCAAGGATGCGAGATCATCTTGAAGGCTCAGGGCCAGTTCAAACAGCCCGAGCGTTGCAGCGCGGGTCGCCGCCATTTCCAGCGCCAGCGGAACGCCCTCTGTCCGGCGGCAGACCTCGGCGATCAGCTCGACGCTTTGGTCATCCAGTTGCGTGTCGCACGTGTCAGCGCAGCAGCTGTTCTGCTGCCTCGCATGCCGCATGAAAAGCTGCGCCGACGGGTTGATCAAGATCTGATCGCGGCTTGCGTCACAGGCAGGCACGCACAGTGGCGGGACCCGCAAGCCATGCTCGCCGTTCACGCGCAGCGGCTCCCGGCTGGTGGCGAGCACTTTCAGCCCCGGGCACTGACGCACCAGTTCTTCCACCAGATGAGCGGCTGCCGCCACCAGGTGCTCGCAGTTATCAAGCACGATCAGCTGCGACGATCGCTCAAGGTCCAGATGGGCGATCAGGGCGTGAATCAGGCTGTGCTCCTCGGCTCCGGCGATGACTTCCAAGCCTAACGCTTGAGCCAGCGCCCCAGCGACCTGCCGGGGATCGGTCATGTCAGCAAGTGCCACGAATGTCGCGTGGGTTGAGCGGCTCTCGGCAAAATGCCGGGCAACCGTAATCGCCAGTGCGGTTTTGCCAATGCCGCCAGCACCCGTCAACGTCAGGATCGGGGTGGCGTTCAACGCCTTGCAGGCGTGATCGATCAAGCAGTCGCGGCCGATAAGCGTGGTCACGGCCGGCAACTGACTGACGCGTCTGGCAGGGTGGTGGTGAGCCGTGGGCGGGGCGTCTTCAACGTCACTTGGGGTCAGGCTGATTTCCGACCGTTCATTCACCAGCAAATAGCCTCGGCCGGCCAGGGTTCGGATCAGGTTCCGGTCGTTGCCCAGCGCCTTGCGCAACGCCGAGATATGCACCTGCAAGTTGTTTTCGACCACGATGCTGTCGGGCCAGACCTGGGTCAGGATCTGCTCCTTGGTGACCAATGTCCCCCGACTGCTAATTAGCAGTTGGAGAATGTCAAAGGCGCGTTCGCCAATCGGCACCGCCTGCCCATGCCTGAGCAAGACCCTGCGCTCAAGAGATACTTCGGTTTCGCCCAACGCTGTCATGTCGTTCACGCTGTCTATAGTGGGCTCGCTCCTGCCGTCACCCGTCACGGCTGAATCTGCGAATCTGGGGCGCAGGAGAACAGGACACAGAACTTTATAGTGGCAGGGAAGGGCATCCCGATGAGGTGAGCGAGGGGAACGAATCGGCCATCAAAGTGCCGAGGACGGACATAGACAGCGCTGTCCGGATTGTTAGCCGAATTGCTGTCGATATTGCGATGGGGTCAGCCCGAGGCGGTCATCGAACAGCACACGCATATGCCGCACGCTGCCGAAGCCGCTGCGAAAGGCCACGGTCTTGAGCGGCAGGTCGCTGTTTTCCAGCAGCTCTCGGGCACGGTCAATGCGGGCGTTCTGGATGAACTCCATGGGCGTCATGCCTACATTGCGGGCGAACACGCGTGCGAAGTGACGGGCGCTCATGTTCGCAAGACAGGCCATGCCTTCGACCGTGAACGTTTCGTCCAGGTGCGCCAGTACGTGGTTCTGGACTCGAGTGATGGGTGAGTCTTCGGCAGACACGGCCGCCATCATCGGACTGAATTGCGCCTGGCCGCCCTGGCGCTTCATCACCACCAACAGGACTTTGGCTACGTCGACTGCGACTTTCTTGCCGTGATCCTGCGCCACCACTGCCAACGCCATGTCGATGCCTGCGGTCACGCCGCCGGAAGTCAGCAGACGCCGGTCTTGGATGTAGATCTGATCGGTGCTGACGCGGGCCTTGGGAAAACGTTTGGTCAGACGCTCGATGTAATTCCAGTGAGTGGTGACGTGGTGCTCATCAAGCAGTCCGGCCTGGCCCAGGATGAACGCGCCTGTGCAGATAGAGCCGTATTGAGTGGACTGCCGGGCCGCTTCGCTCAACCACGACAGCAGGCGCGAGTGGCGAATGTTGTAGGCGCCCGGCCCACCGGGGACCAACAGCAGGTCGAAGTCGTGACGGGCGTCGGCTATGCAGGTGTTCGGCAGCACATTGACCCCGCTGGAGGCCCGGATGGCGGAAGGTTCGGTGCCGATGGTAGTTATCTGATAGCTGTCATCCTGAGTCAGGAAGCGGTTGGCAATCGAGAAGACTTCGATGGGGCCTGCCATGTCCAGCAGGAGAAAATCGGGGAAGAGCACGATCGCAACGGTTTTCATGACGCGGGCATCGCTGAATTCACAATGGGCGACATTATGCCGCCGTTTGATCCAGAGCGGGGCAATGTATCGGCTCATTCGAGGACAGGTCCGCTTGTGTCTTGTTCTGGTAATAAACCCTGAGGTGAGAGGGGTGGTAATAAATTGAAATGCCGGCCCCATCGCACATTCATTAATGGAATTGGTAAACATCGCCGCCAAAATCTAGTCTATGCAGCATGACAATCCCCGCAAGGAACCTTCATGACTTGGTCTGCCAAACAATATTCGACGTTCGAACACGAGAGGACTCGCCCGGTTCGTGATCTGGTGGCGGCCATCGCCACGCCAGATGTTCAGTTGGCAATAGATCTGGGATGCGGACCCGGCAACTCGACCGAGGTACTGGCAGAGCGCTTCCCCCAGGCCAACGTCACCGGCATGGACAGCTCGGACGACATGCTGGTCAACGCTCGCAAACGCCTGCCCGCGCTGAACTTTGCACTGGCGCAAATCGAATCGTGGAATCCGGACCAGACCTTCGACGTGATCCTGGCCAACGCTTCACTGCAATGGGTGCCGGACCACGACACGCTGTACCCGCGGCTGGTGAGTAAGCTCAACGCCGGTGGCAGCCTGGCCGTGCAGACGCCGGACAACATGGAAGAGCCGTCCCACCGCCTGGCCCGTGAAGTGGCAGCGCAAGGCCCGTGGGCGAGCAAGATCTCTGCGGTACGCCATCCACCGCGCCATAACGCGACGTTTTATTACGAGTTGCTGCAACCGCTGTGCAGCTCGGTGGATGTCTGGCGCACCACTTACCATCACCCGTTGAAAGGCGGGCATCAGGCAGTTGTCGACTGGTTCGAGAGTTCGGCATTGCGGCCCTATCTGGCGCCGCTGGATGAAGCGCAAAAGACCGCGTTTCTTGAGCGCTATCTGCAGGCGATCAGCGAGGCGTATCCCGCACTGCCCGATGGAACGGTCCTGCTGCCATTCCCCCGGCTGTTTGTTGTGGCTCGTCGCTGAAGGCGGGCAGGGCACCGGCTGAACCGAGCAAGTAGTCACGGGCCACCTGCAGAATGTCTTCCGAGAGCGGGCTGCTAGGTGCCGCCCGCGCCAGTGTCACGGCGCCCACCATCAGCGAATACTGCAACAGCGCCCTGTTCTTCAGCGCGGCGTCGTCTGCGTTGCCGTCGGGGTTTTCCAGGGTTTGCATGTGGGTCTGGATCAGCGACACAAGGCCGTTGGCGTAGGTTTGACGGATCGGCGAGTCGGCAGGCTCCTGAGCGACCTCTGCGGAAAACGCCACCAAGGGACAGGTGTGTTCGCCGAGGTCGGTGCGGCCGCTGCGCAGATATTCGGTAACGATGGACCAATGCGCCGAGCGTTTGCAGCGTTGGGCAACAATGCGCTGTTGCCAGAAGTTGATTGCCTGATCGAATGCGCGGGTACAGGCCTCATTGGCCAGTGCTTCCCGGGATTCAAAATGACCGTAGAAACCGCCAAGCGTCAGGCCTGAGGTGGCCATGACTTCTGACAGCGCAATACTGCGCAAGCCGCGCTTGAGGAACAACCGCGCGGCGTTCTCGACGATGGTGGCGCGGTTGAGGCGCGCCTGCTTGAGGGACACTCTGGGCATGGGAAACTCCATCGGGTTGCCTGGTTAAATGGCAATCGCCATACCTGAACCAGTCTCGCCGATGTGTCGCCATCCGGTGAAATCCAAAGATTTTGGTTCTGTCATCCATCAAACGGATAGCGGTTCAATCCTCAACCGCTTTTTTGCTTTTGCGGAAGTTGCGACGCTTGGCTTCGCGCTCGGCTTCGAATCTGGCGCTCATGGTGCCCTCGAGCATATCCAGCGAAAACGGCCATGCGTCCTGGGGGATCTTCCAGTGTTCGTCGACCACTTCACCGGTGGGTTTGTAGGTCAGCGCCACGGCCGGCTCCTCGCCCGGTGAGCAATATTGCATGCCCCAGGCGCGCAGCAGGAGCAGGATCGGGTCCAGCGCCAGGCCCTTTTCGGTGGCGTGGTACTCATATCGCTCGGGTTTTTCGTTGTACAGACGCCGTTCGATGATGCCGTCCTTTTCCAGGCGCTTTAACCGCGTGGACAGCAAGTAGGAGGAGGCGCCGAGTTGCGCCTGAATATCGTCAAACCGGCGTGTGCCCAGACTCAACTCGCGCATGATCATCAAGGTCCAGCGGTCGCCGACGGCGGCAAGTGATTTTGCAACCGGGCACACGGTAGAACCCACTTCATCCCAGCCCATTATGTGTCTCCTGAGTGCATGGTCGACTGATCGCTGAACCGTCATGGCGCAGCGTACGGAGCCAGTCGGTCTGAATTCGGCGAATATACATTACTGACTTCATCTATTGAAGCCTTGACCGCCCAAGGGTTTGCTTTATATTTTAAAGCCGAACGCAGATACCTCGGCATGCAACCTGTGAAAGCAGCGTCCTTGCCCCTCGCGGCCTGTTTATGGGCGTCCCGCGGACGCCGTTTCATTACCCGGAGTTCCCATGGCTCATACCCCCTATACCGCCGATCGAACGGCTCTGCTGCTCGTCGATCCCTACAACGACTTTTTCAGCGAAGGCGGGAAACTCTACGACCTGATCAAGGAGACCGCCGAGCAGGTTGATCTGTTCACTAACCTTCGAGCCATTCTGACCGCCGTGCGCAGCGCCGGGATTCAAGTGTTCATCGTGCCCCATCACCGCTATCGCGAAGGTGATTACGAACAGTGGCAGCACTTGTCGCCGATGCAACAGGCGGCCAAGGACGCCAAGGCTTTCGCCGCCGACACCTGGGGCGGCGAGTGGCACCCCGAGTTCGGTCCTCAGCCTGGCGACGTGATCGTCAAGGAACATTGGGGGCAGAGCGGTTTTGCCAATACTGACCTTGATGAACAACTCAAGCAGCACGGCATCCAGAAACTGATTCTGGTGGGCATGACCGCCAACACTTGCATCGAATCCACTGCGCGCTTCGGCATGGAACTGGGCTACCACGTGACCCTGGTGCGCGACGCTACGGCCGCGTTCAGCGTTGAGGCGCTGCACGTCGCCCACGACGTGAACGCCTCGATGTTCGCCCACGCCGTGCTCACCACCTCCGAAGTCATTGAACAGCTGCCGCGCTGAAACCGCCGGCGTTCGACAAACCCTTTGCATCGAGACCTTTCCATGACCTCACATTACTATCCCGCCGACCGCACCGCGCTGCTGGTCGTTGACCCGTACAACGACTTCATGTCCGAGGGCGGCAAGCTGTATGAAGCGATCAAGCCCACCGCTGACGAGTCAGGCCTCTTCGACAACCTGCGGCGGATCATCCCCACGGTGCGTTCCCTGGGGGTTCAGATTTTCGTGTTGCCGCATCATCGCTCCCACCACGGCGATTTCGACGGCTGGCAGCACATGACCCCGTTCCAGAAAAACGGCGTGCCGTTGCAGGCCTTCGCGGTCGGGACATGGGGTGGCGAGTTCAACCCTGAGTTCGGCCCGCAACAGGGCGATGTAGTGGTGCATGAGCACTGGGCGCAAAGCGGATTCGCCAACACCGACCTGGACCTGCAACTCAAGCAGCACAACATCCAGCGCGTCATTCTGGTAGGCGTGATTGCCAACAGCTGCATCGAATCCACCGGGCGTTTCGCCATGGAGCTCGGCTATCACGTAACCCTGGTGCGCGATGCCGCCGCTGCGTTCAGCGCCGAAGGTATGCACGCTGCCTTTAACGTCAACGGACCTACCTACGCGCACGCGATCCTCACGACCGCCGAGTTGCTAGAGCAACTGTCGGCCTGATCTGCCTCAAGGATGCGCGGGGCCTGCGCGTCGCGCATTCAGGGGATTCGCGCGCTCCGGCACTTATTCGTTTCTTCCGACCCGCCAACTGCCGACTATATTTGCTGAGCGCCTTGCCAGGACGCAGGGCTCTGGATCTCCGGCAACCTTCCACTGACAGGCCTTCCCGATGAGCTTGAACGATTCCCGTCGCGACCAGATGTTCCCCATCCTCAGCCCTGTGCAGATCGAAGACGCCCTCCGATTCGCCGGCCAGCCCCCGCAATCCTTCGAGCCGCTGCACACGGTATTTGACGTGGGCGCGCGCGGGGTTGCGATCTGGCTGATTCTGGAGGGCACCATTGATGTCATCCGCCGTGACGGCCTGGGCCGTGAAGCCATCATCGGCAGCGGCGGCCGCGGCCATTTCACGGGCGAAGCCGGCCTGCTGGGCGAACGCGCGGCGCTGGCTCGCGGCAAAGCGGGGGAGCAGGGCTGCATCGCTGTGCCGTTCGATGCTGCGCATCTGCGCGCGTTGATCATTGGTTCGGCCGAGCTGGGCGAAGTGATTGTCCGGGCATTGATCCTGCGACGCATGAGCATGATCCAGTCCGATCGCGTGGGCTCGGTGATCGTCGGGCACCCGGGCGAGGCGCAGATGATCCGGCTGCAGGGGTTCCTGACCCGCAACGGTTATCCGCACTCGGTGCTGGACATCGCCGAACTCAATGACGAGGTACGGGTGCTGGTGGAAAGGTTGGGCGTGTTCGATGCCCAGGACCTGCCGCTGATGATCTGCCCCAACGGCACGGTGCTGAAACAACCGAGTAACGCGCAGGCGGGGATATTTCTCGGAATCACCCCTGACATCGATCCGGACAAGGTCTACGACATTGCCGTGGTGGGTGCCGGTCCCGCCGGGCTGGCGACGGCGGTATATGCTGCGTCCGAGGGGCTTGAAGTGATCGTGCTCGATCAGCGTGCTTATGGTGGCCAGGCCGGTGCCTCGGCGCGAATCGAAAATTACCTGGGATTCCCTACCGGCATTTCCGGGCAGGCGCTGGCCAGTCGCGCCTTTGTTCAGGCGCAGAAGTTCGGCGCAAAAATGGGCATACCGCTGGAAGTCGAAAAGCTGGACTGCAATGATCCCGCAAGGCCATTGCGCTTGCAGCTCACGACCGGAGATTCGATTCAGGCCAAAGCCGTGGTTATCGCCACCGGTGTGCGCTACCGGCAACTGGCGATTGATTCGCTGGCGCGGTTCGAAGGCACCGGCGTGTCTTACTGGGCATCGCCGATTGAAGCGGGGGTTTGCACCGGCAAGGCGGTGGCGTTGATCGGCGCCGGCAACTCCGCCGGCCAGGCTGCCGTGTATCTGGCGCCGAAGGTCAAGCACTTGCACCTGGTGGTGCGGGGAGAGGGGCTGGAAGCGTCGATGTCGAAATACCTGATCGAGCGCATTTCGGCGCTGCCCAACGTGACCTTGCACACCCACACAGAAGTCATCGAACTGACCGGCGAAGACCCCGGCGGGCTGCAAGGCGCCACACTGCGTGATCGCGTCAGCGGCGCTGAACGGCAACTGGAAATCGGTCATCTGTTTTTGTTCATCGGCGCTGATCCCAACACCACCTGGCTGGGCAACTGTGCGCAGATCGATGGCGCAGGGTTTGTCCTCACCGGTGCTGCTCTCGATCCAGATCCCGCCCGCGCCTACACGCCGCTGCCGCTGGAGACCAGCCTCAAAGGTGTCTTCGCCATTGGCGACGTGCGGGCGCACTCCACCAAGCGCGTTGCAGCGGCGGTGGGGGAAGGCGCCGCGGTGGTCGCGCAGATTTTCGAGGCGTTCAACCGCCGCCAGTCTTGATGCCAGTGCTCGATACTTTCAACGCATCGGGCCGCGTTCACCAGGGCGGATGACGCGCTTGCGAAACCAGTGCATCAGCCCGCTCGGCGCAATCTCGGTGGGGCGATGCTGCAGCACGGTTTCGCGGACCTGGGCGCGCAGTCGCTGCAATCCGGCCAGGGCTGCGTACAGCTCGCTGTGCTCGTCGAAGCGCGGTCCCAGGTCTGAGCGATCAATGCGGTACACCACACAATCGGTCATCGCCATGAAACGCACCACAGTGGGCGAGCCGTCGACGATCCCGCCTTCGCCCATCAGCTCGCCGGGCCCCATCCGGCCAAGTTCATAAGCGCCGTCGATTCGCTCGATGGAAACCGTCACCACGCCCGATTCCACGATCAACAGCGCATCGGGCACTACATCCAGCGGCAGTATCGTTGCGCCTGCTGGATACGAACTCAGGCGCATGTTCTGCTCCAGTTCGGCCCTGTCGTCTTCGCCGAGCATGCGCAACACGCTGACGCTATTGAGCGCAGCAGACTGGCGTGTGGCCGGGGCGCCCTGGGTCAGGTTCTGGCGCAGAGAATCGGACGCCGACAATTGCCGATAAATCAGGTCGTGCAGTTGGTTGCGCACAGAGTTGCGGCGCTCGCGGGTAGTCACGTAACCGGTCACTTCGTACTCGACACTGCGCAAGCCGGACTTTTTCACCACCGCGCTGCCTTCGGGCTCGGCCAACAATTCGCGGCAGCCCTTGAGCGCCTTGTGCAGCGAGTCCAGTACCAGCGCCGGGCGCATGCGGATTGGCAGTTCCACGGTCAGGACGACGGGGTAGTGGTGATTGGGGCGGCTCAGATTGACGATGCGTGTCTTCGCCGCGAGGGCGTTGGGGATCACTACCAGGCTGCCGGCGGAGGTCAGCAGATAGGTGGAGCGCCAGTCGATCTCGACCACTTTGCCCTCGATCCCGTCGATGCCGATCATGTCGTCCACGCGGAAGGGCTTGGTCGCGTTGAGCACGATCCCGGAAAACACATCAGCCAGCGTGCTTTGTATCGCCAGCGCCAGAATGATCGCCACCGCGCCGGAGGTCGCCAGCAGCCCTTTGACTGGAAGATCGAGTACGTAACCGGCTGCGCCAACCATGGCGACCAGGAAAATCCCCGCGCCCATAAGGTCTTGCAGCAAATGTCCTTTGGTGCCGATTCGAGGCTCCAGCACCACGGTCAGAATCACCGTCAGGGTCCGCGCGCCGAACAGCCACCAGGCAATCCCCAAAGCGGTGGCGAACGTGTGTTGCGCGGCGCTGAAGGTGTCGGGGATCAGGGTCAGCGGTGTGAGTCCGCCGCTCAGCAGCGCAAGACTGAACAGAGTAAACAGCACAGCACGCAAAACGGTTTTCCAGTGTGAATAACGCCCGCTGATCCATTGCCATGCCGCGATGTCGACGATCAGAAAAACCATCGCGCAGGTAAGGGGATAGGCAAACCGGACAAGCTCCATCAACAGACTCCAGGCGAGATTGGAAAAAAGCACGAAAACGGGGTCGCGGTTTCCGGGGTTTTGAGTATAGACTTTAATTTGTGAAGCCTGAAATCTCGTCAATCCCATACTGCCGCTTAACAGGAATGCCGATCATGAATGCAACTGGATATTCAGCCTGGACCGGCCCGTGGAAAACAGGCTCCGGTACCCTTTCCACCCACGGCGATACGCTCAAGCAGACGCCATACAGTTACGCGAGCCGCTTCGAGGATGCTCCGGGTGCAAGTCCCGAAGAGTTGCTCGCTGCAGCCCATGCCGGTTGTTTCAACCAGGCACTGGCGAACAACTTCGGCATGATCGAATTTGTCGCCGAGAGCATCAGTACTTCGGTCACCATCGAGCTGGGCACAGGCGCCGATGGGCACCCTGCGATCAAAGGCGTGCACGTCATTACCAAAGCCAGGGTGCCGGGCATCACTGAGGAGCGCTTCAACTATTGCGCGGAGCGCGCGCGGACAAACTGCACGCTGGCCAAGCTCTTCAAACTGGATGTCACGATGCAGGCAACCCTGCTGGACGCATGAAGGGCGGCGCAAACTGTTCGGCCGGTCAGTGTTTCGAACAGAAATCTGCTACTTGCTCGCGCAACCACATTCGCGCCGGGTGGCTGTGGGTGCGGTCGTGCCAGACCATGGCAATCCGGAAGCCTGCGACCGGCACCGGCGGTTCGAAGGTGTCGACGCGGTCTGCGTAACGGGCTGCGAGGCGCTTCGGTGCAAGGGCGAGCATGTCGCACTGGGAAACCGCTTCGATCATGAACAGGAAGGACGACACGGCAAACGTCACTTCGCGCTTGAGGCCGATGGCCGCCAGCGCTGTGTCGGTCGGCCCGGTAAAGCCCTCGGCGCGCGGCGAGACGATGATGTGCCGGGCGCTGATGAAGCGATCCATCGGCATCGTGTTTTTCTTGATCGTGCCTTTGCGCGCGATACCGATGTACTCCTCGTGGAGCACGGTTTGCTGGCGCAGTTCGGTGCCTGCAACCGCCTCTGGCTGCAGGAATGCGATGTCCACCGATCCGCGCTCCAGATCGGTCCGCACCTGCTGGATATTTTGCAGCAGCCGCACCATGACTTTGATTCTGGGCGCGGTGAGGTGCATCTGCATCAGGAAGGGCATGAGTATCGCAATCTGCATGTAGTCACTGGAGCAGATCGCCAGGGTGAGGTCCGCCGTCGACGGATCGAAGGTGCGGGCGCTGCTGATCAGACCGCGCATCTGGTCGAGGGTGTGGCGCAACGGCTCCTGCAGTTGGAGGGCCATTGCTGTGGGTAAAACGCCTCTCGATGTCGGGATGAACAACTCATCACCGAACAGCGTACGCAGCCGCGAAAGCTGGGCGCTCAAGGCCGGCTGGCTGAGGCTAAGGAGTCGGGCTGCACGCGTCACATTCAGCTCGGCGAGCAGCGCTTCAAAGGCCAGAAGTAGATTCAGATCGAGTTTTTTGTCATCCATGCTGTGGATGACAGCACCAATGACTTTGAATTTCAACTGATAACGGATTTGCGCAACACTGGCCATGCTCCTGCTCCAGCACCACCCCCGAAATGCTGGAGCCTTTCCCCACAGACGTGTCTGTAAGACCTCTCTAACCTGCTCGACCGGAGTACCTCGCCATGACCCACTCATATTCAACCAGCAACACCGGCTTGTTGCTGGTCGACGTGCTTAACGACTTTCTCGACGACAACGGCAAGATGGCCAGCGCCATCGGCCCGATGGTTGAGAAGACCAATCTGAAGCCCAACCTGCATCGCCTGCTTGAAGGCGCTCGGGCGGCAGGGGTCAAAGTGTTTTACGTACCCCACGGATTCCACGAACACAGCTTCGATGGCGTCAAACACATCTTGCCACGCTGGCAAGGCGCGCTGGACAACAAGGTGTTCTGGATTGGCGAGTGGGGCGCTGATTTCTACCAGCCGCTGCGCCCACTGGAAGGTGAAACGATCATCAGCCGTCATCGCAGTTTCAATGCCTTCGTCGGTACCGATCTGCATGAGCAACTGCGTGCTGCCAGCATCGAAAACGTGGTGATGGCCGGCTTGACCTCTAACACCTGCATTCAGGTCACCGGCACTCAAGCGCTCGAGTCCGGGTTTCACGTCACCTACCTGAAAGATGCAGTGGCCGAGTTTAGCGAAGAGGTGCACAAGGTCGCCCTAGAGGTTTCATACCCGGCGTTCGGGCACGAAGTGCTGTCCATCGATGAATTCCTCGACGCGGTTGTGCCTGCCAACCACTGATTCAATCCGGAGGTGCCAGCGGTGTTCAACACCGCCTGCACTCAATCCCATTCACCGCCGTTCGGGAGAACGTCATGCCTCATATCAACCCTCGCGCGTTGATCACCGGCGCTTCATCCGGTATTGGAAAAGTCTACGCGGAACAATTGGCTCAACGGGGTTACGACCTGGTATTGGTGGCGCGTCGGCATATATTGCTCGAGCAGCTCGGCACGACGCTCGCTCGGGAGCACGGCGTTGAGGTCGAGGTTTTGGCAGCCGATCTCAGCGCGCCGGACGAGTTGGCGAAGGTCTGCGCGCGGATCGAAAACGGCTCGCCCATCGATCTGTTGGTCAACAACGCAGGGTATGCCGCCAGAGGCAAGGTCGCTGAACTCGACCCTGCCGCGCTGGCGAGCATGCTCAGCGTCAACGTCGTCGCAATGGGGCAACTGGCGCACAGCGCTCTGGCGCAGATGCTCAAAGTCGGGCGCGGCGAAATCATCAATATCGGTTCTGCTACGGCGTTCATTTTCATTCCGGGAAATGCCGGCTACGCCGCCTCCAAAAGCTACGTCACTTCATTCACCCGGCACATGCAACTGGAGACGACGGGCACTGCCGTTCACGTTCAATTACTGGTGCCCGGTGTTGTCTCGACCGATTTCCACCGGCTGGCAGGTGCCGACCTGTTGCAGTTTCCGGCTGATCGGGTGATGTCCGCGTCGGATCTGGTACAGGCTTCTTTGCAGGCCTTGGTAATGCGTGAGCTGGTGTGTATCCCCTCGATGCCCGACGTCAAGGATTGGAATGCCTATCTCGCGGCAGAACAGTTACTGGCCACCAACGTTTCCCGTGACCGCATAGCGGCGCGTTACGGGTCATTGGCACCCGCCTCGTAACCACCTTCGGTAGATCAGTTCAGGCCCAACGGATCAGGGCGCCCCTTAGCTGCTGTGGTTATAGTCATGAACGAAGCGATCAAACCTCCTCAAGAAGCCAGTCCAACCCCTGTGGCGCTAACGACGCCCGCCTCATGGCACTGGGCGCTTATTGCCCGCATTGCGGTCGTGGTGCTGGCCGTGGCGACGGTCTGGATTTTCGCTGAGCGCTGGAATGTCTGGAGTGGCGCCGCGACGCTGCAGAGCACCGACGATGCGTACCTGGAAAGTGATGTGATCCCGCTGTCTGCTCGGGTCTCGGGACTGGTCAGTGAGGTGCCGGTGCAGGACTATCAAACCGTGCACCGCAATGACGTGCTGGTGCAGCTGTTCGACGGCGATTATCAGGCTCAGGTGGCGCAGGCGAGGGCGGCGCTGGACAAAAGTCTGGCGCAGGTCTCGGTGCTGGAAAAACAGCGGGCGCAACAGGAAGCGACCATCAACGCGACAGCGGCGGGCGTGACGGCGGCCGCTGCGGGTGCGCAGTTGCGACGGCTTGAGGCTGGGCGTCAGCACGACCTGTTGGCTCGTGGCAATTTCGCCTCCCAGCAAGCGGTGGATCAGGCCGACGCCAGCGACAAACAGGCCGCCGCTGGCCACACCCAGCAGCAGGCGCAACTGGTGGCCACGCGACGAGTGCTCGACACCCTCGACTCCCAGGTCGCGGTTGCGCAGGCTGATGTTGCCAGTCAGCGCGCCGCGTTGAGCCTCAGTCTGATCAATCTGGAATACACCCGAATCCGTGCGCCCATTGACGGTGTCGTCGGTGCGCGGCAGGTGCGCGCAGGGCAGTACCTCGGAGTCGGTGCACAGGTCATCACGCTGGTCGGGCTGCCGAACATCTGGGTTATCGCCAACTTCAAGGAAACCCAGATGACTCATGTGCGCCGGCTGCAAAAAGTCAGCGTCGAAATCGATGCGTTTCCAGGCACGATATTTCGCGGTCATGTCGACAGTTGGGCGCCCGGTTCTGGCTCGCGCTTCGCGTTGCTGCCGCCGGACAATGCCACCGGTAACTTCACCAAGGTCATCCAGCGGGTCGCGGTCAAACTTTTGCTCGATGACCTGTCCAGTGAGCAAACGGCAGCGCTGTTGCGTCCGGGGCTGTCGGTGGTGGCCACTATAGACACCTCGACCCTCGCAGCAGAAGGCGGACGTTGAGATGGGCCTGTCAGGGCGCGATGCCGCTGCGCACGGGCTGCACTTGTCGCCGATACCACGGGTGGAATCGACCCGCCCGTGGGTGGGTATTCTGGCCGTCATGCTCGCTGCGTTCGTCTCCACACTGTCCAGCCGGCTGACCAACTTCGGGGTGGCAGACATCGGTGGGGCCATCGGCGCGAGTTTTGATGAACGCGCCTGGATCACCACCTCGTTCAGCGCCGCACAAATGTTGATGGGCCCGATTTCGGTGTGGCTGGGCATGGTTTACGGCCCTCGGCGAACGCTGATGGCCGGTGCGGTGGTGTTCGGGTTCGCCGAGCTTTTACTGCCGCTGTCCCGAGGGCTCGACTCGTTCTTGCTGCTGCACTTCATCGCAGGTCTGGGATCGGGGACGTTCGTGCCGCTGGCCATTGGCGTGGTCGTGCGCAACCTGCCCAAGGCCTATTGGCCGATCGGTATCAGCGTCTACGCCATGAACCTTGAGCTGTCGCTGAACATCGCGGCGACGCTGGAGGGCTGGCACCTGGATCACGGCGGCTGGCAGTGGATCTTCTGGCAGAACCTGCCACTGACCCTGGCACTGATCGCTTGCATTTATGCCGGCATCCCCCGCGAGCCGATCAAGCACGAGGTGAGGCTCAAGGGCGATTACTGGGGCATGCTCTTCGCAGGACTTGGTTTTGCGCTGCTCTATGCGGGGCTCGATCAGGGCAATCGTCTGGACTGGACCTCATCGGGGCTGGTCATGGGGCTGCTATCGGGCGCGGCGTTGCTGATCGTTGCGTTTGTCGTGCACGGGCATCGCAATCCGGATGCGTTCATCGATTTCAACTTCATGGCCCAGCGCAACATCGCGCCAATGATGCTGCTGTTGGTCATTGGCCGGTTGCTGGTGCTGAGCAGCAACTTCATCGTTCCGCAATTTCTGACTCAAGTGGCTGGCTTCCGGCCGCAGCAGGTGGGGCAGATTCTGCTGTGGGTGGCGTTACCGCAATTCATCATCGGGCCGGTTGTGGGGCTGACGCTACGCTACGTCGATGCGCGCATTATGCTGATCATCGGCATGAGCCTGATTCTGGCGGCGTGCCTTCAGGCCAGCCAGCTGACTTCTGCTTGGTCGGAAAACGACTTCGTCCCTTCAATGCTAATGCAGGCGCTGGGGCAGACCATGCTCCTGACGTCCCTCATTTACTTCACAGTCCGCCATCTGAACCCGGTACAGGTGATCACTTTCGGCGCGGTGGTGCAGACCTTTCGGTTGTTGGGCGGTGAGCTGGCGAGCGCCCTGGTCCAGACCTGCACAAGGGTCTGGACCCAAGTGCATTCCAATCTGTTGGGCATTCACGTCATGGCTGGAGATAACGCAGTGGCGGGGCGTCTTTCGGGACTCACCCACGGTGCGCTGAACCGCTTTGGCCTGCTCGATCCGGCAAACGCTCCTCGAGGCCTGGCGCTCCTCGCCAATCAGGTCAGGCAACAGGCCGCGACGCTGGCCTATGCCGACGCCTTCATGCTGTCAGCGGGCACTGCCGTACTGGGCATCTTGATCATCACGCTGCTGCGTAAACCGCCGGATTGAGCCTTTTGCGCAGGCGATCTGCTGCATTAGCACTTGACGCTAAAAATTGGCGGTTCAATAATTGAAGTGTAAAAAAATGTTGCGAGTCTGTTGCGGTCCCAAGGCTCTTTTACAGGGTTATCCAGGGGTACGTCGATTCGCACTTGCCCCCATCAAGGATGTAGAAATGTTGGCATCGCTCCTCGCAGGTTCATTGTCTCGTCGCAAGATTCACTACAGCTGGGTCGTGGCGTCGGTGACGTTTCTTACGATGCTGGTGATGGCCGGTGCGGTAGGTGCGCCGGGCGTATTCATTATTCCGCTGCAAATGGAATTCGGCTGGCAGACCGCAGACATTTCCTCGGCGCTGGCCATTCGTTTCGCGTTGTTTGGGTTGATGGGGCCGTTCGCGGCGGCCTTCATGAATTACTTCGGCATGCGCAAGGTCATGGTCACCGCCATCGTGGTGGTGATGATCGGTTTTGGCTCGTCGCTGTTGTTCATGACACAGTTTTGGCAACTGGTGTTTTTCTGGGGTGTACTGGTGGGCTTTGGCACGGGACTGACCGCGATGGTGCTGGGCGCGACCGTTGCCACCCGCTGGTTCTCCGCCCGGCGCGGCTTGATCATCGGCCTGCTGGCGGCCAGCTCTGCCACAGGGCAATTGGTGTTTTTGCCCCTGCTCGCCAGGCTGACTGAACACTTCGGCTGGCGCAGCGCCCTTGGCTTCATTTGCGTGATGCTGGTAGTGGCGGTAATCGCGGTCATCGCTTTGATGCGCGACCATCCGGCGGACCTGGGCTTGCCTCTGTATGGCGACACCGAACCGCAAGCGCCTACTCCCAAGGCAGGCAGTTTGGCTCAGATGCTGCTGATGCCGTTGTCGGTGCTGCGCGATGTATCTGGCTCGATGACGTTCTGGATCCTGTTCGCGACGTTCTTTATCTGTGGTGCCAGCACTTCGGGCTTGATCCAGACTCATTTCGTGACCATGTGCGGCGACTTCGGACTGGTGGCGACCAGTGCCGCCGGGTTGCTCGCGATGATGGGCATCTTCGACTTTATCGGCACCGTGGGCTCGGGATGGCTGTCTGATCGCTACGACAATCGCTGGCTGTTGTTCATGTATTACGGGCTGCGCGGCGTGGCACTGATCATTCTGCCGTTCACCGATTTCAACGTGTTCGGGCTGTCGATCTTCGCGGTCATGTACGGCCTGGACTGGATCGCTACCGTGCCACCCACCATCAAACTGACCGCCGCGACCTTTGGCGTACAGCGCGCCAACATTGTGTTCGGCTGGATCTTCGCCGGCCATCAATTGGGTGCTGCGTTTGCCGCGTATGGCGCCGGTCTGATTCGCACGGTGCTGGCAACCTACATGCCGTCGTTTTTCATCGCCGGACTGTTGTGCTTCATCGCCGCGCTGGTGGCACTGGCGATTGCCAGGCCAGCGGTTGTGACCGGGAGCGTGCGATGACTTCTTTGCGCCAACGGTCCGCCAGGGTTGAGGCCAAGTGATGAGAATGCTGTGGTCGGTGATCGATCACGGGTGCGCGCAGTTGCCGTTGCCGGCCAAGCGGGCCGGGGCGATTCTGCTGGCGGGTGGGATCTTCCTGATCGACAGCCTGAGTTCGCTGGATGTCGCCATTGCGGTGTTGTACATCATGGTCATCCTGATTTCCGTCGAGCTGTTTTCGCGTCGGGGTCTGCTGCGCGTCGCTTATTTGTGCATCGGACTGACGCTGATCGCGTTTTTTGTTTCCCACGGGCTGGATTGGGATGACGAGTCATGCGGGCGCGGCTTGATCAGCCTGGCGGCGATTTTCATCGCTGCATTGCTGGCACTCAAAAGCAGCACCGCCAAGAGCAACCTGCAGGAACAAGTGTTGCTGCTTAACCGCAGCGAAGCGTTTTTGTCTGGCGCGCAACGTCTGAGCCTCACCGGCAGCATCGGCTTTCTGGTGCCATGTGCGCAGATGTACTGGTCCGAGCAGGCGTGTCATATCTTCGAGTTCGACAGCGCCACCACGCCGACGCTGGAACAGATGGTCAGCCGGATTCATCCTAATGATCGCGACCGTTTCAGGGCTGCTTTTCAAGATGTTTGCGCCAGCCGTTTGCCGTTGGAGGTCGAGTTCCGGCTGGTCCTACCCGCAGGGCGCAGCAAAAACCTGCGCATGCTCGCTCAGCAATACGAGGACGCCGGCAGGCAAAGCGAGTTTGTCGGTGCGCTGATGGACGTGACCGCCACCCGGTTGGCAGAGGAGGCGCTGCATCGAAGTCAGACCGAACTGGCGCACATCACCCGCGTCACCACCCTTGGTGAACTGGCGGCATCGATCGCACACGAGGTCAATCAGCCACTGGCCGCAGTGATCACCGACGCCGAATCCGGGTTGCGCTGGCTGAACCGGCCTGAGCCGGATTATCACGAAGTCCGGAAGGTGATCGAGCGCGTAGTGATCCAGGCGCAACGGGCAGGTGAAGTGGTGAAAAAAGTCCGGGCGCTGTCTCGCAAAACGGCGAGTGAGAAAGATGAGCTCAATCTGCGTGAAGTGGTTGAAGAATCAGTCTCGTTGCTCAGGCGCGAGATCGAGCGACACCGGGTCGAGCTGCAGGTTGAAATGCAGGATGTGCTCCCTTCAGTCAGCGGCGATCGGGTGCAGCTGCAACAGGTGATCATCAACTTGCTGGTTAACGCGATGCAATCGATGGCAAACCAAACGGCTAAGGAGAAAGCGCTGCACCTGTGGCTTTCGACATTGCCAAGCGGTGACGTGTCGATGGCCATCCGCGACAGTGGGCCTGGCATTTCAATGGCAAATTTGCCAAATCTGTTCGAGCCCTTTTTCACCACCAAGCCCAATGGCATGGGAATGGGCATGTCCATCTGTCGCTCGATTATCGAGGCTCACGGCGGACGGATCTGGGCCAGCAGCGAAGCGGGCAAGGGCGCAATCTTCAATGTCAGCCTCCCAGCTTCGACGCAATTGATTGAATTAAATGAAGTTCCTGCCAGCAGTTTGATTCCCGTGAACTAAGCAGCGACTGTTAGGCCTATTGAGCGGCTTTATGGAGTAACTTCATTTGCAACTTTTTGTGGGCCAAATTGGTGCAGAAAACTGCGTTTTAATTGTTTGAACCGTACAACTTTAATGCTTATACCCACGTATGATGCGCCAACAGTTAATATTGTTTTATTGTATGAATCACAATGGCGGTTTCCATGAATTGTGTCGCCGCTGTAGCGCTCGTCGCCACGACACGTCTGCACCGCCGCAGAGGCGTCGAACCCGTGATCGGCTATGCTCAGCAGGCTTGATTCGTCGTCTGACTGCACTGATCTGGGCATCACGCTCACATCATCGAAATGGACACTTGGAGCAATCGGTTATGAAAAGGCAATTAATGTGGAGCCTGGCGCTTTCCGTGCTTACGCTCAGTGTGTCGGCTGCCTACGCCGCCGATGATGTAAGCGACTGCAAGCCTGTCGCTGAAAATGGATCTGACCATGTAGGTGTCAACCGAACGGCTTCCGACGGCACCGACCATGTAGGCGCCAATAAAGTTGCTGCTGATGGCGCGGATAAAGTGGGAGCAAATCGTGTGGCTGCCGATGGTGCCGATAAGGTCGGAGCCAACCGTGTTGCTTCGGATGGTTCGGATAAAGTCGGCGCTAATCGTGTGGCTGCAGACGGTGCAGATAAAGTAGGCGCTAATCGCGTTGCTTCTGACGGTTCTGACAAAGTAGGCGCAAACCGCGTTGCTTCGGACGGTTCTGACAAAGTAGGCGCAAACCGCGTTGCTTCCGACGGTTCGGACAAAGTCGGCGCCAACCGCGTTGCTTC